>NZ_JAAEAH010000047.1 GCF_010998615.1 Myxococcus sp. CA023 | reverse complement strand
CCCCAGAACATGTCCCAGCCCCCCGCGCCCACCGCCGATGACTTGCAGACGTCCACCCGCACCTGGCACGAGCAGCGCGTCCAGCGACTCCAGGCGGAGGACGGCTGGCTCACCCTCGTGGGCCTGTTCTGGCTCAAGGAAGGCGAGCAGACAGCGGGCTCCGCTCCCGAGAGCGACCTGGACTTCCCCGCGGGCACGCCCGCGAAGCTGGGCACCTTCACTCGGCAGGGCAACACCGCGCGCTTCCAGCCCGCTCCCGGCGTCACCTTCACCCGCAACGGCCAGCCCTTCACGGGCGGCGCGCTCCAGTCGGACGAGAAGGGCACGCCGGACGTGCTCAAGCTCGGCAACGTCAGCTTCCAGCTCATCCTCCGAGGCGACAAGCTGGGCGTCCGCGTGAGGGACTCCGGCGCGGCGGCGCGCAAGCAGTTCCAGGGCATCCCCACGTACCCGGCGAGCAACGACTGGCGCATCGAGGCGCGCTTCGAGCCCGCGCAGACGCCTCGGATGCTGCAGGTCCCCAACGTGCTGGGAACCATCGACGAGATGAAGGCCCCCGGCACGCTCGTGTTCACGGTCGCGGGCAAGGAGCACCGGCTGACGCCCGTGGAGGACGGTTCGGGCAAGCTCTTCATCATCTTCGCGGATGAGACCAACCGCGACGCGACCTACGGCGCGGGCCGCTTCCTCTCCGCGGACATGCCCACCGACGGGCGCGTCGTGCTCGACTTCAACCGGGCCTACAATCCGCCCTGCGCATTCACGAAGTTCGCCACCTGCCCGCTGCCTCCGCGCGGCAACCGGCTCGCCACGCGCGTGGAGGCCGGCGAGAAACGCTACGCGGACCACTGACGCCGGGCCTGCCTCCAGGTCCCAAGCAAGCAGCCCGGCACGTGCGTCCGTCCCTGGACGCTCCGTGCCCGGGAGGCTGGCGCATCCACGCGCTCGCGGACATTAATCCGCTCATGCGCGCCTCTTTGACGCTCCTCCCCGCTCTCGTGGTGCTCGCCCTGTCCGCCTCCGCCTGCCGCAAGAGCCAGGCGCAAGGCACCGCGTCTCCCCAGGACTGCATCCTCGTAGAGAAAGGCTGGGGCGCCGACGGCACCGTGCCCTTCAACGTCGAGGTGGTGGCGCGGGGCCTGGAGACGCCGTGGGGCATCGCGTGGCTCCCCGGAGGCGACGCGCTGGTCACCGAGCGCCCGGGCCGCATCCGCCTGCTCAAGGACGGCGTCCTCCAGCCGAGGCCCGTGGCGACGGTGCCCGTCGCGGACGCCGCGGAGGGCGGCCTGCTCGGCATCGCGGCCCATCCGGACTTCGCGAACAACCGCCAGTTCTACATCTACGTCACCACGGACGCGGGCGGCACCGAGGAGAACCGCATCGAGCGGTGGACGCTGTCGGAGGACCACACCACGGCGACGCATGAGCGCGTCATCTTCGGCGGCATCGCCTCCGCCAAGTATCACGACGGTGGGCGCCTGCGCTTCGGCTCAGATGGCATGTTGTACGCGGGCACCGGTGACGCGAGAGACCCGGACCGCTCGCAGAACGCGAACGACCCGGCCGGAAAGCTGCTGCGCCTCACGCCCGAGGGAGCGGTGCCCCAGGACAATCCCATCCCTGGCTCGCCCGCGTTCCTCACCGGCATCCGCAACCTCCAGGCCTTCGACTGGCGCGACGCCTCCACGCTGTACATCGTGGACCACGGCCCCAGCGGCGAGACGCTGCGCCGGGGACACGACGAGGTCAGCGTCGCCCGCCGCGGTGACAACCTGGGCTGGCCCGGCATCTACTCGTGCGAGACGCGCGAGGGGCAAATCACACCGTCCATCACCTACAAGGACGCCATGCCCCCAGGCGGCGCCGCCATCTACACCGGAACGGCCATCCCCGAATGGAGGGGCTCGCTGCTCATCGGCACGCTGGGCTCACGCCACCTCCAGCGCGTGGAGTTCGCGCCGGATTCGAGCCGCGTGGCCAGGCACGAAGTGTACCTGCGCAACACCCACGGCCGGCTGCGCGAGGTCATCATGGGGCCGGATGGCCACCTCTACGTCACCACCAGCAACTGCGACGGACGCGGTGACTGCGGCCCGGACAAGGACGTCATCCTCCGCCTGAAGCGCTGAGCACGGGCCTTCAGCGCTCCGGCCTTGCCCAAGGACGCTGGAGCGTGCGCCGTCAGAGCATCATCCCGCCCGAGGCCTCGATGCGCTGGCCCGTCACCCACGCGCTCTCCGGCGACAGCAGCATGGCGACCGCATCCCCGATGTCGTCGGGCTGCCCCACACGGCCGAGCGCAACCTGGGCGGCCAGGGTCTTTTTCAGCTCCGGGTTGTCACGGACGACGCCGTCCCCGAAGTCCGTCGCGGTCGCGCCCGGCGCGAGCACGTTGACGGAAATCCTCCGGGGTCCCAGCTCCTTCGCGAGGTACCGGGTGAGCGCCTCCACGCCCGCCTTCATGGTCGCGTAGGCGGCGTGGCCAGGGAAGGTGAAGCGCGCGAGCCCGGAGGAGATGTTCAGGATGCGCCCCCCATCCGCCAGCACCGGCAACAGCCGCTGCGTGAGGAAGAACGTCCCCTTGAGATGGACGTTCATCAGCGCGTCGAACTGGGCCTCGGTCGTCTCCGCGAAGCTGACTTGGATGCCCATGCCCGCGTTGTTCACCAGGAAGTCCAGCCGCTCGCGCCCGAAGTGACGGCCCAACTCCGTCCGCACCGATTCCACGAAGGTGCCGAAGCCCCGCGTGTCCCCCACGTCGAGCGGGAGCGCCACCGCCTTGCCGCCTGCTGCTTCAATCTGCTTCACGACCGCCGCCGCTTCGTCCGCGCCGGTGCGGTACGTCAGGATGATGCCGGTGCCCCGGGCCGCCAGCTTGAGCGCCATGTTCCGCCCCAGTCCACGGCTTCCCCCCGTGATGAGAGCCACGGGCATGTTCTTCGAGGTGCTCATCTCCAATCCTTTCCGGTGACGCGGCGGTGCGCCGCACCTGTCCATGAATAGGGAGCCGTGAGCGGATTGAGAAAGGGCTGCGCTCCGACGCACTGTTTCGACGGCGCTCGAAGCGGAGCTCGGCTGCCAGCTGATACAGCGCTCGACGCGTGTCGCGCGGCTCACGCCGGATGGAGAGGAATTGCGGCCCCGGGCGCGGCGGCTGGCGCTGGAGGCGGATGGGCTCGGCACGCTGTTCCAGGCGGCCAGGGGCTTGCGCGGGCGCGTGCGCATCAACCGGCCCGTCAACGTCGCACGCGAACTCATCCTCCCGCGCCTGTACTTCGAGCCGCACGAGGAGGGCTGACGCCCTCCCGCCGGTGCATCAGGCGCCGAGCTGCTTCAACAGCTGCTCGGCCTGCGCGCGCACATCCTCAGCGCCCAGCGCCAGCGCCTGCTTCGCGTGGCGCGCTGAGAGTTCCTTGTCCGCGGGGAAGGTCCCCAGGGCCATGTTGAGGTGCGTGCCCGCGTCATTCGGGTGCGCGCCCAGAACGGGCGCCAGCAACGCCGCGACCCGCGAGTGCCCGTTGTCCTGCATCAGCACCACCGCGAGGTCGTTGGTGGGACCGGGGTCCGTCGGCACCGTGGCCACGGCCGCCTCCAGCAGCTTCACCGCCTCGGCGCGCTCGCCCAGGGCGAGGTGCATCTGCGCCAGCGCGTGCTGGGCCTGCCAGCTTCCGGGCGCCTGCCGTAGCACCTCCGCGAAGACGTCCTTGGCCTCGGCGAAGGCGCCAGCGCTCATCGTCGCCAAGCCGAGCAGGTAGAGATAGGTGATGCTGGAAGGGTCCAGCTTGCGCAACTCCTGAGCCACGCGCTTGGCGCCATCCGAGCTGCCAGCGGACAGGTACAGCCTGAAGAGGTCCTCCAGCACCGCGCGCTGGAGCCCACCCCGCGCCTTCTCCAGCGCCTGCGTGGCGGCCTGGATGGCCAGCCCCAGCTGGCCGCATGCGGCATGGGCCCGCGACAGCATCAGCAGCGGCATGGCCTCCTGTGGCGCGCCCTCGGCGGCCCGCAGGAAGTGCGACACCGCGCCATCCGGCTCGTTCTGCTGGAGGCGGATGCGCCCCAGCTCGAAATGGACGTGGGTGCTGCCGGGGGAAATCTGGAGCACGGACTCGAAGGCGGCGCGCGCTCCCGCCAGGTCCCCGCGCTCGAACAGCAGCGAGCCCAGGTTGAAGCGCTCGAAGTAGCCCGCGGTGGGCGCGGCGGCCAGCGCCTTGAGGGACTCCAGCGCCTCTGGATTGCCCGCCTGCGCGCGCAGCATGGCGAGGTGCGCCTGCCCCTCCGTGTGGTCCGGCTTCGCCTTCAGCAGGCGGAGCACGGCGGCCTCCGCATCCGCCGCCGCGCCGGTGCTCAGATGCACTCGAACCAGGCCCAGGAGGCAATCCACGTCATTCGGATCAATGGAGAGCCCCTTCTGGAAGCTCTTCACCGCGTCCTGGGTCTGTCCCGTTTGGAGGAAGCGACCCCCTTCCTGAGCATGCGTCGAAGCCATGCGTCCGGATCTACCACGGGGTGCCGAGTCCGGGCAGTTCACGGAGCCCCTTGCCCGTGCGGTCCTCGCCTGCGGGACCGAGCGCCGCCCATACTCGCAGCGGCATCCGCCTTCGCCTCGAAGTGCGAGGGCGCTGCCTGCCATCCGGCGGGAGGTATCGAGGACCCACCCTGGGGAGCGCATGGATGACGCGCTCCCCAGCCCTTCGAGCACCACCGGCGTCTCAGGTGGGCATCGGCTGGCCCAGGCCCTTGCGCAGCGCCTCGTCGATGAGGCCCTGCACCTTCGCCTCCGCTTCCTTCGCGCGGGACTGGTGCTGCTCGCTCAACTTGGACTGCTCCAGGTGCAGGGCGTGCTGCTTCTCGCTGAGCTGGTGCTGCTCCTTGCTCAGGATGGACTGCTTCTCGGCCAGGCCCGCCATCTTCGTCTCCAGGGCCTTCATCTCCTCTTCCTGCTCGCGTTCCTGCTTCTTCAGCTCGGAGCGGCGGCGCTCGCGCTCGGCTTCGGGCAGGGCGTCCAGACGCGACTCCTCCAGGTGGAGCCCGGACTGCTTGTAGGCCAGGTCACCCAGCTTGCGTCCCAGCCCGCCCTGCTCGTGGCCCAGGGAGGCCTGCTTCTGGCCGAGCACCGCCTGCTGCTGACCCAGGGCGCCCTGCTTCTCTCCCAGCGCGCTCTGCGCCTTGCCCAGCTCGCGGGTAGAGGAGAGCGCCTCGCGAACGGACTTCAGCGTGGCCGCGTCGCGGATGATGAACGCCTCGCCCTTGCGGCGGACGAAGAGAATCTCTTTGTCCTTCTGCTTGAAGGTGCGCGCCAGCTCCAGGTCGACCGTGCTGCCGTTCATCATCGCCATGCCGTCCGTCAGCAGCACGTAACCGCTGTCCGGGTCGCCAGGGGGTGGCGGCGTGGGTGGAGACGGAGGCGTGGGTGGAGACGGAGGCGTCGGCGGAACAGCGGCGATGTGCGGCGAGCCCCCCACGATGTGCCGCTGCGTGACGACAGCAAGGCGCGGAGCAGAAGGCGCCAGCGGCGGTCCGGGAACGGACGGCGACAGAGCGACGGTGGGAGGGGCGGGCGGCAACGAAGCGGAGCCGGGCGACGCGGGCGGAGCGGGCGGCAATGGGGCGGGCTCGGAGGTCGTCACGCCCGTGGAGAACGACACGACCACGCCCTGCTTGCTCACGGTGCGCCCGGTCTGTGCGTCCGACGAGGCCGCACGGGGTACCTGCGCCGTACGGGGTGCGGGCTGCACGTCCGCCGCCGCAGTGGGGGCGGGCCGAGCCTCCGGCGCTGATGCGGGTGCCGACGTGGGCCGAGCGCTCGGTGTCGGCGCGCTCTTGGCCGTGGTGGACGCAGGCTTCGACGACGCGGTGCCACTCTGTCCAGACGCCGCCGACTCGGGCGCCAGGTGAGGTGCACCACCCGCTTCCCGTGCGACGACCTGGAAGGGCACCAGCGCAGCGACGCCCATGGCGGAGAGCGCCACCCTCAACAGGCGCCGAATTCGAGGGGGAACGGCATCGACATGCTCCAGCATACTCAACCTCCTGTGCAACGCATCAACGTGAGAGGAAGCACCCAGCGCAGCGGCCGAGCCGGGAGTTCTGGCGATTCCAAAGGCGAGAATCAGCTCGCCGTAGTCCGCGAGTTCCGCGTCCGTGAGCCGGATGGCCTCGGCATCACACGCCTCCTCACGGGCCAGCGCGTACTCGCGAGCCGCCCGCCGCGCGAGCGGATGGAAGAAGAAAAGCGACTCCGCCAGCGCCGGCACCCAGCCAAGCCACAAGTCACCGCGCTTCAGGTGCGCCAGCTCGTGCGCCAGCGCCATGCGCAGAGCGGCCACGGGCAACCGTCGCACCGCCTTCTCGGGCAGCACAACCACTGGAGACAGCAGTCCCGTGGCCAGCGGGCTGGCCACCGATTCGGAGACAAGGAGTCCCGGCACGCGCCGCAGTCCCGCGGCAGCGGACAACTCCCGCACATCCGCCTCCAATCCGGGGTGAACCAACGGGCGTGCGGACTGGCGAAGGCGACGCACCGCGAGCCCGCCCTTCACATGGCCATACACCTGCCACAGCACGCCGGCCCCCCACACCGCCAGAAGCAGCCCCACCATGGCGCGGCCCCACGGAAAGGGAGCACCAGGCCCGGCCACCGTGTCCGCATCGGCAGCACCCATCTGAAGGGCGCCACGCCGCGCAGCCTCTGCCCCAGACGTCGCGAAGGTCGTGCGCTCCCACGATGAGCCATCCCGCCGCGGAGAATGCACGGGCCCGTATGTGGCCGCTTCGGCCACGGACATCTCGGAGTCAAAGCCCTCCCCCGCAGACACGTGTCGCTGAGCGTCCACCACCCCAGGCTCCGAGACACGAGGCACCGTCTCCCGCGCGGAACTCCCGCCCCACCAGGTCTCCACCCGCGCCACGCCAGCAGCCACCGACGCGGGCAGCACCGGCAACGCGAGGGAAGGCAGCCATCCCAACGCCACCACGAACTTCAGCGCCACCAGCCACCAGAGCCCCGCTCGCAGCGACGCCGGCAGCTTCGGCCACGCCCTCGCCACCGCCCACACCAACACGGCGCAAAGCGCCCCCTGCCACGACGCCCGCCACAGACCCGACGACGCCCACGCCCCTACGTGCGACAGCCAGTCCGAGCCCATCTCGCTACCCCTTCCGCTTCTTCGAGCGCAGCCGCGCCACGACGTCCTGGAGCTGCGCCAGGTCCTCGTCGGACACGTCCTTCGCATCGGACAGGTACGCGGCGAACGGCGACAGCGAGCCCGACAGCGAGCGCTGCACAAAGTCCCCCACCACGTCCCGCAGCAGCTCCGACGCCGGCACGGGTGAGGCGTACTGGAACACGCCCTCCACCTTGCGCCGTGTCAGGTAGCCCTTGAGCCGCAGCCGCTCCATGACGGTGAGGATGGTGGAGCGCGCCAGCCCCTGCGCCTCGCCGAAGCGCTCGGCCACTTCGCCCACGGTCGCCGGACCGTGTTCGGCCACGTACCGCAGCACCAACAGCTCCTGCTCTCCCACCGGCTTCTTCATGGACCTTCCCGTGACGACAACTGTAGTCACGAGGAAGGTACGGCTGACTACAGCCGTAGTCAAGCCGGGCAAAAAGACAGCGGCGGCAGGCCCCTGAAGGCCCACTCGCCGCTCGAGTCACTGCCGTTCAGCGCTGGAAGTCCACGCCGACGCCGGCGCCCGCGGTGACACCTCGCACGAGCGTACCGTCCGGCTGTGGGAAATGAACGGTTCCGCCGGAGCCCCAGGCATAGAAGTGGTTGAGGATGCGCTGGCGCAGTTCCACGCCCGCCGAGTAACGCGGCCTATCTCCCAGGCCCGTCAGCACCACGCGCGCCAGCGCCCGTGTCCTGCCGCCCGGCAGCTCGAAGCCAGCGGACACATCCGTGTCCGTCCTGCCAAAGCCGAAGTACTGCGCCGCCACGCTGCCCAGCAGGAGCAGTTCGTTGGGATTCCCCTTCGCGACGCTCAGCTCCACGTAGCCAGCGAAGCCCGACGGAAGCACCTCGTCCGCGATGGGCGTCTCCGACAGACCGATGCCGGAGAAGCGGCCCAGCTCGTAGTCGGGACCGAACATACCGAAGCGGAAGCGGCCCCCCTGCTTGCGGCCCTGGACCGTCACGCTCACCTGCGTGCCACTGGCCATCTGTCCTTCCAAGGCCACGCCCAGCAATCCGCCGAAGGCCGGCGTGTAGGCCCGCGTGAAGCGCGCGCCGCCGCCCAGCAGGGCCCACGCGCGCAGGCGCTCACCCTTGTACAGGGCAATGTCTCCGCCCACTGACGCAAGGGTGAGGTCGGGCGAGGTGCCGCCCGCGCGGCCCGCGTCATGCGCCGCGGACAGCCGGATGAGGTAGCGGTCGAAACGATTGGCGTCGTCACTGGCCATGCGGCCGATGTCCAGCAGCGCCTCGCCCGCGAAGATGCGCGCGGCGAGCACGTCACTGGCCAGAATCTCCGCGCGGACCGCGCCCTTCACGAAGGTGAGCGAGCCACCCGCGGGGTGATAGTCCGGCGCCAGCGCGTTGCTGTAGCGGCCCACGAGATAGCCGCGGCCCAGTGTCTCTTCGGAGAAAGGCTCGACGCGGAGGAAGAAGGGGCGACCCTCCTGGCCGATGCGCAGCATGCGCACCACCTGCCCGAGGTCACTCAGCTCATCCCAGTCCTCACGACGCATGCCGCCGCTGTAGTCCTCCGTGGTCGTGGGCGCTTCGTCCACCACTCGCAACCGCAGGTTCGCCCCCAGCCGGAGCACGAAGGTCTCCCCGTGCGTCAGCCCCAGCGAGGGGTAGATGCGCGCGAAGAAGTCCTGCCCCCCGCCGCGAGGCCCTGAGGGAAGGCTCAGACCACCGACCTCCAACTGGCCGCTGAAGCCGAAACCCACGCCGCCCGTGTGGGTACTGCCCGGAGGCGCGGGCTCATCCAGCCGCGCGGCGGAGACAGGGGCACCTTCCCCCCGCGATGTCGAGGGGACCTCTTCCGAAGACACCTCCTCCACGGTAGAGCTGCCGTCGTACTGCGTGGACACCAGGGCGAGAAGAGCGAAGAGGGGGGCGCCAGTCATCGTCCCCCGACTCTACCTGTCCATGGCGCGAGACGAAGCAGGTGACTGCATCCGCGTGTGGGTGCCGCTGCGGACCGTCAGCACACGCGCCCCCGCCTGGCGTCAGCGGGCGACGCGCGACCTTCACGCCGCGTCAACGGCTGCCGTCGACTTCAACCTCGTCGGCTTCCACTTCCCACGTCTCTGCGTCGCTGGCGTCGAGCTCCTCGACGTCGGACTTGCCGTCCACCGGCTCGCGCTGGATGTTGCCGGAGCCGCCCACGCCATCCTTACGGGCCTCTTCACCCTGCTGGCCACCCAGGAGCGGGCCGTCCTGCACGTCGTACTTCTCGCCCTCTGGCGTCGTCACCGAGGTGCCCGCGCCCATGCCGGGGCCACTGCCACCGGTGGCCTCGCCGTCGTAGACGGTGGGCGCGTCCTGCCTGTCCCGGCGCTCGTTTTTCGTCACGTCCGCGGCCTCGCCAGCGCTGCGGTCATCCCATTCAGAAGACGTGTCCACGGACTCGGGCGCCGTCGTCTCCGTGCCCGAACCACCGATGGCGCTGTCATCCGCGCGCGTGTTCGCCGAGTTGCTCGAACAACCCCAGAAGGCAAGCGCCGTCACTGCGGCCATGAGAGGAAGCTTCATGTTGAATCCCCCTTGCGTGAGAGAAGTTGTGCTCTCGACAAGGTGGCGTCCCGCGCGGCAGGGACAACCCGCCGGCCGTGCCCGTGCCCCCGGGCCTGTCCCAAGGCAGGCGGGCGGACAGGCCCTTGACGGCCTCCCGCCTCCGCGCGCGGCTACCCTTCGTCCTGCGCACAGGGAAGGATGGCGCGGTGCGGGCGCTCGGTGCCCGTGCCCACCAGCCAGCGCGACAGCAGGCGGACACCGGAGGCAAACAGCCCGTCCTCGGCGCGGTGGAGCGCCTCGAAGAGGGACTCGTCCAGCACCGACTGCTCCGGGTCGATGATGAGCTCCTCGGGCTCCAGCGACTTGAGCAGCGGACTCTGGTCAAACACCGTCGACATCGGGTGGACGCGCAGGCGCCGCAGCCCCATGACAGCCACGTCGTCCAGCCACTCCACCAGTCCGCTGTCCGCGGCCGCCAGCAGACGCAGGGCCGCCATGCCCTCCAGCCCCGCGTGCTCGGCCATCAGCGACACGCGGATGCGGCGGATGGCGCGCGTCGTCGCGTCGTTCGGCGCCTCCGCCTCCCAGCTCAGGTTCAGCTCCGAATCCAACCCGAGGCTGCGGTTGGTGGTGTTCGCCGAGCCCAGCGTGAGGAAACGGTCATCCACCACCATCACCTTCGAGTGGATGTACGTGTAGATGTCCGCGCCGGTGCGCGCGTCGTGCCCCGCGGAGCAGTACACGCCAAAGGCATGTCCCGTCTCGTGCGCCACGCGCTCCAGCGTGCGCAGCAGCCGCACCTGGGCAATGCCCATGGCCAGCTGTTCGCGCAGCGCCGCCGGCTGCTGCGGCAGCACCAGGACAATCCGCAGCCGTCCCCGCCAGGGGGACCGCATGCGCTTCACCAGCGCCTGGAAGATGGCCCGCGAGGAGAAGTACTGGTTTTCGATGTAGATGAAGCGCTCGGCCGAAGCGATGGCGTCCAGATACAGCATGGCCACCTCCTGCACCGCGGGCTGCGGCGGGAGGAGCGTCTTGCCGAAGGTGCGGCTGATGGCCACCGGCCCCGGCGGTGCCGGCAGGCTCGGCGTGAAATCCACGTCATCCCGAGACACCCTGGGCAGCCGCAGCTCACCGCCGCCCGAGTGCGCCCAGCGCGCCTCGAACAATTCCGCCAGGTGGTCCACCACTGGCCCCGTCAGCACGGACTGCACGTCATGGTAGGGGCCGTGCGGTTCCCTCCCACTGTCACAGCGCAGCTCCGAGTGCACCGGGTGCTCCCGGTCATCCCACCGGCAATCACAGACATCCATGCCACCGGTGAAGGCCACCGCGCCGTCGATGACGACCAGCTTCTGGTGATGCGCGCCATACAACGGACTGGAGGCGTCGAAGCGGAAGCACACCTGCCCGTTCGCCGTCCAATTGAAGATGAGCCGCTGCATCCACTCGCGCTCCATGGCGAGCAGCAGGCTGAAGTCCCACGCCAGCACGTAGACGCGCAGCTCCGGGTTGGCCCGGCACAGCTCGTCCAGCATCGGCAGCAGCCGTGACTCGCCGCGCGCCTCGTGAAGGTCCTCGCCTCGCAGAAGCGCCACGTCGCTGTCGAACTGCCAGCCGGTAATCGCGATGTAGCGACGGGCCTTCTGCGCGGCCCGGTACAGCTCCCGGTAGTAGTCGCGTGCGTCCACCAGCACGCCCGCGTCGCTCGCCTCCTCCACCGTCCAGCAATTCCGTCCGGGACTGATGATGCGTCTCACAGGTGCGTCCCTTCCCGTCCCCGCCTCGGCCGCCCTCACCTGGCGCCACCGCCAGGTCCTCCTGCACCGCACACGCCCCGGATTGGCGTGTGTCAGCCGACGAAGACGATGTGCTTGCCCGTGGCGACCGTCATGTCCTTCGAAGACATCACCTGCGCCACCTTCTTCACCTCGCCTCCCACCGTGTCGAAGGCCGCCGCGATGAGGTCGCCCAGCGTCACCTGCACCTGGCGGGCGCTCCGGCCAGCCCCCTTCACCGCGCTCGCCGTCGACACCTTCATCTGCTGGGCCTCACGACGGATGACCTGTCCACGCTTCTGAGTCTTCGCCATGATTTCGTCTCCAAGGGTGAAAGGGTTGCCTGTGCTGCTTCCTTCAGCAACCGGCGTGCCGAGCGCCAACCCCGCGATTTTCCGAAGGCCGGTTGCCTGCCCCCCCGCCCCAGGGACCGGACTTCTGACTTTTTTTCAGCCCTGTCCCGGCAGGCTTCCGACGGAAGTCCTTCCCAGGGGCCTGATGACGGCGTCCGACCGCTGGGGCACTCCGCCGGGGCAGGTTGCCCCGCTGGGGCATCCCGCCCCACGCGGCCCACGGATGCTCGCTCCCGCGCGCCGCGTGAGCGCACGCCCACTCACAGCGAAACCCAGGTCACCTGGCTTCATACCGACCGCGCGGGTCGTTATTGCGCCACGGGGAATCCCATATCGAATCTTCCGGAAAATTACAGACATGTAAGTCTATTTGAAAATATAGGAAAAAGCCGCTTCAATACGTGTCACTCCTCACGAGGGCGTTACCCGTATGGAATTGAAGACTCCCATCAGCGCCACCGCACCGACCCTTCAGCCCATGTCGTTCCAGGGCATCGAAGTCATCGGCCAGTCGATTCTCGCCATCGTCAACGGCATGGAGCTCGCCCAGTCACGCGCGTTGCGCATCCTGGGGGAGAACGGCATCGCGCCGCTGAAGGCGGACGCCTGGTACCCCATGCCCGCCCTGCTGAAGTCGTTCCAGCTGGTGTTCGACAAGATTGGCCCCAGCACGGTGCGGACCATTGGCCGGAAGATTCCGGACAGCGCGCACTTCCCGCCAGACATCGACACGCTGGAGAAGGGGCTGCGCGCGGTGGACATGGCGTACCGGATGAACCACCGCGGCAAGGGCACCATCGGCGGTTACCGCTTCGAGCCGGTGGATAAGCGAAACGCTCGCATGGTGTGTGACAACCCCTATCCGTGTGACTTGGACCTGGGGCTCATCGAAGCCATTGGCGACCGGTTCCGTCCCAAGGATTCGCTTTGGGTGCGTATTGAACATGAGGCCAAGAGTTGCCGGCGGCGCGGCGACAGCGCCTGCACGTACAGCATCAATTGGTAGCGGAGTCCCGCCAGCGGGCCGGGGGCGGCGCATCACCAGACACCCCAGGGAGGTCCATCATGAAGGAAGTGCTCCAACACATCGCCGTGCGCGAGGCGCGCTTCGCAGCGCACCCCTTCTTCTCCGACATGCGGATGGACCGCCCCATTGAACAGGTGATGGCCTTCGCGCCGCGCCTGACCTTCTGGGTGATGACGTTCCAGGACGTGCTTCGCCTCAACGCACACTTCATCCAGGACGCGCACCTCAAGGCGCTGGCCACGCGGCACCATGCCGAGGAGGGCGGGCATGACCAGTGGTTCGAGGACGACATCTCCGCGCTCACGGGCGGCTCGCTGAGCATCGGCACCATGTACGGCCGCGCGCACGTGAAGACGCGTGACGCGGCCTACGCCATCATCAGCGAGGTGTACCGCCCGGTGGATGACCGGCTGCGCATCGTCATGCTGTGGGCCCTGGAGTCCACCAGCCATGTCTTCTTCAGCCGCACCGCCATCATCAGCGCGGCGCAGGGCGCGGACGACCGGCTGAAGTACTTCTCCGACCACCACATGCAGGCCGAAGCGCAGCACGCCATGTTCGAACAAGAGCTGGCGGCGGAGCTGGAGGCCATGCAGCTGTCCCCGGAGGTGCGCGCGGACGCCCTGGCCATGGTGGACCGCATCTACACGGCGTTCGACACCATGTTCGACGGGCTGCGCGTCAACCTGGAGCGGGAGCACGCCGAGGCCCCCGCACCGGGCCTCCAGGCGAACACCGACACCGCCGAAGTCCTCCCCCTGGAGATGGAAGAGGACCTGGAAATCATCGTCCTGGAGGAGGACGGGGAAGCCCGCGCCGCCTGAGGCGGCGCTGGGGAACTACCGCGCCGGAGGGGAGAGCACGAGGATGAGCTCCCCGCCCACGTACTTGCCGGCCTTCTGGTAGACGGCGCCCTGGCGGCCCAGCTCCACGTCCAGCGTGGGCTGACGGGGAATGGCCACGCGCACCGTGGCCGTGCCGTCCTTGATGCCCTGCAACTGCAGCGTCGCGTTGGCGCCGTTGGGCAGCTTCACCTCGGAGGCGCTCTTCGCGCTCACCGTCAGCACCTCATTCGAGAGGCGCTTGAACGAGGTGAAGCTGAAGTTCTGCTTCTGGAACTGCTCCTTCATCTTCTCCAGTTCGGGCGGGTCGACCTCGGTGCCCTTCTTCGAGGCGAGCACCACCTCGACCTGAACCTGGACTTTCGCGTCTTGTGCGCTGGCGGCCATGGGCAGCAGCAGGCCCAGCCCCAGCAGCGCCCACAGCATCCGGCCCGACGACACGTGTCTTCTCACAAGGAACCTCCCGACGGCCTGGGGGCGTCAGGGGCCGGGCGCGCGGGGCCGTTGCGCCCGCTTGCGTCTGGCTGACCGACCCCCGTCTGGTCCTGCCGCTCACCCTTCTCCGCGCCGGGAGACAGGACGTCCGAGTCCTCGTCCACCAGCCAGATGATGGTGCCCCCATTGTCCGTCTCCATCACCACCGGCGCCACCTCGGCGTTGCGGTAGGGCTGGATGGACTTCACCGTCATGCGCTCGGAGGCGTACCCCACCGGCGCCCGGTCGCTCGTCAGCAGGGGCACTCCCACCAGTAGCAGCACGGCCGCGGTGGCCAGCGACGAAATCATCGCGGTGCGCTGGTAGAGGAACATTTCGGACACTGCCAGCTTCAGCCGCTCCATGAGGGGCGGCTTGTCCGGCGTCACCCGCGCCATGACGCGCTGGGTGAAGTCCTTGAAGTCCACGTCGTCCACGGCCATGTCCAGGCCCACTCGCAGCAGCCCGGACTCCGCGCGAAGGTCCGCCGCCCGCCCGGTGCAGTCCCGACAAGCCGCCAGGTGCCGCTCCACGTTGACGCGCTCGCCGGAGCTCAGCTCTCCGTCGACGTACGGGGACAGCATGGGTACGAAACGCTCACACGCGGGATTACCGGCCATTGGTTCCACCTGCTTGCTGGAAGGGGCTGCGAAAATTGGGACGGGCCGGTCCCTCAGATATTCGAGGCACGCTCACTCATTGCCCACGCCGCTCTTCGCTTCGTCCAACTCCAGGTATTCACTGAGGATTTTCTGGACCTTGGCCCGGGCATGGAAAAGCCGGCTCATCACCGTGCCCTTGGGGATGTCCAGGGTGCGAGCGAGGTCGTCGTAGGACATGCCCTCGATTTCCCGCAGCAGGAGGATGGCCCGATGCTTCTCCGGCACCGTGGCCAGGGCCTCCTGGATCTTCTCCGCCAGTTCGCGGCGCAGGGCGCTCTTCTGGGGATTGGTGCCCAGCCGGCTGCCCAGGGCGCCGATTCGGGCCTCGGACAGGTCCATGGACTGGCTCTCGTCGAACTCCACGACCTCGCCGCCCCCGCCACGCTTGCGGATGACGTCGATGCAGATGTTGACGGTGATGCGGTAGAGCCACGTGTAGAAGGACGAGTCGCCCTTGAAGTGGTCCAGGTACTTGTAGACCTTGACGAACGCCTCCTGGGAGACGTCCATCGCTTCCTCCTTGTCCTTCAGCATGCCCAACGCAACGGCGTACACCTTGCGCTGGTAACGCTCGACGAGGAGTTTGAAAGCGCGCTGGTCGCCGGTCCGGACGCGCTTGACGAGAGTGAGGTCGTCGGTTGCCAAGTAGGTGCGGCAACCTAGCACAAGCGGACACAATCCAAGGAGATTCGCGCCGGCGAAGGCGCCGCCGACGGGCCGACGGGCCTAGAGGCTGACGAGCGCCGCCACGGCCAGCGCGATGGCCAGCAGCACCAGCAGTGCGCCGAACGTCACCCGGTCCCACTGCCCCTCCGCCACCGCCCCGTCGTCCGGCCCCGCGCGGAAGCGGTGCAGCACGTTCCACAGCATCCGCGCGCCCAGGCGGCGGTTCGTCCCGCGGCGGCGCTGGGCGTCCCCGTCTTGCTGCGCGTCCTCCGATGAAGAGGCCTCGTCGCGCGGACGCAGCGCGGGCATGACCGGGCCATGAAAGGCCGTGGCCGCGCGGGCGCCGGCCGCCTGGACAAGCGGCTGCTCGGCTGGCCGGGCTGCGGCTTCCTCGGAGTGGCGCACCTCGGGAGGCGGCTCCAGCCGCACCTCGGCGGCTCGCGTCCGGGCTTCGGCGGGCGTGCGGGCTTCCATCACCCACAGGCCCCGCGTCACGCCGTCCTCGCCGGTGTGCGCGTCCCGCAGTTCGGCGAAGCCCTGCCCCTCCAGCGCCTCGCGGAAGGCCTCGCGCGCCTCCGGCTGGGGCGGGTGCCGCGCCGCCGCCGTGGCGTAGGCCGTGTAGAACGCCCACAGCCGCGTGGCCCGCTCCGAGCCCGATACCTGCGGAGGCGACAGATGCGAGGCCAGCAGCGCCGCGTCCGCCCCGAAGCGCTGCCCCAATGCCTCCTGCCCCGGCGTGTCCTCCAGGCCCGGTGGCACCAGCTCCGCCACCGACTTCACCGGCGCGCGCTCCTGGCCGCCCATGGGTGGATGCAGGGACGGCGGCAATCGCGGGCGGAAGTTGTCCCCCGGCCGGGGCGGCTGCGCCGACGGGCCCCAGTCCTGGGGCTGAGGCCCCGGCGCGCCCGGACCTTCGAGGCGTCTGGTGCCACCACCGCCCCCCAGCGAGCGGAGGGCACGGTCAATCACGTTGGGGATGCGGAAGGAGGACATGGGCAATGCCTCACTCTGGCTTGGGGGGCCCGGCTTCCTGATTTTCGGTGGACGGAAGCGCCGGGTTGCGCGGCGGACTACTCGCCCGCGCGCTCCACCTCGATGGGCGTCGTCATTCCGTTGGCATCCAGACGAACGCGGTAGAGGGAGTTCAGCCCGTCGCCGTCGAAGTCCCCCCGCGCGATGCAGGACACCTCGGGCTCGCCCACGGGGCTCTCCTGCACCACCACCTGGTACTGGAAGTGGACCTTTCCGTCGGGCTCGAAACCAATCCGGTGAAAGGTTTCGTCCTTGGGGAAAGCCACGGCCCTGCCGCCGCGCGGAACCTCCTTCGGCGTGGGGCCCGCGGAGACGTAGACGCCGTGCTCGTCGCGGTAGGCCTGGACGGCGTCACACAGCGCGAGCACGTTGACGCGGGCCTCGGCGTCGCTGGGGGGCGCCGCCTGTGTGGCGGGGCTCTTTCCTGAACACTGCGTCACCAGCAAGTGGCCCGCGGTCACCGCGAGCACGACGACGACGAGGATGGGGGGGGCCCGCCTCCGAACCGGCGCATTCCAGTCCGACTTGTTCCAAGCCATCTCAGCCTTCTCTCGCCCAGTCGCGTGGCTGGCGCAGCACCTCCACCAGTCGTGCCTCCGGCGTCCCGGGCTCGGGGTGGTAGTCGTAGCGCCAGCGGACCTGTGGCGGCAGGGACATGAGGATGGACTCGATGCGCCCGCGCGTCTCCAGTCCGAAGACGGTGCCCCGGTCATAGACGAGGTTGAACTCCACGTAGCGCCCGCGCCGCACCTCCTGCCAGAAGCGCTGCCCCTCCGTCACCGGCGTGTCCTTGCGCCGCTCGGCGATGGGCAGGTACGCGTCCAGGAAGGCCCGGCCGCAGTCCTGGATGAAGGCGAACTCCTTCTCCAGCTCCCCGCCCATGTTCTCGAAGAAGATGCCGCCCACCCCGCGCGTCTCCTCGCGGTGGCGCAGGTAGAAGTACTTGTCGCAGGCGCTCTTGAAGCGCGGGTAGTAGCCCGCGTCGTGCTTGTCACAGGCCGCCTGGTGCACGCGGTGGAAGTGCGCCGCGTCCTCTTCATAGAGGTAGTAGGGCGTCAGGTCCGCGCCGCCACCGAACCACGCCTTCCCGCCCTGGTGGATGAAGCGGTAGTTGGCGTGCACGGTGGGCACATGCGGGTTGCGCGGGTGCAGCACCAGGGAGATGCCACCCGCCCAGAAGTGGCGGCCCTCGCCCTGGAGCTTCTGCGCGAACTGTTCCTCCAGTTCGCCGTACACCACGGACGTGTTGACGCCGGCCTTCTCCAGCACGGCGCCGTCCTCCAGCACCCGGCTGCGTCCACCGCCGCCGCCCGGCCGGGTCCAGGAGTCCTCGCGGAAACGCGCCGAGCCGTCCAGCCGCTCCAGGCCGCCGCAGATGTCGTCCTGCAGCGACCGGATGAAGCCCGTCATCCGCTCCTTGAGGCTCTCAACGTCCACCGTCGTCATTCGCTCTCCCGAAGGCTCGGCGCGCGGAGGCGCCCGCGTCAGGCCTACACCAACTTCCCGGCCCCGGGGAGAACTCCCGCGCACTACTGCTGCATCGAGTATTCGTCCGGGGCCTCGAAGTCCACGGGCGGGACGGCCGGCGCCATCTGCCCCGCCGCGTCGAAGGCCTGGATGCGGGCCCGGTAGCTGCGGCCGTCCTCCATGGCGAAGGTGCCGCTGCAGGCCTCATGGCCGATGAAGGCGGTGTTGTTGCTCACCGGCACCACATACTGCTGCACGCTGGGGCCAGGACGGCGCGGCTCCAGCTTCACCACCAGGTACGCCGGGCTGTCCTCCTTCAGCGACAGGTTGAGCCGCACGAAGCGGGCGGTGCCCTGCGCGGTGCGGCGAAGGAAGCCCTCGGAGACGGCGGGCCGCTTGAGCCAGCGAGGGGCCTGCGTGTCCGGCCCCTTGCCCGTGCGCCACTCGGGCAGCATGGTGCCCCGGCCGTTGAGGAGCGCCACGTTGGGCAGCACCTCATCCACGCGCAGCGTGTAGCGCTTGTCCGCCTCCATGGCCCCGGCTGGCTTGAGGATGACGGTGACGCGGCCCAGGCTGCTCTCCCAGCCGCGCTGCACCGCCACCTCGACGACGTGGCTGTCCGACACCAGCCGCAGCTTCTTCCCCACCAGCGCGGCCACCTGGGGGCGCGCAGTCCCGACGCCTTCCAGCAGGAAGCGGGAGTTGGTGGGGATGATGGAGCCCGGTGTGGGGAAGAGCTGCACGCCATCCCCCAGGCACTGAGCCGCGGCGGAAGAGGCATAGAGCGATACGAGCAAGGGGACCAGGAATCTCAGCACCATGACCCCGAGTCTGCGCGTCACCGGCCCCGAAGGCCAGCGAAGCGCCCGTGGAAACACGCGACGTGCGGGTTTCCCCCGATGAAAACGGCGCTCAGTGCATGCCGCCGTCTTCCTCTGGAATCGCGATGGGGCCGAACTTCGCCTCGTAGCGCTGGATGTTGTCCTGCATCGCCGCCACCAGGCGCTTCATGTGCTTGGGGTTGGTGATGATGCGCGAACGCACCCGGGCCTTGGGCTGCTGGGGCTGGACGTAGATGAAGTCCAGGGTGAACTCGGTGTCGGAGTGGTTCACCAGGGCCATGTTGACGTACTGACCATTGGCCACGTCTTCGTCCATCTGAATCTGCAACTGCATGTCCGGGGGCTTCGGAGTGTCCGCCATGAGGCAGGGGGCATAGCGCCTGCGCTCGCGCGTGGCCAGTGTCACGGCGTGAGCCCGTTCCCAGAAGGCGCCTCCATGGACCCGCGAAAGACGGCGCCCTTCGAGCTGGGCCGGGGCGAAGACGCGTGCCTGCTCCTGCACGGCTTCACGGGGAGCCCCTGGGACGTACGCCCCCTGGGAGAGGCCCTGGCGGTCCGTGGACTGCGCGTGGTGGCGCCGCGCCTGCCCGGCCATGGCACCACCCCGCGGGCCCTGCTCGACGTCACCTGGCGTGACTGGTTGGCGGCGGCGGAGCACGCCCTGCACGCACTCCGGGGTCACCGGAGTGTGTTCGTGGCGGGTCTGTCCATGGGCGCGCTGCTGGCGCTCGAGCTGGCCGCGCGGCATCCGGAGGAGATACGCGCGCTGACGCTGATGGCGCCCGCCGTGCGCTTCCGGGGGCCGCGCATGTTCCTGGTCCGGCAACTGGCGCGCACGCCCGTCCTGGAGTGGACGCGTCCGTGGGTGGAGAAGACGGGCACCGACATCTCGGCCCCGGAGGCGCTGGCGGAAGCGCCCGTGCTGCCCGCCTTTCCCGTAGCCCGGCTGCGTGACTTGTGCACGTTGCAGACGCTGGCCATCCGGGACGTGGCCCGCGTGCGCTGCCCCACCCTGGTGGCGGTGGCGGAGCAGGACCACGTCGTGGACCCGGAGGGTGGGCGGTGGCTCGCACGGCGCCTCACCGCGGCGCCGTCGGTGCGCGTCCTGTCGCTGCGGCAGGGGTATCACGTCATCCCTCGGGACACGGCGGGGCCCTTGCTGGCGGCGGAGGTCGGAGACTTCCTGGCGCAGCAGCGGAGCGCCTCGTGGTGGGAGTCCGCGTCGCCCGCCGCTGGCGCCTGAGTGGGGTGCGGGCATGCGCTGAAGGTCGAGCGACGGACAGGGCATCCGTGTATGGAGAAGCCCCCATGTCCCCGCCCGACTCCCCTCCCCTGGTCGAACTGCGCGACGTCACGAAGGCCTACGCCGAAGGCGACACCACGCGCGAGGTGCTCTCCGGCGTGCGGCTCTCCCTGCGCCGAGGCGAGTTCGTGGTGCTGCTGGGGCGCAGCGGCTCGGGCAAGTCCACGCTGCTCAACCTCATCAGTGGCATCGACCTGGCCAGTCAGGGCGAGGTCCGCGTGGATGGCCGCGACCTGGGACGGATGAACGAGCGCGAGCGCACGCTGCTGCGGCGCGAGCGCATCGGCTTCATCTTCCAGGCCTTCAACCTGCTCCCCACGCTGACGGTGGAGGAGAACGTGCGGCTGCCGCTGGAGCTCAACGGCCAGGGCGGCGCGGAGGCCAGTGCGCGGGCGCGGGCGTTGCTCGAGCAGGTGGGGCTCGGCACTCGCGCCAGCAGCTTCCCGGACCGGCTGTCCGGCGGCGAGCAGCAGCGCGTCGCGGTGGCCCGCGCGCTGGCCCATGAACCACCGCTGCTGCTGGCGGACGAGCCCACCGGCAACCTCGACGAGGCCACGGGACGGCAGGTGTTGGACCTGCTGGAGGCGCTGACCCAGAAGGGCAACACCTGCGCGCTCGTCGTCACCCACGAGCCCGGCCTGGTGGCCCGCGCTCACCGCGTCCTGACGATGGAGGGCGGCCGGCTGGTGGAGGTGGAGCACACGCCCATCCGCGCGATGAAGGAGGCGCTGTGAAGGGGCTGCTGGTCCGCTCCAGCCTGCGCCACCTGGGCCGCCACCCGTGGCTGACGGCCCTGTCGCTGCTGGGCATCGCGCTGGGCGTGGCGGTGGTGGTGTCCATCGACCTGGCCAGCGGCAGCGCCCTGCGCGCCTTCGAGCGCTCCACGGACGCGGTGGCCGGACGCGCCACGCACCAGCTCCTGGGCGGCTCCACGGGCGTGCCGGAGGCGGTGTACCAGGCGCTGCGCGTGCGCCCCGGCGCCCCCGTGGCCGCGCCCGTGGTGGAGGGCTACGTCCAGGCGGCGGTGGGCGACAAGCGCACGCTCACCGTGCTGGGCGTGGACCCCTTCGCGGAAGGGCCGTTCCGCGACTACGCCCGGGGCGAGGGGGTGGGGAACGTGAGCGCGCTGCTCACCGAGCCGGGCGCGGTGATGCTGAGCGCCCGCGCCGCGCGCGCCCTGGGCCTGTCCACCGGAGACACGCTGCCGGTGCGCCTGGAAGGACTGGAGAAGCCGCTGCGCGTGGTGGGTCTGCTGGAGCCCGCGGACGAGGACACCGCGCGGGCCCTGGAGGCCCTGGTGCTCACCGACGTGTCCACCGCGCAGGAGCTGCTAGGGCACACCGGCCGGCTGACGCGCGTGGACCTGCGGCTGACCGGCGGCGACGCGCAGGAACAAGCCGTGGCGGCCACGCTGCCGCAAGGCCTGGAGTTGGTGCGCGCCGCCGCGCGGGCGGGCACGGTGGAGCAGATGACGCGGGCCTTCCGCACCAACCTCACCGCGCTGTCGTTGCTGGCGCTCGTGGTGGGGATGTTCCTCATCTACAACACCATGACGTTCTCCGTGGTGCAGCGGCGCGGCCTGCTGGGCCGCCTGCGCGCGGTGGGCATCACCCGGCGCGAGCTCTTCGCGCTGGTGCTGGGCGAAGCGGCCGTGCTGGGCGCGGTGGGGACCGTGGCGGGCTTGCTGTTGGGCGTGTTGCTGGCGCGAGGGCTGGTGGAGCTCGTCACCCAGACGCTCAATGATTTGTATTTCGTGGTGAGCGTGCGGCGGCTGGCGCTGGAGCCCTTCACCCTGTTCAAGGGGCTGGCGCTGGGACTGGGCGCCACGCTGCTGGCCGCGCTGGTGCCCGCGTGGGAGGCCGCGCGTTCGCCGCCGGTGACGACGATGCGCAGGTCCACGCTGGAGGACGTGTCGCGCGGACGGGCGCCCCGGCTGGCGCTGCTGGGCCTCGGGGTGCTGGCCGCGGGCACCGTGCTGCTGCGGTGGCCCACCCAGGCGCTGCTTCCCGCGTATGGCGGCCTCTTCTCGGTGCTGCTGGGCGCGGCGCTGCTGGTGCCCTGGGCCACGCAGACGGTGTCCTCGCTGGCGGCACGACCGCTGGGCATGGCCTTTGGTCTGCTGGGGCGCATGGCCGCGCGTGGTGTGCACACCAGCCTCAGCCGCACGTCCGTGGCGATGGCGGCGCTGATGGTGGCGGTGGCCACCACGGTGGGCGTGGGCCTCATGGTGTCCAGCTTCCGGGGCACGGTGGTGTCGTGGCTGGACACCTCACTCCAGGCGGACGTGTTCATCTCGCCGCCCTCGCTCGTGGCGCGGCGCGGAGGCGCGACGCTGCTCCCCGGTCTGGCGGAGACGCTGCGCGGCACGCCGGGCGTCGCGGGCAGCAGCACCCTTCGCGTGGCGAACGTGCGCGTGGACGGCGTGCCCACGGACCTGATGGCCGTCGACTTCTCGCGCACGCCGGTGCGCCCCTACACCTTCAAGCAGGGCGACGCGGAGACGGCGTGGCGTGAGCTGGAGTCCTCGCCCGACACGATTCTCGTCTCGGAGCCCTTCGGCTTCCACCGGGGCGTGGAACTGGGGGACACGGTGCGACTGGCCACGGACAAGGGTCCCCGCGACTTCCGCGTGGTGGGCGTGTACTTCGACTACGGCTCCGACGTGGGCACGCTGCTGATGCCACGCACCACCTACGAGCACTGGTTCGACGACCGGGGCATCAGCGGCGTGGCGCTGTACGCGGCGCCCGGCCAGGACGTGGATGCGCTGGTGGCCTCGGTGCGCGAGCGCGCCGGAGACGCCCAGGCGCTGCTGGTGCGCGCCAACCGCTCGCTGCGGCAGGCGTCCCTGGACGTCTTCGACCGCACCTTCACGATTACGCAGGTGCTGCGGCTGCTCGCCATTGGCGTGGCCTTCGTCGGAGTGCTGAGCGCGCTGATGGCGCTGCAACTGGAGCGGGCACGCGAGTTCGCCGTGCTGCGCGCCACCGGCCTGACGCCGGAGCAACTCTGGGGATTGGTGTCGCTGCAGACAGGGCTGCTGGGGCTGCTGGCGGGACTGTTCTCCGTGCCGTTGGGCGTGGGGCTGGCCTACGTGCTGGTGCACGTCATCAACCAGCGGTCCTTCGGCTGGACGCTGCAACTGGCCCTGACGCCCCAGACGCTGGTGCAGGCCGTGGTGCTGGCGCTGGTGGCGGCGGCGTTGGCGGGCCTCTACCCCGCCTGGAAGATGGCGCGCGCCCATCCCGCGCTGGCGCTGCGGGAGGAGTGACACATGAGCAACGGCCGGGGACTCGTCGTGGGAACGGCGGTGGTGTTGGTGGGACTGGCGGCGGCGGTGGTGGCCATCACCCGCGAGCAACCACTGCCCGCGCTGCGCCAGGGCGGCACGCTGACCGTGGCCAGCGCCATGAGCGGCAGCACGGAGGGCTACGCGCGCGCGGAGGAACCTCGGGACTTCCACTTCCCCGAGGACCACGGCCCGCATCCGGAGTACCGCACGGAGTGGTGGTACTGGACGGGCAACCTGGAGACGGAGGACGGGCGCGCCTTCGGCTACCAGTTCACCCTGTTCCGCAACGCGCTGGCCCCCGAGGCCGCGCCGCGTGACTCCGCATGGGGCGCGAGCCAGGTCTACATGGGACACTTCGCGGTGACGGACGTGGCCAGTGGCGGATTCCACGCCTCGGAGCGCTTCAGCCGCGTGGCGCTGGGACTGTCCGGTGCCACCGCGCAACCCTTCAAGGTGTGGCTGGAGGACTGGGAAGCGGCCAGCGCGGGCCCGTCCACCTGGCCCATGCGGCTGCGCGCGCGGACGGACACGGTGACACTGGAGCTGCTCCTGGAGCCGGGCAAACCACCGGTGCTCCAGGGCGACCGGGGCCTGAGCCAGAAGAGCGCGGAGCGCGGCAACGCGTCCTACTACTACTCCATGACGCGCATGCCCTCGCGCGGCACGGTGCGGGTGGACGGGCGCACGTACGCGGTGAAGGGCCACAGCTGGATGGACCGCGAGTGGAGCACCAGCGCGCTCGGCGCGAACCAGGTGGGCTGGGATTGGTTCTCGCTCCAGCTCTCCGATGGCAGCGAGCTGATGTACTACCAGCTCCGTCACCGGGACGGCTCGGCGGACGCGTTCAGCACCGGCCTGTGGGTGCCCCCCGAAGGCACGGGTGAAGCGGTGCGCGTGGGCCGCGACGACATGAAGCTCACGGTGCTGGACACCTGGAAGAGCCCACGCAGTGGCGGCGAGTACCCGTCACGCTGGCGCATGCAGGCGGATTCGCTGGGCCTGGACCTCACCGTGACACCGCGCCTGGCGGACCAGGAGCTCCCCGTCAGCGTGCTGTACTGGGAAGGCACGGTAGGCCTGGAAGGGACGCGCGCGGGCCAGCCCTTCACGGGGCGCGGGTATGTAGAGCTGACGGGCTACGCGGACACGCAGGGGCCTCGGCGCAGGGAGTCCCAGGCGCGAGGCACGCCGGATGCGCAAACCACGCAGAACATCCGGTAGCCCATCCTCGCCTCCAACCCGGGGGCATCCCGTTCGCCAACTCCAGACAGCCGGAATCGCCGAACGGCCAGGGCAAACGCTTTGCCGCCTGCCTGGATTGCCCGGGCCTCCGCTCCAGTGGCACGAAGCAGGTGTCAGGGGCCTTCACCGGCGCGTGCCCGGTGAGAATGGGAGCGGACCATGCAACGGATGCGAGCAAGCTTTCTGATTCGGGGCGTGGACGGCAGACTGCGACACGGCAAGGCGCTCTTCTCGGGCCTGGCGTATTCCTTGAGGCACGACGGCACGCTGGATTCGCTGATGGCGGCGTCGGAAGGTGTCATCACCGGCCCCTCCCCCGACTGGCTCCCGCTGCCCGAAGGCGGGCTGCGCGTGAACAGCGCGCTGCTGGAGATGCCCGAGGACTACGGCCCTCGCCTCTTCCAGGGCCGGCCCTTCACGGGCGTCGCCTATGCCTTCACGCGCAACGGCTACTGTACCTCCGAGGTGGAATACGCGGGGGGCTTCGCCACCGAGGTGTCCGAGCGGCGCTGGTACGTGTCGGGACAACCCAAGATGCACGTGGACGGCGGTGAGTACACGTCCTGGTTCCCCGACGGACGCATCCAGCGCCGGGGCTTGAAGGGCGAGCTCGTCTACGGCCTCAACACGCGCGACGACGGCCACCTGCGGGAGCTGGTGCTGCGGGACGCGCGCTTCCTGGACATGGAGATTTTGAGCGCGCTGACGCCGACGGAGGAGTTCCAGATGCTCGGCGGTGCGGTCGACACGGCGATGCTGTACACGCTGCGGGAGCAGACGGACATCGGCGCCGTCCCAAGACTCCGGCTGGTGCAGACCCGCGTGGGCGCGGAGGGCGTCGAAATCCTGGCCGCCTTCAAGAACCTGCGGGAGGTCTGGTTCGACGGCAACCCGGGCCTGGGGCTCCAGGAGGCCCGGAAGCTCGAGCGGCTCCGGCCCGGCTGCGTGGCGCACCACGTGGACCCCGACGCGCTCCCGCCCGTGCGCAGGCCTCGCGCCCTGTCCTCCGCGGCCAACGGACACACGGCACGTCCCCGAGGATGAGGCGTCCGGGTTCCCCGTGAGGGCAGCGCGGAGCCCTGCCGCTTCCTCGGCCTTCCCCTGCCCCACCCCACGGCCCGCCATTCAACCCCTGGCACCCTGCTTGCCTCTGAAGTCAGGACGCGAAGTGACGCGTCTAAAGACAGACACCGGAGGCGGACCCAGGTATGAGCGGACTTGGACAAGGCAAGTGGTTGGCGGGCGTACTCGGGCTGGCATTGCTGCTAAGCTGTCATGGCGGCGAGCAGCTCCAGTCGCCGCCGTCCACAGACGATGGGATTGGCGGCGAGAACGAGCCACCGCCCTCACCCGGAGATCCACCACCGGGGGAAGGCGAGGAGCCGCCGCCCGTGGGTGAAGAGGTTCCGGACTCGGGGACGCCCGTGGACCCACCACCGGTGGAGCCCGACGCGGGCACGAACGGTCCCGTGGGCGGCGGCGAACCCATTCCTCCTGACAGCGCGAACTGGCGCTTCTGGGGTACCGCCGAGGGCGGCCCTCGCGAGGTCCTGGGTGTCACCCAGGACGAGGGAGGCAACATCTGGGTCGCGGGCGGCGAGGACGGCCTGTGCCTCCTGCGTCCGGGCGCCACCGCCCTGCGTTGCTACACCCTGGCGGACGGCCTGAAGCCCTGGGCGCCGTGGAAGGGCAAGGACCCAGCGCCCGAAGCGCGCTACCTCAAGGTCCTCTCGGTGACGGGTGGCCCCGCGGGCACCGTCTTCGTCGGCTACGAGGGCCGGCCCAACTGCGAGAGCGAGTTCTACAAGGCCCCCGGCGTGTTCGAGGACCCCGCAATCTTCAAGAGCGGTGACGCGGACCGCGTGGAGCTCCAGGCGGACGGGACGCTCCGCGTGGTGCACTACGACATCCACTCGCCCGCGCACTCCGTGCCCGGTTACGGCCACCGCGAGAAGCTCTGCTCGGTGAACCGCATCGTCTGGGACAAGGCACGCAACAGCCTGTGGTTCGCGTCCAACCACGGCCTGGCGTGGGGTGAGCCCGACTACCAGGGCGGCGAGGCGTGCGCCAACGCCGAGGTCATCGCCGCCAACGCGTGGGTCTACATGGGGGGCGAGAAGCGCCAGCGCTGCAAGTTCGGCGTCATGGAGCACATCCATCCCGCCATCGCGATGGGCGACGGCACCAGCGAGGACAGCCGGCTCGCCGGAGACGTCTGGGGCGTGGCGGTGCGGCCCGACGGCGACGTCTGGCTGGGCACGCACATCCGGACCACGCGGTTCAAAATCATGACCAACGCCGTGGGCCACGCAGGCACCGGCGCTCCATGGAACTTCGAGGCGGCGCGCAAGCAGAGCGAGGAGAAGAAGCACGTCGCCAACCGCATCGACCTGTGGCCGGACGCCGTGGCCGAACCCCAGTTCCCCACCCATGCGCAGCGCAAGGACGACCTGGTGAGCGACATGGTGCTGATGCCGGACGGCACCGTCTGGGTGTCCAGCTTCGCGTGGGGCCTGGCGAAGCTGAGCGACGCCGGGCTGGTGACGAGCTACCTGCTGGAGGGCGACGGCGACCGCAACGTCTCCTCGCTGGAGCTGGACCCGCGCGACGGCAGCCTCTGGATTGGCCACCGCTGGGGCAAGGGCCTGAGGCGCATGCACGGCGAGGGGGCGTTCGTCAGCCACAACCCGGCGCTCGGAGGGTTGTCCGCCCTGCCCGTCTGGGACATCCAGATGGTGGGCAGCGGTGACGCGCGCAAGGTGCTGGTGGCCTTCAGCGCCCAGCGGGACGCGGCGGGCACCATCGTCCGCCCTGGCGCCATCGGCATCTACAGCGGGAAGTAGGTAAACCGCCTGGCTGCCTCCCGTGCCTGCCAGGGGCGCGGGAGGCACTTCCTTCGGCCAGGGCTGCCCCCGGCGGAGGGAAGCGTCAACTTGAGGGCACTCCGCGCCCGCGGGGCATCTCCGCCCCGGCGTGGGCTCTCAACGCATCGACGAACAGAGGAGCCACCATGTCGCTACTGGACAACATCTTGGGGAATCGTCGCAGCTCGGGCTTCGGTGGATGGAACCGTGGCCGGAGCAGGTATGGACGCCGGGGCCTCGGCGGTTACGGCCGCGGCCGGGCGGCCTCGAGCGGCGTGTTCGGCAGCTCGCTGGGCCGCATCGCCCTGGGCGGGCTGGCCGCGTTCGGCCTCCGGAAGGTGCTCGGAAACCGGCGCCCCTACGGCTACTAGCCGCGCCGCCGGGCAGGAAGCTCGCCTGCCCGGCCCCTCGACTGGAGTAGGGTCCCTCCCCGCTGGCATCCACCATAGGGAGGGCACACCCCATGCCGAAGGCGAAGTACGTCCTGGCCCTGGACCAGGGCACCACTGGAACGCACGTCTCCATCCTCGACACGAAGCTGCAGGTGGTCGGCCGCTCCTACAAGGAGTTCACCCAGCACTTCCCCAAGCCGTCCTGGGTGGAGCACGACCTGGATGAAATCTGGGCCAGCAGTGAATGGTGTATCGCCCGGGCGCTGAAGGGCGCGGGCCTTCGCGGCAAGGACATCGCCGCCATCGGCATCACCAACCAGCGCGAGACGACGGGCCTGTGGATGCGCGGCAGCGGACAGCCGCTGTCCCACGCCATCGTCTGGCAGGACCGCCGCACCGCCGAGCAGTGCCGCCGGCTCAAGGAGCAAGGCGTGGAGCCGCGCGTGCGCGAGGTGACGGGGCTCGTGGTGGACCCGTACTTCTCCGGCACCAAGCTCACGTGGATGTTCGACCACCTGAAGGGCGCGCGCGCGAAGGCGGAGAAGGGCGACGTGTGCTTCGGCACCATCGACACCTGGCTCGTCTACAAGCTCACCGGCGGCGCGGCGCACGTCACCGACGTGTCGAACGCCAGCCGCACGCTGCTCATGGATTTGACGACGCTCCAGTGGAGCGACGAGATGCGCGCGATGTTGTCCGTCCCGGCCGCGTGCCTGCCGCAGATTCGCGGCTCCGCGGAGGTGTACGGCACCACGCGTGGCATGCGCAGCCTGCCGGACGGCATCCCCGTGGCGGGCATGGCGGGAGACCAGCAGTCCGCGCTCTTCGGCCAGGCGTGCTTCGAGCCCGGCGAATCCAAGTGCACCTATGGCACCGGCGCCTTCCTGCTGATGAACACCGGCTCGGAGCCGGTGCGCTCGTCGGCGGGCCTGCTCACCACCGTGGCGTGGCGACTGGGCGGGACGGGCACCACCACGTACGCGCTGGAGGGCAGCAGCTTCATCGCCGGCGCGGCGGTGCAGTGGATGCGCGACGGGCTCAAGGTCATCAAGCGCGCGCCGGACATCGAAGCGCTGGCCGCCAGCGTGAAGGACTCCGGGGACGTCGTCTTCGTGCCCGCGCTGGCCGGCCTGGGCGCGCCACACTGGCGGCCCGAGGCGCGCGGGCTCTTCGCCGGCATCGACCGCTCCACCACCGTGGCCCACATGGCGCGCGCGGTGCTGGAGGGCATCGCGTTGCAGATTCATGACCTGGCGGAGGCCATGCGCCGCGACAGCGGGCGGGACATCCCCGTGTTCAAGGCGGACGGCGGCGCGGCGGCCAACAACCTCCTCATGCAGTTCCAGGCGGACGTGCTGGGCGTGCCGCTGGTGCGCCCGCGCAACCTGGAGACGACGAGCCTGGGCGCGGCCTTCCTCGGCGGCCTGGGCGCGGGCATCTGGGACAGCCCCGAGGCCATCCGCCGCGCGTGGAAGGCGGAGAAGACGTTCAAGCCGAAGATGAAGTCGGATGCCCGCGAGCGGCACCTGGCCAAGTGGAAGCGGGCCGTGGAGCGCGCGTGAGACAGGCACCCCAGGTCCTTCGGCTGCTGACGGTGCTGCTGGCGGTGGGCACGGGGGTGGGGTGCCCCATGGGCCCTTGCGAGGAGCACGCGCCATCCCCTCTCTTCGACGGCGCGATGGTCGGCGTGGGCCAGCCGCAGGCGCTCACCGTCCACGGCGTCTTCAGCAGGTGTGGCTCCTCGCAGGAAGACCGGGCGCAGTCCGTCTCCGTGGAGGTGAGGGACCCGCAGAACCGCGTGGTCCCCGCCACCGCGGAGCTAGGGGTGCATGGGACGTCCGCCATCGTGCGGTTCACGCCGGAGCAGACGGGGCGCCACCACCTCGTCGTCTCCTTCTCTCCGGTGGGCAGCGTCCGCCAGTCCTCCCTCTACGTGGTGGAGGACCACAGCGCCCAGGCGCCCCTGGCGGACTTGTCCACCGTGGTGGAGTGCCTTGGCGTGGACCGGACGTCGTCGGGAACGTGGCTGTGCGGCAGCCAGGCACTGCGCACGCCGGACCAGGAGCCCCAGCCCCTGGGCGACTACTTCGCCCCCGCCGTCGTGGCCGGCGACGTGGTGTGGGTGACGGAGGCCGCCCGGGTGCGCCGCTATGTCGACCCGGGAAGCGGGCCCCTCGCGACCTCCGCCGATGCGCCCTTCCCCGCCACCGGCGCGCCCGCCGAGGCGCCGCCCCATGCGCGGCTCGCCACCGCGAGTGAGTTGCTGCTGCTGGATGAAACGCATCTGCACCGCTACGCCTTCTCGGAGGAGGAGGGGCTGCGCGCCACGGGCTCCACCCCCGTTCCCCCCTCGCGGCTGGCCACGTTCAGCGATGACATCCCCTCGCTGCTGATGCGCGCGGGCGAGCGGCTTCTGGTGGTCCGCATCGCCGAGGCGCCAGCGCCCGCCACCATGGCCATCGAGGCCTGCCCCTACCAGCTCGACACCGCGGGCGCGCCGCAGCCCGTCCCCGACGAGCCCTGCCACAGCGTCCCCGGACTGCCCGTGGGCCACGAGGAGGGCGTGCTGTGGGTGCGCGCCGCCCCCGGCACGCAGAACCTGGAGCTGCTCCGGTACTCGGCGGCGAGCGGCCGCCTGCGCCTGGACGGCGTCCTGGAGATGACCTCCTCCTTCCAGTTGCAGGGCGCCGGGCGTCTGCGGACGACGGGCTTCGGAGTCCCCGTGGTGTCGCCGGCCATGGGTTCCTCGAGGCCCTACGCCGTGCCCCGCTGGCGCGCGGAGACGGGCACCATCGCCCTGGAGCTGCTGCCGTCTCCTGACGGGCGCCAGCCTCCCTTCGTCGGTGGGCGCTACTTCCACCTGGAGCACTGGAACATTCTGTACGGCGTGAAAGTGTACGCGCGGCCGTCCACCCCATGACGATGGACGGCGGGTGTCTTCCCTCAAGCCTGGGAGCGGGTAGAAAGGCAGCCATGGCTTCCAAACCCACGCTGCTCGCACCCGAGGCGCTCCAGTCCTTCCTCTCGCAGCACACCGAGTGGAAGCACGAGGGCGGGATGATTCGCCGCACCTTCGAGGCCCCCACCTTCCTCGCCGGCATCGCCTTCGTGGAGCAGGTGGCGCAGGCGGCGGAGAAGGCGGACCACCACCCGGACATCGACATCCGCTGGCGCAAGGTGACGCTGGCGCTCGTCACCCACGACGCCGGGGGCCTCACCGCCCGCGACACCGCGCTGGCCGCCGAGGCGGACCGTCTCTTCACGGAGGCCACGCGCGCGCGGTGAGTCCTTCCAGGTCGGTGGCGCGTCCGGCAGGACGCGGTGGCGGGGGGTGGAAAGCGTTCGGGTGCGCGCTGGTGCTGGGCGCCACATCAGCGGCTTGGGCGCAGGAGACGCCCCCGCCGCTGGAGCCTCGCCCGGAGCGGCTGTACCTCAACCCCGGCGCGCTGCTGGGCTCCGCGCGCATGGTGGCGATGGGCGGCGCGTACGTGGGCATCGCCGAGGGCGCCGCGGGGCTGCCCAGCAACCTGGCCTCGCTGGCGCACCGGGGTCCGGCCTTGGAGAAGGACTGGGATTTGGGCGTCACCCTGTCCTGGTTGGACCTGCCCTTCACCGGCTCGCGCAAGCGGGACGTGGACAACGACGGGCAGCCCGACGAGTCCCACGACAGCCGGCAGCTGCTGGGCGGCCTGCTGCTCCAGTACAAGCGCTTCGGCATCGGCTTCGCGATGCGCAACAGCGTGGTGTCCTACTGCGCCACGACCGCGTGCGCGGGGCCAGGTGAGCGCATCCGCGTGTCGCTCACGCAGTCGGTGCTGGCGGGGGCCATGTCCTTTGGCCAGGACGACTTCATCCTCGCGCTGGGCATCTACGCGGCGCAGGCCTCCTTCCGGCTGGACTCCGGAGGCACGGACCTGCGCTACGGCGACACGGGCGTGGCGGTGGACATCCTGTACCGGCCGCATGGGCGCGCCTGGCGCATGGGCGTGACGGTGCGGCCGGAAGTGGTGGGAGACTGGCGGCGCGAGGCGAACCAGGCCCCGGAGCTGGCGGGGCGCACCCTCTTCGGCGCGGTGGTGTCCCCCGCCGTGCTGTCGGTGGGCGCCAGCTGGCGGCTGGGCGAAGGCGCGGAGCGCTACAACCGGCTGTCCCCCGCGGCGCGGCGGCAGCTCCTCGTGGAGGGAGACGCGCTGCCGGTGCCAGAAGCCGAGCCCCTGGACGCGCCCGCTGGCCGCTGGCTCATCAGCGCCCAGGTGGACCTCATCTCCAGCGTGGACAACGCGGTGCCCGCGCGCACCTTCGCGTCCACGGCGGACGAGGCCACGGTGGGCAAGGGCACCTCCTTCGCGCCGCGCATCGGCGTGGAGCATGACACGGTGCCGGGCATGATTCGGCTGCGGGCCGGCGCGTACGCGGAGCCCTCCCCCTTCGACAAGCGCCCCGCGCGCCCCCACGTCACCGGCGGCTTCGAGGTGTTCGTCTTCCGCTACTGGGAGGACTGGTCCGTGACGGCCTCCTTCGACCTGGCGCGCCGCTACACCAACGTGGGTCTGTCCGTGGGCTTCTGGCGCTGAGGCACCCCAGGCGCCACGGCCGTGGCACCCCAGACCCCTGATGGGGAAACGGGGGTGCCACCTTCGGGGTGACATTTCCCACGGTCAGCGAGGCCGCCGCGCGCATCCGGGCGATCGGGCAGGCAGACGCCCCAGTGGGTGTTGCTGACACAGACACGCATGCCGACCCTCCCCTGGGCGGAGCGGGGGGACTGCATGCATCCAGCGTGGCGATGGGTCCGGACCGTCGTGAGTGCGGCGGTTCTGGGTGGGGCGGGGATGTTGTTGGGCTGTGGTGGTGGAAGCACGAGCGAGCCTCCCGGCGAGGAGGACTGTACGGAGGACCCCATGGGGGACTGCGTCGCGCCCCCCGAGGGGGCCCCCAATCCGGAGATTCCTCCGGAAGAGAGGCCACCCGGCGTGCCACCACCACCACCCCGTCCACCCCCGCCACCGGCGGTGCCGGGCAGCACGCTGTGGATGCAGCGCGAAGGCACGCCCCAGGACGACCTGGCGCTGGGCGCGGCGGTGGACGCCAGCGGCGACGTCCTCACGCTGTCGCTTCACGACATCGATGACCTGGACAGCCTTCAGCCCACGGATAACAGGGCGAAGCTGGTGCTGACGCGGCGCGCGCCCACGGGCGAGACGCGCTGGCAGAAGGCCTTCGACATCAGGGCCCCGGAGGTGCCACTGGAGCTGCGCGCGTTCGTCCGGGGCCGCATCGCCGCGGACCCGGCGGGCGGCATCGTCATCGCCGGCACCAAGGAAGGCGTCCTGGACCTCCTCAGCCACAAGCTGGGGGACGGCACCTTCGTGGTCCGGATGGACGCGGACGGCAACGTCCTGTGGACGAAAACGCCCCTGGGTACCGGGCTCGCGGTGGCGGACCTGGCGGTGGACGCCCAGGGACGGACGCTGGTGGCTTTCAACGCGCCGGGCGGTGCGGACTTCGGCAACGGCGTCACCGGCGCTGGCGCGGTGGTGGTGATGTTCTCGCGCGAAGGTCTGGCCGAATCCACCCTGTCCGTGGGCCAGCCTCAGGGGGGCGGGCGCGTGGCGCTCACGACGCTGGCGGTGGATGGCGCCGGGCGCATGGCGGTGGGCGGCCACTATGAGGGCGCGGTGCGCTTCGGCAGCCAGCAGGTGAGCGCCGCCGAGGGCGGCAGTCCCTTCGTCGCGTTCTACCGGCAGGGTGCGTTGACCTGGACCAAGGCCTTGAGTCAGGCGAGCGGCACCATGCGCGACGTGGCGCTGGATGGCGAGGGCACCGTGGTGGCCGCGGGCCCCTTCATGGGCACCGTGCGCTGGGGCGACATGCAGGTGCCGGGGCATTCGTTCCGGGAAACCCCCTTCCTCGTCTCCGCCAAGGCGGACGGACAGGAGACATGGGCCAAGGGCCTGGGGGACGGGCTCCAGGTGGACGCACTCGCGCTGGCGCCCTCCGGAGAGCTGATGGTGGCGGGCTTCACCTTCAACCGCATCGAGAACGGCGTGGCGGGTAAGGACGGCATGGGCTCGGCGCAGCCCGTGGCCCTGCGCTACGACGCGGCGGGCACGTCACTTCTCACGACGATGTTCCTGTCGGACCCGCCCCAGCCGAGAGGCGAGCTGTATGGCCTGGAAGCCATTCCCTCCATGGGCGTGCTGCCCGACGGGGATGTCATCCTCTTCGGCCACACGGACCGGGAGACCGACTTCGGCACCGGACGCCAGAGCTCCGCGCGCGGCGATGTCTTCCTGCTGCGGATGAAGCGCTGAGCGGCGCCTGAAAACGCCAAGGGCCATGGGAGTCCAGCCCCCATGGCCCCGAAGTGCGTGTCCGCGTCATTGCCTCAGCGGCGCGTGGTGCGCCGAGCCGGCGACTTCCGGGCGCCACCGCGTGTGGTGGTCCGCTTCGTCGCGGTGCCGCGCGTCCCCGTCTTGCGGGCGGTGCGCCCCGCCGTCCCCGTCTTCCGCGTGGTGGCCTTGCGCGCGCCGCGGCCGGTGGCGGACTTGCGCGTGGCGGACTTGCGGGTGGCCGTCTTCCCGCGCGCCGCCGTCTTCTTCGCGCGCGGAGTCCCGCGCTTGGTGGTGGCCTTGCGCGCGGACTTCCGCGTGCTGCCCGCACGTGAAGCGCTCTTGCGCTTCGTGGCGGTGCGGCGCCGCGGCGTGGGCGGAAGGCCCGCCTCCGCCGGGGAGGGAGAGACATCGTCGGTCAGCTGTGGATTGACGGACTCGTTCGTCATTCAGTCGGCTCCGGTTGGGGAAGACTGCAGGCGATGCATGGACAGGGTACGCCCATGCACGCCAGGGCGTGTGCGGTGAAGGCACGCAGATGAACGACAGCGGACGAATGACGTGCACCTCGCGCGCCTCATGCCCTGGAGGGCATGTCCCGCGACGAGCCCTCGTCAGCTCGCGCCCGTGAGGAAGGCCGCGAGCTTCTCGTACGCGTCCGCGAGCGGCGGAATGGGCGCGCTCTCGTTGGCCTGATGCGCCTGGGCCGTCTCACCGGGCCCGAAGTTGATGGCATCCACGCCCCACTCGCCGAAGCGCGCCACGTCCGTCCAGGCCTGCTTGGAGGCCGCGGGCAGGCCGGTGAGCGCCATCAGCTTCTGGAACAGCGGGTTGCCCGCCACCACCGGGCCGCTGGGCGATGCATCGGTGAACTCCACCTCGGCCCGCCCGGCGACGAGCGCGTGCACGTCCGCCTTCGCCTGTTCGATGCTCTTGCCCGGCGCGAAGCGGTAGTTGAGGTTCAGCTCGAAGGCCTCCGGGATGACGTTGCGCGCGCGGCCACCCTTGGCGAGCGTGGCGTTGATGACCTCGTAGAACGGGAAGCCGGCGACGTTGACCTCCACGCGCTGACGCCCGAGCAACTCCGCGAGGAACGGCCCCGCCTTGTGGATGGCGTTCTCCCCCTGCCACGGCCGAGCGGAGTGCGCGCTGCGCCCGGTGAAGCGCACGGTGACCTGCATGGAGCCGACGCAGCCCACCTGCACCACGCTGTCGGTGGGCTCCATGGCGATGCCGAACCGCACCTTCGCCAGGTCCGGCCGCTTCTCGTACAACGGGATGAGGCCGCTTTCGGCGTAGGCGCCCTCCTCGCGCTCGTAGAAGAGGAAGGCCAGATTCACGGGCAGCGTGTCGCGGCGCAAATCCTCCGCGAGCGCCATCATCACCGCGAGCCCGCCCTTCATGTCCGAGGCGCCCAGCCCGAAGACGCGCTCGCCCTCGATGCGCGCCTCGCGGCCCGCGTCGCTGGGGTGCGCGGGCACCGTGTCCAGGTGACCGATGAGGGCCACCGTGGGGCGCGCATCCTCCAGCTTGCCGAGCAGCAGCGTGTGGCCGACCCGGAACACCTCTTCCCGCGGGAAGTGCTGGAGCGCCCAGCGCTCCACATGGTCGGCGATGGGCCCTTCCTGGGTGATGGGACTGGGGATGCGGCACAGCTCGAGCGTGGTACGAGCCAGCCGCGTAGCGAGGTCGATGGAAGCCATACGCCTCCCACCATAGCGCCGGGCGTCAGCCGTCCGCGAACGCTTCCTCGAAGCTCGTCACGCCCTCCAGGACGGAGGCACACAAACACGCCGGCCCTTCCGTCAGCGCCGTGAAGCCATGCGCGCTGCCGTCCGTCATCTCCAGTTCCTCGCCGGGCCAGACCTCGTGCCCATCATCCTCGCGGAAGCCACCCTCCAGCACCAGGTTCCACTCGCGGCCGTGGTGTGTGTGCCGGGGGTAGCGCACCCCCGGGTGGAGCCGGAGGATGGCGGCCATCGTCCCTTCGCGCGCGGGGCCCGTCTCCACCGGCATCAGCTCCGAGCCCTCCACCGGTCCGGGCATCCACGCCGCCGGGTCGCTCACCGCGTCCAGCAACGCCAGCGCTCGCTCGCGCGAAAGGTCGAAGAAGGCCGCCACCCGGTCCGCGAAGCGGGCAAGCCGCTCCGGCCCCTCCATCTGGTCCATCAACCGCGCCAGCACTGCGGGCGGCGGCACCACCAGCGACGCCAGCGCCGCATGCGTGGACACCAGCCGGTCCGCCACCTCGCGGCACCGCGCGCACTCCGCGAGGTGCTGCTCGACGGACGCCCGGGCTGGGGCCTCCAGCAGCCCCAGTGCCCATTCGGGCAGGATGTCGTCCAGATGGTGCGCCATCATCACGTTCCGTGCCGTCACACGCCTTCTACGGCGCGCGCGGGCTGCTGGATTTCAGCCATTACACCGCCACCGCGAAGTCGCGCAGCGCCGCATTGAGGCTGGTCTTCTGGTCGGTGGACTTCGTCCGCTGACCGATGATGAGCGCGCACGGCACCATGTACTTGCCAGCCGGGAACTGCTTCTCCCGCATGCCAGGAATCACCACGCTGCGCGCGGGGACGCGGCCCTTGAAGACGCGCTCCTCGGGGCCAGTGACGTCGATGATGGGCGTGGACGCGGTGAGCACCACGTTGGCGCCCAGCACCGCCTCCTCCTCCACCACCACGCCCTCCACGACGATGGAGCGGCTGCCCAGGAAGGCACCGTCCTCGATGATGACGGGCGACGCGGAAGGCGGCTCCAGCACCCCGCCCAACCCCACGCCGCCGGACAGGTGGACGTGCTTGCCCACCTGGGCGCAGCTGCCCACCGTGGCCCACGTGTCCACCATGGTGCCCGCGCCCACGCGCGCGCCGATGTTCACATAGCCCGGCATCACCACCGCGCCCTTCTCCACGAAGGCGCCGTAGCGCACCGTGCCCGGGGGCACCACGCGCACGCCCGCCGCCTCCAGGCCCTTCTTCAGCGGCACCTTGTCGTAGAACTCGAAGGGGCCCACCTCCATCACCTTCATCTCCGACACCGCGAAGAACAGGAGGATGGCCTCCTTCACCCAGGCGTTCACCTTCCAGCCGTCCACGCCCTTCTCCGCCACGCGGAGCTCACCCGAGTCCAGCCGCGCCAGCGTCTCGCGCACGGCGGCCACGTGGGCCGCGTCCTTCAACAACGTCCGATCCGCGAACGCGGCGGACACCCTCTGGGACAACTCTTCGATGGGGGCCATGGCGCCTCCTTGAAGCACAAAACCCCGCGCCGCGCCGCACCTGGTTGAGGGGCTCAGGCGGGAGTGGACGCCTCGTCCAGTTCCGCCAGCGGCAGGGTCTGCGTGGGAATCTCCGCGTGTGCGCCCTTGTCGGCCGCCACCACTCGGCCCGGCATCTGCCCCTCCAGGAACACCGAATCCCGGGAGACATGCCGCACGCGGGCCAGCGAGAACTCCGTCCACCGCCGGCTGAAGGGCCAGCGCCGCGCGTAGAGGTGTTCCCGGCCGATGAGGGCCACGTAGCCCAGCATCGCCCCGCTTTCGTCCCGAACCCGCAGTCCACTGGTGAGGGAGCGCCGCTCGTAGGGCGACGCGACTGTCGGCCACGCCATGGGTGTCACCTCCTGTGCCCCAAAGCTGGGTGCCCCACGCCCTGTCCGGGAGCGGTCCACCGAGGCCGGATTCCCGCCCGGCTGCCCGGCCGCCTGCCCCGCCTGGCACTTGAATTTTCCTAGGTTTCTTGGATTTTCAGCAACCTGCTGGATGACCACCGGACGATCGTGGGTCGCTTGTCTCATCCCCCCGTCCCCCACGGAGGGCGCATGAGCGCTTCCCCCCCGCGTGCGTGGCGCCACGTTGGCCACGTCGAAGGAGACGCCCAATACCAACGTCCAGGCGTTGATGTCGTACGAGTTGATGACGAAGGGCCGGTCCATCGGGTTCTTCATCGAGAACCGCAGCCTGCGCTTGTTCGACACGCACCGAGACAGGCGCTTCATCATGAGCAACCAGGGGTAGTCGGACCAGCGCGACCAGATGTGGCGCAACCTCTGGAATCCGCTGAAGACGCTGGTGGCGAATCTGAAGGCGACGCCGTACGGGATGACGAGGAAGAGCTACTACGACTTCACCACCATCGTCCTGGCGTCGAAGATGGAGCGGACCATCTCTGGCGACGTGGAGTCCATCCTGTCCAACTCGAGCCTGACGAACGCGTAGAAGTACACCGAACTCATGGGCCAGGATTACTGCCAGCATTGGCGCGTGAGCAGCGCGGCATTCCTGGGTGGCACGTTGCGCGGGAACCGACAGTACGGCCTCGTGGGCAGCACCTCATTGGAGGGCACTCCGCTCATGCCGGACAGCACGTTGGACCCGGCGTACAACTCGGACACGGGCCTGCTGGTGCCTGCCCGGACGAAGAGCCCGACCAGCGCGATTACATGACCGGCCCGCGCTGACGTACATCAAGCGGTAGGCGGGCGCGCGCCGTCATTGCTGGACCGCCAGGATGCGCCATCCCTGGGTGTCCACCGCGTAGGTGGCGCCCGCGTCATTGATGGCGCCTTCCTGCTCGCAAGCGCCCGGGCTGAGCGTGAAGCGGACGAACAAAATCCCCTCTGGCCCGGGAATGGTCGTCACGTCGAACGACTCTCGCTGATACATGCAGACTTCATCTATCGTGGCGCCTCGGTGGGGCTTGACGTCGCGGGGCCGGAAGTCATCCATGGCGAGTTCAATCGCCGCGGCAACGGGGCCCGGGACTCGTATCAGCCCCTGCTTCTCCTCTTCCGACAGTGCGAATGGAAAGGTGACCTTCGCGGCTTCCTCAGGTGGAGCCCGCACGGGACGGAAGGGACGCTGGAGCAGCGAGCACCCCGAGAGACCAACGCAAAACACCAACCATACCACGCGTTTCATGGCTCGACCTTGGTAACAATTCCGAACGGCTTGTCTTCGGGAAGGATGTACCCGACCAGTTTCCACCGCTGCCCTTCTCTCGCGAAAACCTCGCCGGGCCGGCTCTCCCCCACGTACGGGATGAGCTTCATGACACGACACGCGGTGTCGAATTGGATTCGCAGCAACCAACGCTGACTGTGACTCCATAAGTCCCGGTCAGACATCGGCGACGGCTGCCACGGATGACTGTGGTAGTCCGCGATGATGGAGGTGCGCCCTCTCTCGTCGACCACGAAACGCGGTGAATAGCACTGCTTGCGCGTCTCCGGGTACATCAGGATGGTCTTCCCGAGCGGCGAGCCATAGCTCGCATAGTAGACGCCGTTGACGCTGTAGATGACCCCACAATACTCCTGGCCATAGGCCCCTGCGCTTGCGCGAGGCAGCTTCATGATGGCCGGGCACAGTTGGTCAATCACCTCATCCACGTCCTGCGACGGCCGTATTTCCTCCCACGGCCCGCGGACCCAGACGTCCCCTGCACGCCGTCCATAGAAATTACCATCCCCTTTCCGGGTGTACCAATCACCGCTGCTACATGCAGACATCATCGCAAGAAGCATCCCGGCCCAACGCTTCATTGAAGTCCCCATACGCCAACTGGCCCCATCTTACTGACCGGCTCATGCCTACGATCCCACCGTCAGGAAGTACGATGGGTCATTCAGGAAGACAGATACTTGGGACACCATGCGCCGAGCCAATACACCGCATTCCTCTCGGACACCTCGACTCGGAACAACTACAAACAATCTCGCAACTCCGATACGCCTTGAACCGCCCCCACCATGGCGCCACTTTGGGGTGAGTTCCTGGCTACCAACTCCTACAATAATGTGCTGAGCCCGGATGATACAATCCCTCCGCGCCAGGACAGTCTTCATCAGCGCGACAGGGGCCGTATGTCCCCGTAAAGAACCAGGTCACTGAAAATGCAGCACCGACAATGAGTACATATTTGAGGATGGAAACACTACGAGAGACCATTGACTCCTCGGCATCCTGCGTACACCAACTCAATCTCTGCTGCCGAACGAACTGTTCTTCAGCATACAGCGTCGCCCCCATCAGCAGGGCACCAACGTTCAGGCCATGAGATGCCGCGCTCCGAGCGGGCATTGCTCCCACCCCAAAACCAGTGAGCCCTGTCTGCGAAACATGGGCGCGTCGTGAGGCCAGCCAGCACCCCACTCGCGCCCAGCATCTCATGAATCGACAACATCAATCCGCCCGCTACCGCCCCAGCACCTTCGCCACCGCGTCCACCACCTCGTGGTCCGTGGGGAATGCGAGCGACGCCTTCCGGATGACGACCTTGCCATCCACGGCGACCTCGTAGCTGCCCGAAGGGCCCGGCAACAACTCCGCCTCTACATCCAGCTCATCCCTCAACGCGGCCGCCGCACGGGCGGCCCGAGGCCTGTAGCCTCAAGCGGTACAGTAGGTAATCGTCACCTTCGGGTCGGCCATGGCCATCCTCCTCACGTGAGCGGGGCACACGGCATGCGCGCCCCATGCGCCAGACTTAGTGCGCGCCACCACCACACGCCACCCCGCCTGCTCACTCGCCCCTTCTTACCAAGGGTTCTCCGCACACCCGGTAACGGACGAAGGGACCATTCCGCCCTCACAGCGGCGAGGCTAGGGTCCGCCGCGCCATGACGGACTTTCGAGCGCGAATCGCCGCCGCCTACGACGCTGACGCCTTCCGCCGTGAATCCCACCGGTTGATGGACACGCTCTCCGACTACCTCGCGCGCACCACCCGCGCCGAAGGTCCCGTGCTCCCCTGGGCCGCCCCCGCGGTGAACGTGGACCGCTTCGCCGCGGCCTTCCCCGAAGCGCCCACGGGCGATTTCGCAGACCTCATCACCCGCGTCCTCTCCGGCTCCAATCATCTGCACCACCCACGCTACGTGGGCCACCAGGTGACGGCCCCCGTGCCGCTTGCGGCCCTGTGCGACGCGGTGTCCTCCCTGCTCAACAACGGCATGGCCGTGTACGAGATGGGCCCCGTCTCCACCGCCATGGAGCGCAACGTCCTGCGCTGGATGGCCGCGCGGCTCGGCCTGCCCGAAACAACCGACGGCGTCCTCACCTCCGGCGGCTCCCTGGGCAACCTCACCGCCCTGCTCGCCGCGCGGCAGGCCAAGGCCGGCTACGACGCATGGAACGGCGGCGCCCACGCCGGCCCGCCCCTCACCGTGCTGGCCGCCCAGACGACGCACTACAGCCTCGCCCGCGCCACCCGCATCATGGGCTTTGGCGAAGGCGGCGTGACGCCCGTCCCCGTGGACGAACGCTTCCGCCTGCGCCCCGAGGCACTCGACGCCGCGCTCGAGTCCGCCACGCGCGCTGGACGCAAGCCCATCGCCGTGGTGGCCAGCGCCGGCTCCACCGCCACCGGCGCCTTCGACCCACTGGAACCCGTGGCCGACTTCTGCGAGCGCCACGGCCTCTGGTTCCACGTCGACGGCGCGCACGGCGCCTCCGCCGTCCTCAGCCCCGCCCACCGGCACCTCGTGCGCGGCATCGACCGGGCGGACTCCGTCATCTGGGACGCCCACAAGGGCCTGCTGATGCCCGCGCTGGTGACGGCCGTCCTCTTCCGCGACGGCGCCCGCTCCTTCGAGTCCTTCGCCCAGGAGGCCAGCTACCTCTTCCACGGCGACGCGGAGCGCCCCTGGAGCGACGTGGCCCTGCGCACCCTGGAGTGCACCAAGGAGATGATGGCCCTCAAGGTGTACGCCTGCCTCGCCGTGCTGGGCACCCGGCTCTTCTCCGACGCGGTGACGGAGTCCTACGAGCAGGCCCACCGCTTCGCCCAGCGCCTCTCCGCCGCCAGCGACTTCGAGGTCGCCGTGCCGCCCGAGTGCAACATCCTCTGCTTCCGCCACACGCCCGCGCACGTCCCCGCCGAGCAGTGGGACACTCTCCAGACTAAGCTGCGCGAGCGCCTGGTGACTCGCGGAGATTTCTACCTGGTGCAGACAAAGCTGCCCCATGGCGTCTATCTCCGTGTCACCCTCATCAACCCGCTCACCACCGACGCGGACCTGGACGCCCTCATGGACGCGCTCCGGGCCGCGGCGCTCCGCTGAACGCCGCGGCCCACACCTTCCGTGCCAGAAGATCGCCCCATGACGCAAAATGCGGTACAGCCGCAAAACGCCATGCTCGTCTCACTCGTCATCCCCGTCTACAACGAGATTCCCACCCTCGCCGAACTGCTGCGCCGCTGCGTCGCCGTCGACTTCCCGAAGGAGCTCGTCCTCATCGACGACTGCTCCAAGGACGGCAGCCGCGAATTCCTGCGCCAGCTTCAGGAGCAGGGTGTGGGCCTGTTGGGCGGTACACCGCGCAACCGCAACGAGGTGCGCGTCCTCTTCCAGGAGAAGAACCAGGGCAAGGGCGCGGCGCTGCGGCGAGGCTTCACCGAAGCCATGGGTGACATCATCATCGTCCAGGACGCGGACCTGGAATACGACCCGCGCGACATCCCCAACGTCATCCAACCCATCATCGACGGGGTTGCGGACGTCGTCTTCGGCAGCCGCTTCACCGGCACGCCCCGGCGCGTCCTCTATTACTGGCACACCGTGCTGAACAACGTGCTCACCACGCTGTCCAACATGACCAGCGGCCTGAACCTCACCGACATGGAGACCTGCTACAAGGCCTTCCGCGCCGAGGTGCTGCGCTCCGTGCAGGTGGAGGAGGACCGCTTCGGCTTCGAGCCGGAAATCACCGCCAAGGTGGCCCGTGGCCGCTGGCGCGTCTTCGAGGTGCCCATCAGCTACCACGGGCGCACCTACGAAGAGGGCAAGAAGATTGGCTGGAAGGACGGCGTACGCGCCCTCTACGCCATCGCCAAGTACAGCGTGAAGCGGTAGGCCCCGGGGGCGGAACGAACGCCGCCCCCAGGCCCGTGTCCCTTACACCTGGGCGCCCGTCGGTTCCGGCGCCGAGGCGGGCGCCGGTGCACCGGTGAGCAGGCTCTTGGCCGCCTCCACCGCGTCCTGCGTGCCCGTCAGCGCCAGCACGTCACCCGGCTGCAGCACCTCCTGCGCGGACGGCACGGACACGCTCGAGTCCCCGCGCCGGATGGCCAGCACCGTGGCCCCCGTGAGGCCGCGGAGGTTCACCTCGGCCAGCGTCTTCCCCGCCGCGGGACTGGAGGCCTCCAGCCGCACGGGCACGGGCTCGCCCAGGCCCGGGAGCACCTTGGAGACGTGGTCCAGCGCGTGCTCATCCGCGCCCGGCTCTCGCGAGTGGGACTGCGCCGCCAGCGCCTCCACGATGACCTGCGCGCCCGCGCGGACGTGGCCGTGCAGGTTGGTGGCGCCTCGCCAGAACGTCACGCCCAGCGCGCCAATCAGGGCCAGCACGACGAGGGGGCCCATGGCGCCCCGGACGAAGGGCTGGGTAATCGCCACCACGGGCACGCTCACCAGCAGGATGATGCCCAGTTGCAGCGTCACCAGCAGCACGCGCCGGGGCGCCGCCGCCAGGTCCACCCGCCCGTCCTTCCGCCCGGGCAGCGCCGCCTCCGCCAGTTCCTCGCCCAACCGGCGCGCCACCTGCACCACGCCCACCAGGAACGGGATGGAGAGCAGCACCGCGCTGCCCAGGATGATGTAGCGGGACAGGTTCTCATCGATGCCCAGCCGCTGCTCGATGAGGGAGCCCAGCTTGCCCGCCGTCAACGACGTGCCAATCACCAGGACAATCAGCAACACGGCGTCCAGCACCATCAACCGCGCCAGCCGCCGCACCGAGGCCCCGAACGTCTGGCGCCGGGGCGCGTCGCGCAGCCGCTCAACCCAGGTGCCGTACAACGTCACGAACGTCTGCAGCGGCTTGGGCAGCTTGCGGTCCACATAGCTGGCCACCGGCCCCGACACGCGAATCAGCAGGGGCGTCGTGAGCGTCGTAATCGCCGAGACGGCCACCGCCACCGGGTAGATGAAGTTGCCCGTGGCCTTCAGCGACAGGCCCAGGCCGGCGATGATGAAGGAGAACTCGCCAATCTGCGCCAGGCTCATGCCCGCCTGCACGGAGGTCCGGGTGCTGTGCCCCGTGAGGAACGCGCCCAGCGTCACGCTGAAGAGCTTGCCCACGATGACCACGACCGTGAGCACCAGGATGGCGGCCCAGTGCTCCGCGATGAGCGCCGGGTTGATGAGCATGCCCACGGAAACGAAGAAGATGGCCGCGAAGATGTCCTTCACCGGCTGCACCAGGTGCTCCACCACCTTCTCCTCGCCGGACTCCGCCACCAGCGAGCCCGCCAGGAAGGCCCCCAGCGCCACCGAATACCCGAAGGCCTGCGCCAGCAGCGCCACCGCGAAGCAGATGCCCACGCTGGCCACCAGGGTCGTCTCCGGCTTGTTGAGCTTCACCACGTAGCGCACCGCGCGGGGGATGATGAACAGCCCCACCACCACCAGCCCGACGAGGAACGCCACCAGGCGGCCCGTCGTCAACGACAGCTCCCCCACGGACAGGCCGGTGCCAGAGGAGATGGCCGTCAGCGTCGCCATCAGGAGGACGGCGATGAGGTCCTCGACGATGAGGACGCCCACCACCAGCTCCCGCAGCCGGCCCCGGATGTTCTGCTCGTCGAAGGCCTTGGCGATGATGGTGGTGCTGGACACCGCGATGAGCGCGCCAGTGAAGAGGCTCTCCAGGGTGGTCCACCCGAAGGCGCGCCCCACCACGAAGCCCAGCCAAATCATGATGCTGCACTGGATGACGGCGGTGACTCCCGCCGTGGGCCCCACCGCGAACAGCTTGCGGAGGCTGAACTCCAACCCCAGCGAGAACATCAGGAGGATGACGCCCAGCTCCGAGAGCGTCGTCACCACCTCCGGGTTGGCGACGAGCGGAATTGGCAGGTACGGGCCGACGACGAGGCCGGCCAGGATGTAGCCCAGCACCACGGGCTGGCGAAGCTTCTGGAAGAGGACCGTCGTCACTGCCGCGACGCACAGGACGACGGCAATGGCTTGGAGGACCTCGTGGGCTCCATGCATCGGTACACCTCGAAAAAAACAACCTAACGGAAGATTGAGGTTCGGACCGGCCCGGCGGCGTGCGTCGGACCGCGCATCATGCGGGAGGAAACGAAGAAGGCAGGCGCGTTACCCGCCGGCCCGATTCCGAGCGCAGTCTTCAGCCGCGCGCGGGAGGCCCGCGCAACGACTGGGTGACGAGCGTCGGCCGGTCACCGGCGTTGCCGCCTCGCACCATCAGGGCCGCGGAGCGCAGCAGCCGGACGGTGTCGGTGGCAACGGCCCGCCGCCGTTCTCGAGCCTGACGGTGGGCTTCTTCATAGAAGCCCGGCTGGTAGGACTCTCGTTCCCGGCCCAGGGTCGGTTTCGTCTTCACCCCGGCCGGGGCGCTCATCACCGCGGCCCAGGTGTCGCTCCCCACCCCGGCCAGGCGCCCACAGCGCCACTGGCGGGTGCGCTTGCCCACGAAGGCCACGCTGCTGCGGTCCACCCGCGCGCCGTTTCCCTCGGAGGGCCCGTACACGGCGTGGACCTCGGCGGCCACCACCTGTTCCAGCACGTTGATCCACGGCACGGACGCAAGTGCCGTGCCCAGGGCAATGGCCAGCAGCATCCCCCGCGCGCGTCGCCCGGGTGGGGATAGCGGAGCTGTCGGGCTGGCTGAGCACATCCGCTTCTCCTGTATTACGCGGGTGCCACCCAGTAAAGCGCTCCCCTGCGGCGGGAAAACGCCAATCCAGCGCTCGGCGGCCAGGTTTCTGCCGCACCGACGAAACTCTTCCGCCTCATTTCCTGAGAATCCCCGCAGCCCTCACAGAGTACCCGCTCTTTCTAAAGGGCAGGAGTCGTCCATGCCTGCTTTCAAGACTCGACACTGCTGAGGGCCTCGGCTGGCCCGCCACAAGGCCCCAGCCGGCACCACACCCCTGAAGCGCGCACGCGCTGCGTCCCGCCCCCGCGAGACGACCCACGGCCGTGACAGCCTGGAGAAGGAAGCCCCCATGGGAATCGGAAAACTGATTGGCGGAGCGGCGGACGCGGCGAAGCGGGCCGCCGAGGCCGCGGCGAAGCGGGCGGCGGAGGCGGCCCGGCGCGCGGCGGAGGCGGCGGCGCGCAAGGCCGCGGAAGCCGCGGAGCAGGCGGCGGCCAAGGCGCAGGAGGCCAAGGAGAAGATCTCCAACGTGGCCCAGGAGCGGACCCGGGACGTCTTCGAGGGCGCCAAGGACAAGGCCGGTGACGCCGTGGGCGGGGTGGCCAACGCCACCAAGAGCGTCGTGGGCGGCGTGGCCAACGTCACGCAGAACGTTGTCGAGGGCGCCAAGGACAAGGCCGGTGATGCCGTGGGCGGGGTGGCCAACGCCACCAAGAACGTCGTGGGCGGCGTGGCCAACGTCACGCAGAACGTTGTCGAAGGAACCAAGGACCGGGTGCAGGACGCGGCGGGCAACGTGCGCAATGCCGCCGGTGACGTGTTCGAGGCGGGCCGCACCGCGACCCAGCGCACGCTGAGCGCCACCGGCGTCGCGGCGAACGTCACCGCGAATGGCCTGGGCAATGTCCTCCAGGAGGCGGCGGAGCGGGCGGGCCCGGTGCTCGACAAGGCGACCGACATCGCCGCGGACGGCCTGGACCTGGCGGGCCGGGCCATCCAGGACGCGCCCACGCTCAACCCCCTGCAGGGCATCGGCAACGACATCATCGGCGGGGCACTCCAGGGCGCGGCCGACGTGGTGCGCGACCCGGTGGACACGGCCCGGGCCATTGGCGACGCGGTCAACCTCAACCGGCAGGTGGACCAGCTCAAGCCGGGTGAGAGCACCTCCATCAGCCTCTACGCCGAGGCCAACGGCGCGACCCTGGCCGGCAAGGTGAAGGGCACTCTGGGCGTCAGCCGCAGTGAGGAAGAGGGCGGCGGCTACACGGTGTCCGTCACCGGCGAGGTGGGCGCGGGCGTCGCGGCCAAGCTGGGCGCCAAGGGCGCGGCGGACGTGGGCGCAGAGGCCTTCGGCACCGCCGGGGCCACGGTGGAGTTCAAGTTCGACACGGCCGAGGAGGCCAAGAACGCCACCCGCATCATCGCGGCCTCCACCGCCACCGCGGGCGCCGCCGCGAGCAACCCCGTGCTGGGCGCGGGCGTGAATCAGGTCCTCGGGGATCCGCTGTCGGACCTGGCGGGCCTGACGAAGAACATGAGCGCCGTGGAGTTCAAGCTGGGCGCCGAGGCCAGCGTCAACGCCGAGCTGGGCATGAAGGGCCTGCCGGAGGCCATCAGCGCGGGCGCCGGCGCGAGTGCCGGAATCAACCAGAGCACCACGGCCCGCATCGAGATGGAGGGCGGCAAGCCCCAGAAGCTGACCCTCAAGCAGAGCCTCGAAATCAACGGCAACGCCAGCGCGTCCGCGGGCGTGGGTATCCCCACCGGTGGCGGGGACTCCGTGTCGCTGCCCACCAACGCGTCCGCGGGTGTGTCCGGTTCGCTTGGGGTGGAGCTGGAGCAGAGCGTGGAGCTGCCCGAGGGCTTCAACCCGACCGACTTCATCAAGGACCCGAAGGGCACCGCTCGCGAGATTGGCGCCAGCGTGCGTGACACCCATGAGGCCAAGCTGACACTGACCGACTCGCGTCAGGCCAACGCGTCCGCGCTGGGCCTGGGCGGCGCGACGGGCCGCGAGGTGAAGGCGGAGATCAGCGGCAACATCAACGACATCGCCACCAGCGGCGCCTTCGGCAGCATCGCCCGGGGCGACGTGGGCCAGGCGCTGAACCAGCTCAAGGACAAGGTCGAAATCAAGGCCACCGTCCAGGACAAGCACAAGGTCACCGGCGACTTTGGCGTGGGCATCCACGCGGGCGTGGGCGGCGGCGAGGTCGGCCTGTCCACCGAGCGCACCTACGTGGGCGAGGAGCAGGACCTCAACGCGGCCCAGCTCGCCGAGCTGTACCTCACGCAGCGCTGGTCGGCCGGCATCCCGGGCTGAGCCGGCGCTGTCGGGGGCCCGCCCGCCCTGGACGGGCTCCTGGGCGTGTGGGCCCGTGTCGTCCGAGTTGGATTCCCCCTGGGGACATGCACACCGTCCGCCATGGCACAGCCAAGGCAGGCGGCCAGCACCGACCCCAGGGGGCGGGAGTGCCCCTTCTGCGGGGCAGCCTTAGCTTTCCGAGGTGCTTTCAAGATTCCTCGTCTATGGGTGTGTGGGTTGGGTGCTCGAGGTGATGTTCACCGGCACGGGGGCCGCGCTGAAGAAGGACCGGAACGCCACGGCGCGCACCTACCTGTGGATGCACCCCATCTACGGAGGCACGGCTCTGGCGCTGGAGGAGGTCTCCGCCCGGCTCAAGCCCCTGCCCCGGCCGCTGCGGGCGCTGGCCTACACGGCGCTCATCTTCGGCGCGGAGTACGGCACGGGCTGGTTGCTCAAGCGCCTGCTCGGCCGCTGCCCGTGGGACTACACGCCGCACAGGTGGAGCGTGCACGGCCTCATCCGGCTGGATTACGCCCCGGCCTGGTACCTTACCGCCCTGCTGTTCGAGCCCGTGCGTGACACGCTGCTCCACGTCACCAGCGAGGCCCTGCGCCAGACGCCGGAGTACCGCGACGCCGAGGCCCAGGGGACGCTGCCGCCCACGGCGCACCCCGAAGAGAAACCGCTGGAGGCGGGGCTGGTGGCGGCGCGCTTCGAGTCGGTGCAGGCCGAGCCCACGCCCATTCCCTGAAAGCCGGAAGCGCCGCGCCTGCGTCCGCTGGCCGACTGCCCTCCAGGCGGATGTGAAAGCCGCTACCGGCTTTTCTTCCTCCATGCTGCGTCGCGTAGTACCTTGGCCCGTGTCTGCCCCCGCTATGACGGGGAAATTCCGCCGACCCCCCGAAAGTTCCCGCCCCCGTATGTTTGACTGGCTTCACACCCTCTTCTCGCGTGACCTCGCCATCGACCTCGGCACGGCGAACACGCTCATCTACATCCGCGGCCAGGGCATCGTCTCCAACGAGCCCTCGGTGGTGGCCGTCCAGCATGACGCGCGCGGGGGCAAGAAGGTCCTCGCGGTGGGCAAGGAAGCCAAGGAAATGCTCGGGCGCACCCCGGGCAACATCGTTGCCATCCGTCCGATGAAGGATGGCGTCATCGCGGACTTCGAAATCACGGCCGCGATGCTGCGCTACTTCATCCAGAGCGCGCACAACCGCAAGACGCTCGTCAATCCGCGCATCATCATCGGCATCCCCTCCGGCATCACCGAGGTGGAGCGCCGCGCGGTGCGCGAGGCGGCGGCCAACGCGGGCGCCCGCGAGGTCTACCTCATCGAGCAGCCCATGGCGGCGGCCATTGGCGCGGGCCTTCCGGTGACGGAGCCTAGCGGCAACATGATTGTGGACATCGGCGGTGGCACGTCCGACGTCGCGGTCATCAGCCTGGCCGGCATCGTGTTCGCCAAGAGCGTGCGCATCGGCGGCGACAAGCTGGACGAGGCCATCATCCAGTACGTCAAGCGCAAGTACAACCTGCTCATCGGTGAGCGCACGGCGGAGCTCATCAAGATGGGCATCGGCACCGCGTACCCGACGGACGAGGTCATGACCATGGAGATCAAGGGTCGCGACCTGGTGGCCGGCGTGCCGCGAACGCTGACGGTGTCCAGCGACGAAGTGCGTGACGCGCTGGCGGAGCCCGTCAACGGCATCGTCGAGGCGGTGAAGCTGACGCTGGAGCGCACCCCGCCCGAGCTCGCCGGCGACATCGCCGACCGCGGCATCGTGCTGGCCGGTGGCGGCGCGCTGCTGAAGAACCTGGACACGCTGCTGCGCGAGGAGACGGGCCTGCCCGTGTTCCTCGCCGAGGACCCGCTCTCCGCCGTCGTGATTGGCGCGGGCAAGGCGCTGGAGTCGCTCGACATCCTCCGGCAGGTCTGCCAGCCGGGCTGAGCCTCCGGGCCTCGGCTCCACGGCGCCACCTCTCACGAGGTTGGCGCCGTTTCGCTTTCAGGGCGCTGTTTGACAGGTCCGCGTGCAAGGGATTGCTGCGCATGGACGCGGAGCTGCCCGACGCGTCCGGCGGCAGCATGTCCGTCCTGTTCGACTTCGAGAAGCGCACGGGCACCACCCCGCCGGCGCCGTGACGTGCGCGTGGATCAGGGACGGCGGTGCTTCGCATAAAGGCCGTCCCGCCACTCGAGCAGGTCCGGGAAGCGGGAGGCGAGCGCCGCGTCGCTCCACACCGCTCGCGTCCCCGGCCCCAGGGGAAGGTAGCCGTCGTCCACCGCCCTCACGAATTGGAGCATCAGCGCGGCCGTGATGTCCGCGTAGCTGAAGCGCGACAGCAGGTAGTCCCGGCCGCCCAGGGCTTCACGCAGGCGCTCCAGCGTGGGGATGACCTTCTCATGGACGGCGGCGGCGATGTCCACGGGTGCTTGGTGTTTGCGGGCCACGAAGCGCGCGCCCAGCCTCGCGGACGGTGCCAGGACCGACCGGAGCCCCGCGGGCAGGAAGGCGGGAAGGCTCTCCACCTGGGCCTGACGACTCTCCAGCAACGCCGCTACCACCTTGGCGCGCGCCGCGGAGAGCACCTGCTCGCTGTCGTCCTCCCAGCGCTGAATCACCGGGAGGTTCGTGGCGGGAAAGAGTGGCTCCCCCTGCCCCAGCTCCTCCGCGCGCCGCGCGATGACGAACGAGCCGGGAAAGGCTTCGCCCTCGTCGATGAGCAATGGCACGGCGGGCCGCACGCCACGCGGCGTACGCCAGCGCAGCAGCGGCTCGCCGATGAGCGGCAAGTGTTCGCGGTAGCGATAGGCGACGCGGTGGTGGTCCAACGCCCAACGGGTCTTCTCCGTCCAGGGCGAGTAACTGAGTCCATAGAGTGTGCGCATGCCGCCCGGGACAGTACGCCCGGGCGCCTGCACCACTCCAGGCCCGCTGACGATTCAAACCCTCGCAGCACCCCCCGAGCCCGGCGTTATGTCTTCCGCCAACGCATGCCGTGGTCCTTCACCCTCGAACGCGTCTGTCTTTCGTCCTGGAGCACCACCACCGGGGCCCCCCGAGCGCGTCGTGGCGCACGATTCGCCGCGGGTCCAGGTCAAGCCGTGATGACCAGTTTTCCAAACGGCCCGCGGTCCAAATGTTCGAGCGCCGTGGGCAGCGCATCGAGCGAATAGACAGTGTCGACCACGGGCTTCAATGCCAGCCGGTCCACCGCGCGCACCAGGTTCTCCAGCCCGCGCCGGTGTCCGACGAAGATGCCCTGGATGACGCCGGAGCTCAGGAACAAGGGCTGCACCGGGAAGCGGCTCTCGAAGCCCTCGAACACGCCGATGAGCGAGACGCGCCCATCCGACGCGAGCGCCTTCACCGACCGGCCCAGGTTGTCCCCACCCACCAACTCCAGGATGTGGTCAGCCCCCGCGCCTCGCGTCAGCTCGAGCACCGCCGTGTGCCACTCCGGGGTGTGGCGACGATGGATGCCGTGCGCGGCGCCCAGGGCCTTCACGCGGGCCAGCTTGTCCTCGTCCCCCGAGAGCACGATGACCTCCGCGCCCATGGCGGCGGCAAGCTGCACCGCGAACAGGGACACGCCGCCCGTGCCCTGCGTCACCACCGTGTGCCCCGGACGCAGCCCGCCCAACTCCACCAGGGACGTCCAAGCGGTGAGGCCGGCGCACGGCAACGTGCTCGCCTGCACGTCATCGAGTGTTTCGGGAGACGCCACCAGCCACTGCTCCGGCATGACGACGTACTCGGCCAGCACGCCCGGTGCGTTTCCGCCCAGGCTGCGCACCGTCCCACGCGGTACGGGCCCGTCCACCCAGTCCGTCTGAAAGTTGGCGATGACGCGCGCCCCTTCCTTGAAGCGCTGCACGCCCGCGCCCGCCGCGACCACCACGCCCGCCATGTCCGAAGCCGGCGTGAAGGGCTGGTGCGCCGTCAGGTAGCCACCCCCGTCGAGCATCAGCTTCTCGCGGTAGTTGAGAGAGACCGCCGACACGCGAATCAACACCTCACCGGCACCCGGAGAGGGAATCGCCACCTCCGCCAGTTCCAGGTGCGCCCGTCCCGCCTGCTTCGCCTGCCAACGCTTCATCGTTGCGCCCATCGTCCGCTCCACGTCCTGCATGAAAGTGATGCGGGAGCTATACGGACGAAGCAGCATCGCCAGTGGCGACACTTTGTCGAGTCACTGGAGACGCGCAGGCACCAATGGGAGCAGCGTCATGAGGGACCGCCTTGGGGGCGTCTTCGCCTTCGTCCAGGCCGTGGAGGCAGGGAGCTTCGCGCTCGCCGCGGAGCGCATGGGGCTCTCACGCTCGGCCGTGGGGAAGAGCATCGCGCGGCTGGAGGAGCGTCTGGAGACCCGGCTGTTCCAGCGCACCACGCGTCAGCAGAGCCTCACCGAGGACGGCCAGGCCTTCTACGAGCGCTGCGTGCGCGCATTGGCGGAGCTCGAGGCGGCGGAGACGGCGCTGGACTCCGGACGGCGCGCGCCCACGGGCCGCCTGCGCGTCAGCGCGCCCGTGATGTTCGGCCGGCACTGCGCCGCGCCGCTGCTGCGCGAGCTGGTCCTCCAGCATCCGGGACTGGAGCTGGAAATCGCCTTCAGCGACCGGGTGGTCGACCTCTTCGAGGAAGGCTACGACCTGGCCCTCCGCGTCGCGCCACTGGCGGACCACGCAGGACTGACGGCGCGCCGGCTGGGCGTCCAGACGATGTCCGTCTGCGCCGCGCCCGGCTACCTGAAGCGCCACGGCCGCCCGAAGACACTTGAAGACCTGGGCGAGCACGACGCGGTCGTCTACGGCCGCAACGGCGTCAACAAGCCCTGGCGATTCCCGGACGGACAAGGCGGCGAGCAGCGCATCGCCATCCAGGCGCGCCTGCGCTTCGACGACGTGGAGACCATCATGGACGCCGCGGTGCAGGGGGTCGGGCTGGCGTGGCTTCCTCGCTGGCTCATCGCCGAGCACCTGAGCAGCGGAAGACTCGTCGAAGTACTGGAAACGCAGCGCCCCTATGGCAACGAAATCTACGCGGTGTGGCCTCAGAGCAAACACCTGACCTCGAAGGTGCGCGCGGCCATCGACCTCCTCGTCGCGCGCATTCCCGAGCGACTGGCGGACACCCACCGCTGAGCCGCCGCGCGCAGGCCCTGTGCCGCCAGTCACCTTCGGGGCGAAACGTTCCTCCGAATCCACTGGTCCGCGGCCTCGACGTCCAGGCTCGCCGCGCCGGGTGCACCCGTGAGGACTTCGTCGCGCAGGTGCTGGCGCAGCAGCGCGTCCTCCGCGTCCGAGTCCAGGCGAACAGCATCCACCCGCGCCGCGTCCACGACATGGTCCCACGCCACCAGGAGCCCGGCACGCAGCGTCTCTTCAACGACAAGCCGCTGGTCATTCCGCCACGCGAGCAACGTGTCCGCGACGTCCAGCCCGCCGCCAATGACGACGGCCCCCATGGTGCTCATCCTCGTGGTGGAGAACGAGCCCCCCACGGCAATCACCGAGCCGGGCTCGTAGTCGACGGTGGCGCCGCCCACGCGGACGTCTCCGGTGCACAACAACCAGGCCCCCTCGTCGACGTCGAGCGACCCTTCGATGTTCAAGTGCCCGGGAATCCAGAGTGGACTTCGCACGGCACCGTCGCGGTGATTGGACACCACGAGGTCTCCTGGCACGGACGCAGTGCGGACAGGTGGCCCGAACAGCTGAAGGGCCAGCCGCACCAGGGCGAACGCGCTGGTCTCGTCGCCGAAGACGCCGTCCTTCCCATACGCGGGCGCGGCGTAGAGCCGGTCCAACAACGCTTCGAGCGTCTCCGGAACGGGCGCATGCATCAGGCACCGGGTCAGCTGTTCGGCGCGGGGGCGGCCTCCCTGGAGCACGCTGCCTGCCAGGAGTCGGGCGACCACCCCATCAACGGCGGGCGCATAGGCATGCGGCGGGATGAGCTGCGGACGAGGCGTGGCTTCGGACATGAACGTCAGCCCTACCAGAACGTCCAGGCAAGCTGAACCCACGTTCGCAACGGAACGCCTCGGCGACATCGCACCAGCGCAGGGCACGGCCGTGGGACGGCACGGCGGTCGAAGCACCGAGCCGGACAATCAATGCCGGTGGAGTAGCCAGGACGGGTCCGGGCAACACCTTATCCGGGAGGCATCACCCACCTGCACGGGTGGGACACACCTAGCCAAGGATACGAGCCATGGAACGAGTGGACGCGGACCGAACCAGAGGAGGGCTCGCCAAGGCGATGGCCGTCCTGGCCATCATCGGCGCCATCAACTGGGGCCTGATTGGCTTCTTCAATTGGAACCTCGTGAACGCGCTGTTCGGCGGAGACACACGGACGGCGATGAGCGCGCTCAGCCGCCTCATCTACTCCATCGTGGGTCTGTCGGGCGTCGCGCTGGCACTCACCTTCCCGTGGAAAAAGAGCCTGGGAGCCACCACGACCACCACCACGCCGAGAACGGACATGGGGTTTCACCGCAGAACCGAAGTGCGTCCCTGACTCCGGCGGACCCGCTGTTCTCACGGGCCCCTGAGTCCACCTCGGGTGATACGTTCGGCGACCTACAACGCAGCGGTTCCGCCTCGGTCCATCCATCCCGGACCGGGGCCGCCGCATGAGAAAGTCGTCGCCATGTCTGGAATCCCCGATGCCGAGTTCCTTCAGGACGCCTTCATCCAGGAAGGCGTCAGCCCGGTCCCTGGCGTGGTCATCGCCGCCTGCACCGTGGGGGATGACGAGGACGCGCCCAAGAATCGCGTAGGCATCCGACAGGACGGCGAATGGCTGGAGTTCAGCCTCTCCAACGAGGCCATCCTGTCGGTGGACGCCACTCCGGGCGGAGAGGCCTACGTCCTGGGGGAGAACGGCACCGTCGTCCGCTTCGATTGGAAGACGCCCAAGACGCGGGATGCGCTCCGCGCATCGCGCAAGCTCTTCACCAACGGGGCGGTCCACGACCAGGGGCCACTGCGCCGCCTTCGCGTGCTCGGCGGAGACGTGCTCTGCGCCGGCTCCGTGGGCCAGGTGTACCGACTGCGCGACGAAAACTTCGAACCCCTTCCGCCACTGACGGTGGACGGTCAACCCGTCACCATCGAGGACCTCGCCGGCAACAGCCACGAGGACTTCATCGCGGTGGCCTCCGATGGCTACGCCGCCCACTTCAATGGAAGCACGTGGCGGATACTGCCACTGCCGATCCACACCGAACTGACCGCCATCTGCAAGCTGGAACAGGGCTACGCCATCTGCGGAAAGAGTGGGGCCGTGATGACGGGCAGCGGAGACGCATGGAGCGACCTCACGCCGTTCGACGGGGACCGTGACTACTGGGGCATCGCGGCGCACCAGGGGACGCTCTACGTCGCGCATCTGGCTGGCATCGACCATGCGTCCGGGCAGGCGCTGCGCCCCCTGGGACTCCCGAAAGAAGCGCCGTTGCAGTTCACCGTACTGCGGGGTGCCTGCGACGGCGTCTGGTCGTTCGCAGACCACACCATCGGGCGGATTCACGACGGACAGTGGCACACGCTTACCAGCGGGCCTCGCTCCCCCTAATCGCCCGAACAGCCCCTCTAGAGGAGCGCTTGCGACGCGGAGGCATTTGGCGCAGGAAGGTCCCTGCCCGTGATTGTCCGTCCTCGCCTCAGCTCGCTTCGGCTCCTCTTCGTCGTGCGCGGGACCATCCTTCCGCGCGTCCTGCCCCACGTCCTGGGCATCGCGGCGCTCTCCGCGCTCGTCGTCTGGGCGTACCGGCAAGGCTATCTGAATCTGCAGATCTCCTCACCGGCGCCGCTGTCCCTGCTGGGCATCGCCCTCTCCATCTTCCTCGGGTTCCGGAACAACGCCTGCTACGACCGATGGTGGGAGGCCCGGAAGCACTGGGGCGCGCTCATCATCGAGCTGCGCTCATTCTCCCATGAGGCCATCGCGCTCCTGGGGGACGACGGCAGCGAAGCGAGGCAGGCGGTGCGCAGGTTGGTGAGGCGGAACATCGCCTTCGCCCACGCGCTGGCCGCGCACCTGCGCGGTCACGACGCCCTGGAGGACATCAGCCGCCTACTGCCGGAGCCTGAGGCCTCGCGCGTCCTGGCCAGCCCGAACCGCCCCAACGCCCTGCTTCGGGAGCACGACCGGGAACTGGCCACGCTCCTCCGGGAGAAGCAACTGACCGACATCACCTGGAGCGAGCTGCGGACGCGCGTGCATGGCTTGATGAACGTGCTCTCCGCGTGTGAGCGCATCCGCTTCACGCCCCTGCCCTTCACGTACACGGTGCTGCTACACCGCACGGCCTACCTGTTCTGTCTGCTGCTGCCCTTTGGCCTGGCGGAGGCGCTGGGCTGGTTCACGCCCTGGCTCGCGGCGATGATTGCCTACACCTTCTTCGGGCTCGACCGGCTGAGCGACGAATTGGAGGAGCCCTTTGGCAAGGAGCCCAATGACCTCTCCTTGCTCGCGATGGCGCGCAGCGTGGAGATGAACCTGATGGAGGCGTTGGGCGAGCCGCAGCCCGAGCCGCTGAAGCCACGCGACTTCATCCTCCCGTGACCGGCCCGCGTCACGCTGCCATCACGTCGGTTCCATAGGGTGGCTTGCGCAGCCCTTCCTCGATTGTTCGCTCCGACAACACCAACCGCTGCCTGGTGGCGGGCGGCGCGAGGTTCTTCATTCCCCAGGACGGCACACTGCTCAGGCCGGGCCCTGCAAGACGGCCAACACGTTGCCTGAAGGGTCCTTGAACCAGGCAATGGGCGGCCCCGCGTCACCACGGACGATGCCCTTCGCATCCGCGTCGAAGCCGTCGTACCGCTCGAAACGCACGCCGCGTTGGAACAGCGCGTCCACCGCCTTGTCGATGTCATCCACGGGGAAGTTGAGAATCGTGAACGACGCCGGGGTGTGGTTGTCCTTGGGATAGACGAGGATGTCCCTGCCGCCCGCGATGTGCAGCGTCAACATGCCGTCCGACTCGGACGTCTTCAGGCCCAGCGTCTCGCCGTAGAACTTCCGGGCCGCCGCCACGTCCCGCACCGAGAAGCCGCTGAACGCCTTCGTGTCTCCGAACATGCCTGACTCCCTGGCTGGATGGCCGCCGTACCCGGCGCTCTCCTTCAGGTGGACATGGACCACGCCCGACGCAACGACGGGCCCGCGGGGAATAATCCATCACATCGGATGGAACTGCTCGATGGTGATTTCCTCCACCAGGGCATCCTGGGGGGCGCCGAAGCTGGTGAGCGTGGTGTACCAGTGCGTCGTCGCGCCATCCCGGGTGAAGGTCAAGGGCACCAGCACCGAGCCGGCGTTGGCGGGCCGCAGCGCGGTCAACGCCTCGACACCTGGCTGCGCCAGGACACGGGCCAGGACCGATGCCACGGGTGAGCGGGGGCCCCGCATGCGAGCGCCCTCCCGCAGCCGGTGGAGCAGATACCCGGCAATCTCCTCCCAGTTGCCAATGGCCGAGCGCACGGGTCCGGGCACGAAGACGAGGTCCATCAAGTTGACCTGTCCGAGCGCCTCACGCGGCTGCCCCATCATCGCGAGCGCGCCCGCATTCGCCTCGAGCACCGTCGAGGACGAATCCACCACGATGGCGGGATACGGCTCATGCGACGCGAGGATGAGTCCCGCGGCCCGCCGGACCTCCGCCAACTCCGCGCTGTGCCAGCCGCGCTCGCCAAACTGAGGCGCGAACCCCGCCGCCACCAGCAGGGCGTTGCGGTCCCTCAGCCCCAGCCCCAGGGCCTCCGCCAGTCGCAGCACCAGGTCCTGACTGGCCCCGGAGCGGCCCGACTCCAGGAACGAAAGGTGGCGCGCCGATACCTGCGCATCCAGCGACAGGGCCAGCTGGCTCTTGCCGCGCAGCGTTCTCCATTCCTTGAGCAGGGGTCCAATCATCGCCGTGTCCCTTTCCAAGCCCAGACTGCCCCAGGCCGTGACGCGGGACGATGACCTTCGAGGTAATTGAGAACATTCCCTGCCAGGAACACTGTGCTCCCGTTCCCAGCCACCCGGAGAGCCCAGATGATGCCCCACCTGCTTCGCAATCCCCGCTTCGTCTACCGCTTCGACGCCGCCGCCTCACTCCTCATGGGCATGGCCTTGTTGCTCCTTGCCCCCAACCTCACCCAGCTCGCGGGCTGGACCCTGCCGTCCAGCTTCCTGTTCGGCGTGGGCCTCTTCCTGCTGCCGTGGTCGGCCTTCAACCTCTGGGCCGGACTCAAGCAGCCCGTCCTGGGGGCGGCCCTGGTGCATGTCCTGGTGGATGCCACCTGGGTGGTGGGCAGCGTGCTGCTCGTCATCATGCATGCCCAGGAGCTCACGACCTTGGGCGTCGCACTGCTCGCTGGGCAGGCCTTCGCGGTGGCGGGCGTGCTGGCGCTCAAGGCCGTGGGTCTCACGTCGCTTCGCGCGGCGGCGTGAGCACCGCGGCGGAGCGTCAGCCCGTGATGACCTTGAGGGCGGGCTTCCCGTCCTCGTGTGTGGCGGCGTCTGGAGACGGTGACTCGTCACGCACCGTCTTGGACAATTCCAGGCTCCGGGTCACCAGCGCCTTCAGCGCCCAGACCTGGGGCACCGATTCGATGAAGACGCGGCTGGTGCCCAAACCCGCGGGCGCCGCCTCCACCTCGAAGCCCGCGGCAATGGCGCGGGCCTCGTCCACCGGCACCCAGGTGACGATGCTCTTGCGTTTGCCATTGCTGAAGAACCGGGCGAACCACTTCGTGGGCCGCTTGAAGGACACGTTGAAGTAGGACGCCGTGTCCCGGTAGAGGATGTCCTCGGCGGCGGCGCCGTTCTTGACGCAGATGTCCCGCACCACGCCGAAGAACTCCAACTCCGTCTCGGTGGTCTCCACGGCGGCGCGGCCCTTCTCATCGGGCGCGGCACGGCCATCCGCCTCGAAGGCCTTGGCCGAATCCGGCTTCACCACGTTGGCGCCCTCCTGCGCCACCGCGGGCTCCGCGCCCTCGTTGAGCCGCTGGATGCGCTCCTTGAGTTTGTTCAGGAAGTCGTCGCCCATGACCCGCAGCAGCGTCGGCTCGATGGCTTCCTTCGCGACGTCCGCGAGCCGCTCCATCACCGCGGTGGTCCGCTTTCCCTTGTAGATGTCCTCCGTGAGCCACTTGAGGAAGGCTTCGTGCTCACCGGGCGCTTTCAGGGCGGACGCGAGCTTGTCGATCATCCCCTGCCGGTAACGGCTGTTCTCCGCGTCCGTAATCAGCGTCGTCGCGTTGAAGGCTTCACGGCTGAACTTGGACAGGAACTTGGCCACCTTCACCCAGTCCGACTTCGTGTCCTCCAGGGAGAACGTGAAGAAGGGCTCCGGGTCCATGACGTTGGGATTCTCCAAGTCCCCGAAGAAGAGGTAGTGGCACCCGTCGGTGATGATGCCGAAGTGGAGCTCCGGCAACTGCGCCAGGTAGCGCGCCAGTTGCTGCGCGCGGGACTTGAGGTCAGTGCCCAAGGGCTTGGTTTCGATGACGATGAGCGGCTTGGTGCCCGTTTGGTCGAAGATGGCGAAGTCCATGCGGTCCGGCAGCTTCTTGCCGTCCCCCTGGACGAAGTCCGCCGCGTATTCCAGGCGGACCTCCCGAGGTACGCTCGGGTCGTAGCCGAGACTCCGGATGAACGGGACGACCAACGCGATCTTCGCGGTCTCCTCGTTGGAGATGAATGCCTTGTTGTCCTGATAGCGCTTGACCAGCTCCAGCAAATGATTCGCGTCCATGGCATATCCCCCTGCCCGGGAATGCAAGACATCCGGGCGCGTCACAGATTCTAACGGCGATGCCGCATTCGCAGCCATCCCCCCCAGGGGTGAGTGAGGCCCGACCCTGTCACGCCGCGACCGCTTCGAGGAACGCGCGCACGGCTGGCCGCCCCAACGTGCCCGACAAGGCGCGCCGTGCGCATCCTCCATCCATGGACGTCGGGGTGACCGCCGCGATGAACGTGCGGCACGGAGTCGAGTTCGCGGTCCAGCACCTCGTCGTGCTCATGGGGTTCGTCCTCGGGCTCGCCGTCGACGAGAGCGCCGTGAAGCGCGCCATGCGGCTGCCTGCCTACACGCGAGGCCTTCCCCTCATCCTGTTGGGAGTCCCGCTGCTCGCCCTGCTCGTGGTGAACCTCCTGCCCCTGCCCCCCATCGCCGCCGGCATCCTCCTGTTGATGGCCGTCAGCCCTGGTGTGCCCAACGTCGCCGTCGCTGCCTACCGGCAGCGTGGCGACTTGAGCCTCACGGTGGCGCTGTCCCTCACCCTGTCCCTGGCGGCCATCGTGTGCCTGCCGCTCTCCCTGCGGCTGCTCAGCGAGTTCTTCCCCGCCGTGTTCAAGGCCCCAACCACCGTCCAGCTCCTCAAGCGGGTCATGCTGCCCTTCCTCGTGCCGCTCGCGGCCGGCTGGGCACTGCGCGCCTGGCGGCCAATGCTGGCCAGGCGACTGCTGCATCCCATGCTGTGGCTCTTCAAGGCCGTGTTCGTCGTCGCCATCCTGCTCGTGCTGTTCCTCAGCGGCCCGAGGCTGCGCGACATGGACGGATGGATGGTGCTGGGCATGCTGGTGATGACCCTGGGCTCCGCGCTCCTGGGCCACATGGCGGGAGGGCCCCGGCCTGAAGACAGGACCGCGCTCGCGCTCGCGGCTGTTTTCGGCAATCCCTCCATCGCGCTGGCCGTCGCGACGGCCAGCTACCAGGACTTGCGGCTGGCGCCCTTCCTGGCGGTCTATCTGGTGCTGCGCGCGCTGGCGCTTCTCCCCTACCTGCTCTGGAATAAGCACCACCTCCGGCACGGAGTTCCCCACCCTGGCCGGACCTAACAGCCCTGGAGCGTCGCCCGCTTCGAGGCGGCCAGCAGCAGCCGCTGCTCCGCGGCCGCAATCACCCGCTGCGTCGCGAGCACCGCCGCCGGGTCCACGGAGATGGACGTAATCCCCGCGCGCACCAGGTGCTCCGCGAAATCCGGCCGGTTCGACGGCGCCTGTCCACACAGCGAGGACGTCAGGCCCGCTTCCTCGCACCCGCGAATGATGTCGCCAATGGCGGCCAGCACCGCGGCGTCCGCTTCGTCGAACAGCTCGGCGCAGGACTCGGAATCCCGATCCACGCCCAGCATGAGCTGCGTCAAATCATTCGAGCCGATGGACACGCCATCAATCCCACACTTCGCATAATCGTGGAGGCGGTAGACGATGGAAGGCACCTCCGCCATCACCCACTTCTTCAAGCCCCGCTGCCGTCCCAGCGGGCTGCGGGCGATGAGCTCCAGACACGCCTCCAGTTCCCAGAGCGTGCGCACGAAAGGCAGCATCACCTGGAGATTGGGCGTCTGCTCACGGACCCGTGCGAGCACCTCCAACTCCAGGTTGAACACGTCGGGCTCGCGCAGGTACCGGTAGGCGCCCCGAAAACCAATCATCGGGTTGGACTCCTCGGGCTCGAACTCAGCGCCGCCTTCCAATCCTCGGAACTCGTTCGTCCGGAAGTCCGTCGTCCGGTACACCACGGGGCGCGGATGGAAGGCTCGCGTCGTCTGGAGCAGGGCCGCCGCCATGCGCTCCACGAACTCGCCGCTCCTGCCCTCCGCAATCAGCTTGCGCGGATGCACACCGCCCAGGGCCTCCGTGAGCATGAACTCGGCGCGCAGCAGGCCCACACCATCCACCGGAAGCGCCGCGGCCTCGCCAGCCTGCGCGGGCAGGGCCAGATTGACGTAGAGGCGCGTGGCCAGCACCGGGGCCGTTCCCACCGTGGATGCGGTGGCAGTCGCCTCCACCGCCCGTGGACGTGGCGCCTCCTGTCCCTCCCAGACTTCTCCCGTCGAGCCATCCACCGTCACCGCCTCGCCGTCTCGCAGCGTGCGTGTGGCGGTGCGTGTGCCCACCACGCAGGGTTTGCGCAGCTCCCGGCTGACGATGGCGGCGTGACACGTCATGCCGCCCCGGTCCGTGACAATGGCGGCGGCCCGCCGCATGGTGGGGACCCAGTCCGGCGACGTCATCTCAGCCACCAGCACCTCGCCCGGCTGGAGCTGCCGTCCCTCCGCTGGTGACGCCAGCACCCGCACGCGGCCGGCCGCCACACCGGGCGACGCACCCAGTCCCAGCACCAGCGCCTTGCCCGCGTGGCCTTCCTCCGACGGTGGCACGGCGGACTTTCCCAGCGTGGTAATCGGGCGCGTCTGCACCAGGAACAAACGTCCGCGCTCCTCCGCCCACTCGATGTCCTGCGGCGCACCGTAGTGCTGCTCCACCCGCAATCCCAACCGCGCCAGTTCCAGCACCGCCACGTCGCTCAGCACGCGCTCATGGGCCTGTTCCGGACTCAGTGTCTCGCGCTGCGTGTGTCCTTCGGCGTCGCGCACCAGACGGACACTCTTGTCGCCCACCCGGACCTCGCGCACGCAAGGCTCCTTCTTGGTGACACTGTACGTATCCGGCTCCACCTGCCCGCCGACCACGACTTCTCCCAGCCCCCAGGCCGCCTCGATGATGATGCGGCCGGTGTCTCCCGAAGACGGGTCCGCGGTGAACATGACGCCCGCGCGAGCCGCATCCACCATGGCCTGAACCACCACGGCGATGGCGGGTTCCTCGGTGAGCCCCTCCGCTTTGCGGTAGGCCACCACACGCTCGCCGTAGGCCGAAGCCCAACATGCCCGGAGCGCGTCCATCAAAGCGTCCGCGCCCAACACGTGGGTGAAGGACTCGTGCATGCCCGCGAAGGACGTGGTCGCCGAGTCCTCCGAGGTCGCCGAGGAACGCACCGCCACGGCCCGGTCCGCGCCCAACTGCTGATACGCCTCCAGGATGGCGGCGCGCAGCCGCTCCGGGACGGGCGCGCTCCGCACGTGCTCACGGAGCTGCTGCGTGACCTGGGTCAGCGACGAAGGGTCATCCGGGTCCACCTGCGCCCAGAGGCGGCTCAGCCGGGCACGTACCGGCGCCATGGCCTCCAGGAAGGCGGCGGCGGTGATGACGAAGCCCGGCGGAACAGGCAGCCCTGCCCGCGTCATCTCGCCCAGGTTCGCGCCCTTGCCTCCCGCCAGCGCGACGTCCTCGCGGGACAGCTCGCTGAACCAGAGCAGACGAGGCGCGGCGGCCACCTCCGGATGCTCGGCTTGCCGTGGCTTCTCCGTGTCCGGTGAGATGTTCATGGTACCGCCCCCTGAAGCAAACGCCTGACTGCGCGGACGCTGCGCACCGGCGCTCGCGCACGAGGTCCCCATCCCCGCGTGAAGCGGGCGCGACTCACCGAGGACGATGCGGCCGGTGCGAGGTGATGACATCCATCCGGGCCCGGAGCGCGCGGGCCCGAGCCGCCGTTACGGCCACATGCGCCCGAGCATGCGCTCGGCATGAGCTCCACCGCCGCATCTCCACGCCCGCGCGGATGACGCCCTCCGACACCGTGCCGAGACTTCACGAGTGGACACCCACGAACCACCGGGAGGGAGCATGCGAGCCAATGTCTTTCAGGCTGTGAACCGCTTCGGCATCGAAGAGGTGGAGCGTCCCCGCGCGGGAGCCGGCGAGGCGGTCATCCGGATGACGATGACCACTGTCTGCGGCACGGACCTGCACATCGTCCGTGGCGAATACCCGGTGCGCCCGGGGCTCGTCATCGGTCACGAGCCCGTGGGTGTCATCGAGGAGCTTGGTCCCGGCGTGACGGACTACCGCCCGGGGCAGCGTGTCCTCGTGGGCGCAATCACCCCGTGTGGACAATGCGGGGCCTGCCTGTCCGGTCACCTCTCGCAGTGCGGCCACGGCGCGGGCTATGAGGCCCTGGGAGGCTGGCGCATGGGCAACACCCAGGATGGCGCCCAGGCCGAGTACATCCGCATTCCCTCCGCGCAGGCCAACCTCGCGCCCATTCCAGATGGGCTCACGGACGAGCAGGTCATCCTCCTGTCGGACATCGCCTCCACGGGCTTCAGCGGCGCGGAGGCAGGCGGTGTGCGCATCGGCGATGCCGTGGTCGTCTTCGCGCAGGGGCCCATCGGCCTGTGCGCCTCCATTGGTGCGCGGTTGATGGGCGCCTCGCTCGTGGTCGGCGTGGACGGCGATGAGTCGCGGATGAAGATGGCGCGGAGGATGGGCGTGGACGTGGTGCTCGACCACCGTCAGCAGGACGTCGTAGCCGAGGTGAAACGGCTCACGGGCGGCGGCGCCGACGTGGCCATCGAGGCGCTGGGCACCCAGCAGACGTTCGAGAGCGCGCTGCGCTGCCTGCGGCCCGCGGGCACGCTGTCCAGCCTGGGTGTGTACTCGGGCAAGCTCCAGTTGCCCTACGACGCGTTCTCCGCCGGCCTGGGGGACTACCGCATCGTCACCACCCTGTGCCCAGGAGGAAAGGAGCGCATGCGCCGCCTCATGGACCTGGTGCACCACAAGCGCATCGACCTGTCGCCGCTCATCACCCATCGCTTCAAGCTCGCGGACATCCAGGAGGCCTACGTCCTCTTCGGCGAGCGCCGTGACGGCGTCTTCAAGGTGGCCATCCAGCCGTGAGCCCCGCCCCACCCCGTGGGGCATCCGCGCGAAGGTGAATCCTACAGATGTGGTGAGTCTCACGCGGGCTGCGCTGGAAGCCGGCAAGGAGGAAGTGCTCGCCGATGACGTGAGCCGCATGGTCAAACAAGGCTTGTCCTCCGGTGGCTATCCTGGTGCGCTGAGCACGTGAGGTGACGTCCCATGGGTGACGCAGCCAGCAGCGACGCAACCCCGGTGCAGGATGCAGTGCCCGGGTCCACACCTTCCGCTCTCCCCGGACGAACAGCACTTCAAGACGCGATGCTGCGGGGCCCTCTGCTGAAACCCCTGCTCCAACTCGCCGTGCCCACCACGCTGGTCCTGATTGCCCAGTCGTTGGTGGGCGTGGCGGAGAACTGGTACGCGAGCTTCCTGGGCACGGAGGCGCTGGCGGGCGTCTCCCTCGTCTTCCCCGTCGTGATGTTGATGACGATGATGTCCAACGGAGGCATTGGCAGCGGCGTGGCCTCCGCGGTGGCGCGAGCCCTGGGCGCGAACCGGCGGGACGATGCGAATGCCCTGGTCTGGCATGCCGTGGTGCTGGCGTTGGCCATTGGCCTTGTCTTCAGCGTCCTCGCCTGGATGACCGGCCCCGCGCTGTACACGGCGCTGGGTGGACGGGCGGGCGCGTTGGACGCCGCGCTCCAATATTCGAACTACGTGTTCGCGGGCTCGATTCCCTTCTGGCTGGTGAACCTGCTCGCGGCGGCCCTGCGCGGCGCAGGCGAAGTGCGCGTCCCGGCGCTGGTGACCCTGGTGGGCGCCGCCGTCTTCCTCGTCGTGACGCCAGGGGTCATCTTCGGCTTCGGCCCGGTCCCCGCGCTGGGGCTGGCGGGCGCTGGGCTCGCGATGACGTTGTTCTACGTGGGCGCGGCACTCTGGCTGCTGCGCTACATGGCGTCCGGACGGGCCACGGTCCGCCTCACGAAGGGGCCGCTGGAGCCGCGGCTGCTTCGCGACATCCTGCGCGTGGGCCTGCTGACGGCGTTGAGCTCGCTTCAGCCCAACCTGATGGTGATGGTCATCACCGGCGCCGTGGGCCTGTTCGGCGTGGAGGCGCTGGCCGGCTATGGCATGGCGTCGCGCCTGGACTACCTCGTCATCCCGATTCTCTTTGGCCTGGGCACGGCCGTGCTGACGCTGGTGGGCACCAACGTGGGTGCGGGACAGCACGAGCGCGCCCGGCGCATCGCCTGGTTGGGCGGCGGGCTGGGCTTCGTGGCCGCGGGAGCCATTGGACTGGCCGCGGCGCTGGCGCCCGAAGTCTGGCTCCATGCCTTCAGCCGCGAGCCATCTGTCGTGGCGCCGGGCCTGGACTACCTGCGCATCGTAGCGCCGTTCTACGGACTGCTGGGCCTGGGCTTCGTGCTCGCGTTCGCCGCACAGGGCGCGGGCCACGTGCTGTGGCCCTTCCTGGCGGGCACCTCGCGCCTGGTCATCAGCGCGGGCGTCGGGTGGTTCGTCGCCGCGCGGCTCGATGCGGGGCTCTCCGCGTTGTTCGCCATGGTGGCCGCCGGGCTGGTGGCCTACGCCGGCGTCACCGTCGTGGCGGTGCTCGCAGGCGCCATCTTCCGCCGGGAGACGGCGCCGCGCGGCACCTGAGCGGCGCCGTCCAGCCCGCCCCCGCGTCCCCCACCTCGAATTCCGGACTTGACCGCCGGCCCGACCTGGAGTTATTGAAATTGATACTGATTATCAACTTCATCTCCAATTCAAGCACCGGGAGATGGTCGGAGGAACACGTGGCACGCGACTTGGGACCGCGGGGAAAGATGTGTCGTCGGCTGGGGATTCCGCTTTCGCGCATCACCGCGAAGGACCCGGACAAGGACCCGGTGCTGCGCCGGCCCTATCCCCCTGGCCAGCACGGTGCCACCGCGCGCACCAGCGTGAGCGACTTCGCGCGCCGTCTGCGAGAGAAGCAGAAGCTGAAGCTGTACTACGGCCTGATGGAGAAGCAGTGCCGCGCGGCCTTCCAGGAAGCGAGCCGGGCGCCGGGCAACACCGGCACGGTGCTGCTGCAACTGCTGGAGAGCCGGTTGGACTCACTGGTGCTTCGCGCCGGTCTGGCCACCAGCATCCGCCAGGCCCGGCAGTTCGTGCGCCACGGATACCTTCATGTGGACGGCAAGCGGGCGGACATCCCGAGCTTCCGCGTCAAGCCTGGCAGCGAAGTCCGCTTCCACGCGGCGCACCTGAAGCTCGCCGTGGTGCAGGAGTCCTTCAGCCGGATGAAGTCGCGGTCCGTGCCCGCCTACGTCCAGGTGCTGGGTGAGGGCGAAGGGCTGCGCTACATGCGCCTGCCGGAGCGGGAGGAAATCCCCGTGGATGTGAACGAGCCCTTCATCGTGGAGTACTACGCGCAGCGGAGCTGAGCCGTTCTCCGCGGCTGTCTGTCCGGACAGGTGGCTCGGACAGACAACGCTGGCGGGGGCGGGCTACGGCGCGGCGGTGGCGGCGAAGAAGTCGCGCATCCGCGTCACCACCTCCGCCCGGTTCGTCAGCCAGATGTAGTGCCCCGCGCCTTCCAGCTGAAGGTGTCTCCAGCCAGGATGACGCCGCAACGCGTCCTCCAGGTCCGTCTCGTGCTGCTGGATGTCGGGCAGGAAGTCGCGGGCTTTCTCCCGGAACTCCAGCGGCAGCGACTCGGCCGCCACCAGGGCCTCTACCCAACCCGTGAAGCCCTGCCCATCCGACAGGGACAACACAGGCCCCTGCACGCGCCCGAGGTCCATGATGGCTGCACCCCGGACGGACTGCTCCGTGGCACCAGGATGGCGGCGCTCGCGCAGGTAGGCACCCGTCGCGGCGTCGAACGCATACGCCTGTTCGACTTCGTGCGCGGGAAGCCTTCCGCCCAAATCTTGCGCCAGCCGCTCCGCCACCGCCTGCCGTGAAGGAAGGCCGTCGAGCACAGAGAACGGCAGCGGCGGCAACGGCTCGCCCTCCAGGAACGCGGCAATCTCGCCCCGGCTGTCGGTGGCGTCCAGGTAGACGAGTGCCTCCACGCGCTCGGGGTGGTGGAGCGCCAGCCACGTCAACTCGTCCCCCGCCAGGGAGTGGCCCGCGAACGACGCCTTCGACAGCCCCAGCTTGTCCAGCGTCCCCAGGACGTCCGTGGCCAGCGTGGCGGTGTCATAGCCGGTGTCGGGCCAATCCGAGGCGCCGTAGCCACGGCGGGTGAGCGAGTAGACGTGGTGCGTGTCCCGGAACTCGAGCGCCAGTTCGTCGAAGATGTGGGCCGTGCTGCCCATGCCCGCGAGGAACATGAGCGCCGGGCCCTGGCCGCCATAGTCGAGCACCTCCAGTTCGACACCCCGGACGGCCTCTACACGCGTCACCTGGTGCAGGGACGGCGTGTCATCGGGCCCAGGGGCCAACGGAGAGGAATCACAACCAGCCCACAAGAGAAGCGCGGCACCCACGAGGTTCGTTCGCATGCGCTTGGGAATACTGGCGAGCGCCTTCGCCAAGCACCAGCGCACGCCGGGGCTGCCTCTCCCCTTGCCCGCATGGGGCGGGGGGATGGTGCCGCCATGCCTCCTGGCCCTGCGGGGATGTGTCCCCCTCAAAGTGCGGAGCCAGGCCCACGCACTAAAAACACATATATACGAGTATTCCAAGATTTCAGCTTTTGGACTACCATTGCTCCGGCCACCGGAGCCCACTCACAGCCACCATTGGATTCTCCATGCATATTCATGACCGCATCAAAAAGGCAGTCTTCGCGCTCGCAATGATTGCCGGGTGTGGCAGTCCCGAAGCCGTGGACCCTTCCGGCGACGTCACCGCGACGGCGCCGCTCCTCACGAGCAGCAAGCTGACCCTCACCGCGTCCATGGTGCAGCCCGACGGAGTTCGTCCCGTCGCGGGTCCGTACCAGAACCTCTTCGATGAGCAGGCGCTCATTGGAGACCCTCGCGCGGGAACGGGCGCCGCGCCCGTCACGACCTGGGGGGACGTCATCTTCGACAATTCCGCGTACCCCATGGGTCTCATCATCGACCTGGGCGCGCTGCATGACATCACGGAGATTGGCGTCTTCGACACCTTCGACAGCGGCAGCGTCTCCTTCGCGGTCGGCGAGCCGGGTGCCTGGACGCCGGTGACGAACATCACCCTGACCCGGTGGCAAGCCTGGTGGGTCGTGCCCGTCACCCAGCGAACGCGGTACATCCACCTTTCGAGGACCCGCTATGCGGGCATGAACGAAGTCGTCATCTACGGCGCCCCCGTGACGGGTGAGCCGCCCGCCAACCTTCCGCCCACGGTCTCCGCCGGAGCGGACCAGTCAGTGATGCTACCCACGAATGCCGCGACCCTCACGGGCACCGCGACGGACAGCGACGGAACAGTCGTGGCGAGGCAGTGGACCCAGGTGTCCGGACCCAATACCGCGACCCTGACGGGCGCCACGACGCTCTCCGCGACGGCATCCGGGCTGGTGCAGGGGCTCTACGAGTTCGAGCTGACGGTGACGGACGACGACGGCGCTACCGCCAGCGACAGAATGCAGGTCCAGGTGACACCCGCGCCCACGGGCCGTGGCACCACGCAGGAGGTCTACAAGTCATCCTCGACGCCGGGCGGCTACGGCTATGTCCTGTACCTGCCTCCCGGTTACGAGGAGGGTTCGAACTGGCCCGTCGTCTTCTTCCTCCACGGGATGGGCGAGCAGGGTGATGGCGGCGTCGACCAGCTCAAGAGGGTTCGTGCGCACGGGCCTCAGGCGTACATCGACCGGGAGGGGAAGGACTATCCCTTCATCCTGGTCTCTCCACAGACGTCGGGATTCTGGAGCGCCTACGAAGCCCAATACAACCTGGACCCCTTCTTCGAGCACATCCTGGCGACGCTCAAGACAGACAGGAAGCGCGTCTACCTGACGGGCCTCAGCATGGGCGGCGCGGGGACGTTCAACTACGCATCGCTCTTCCCCTCGAAGCTCGCCGCCGCCATCCCCATCTGCAACGGAGGCTACGGTTCGAGCGCCGCGGATGCCCTGAAGATGGTCCAAGCGAACCTCCCCATCTGGGGCTCACACGGCCTGCTCGACAACGACATCTTCTACACCGCGACCGCCGCCTGGTTCACGCACCTGGGACACGCCATGGGCGGCACAGGTGGCGTCATGGATACCTATCCCTCCCCGGCTCGTACAGCGACGGCGTTCTTCCGGCCTGGGAGCGGGCAGTGGGAATGGATTGATGGACAGACGAACACCGACACCACGGGCGCCGGGCCGGTGAAACCCGTGCTCTTCACCCTCTTCCACGATGGCAATCACTACATCTGGGACCGGGTCTACAAAGAGCCCAAGGTGTTCGCCTGGATGCTGGCCCAGCAGCGCCCCTGAGGGGCGCACCGCCACGGACTTCAGCGCGGCTCGCGCGGCGTAGGAGGCTCCTCGCGAGCGTCCTACGCGGCGCGGGCCTGCTTCACCGCCTCCCGGCGGCGCAGTGCCCAGGTCGCCAGCATGTCGATGGGCTCCATCAGTTCCTGGCCCGGCGCGCGTAGGCAATGCCGCCCACGAGCGCCACCAGGGCCAATCCGAACCAAGGCCACCGGATGAAGAATGAGAACGACGATTGCCCCGCCACCACCTCACAGTGAGGAACGAGCGAGTCGGTCGCCACCAGCCAGGATGTGACGAACGCCATGGGGCCCATGAAGGCAGCCGCCATCACGGCCCACGCGACGGAATCCAACACCCGCGGCAGACGGCCAACGCCAGACGCAGGCGCCACCCGCAGGACATCTCCCACCTGGCGCGGCCCCCACAGCAGCCAGCACCACACGCCCAGCCCAGCGAACATCGCCAGCGCGAGCACCCACCCCAGGTTGGACTCCCACCAGAGGAATGGGGACGACGCTTCGTAGAAGTTCATCCACATCCCTCCATGGGGCGCCTGGCGCTCCCGCTCCAGAGCCTACATCAAAGCCGTGGATCCACCGGCTCGCTCTCAAGGGCGAGGACGCCAAAGACACACTCGTGCACGCGGCGCAGTGGCTCTCCTCGCGCGAACCGTTCCAGTCCTTCGACCCTGAGCGCGAACTCACGCAGTGCCAGGGAGCGCTTCGTGGACAGGCCACGCTGACACAGCCGCTCCAGGTTCGCGGGCGCGGTGTACTCCGGACCGTAGATGATTCCGGCCCTCGTGACTTGATGGCTGGCCGGAGCAGCCCCTTGCGCCCTCGCACCGCGAAGTCGAGCGGCTTGACCACCATGCCCTCCCCTCCTCGCGCCGTGAGTTCCTCCCACCAGCGCACGCCCTCCGCCACCGCGGCTTCATCCTCCAGCTCCACCACGCGGAACGGTGTCGCCACCAGCAACGTCGCATCCGCCTGGCACACCCGGGCGAGCGTCTCCATGTGCCACACATGGTCCTTCTCCATGTGCGCCACCCCTTCCGTCGCCAGCAGATGGAAGGGCGCGAACCGCACGTCCTCCAGCGAATGCACGGGCCAGCAGTAGCGCCGGTATGCCGCCACGTACCGCTCCACGCTGCGTGCCTTCTCGCCGAAGCGTGTGGCCAACTCCCTTACTTCCAGCCCGCGCCTCACCGCCTGCTCCAGCACCGACACGTTGACCGTCTTGTTGACGCTCCCCGAGCACCTCCATCACACAGCACATTGACCACGTCTCCCTTCTGGGAAATATTCCCAAATATGGGACACCCCAAGCCGGCAGCGGACGACATCGACCGGCAGATTGCCCAGCGGCTCCGAGCACTCCGCGCGGAGCGGCGCTGGTCCTTGGATGAACTCGCCAGGCGCAGCCAGGTCAGCCGCGCCACCCTCTCCCGGTTGGAGAACGCCGAGGTCAGTGCCACGGCGATGGTCCTGGGCAAGCTCTGCGCGGCCTACGGCCTGCCCCTGTCACGGCTGATGCACATGGTGGAGGCCAACTTCGTTCCGCTGGTCCGCCGCGAGGCCCAGCCCGTCTGGACGGACGCGAGCGTGGGCTTCCAGCGGCGCTCGGTGTCGCCTCCCGCGCAGACGCTGGCGGGTGAAGCCCTGGTCTGCGAGCTCGCGCCCGGCGCGAGCATCACCTACGACGAACCGCCCCGGCGCGGACTGGAGCACCACCTGCTCCTGCTCGAAGGACGGTTGGACATCACCGTAGATGGGCAAACCCATACACTCCAGCCAGGGGATTGCCTGCGCTACCAGCTCTTCGGCCCCAGCGCCTTCGCGACGCCCAAGCACAGCGCGGCCCGGTACGTGCTCTTCCTCGTGTGAGGCGACATGGCCCACGACACCCCCACCATGGATGTTTCGGCGCTTTCGGCGGACGACGTCGCCCGCCATCTCCCCGAGCTCGCCGCGCTGCTGCATGACTGCGTCAACGCGGGCGCCTGCGTCAGCTTCGTGCTGCCATTCACTCCAGAGGACAGTGAGCGATTCTGGCGCCAGAAGGTGCTGCCCACCGCGCGAGCAGGTGGGCTCACCGTCCTGGCGGCAATGCGCGCGGGCCGGATTGCCGGGTCGGTCCAGCTCGACTGCGACACGCCGCCGAATCAGCCCCACCGCGCGGAGGTGCGCAAGCTGCTGGTGCACCCGGACTTCCGCCGTCAGGGACTGGCCCGCGCGTTGATGCTTGGACTCGAACACCATGCGCGCCAGCGGGGGCGCACCCTGGTGACGTTGGACACACGCACCGGTGACAACGCCGAGCCACTGTATGCCTCGCTCGGCTACCAGACAGTGGGCGTCATTCCAGACTTCAGCTTCGCCCCAACCGGGAGCCGGCTCGACGCCACCACCGTCATGTACAAAGCCCTGGCGCCCCACCCTTCATCCCTGGCGCACATGACACGGCCAGACGTCTGACATCCGCCCGCGCGACGACATGGTTTCGCAGGCCTCGCCGTGGGCTTGCACTTCCGGGCCATGCCGGCGTCGAACACCGGCACGGCCCCGGCCGTTCAGTCCATCAACTGCCGCGACAAGTAGACGTGGTGCAGTGCCCACCGGCGCGCGTTGAGCAGTGGGTCCGAGTCGTTGGAGTGCCCGCCGTCGGTGTTCTCGTAATACAGGTACGGCAGCCCCATGGCCTCCAGGCGCGCCGCGAACTTCCGCGCGTGGCCCGGGTGGACGCGGTCATCCTTCGTGTTCGTGGTGATGTACGGCGTGGGGTAGCGCACACCCTCGCGGAGGTTCTGGTAGGCGGAGTACTTCGAGATGAACGCCGCGTCCCCCGGCACCTCAGGGTTGCCGTACTCCCCCACCCACGACGCGCCCGCCGGCAGCTTGTGGTAGCGCATCATGTCGATGAGCGGGCTTTCGATGACGGCTGCGTTGAACAGGTCCGGGCGCTGCGTCATCTCCACGCTGGTGAGGACACCGCCGTTGGAGCGGCCGTAGATGCCCAGGTGACGCGGGGAGCTGACCTTCCTCCGCACCAGGTCCTCCATCACCGCCGCGAAGTCGTCGAACGCGCGCTGGCGGTGCTCCCTGAGAGCCGCCTGGTGCCAGCGCGGACCGAACTCGCCTCCGCCCCGGATGTTGGCGACGACGTAGGCCCCGCCGCGCTCCATCCACAACTTGCCCTCCTCCGGCAGGTAGACGGGCGGCTTGGACACCTGGAAGCCGCCATAGCCATACACCAGCGTCGGTAGCGTGCCGTCGAGCTTCCGCGCCTTCGGCCGCACCAGGAAGTACGGAATCCGAGTGCCGTCCTTCGACTTCGTCCAGTACTGGTCCACCTGGAGCTTCGAGGCATCGAAGCGCGCGGGCAACGACTTCACCTTCTTCACCGTGCCCGCCTTCGCGTCCGCCAGCCACAGCGACGTCGGCTCGAGGAAGCCCTGGGACTTCACGAAGAAGCGGTCATGCGATGACGACGTCGCGGTGATGTCGACCGAGGCGTTCTTCGGGAGGGCCAGCCGTTTGCGGCTCCAACGGTTCTTCACCGGCGTGTAGACATCCAGCGCGCCCTTCACGTCCTCATAGAGGTTCACCAGCACCTGGCCGCGCGTCGCCGCCACCGATTCGATGGCCTGACGCGCTCCCGGCTGGAAGAGCAGCGTGGGCTTCGCCTTCGCCGGCTCTACCTTCAGCGCGGCCAACGGGTATGCCAGCAGCGCGCCCTGTTTGAAGCGGCCCCAGTCCTCTTCAATCGTGAAGACGACCTGCCCGCCCACGAAGGCCTGGAGGGAGGACTTCCGGGGAAACGGGAGCCGCACGGGCGCCGCGTCTCCCAGCAGGTAGTACTCCGACTCGAAGAAGGTCACCGCGCGGTTGACCAGCACCGCCTGCAGCGCGCCGTCCGCGTCCCGCAACAGGAAGGGAGACGCGGAGACGTCGGTGCGCTCACCCCGGAAGGCATCCTGCGCCTCCGTCAGCGGCGTGCCACGCTTCCATCGTTTGAGAACGAAGGGATAGCCCGACTCCGTGAGCGTGTCCCCGCCCCAGTCGCGCCCCACCAGCAGCGTGTCCGAGTCCAGCCAGGACGCGGACAGCTTGCCCTCCGGGACCTGGAAACCTCCTTCCACGAAGTGCTTCGCGGCGGCGTCGAACTCGCGCAGCTCGACGGCGTCCTTGCCTCCGTTGGACAGGGCGACGAGGCAGCGCTGGTCCGCGGGAGGCAGGCAGTTGCTGCCCTTCCAAATCCAGTTGGCCTTCTCGGCCTTCGCCAGCGCGTCCACGTCCAGCACCGTCTCCCACGGCGTCTGGGAACGCGTGTAGCCGTCCAGCGAGGTGTGCCGCCAGATGCCTCGGGGGTTGCCGCGGTCCTGCCAGAAGTTGTCCACACCGCCAGCCCGGAAGCCGGGCGAGGGAATGCGGTCGGTGGAGGTGAGCAGTTCGAGCGCCTGGGCGTGGAAGGTCTCGAAGCGCGGGTCCTTCTCCAACACCGCGAGCGTCCGCGCGTTCTGCGCGCGAACCCATTCGAGTGCCTTCTCGCCCTGGACCTCCTCGAGCCACAGGAAGGGGTCCTGGGGTGGGGCCTCGGCCGTTGCCACGGAGGAGGTCAACAGCCCGGTCAGCAACGACGCCACGTACGCCCTTCTCATGTCCTCATCTCCCGATGCCCGAGGTGCCCCCCCAACAGACCGAGCCGCCGCTCATTCCCCCGACCATGACGCCTGTGCCACGGCGGCCGTGCTGGCGGGGCCGCGGGCGCCCGTCGTGCGTGCATCGCATCGGGACTGGCGGTGATGGCCTGCAAGGGAGTATGGGTCCGCGCGTGGCGACCTCAGGCGAGCCCCCTGAAGCGCGCCTCCGGCTCCCTTCCCCCAGGCCCCCCCGCTTCCGCGGGCC
>NZ_JAAEAH010000046.1 GCF_010998615.1 Myxococcus sp. CA023 | reverse complement strand
GGCAAGGGCGGCGGCGGCGGCGGCGGCGGTGGCATCGTCCAGCTCCTCTCCACCACGACGCCCAGCGTGACAGGCGGCATTCTCGTGACCGCGGGCGCCGCGGGCGCCACCGCGAATCCCACGGGCGCAAGCCAGGCCATCACCGCGGGCGGTGGGGGCGGCGCGTGCGGTGGACATGGTGGCTCGGGTGGTGGCGGGACGCTGGCCGCGCCTCAACCGTCCGAGCCGGGTGCCGCCGGATATGACCTCCGGACTGTCACGCCCACGCCGGAGAACGTGTTCCTGTAGGTCCTGGCGGTTTGGGGGGATGCGGGCGGCTCGCGGGCAATCAGCTCGCGGGCCGTTCGTGTTTCCGGAGCATGGTTCCGCTGTGCATCAGTCCTGACGTGGCGCGGGGTTCCACGTCATGGCGACGTAAGGGGCGGCGGTCTCCTCGGGAGGCTCGGCGTCCACCTCGAAGCCCAGGCGCTCGTACAGCCTGCGCGCGGGGTTGGTTCGTAGCACTCGCAGGCGGAGGGGGACGCCTGCTTTCCCGGCCTCGTCCCGCACCTGGGTCAGCAGCCGGGTCCCCACGCCGCTGCCTTGGTGCGCGGGGAACAAGGCGATGTCCACCACCCGCCACGCCGCCGCGTCCTTCGCGACCAGCAGGCGCCCCATGGGTTGGCCTTGGAGACACACCACCTGGTGGTCGGCGCGAGGATGGCGGGCCGCCCAGTCGTGCGACTGCGCCACCCACTGCATGCGGAGGAAGGCGTCGCGCTGTGCGGGCGCCCAACCCCAGGCGGCGAGCTCGGACTCCCGGGTGCTGGCGTACAGCGCGAAGAGGAAAGGGTCGTCCGCAGCCGTCGCGGCGCGCAGGTCAATGGACACGGTGGCGAGCAGCATGGCTCGACGGGCGACGACGCGTCCAACAGCGGACGGCCACCGCGGTGCTCCGTCATCCGCCCAACGGCGGATGCAAGCAGCAGTAAATCCGGACGTCCTCGCAATCGTGGTTGGACGTCAGACCCGGATGAGATTTTCGGGAGCAGTTCCCGAAGGAGCCACACGATGAAGAAGACGCGAGACGAGGCACTGAACCTCCAGGAAGTGGGGGACATGGAGGCGCGGTGGCGGGGCCTCGCCACCCAGTTGCTGGAACTGGGGGACGACGCGATGGATGCGCAGCTGCTGGTGGCCTTCCGCGCCGCGCGTGAAGAAGGGGTGGTGCCTCCCGATGCGGGCTTCTTCCTGGTGGCCCACATCCTCACCTCCATGGCGGACGAGGCGATTGGTGACGAACCCCGTGTGTGCCGCCTGGCGCTGGAGCTGGAGTTGATGGAGCGTGAGTACGGCGTGGAGCAGGGCGTCTGGCTCAGCGGCGAGGAGACTCCACCCGAGGACTGGGAGGCCCTTCGCGCGGCGTATGAGGCCGCTTGCGACGAGGCCCGCGCCACCTTCTTCACGGCCTATGGCGAGGAGGAGATGGCCCGCCTCTACCTGGATGACCGCATCTGCTTCCACCGCCGCTTCGAGAGCGGGCGCCGCTTCTTCCACGGACTGCCCATGCTTCCCGAGCATCTGCACTGACTCTCAGTTCTCAATTTCTCTCAATCAAATGATGTGAGCCGCCTTTCACGCATCTCAGGCGGAATGTTGCGGCTACAAAGTTTGGATTAGCAGGACTTCAAGCTAGCTCAACGCTGTGTTGGTGAGGCGGCTTGCAGCGTCCTGGCCTTTTCCTTCGCCACACCCTATTCCGGCGCTCACTTCCGGGTGGCGGGTGGGGTGGCGGGGAAGAAGTCAATGCATACCATACCCTCGGTGTGAAGACTCGAAACTCCAAGGCGAGTCTTCAGCAGCTTCGCTGCTCGGCGGCGCGCGTCTCTGGCTGAAGTCCCCTCCAAGGACCCGGGGTCGCGCGCCGCCGCTCTTTTTTCCGCAGGGCGGTGGTCCGGGCCGTCACGGCGGCCTTCGGCGGGTGGTGGCGCTAGATTCGCGCGCCATGACCACCGACTCCGCCCACCGTCTCCTGGACCTGCTGTGGGAGCGCTACGCCGCGGAGGTGCCCTATGCGCGCACCTTCGTGCAGCTCTCCGGGGGCCGCTTCCGCAATGACCACGTTGCGCTTCGCTCGCTGGCCCGGCCCGGTGGTGGCATCGCGCTCTTCTCGCAGCCCTTCATCCGGCTCGGCTGGAAGGTCGCGGGCGCGTACACCTTTCCGGATGCGCACCTGTCCGCCATCTATTTGTCGCATCCGGCGGGGCTGCCCCGCATCTTCATCTCCGAGCTGAAGCAGGAGGAGCTGTCCCTGCGCGCTCGCGAGCTGCTCGCCCGGCTGCCCGAGGACCCCGCGCCTCCCGAGGACGTGGACGCACTGGCCGCGTGGTTCGGCCCGCCGCCCCCTCCTGACGAGGCCGCGCTGCTGGAGCTGGAGAAGGAGTCCCAGTATGGCGCCTGGCTGCTCGCCTTCGGCCGCAAGGTGAACCACTTCACCGGCTCGGTGGACGACGTGGAGGCGTGGCAGAAGCGCATGCGTGAGGCCGGGGTGCCGATGAAGGCCGACATTGAGGGCGCGCCCGGGACGTCGCTGCGGCAGACGGCCACGCAGGCCGCGCCGCTGCCCGTGTTGCTCAAGGGCGGTGGCTCGCGCTCGTGGCCCTATGCCTACTTCGAGATTGCCCAGCGCACGCCGGACTTCGACGGCTTCCTGGGCCCCCAGGCCCGGGCGCTCTTCGACATGACGAAGCGCGGCGAGTAGCTCCGGGTCATCCCCGCCGGCCAGGGGCAATCAGCGCGTTGAGGACGTGGTCGCGCCACTGGCCGTCGATGAGCAGGAGCTCCCGCGCGATGCCCTCCACCTGGAAGCCCAGGCGCTTCAGCACCGCGGCGCTGCGCAGGTTCTCCGGCAGGTGGTTGGCCTGGAGCCGGTGCAGGCCCATGACGTTGAAGGCGTAGCCACACAGCGCGCGCAGGGCCTCCGTCATCAGGCCCTGGCCTTCGTAGCGGTGGTCCAGGCCGTAGCCCAGGTCCGCGGACTGCAATGGGCCCCGGCGGATGTTCGTGAGTGAGACGTTGCCGATGATGGGCGACAGCTGGATGGGCTGGTTCCGCGGCAGCAGGAACACGCGCAGCGACAGGTCGAGCCGGAAGTCCTCGCGGTCCTGCGCCAGCCGTGTGCGCCAGTACGTCACCGAGAAGAAGTTGGCCGGCCGTGCCGGCGATACGGTGGAGACATGCTCCCGGTTCGCCTCGTGGTACGCGACTACCCGCCACGCCGCATCCGGTGGGAGCTGCACGAGATGCAGGCGTTCGGTGCTCAGCAGGCTGGAAACTGCGTCTGGGCCCATGGCGGGCATTCAACTCCGGCGTCCGTTGGATTTCAGCGCCGAGGCGTCGTCGGGGGCTCAGCGCCGCTGCCGCCAGTGGCCTCCTCTCCTCCGCTCGGGAGGATGATTTCCACGCGCCGGTTGTTGGCGCGGCCCTCGGGGGTGGAATTGTTGGCGATGGGCTGGTACTCGCCCAGGCCGCGCACCTGGATGCGGTCGCGACTTACGCCCTGGCTGATGAGGAACTCCCGCACGTGCTCCGCCCGCTGGTAGGACAGGGCCTCGTTCATCGCGTCCGAGCCCATCGAGTCCGTGTGGCCTTCGATGACCATGGGACTGTCGGACACCTTGAGCGCGTTGGCCACCTCCGTCAGTTGCTCACGCGCCGCCGGGAGCAGGTCCACCGCGTTTGACGCGAACAGCACCTGCCCTGACATCGTCAGCACCAGGCCTCGCGCCTCCTCGCGGACCTTCACGTCGCGCGCCGTCGACTCCAACTGCGTCAGGGCCTCCGTGGCGCGCTGTTCCGTGTCGAGCCTCGCCTGTCGCTCGCGTTCCAGCTCCCGCTCCACCTGGCGCCGTGCCTCCTGCTCCGCTTCCAGCTCCGCCGAGCGCTGGAGCAGTTCGTGGTGCTCCTGGGCCAGGCGCTGGGATTCGGACTCGGCCCGCACCCGGCGCTGCTCTTCTTCCTGAAGCCGCGTGGTCTCCTCCGCCAGCCGCCGCGACTCCGCCTCCTGCTGCTGAGCCAACCGCCGCAGCTGTTCCGCCTCGTGCTGGCGCCGCTGGGCATCCATCCGCATGCGCTCGGTTTCCAGCAGCGCGTGCTCATTCGGCGCGGGAAGCGCCTGCCGCCCGGCGCATCCCACCATCGTCAGGCCCAGCAGCACCGCCGCCAGCTTCAGGCGCATGGTTTCACCTCCTGCCGCTCGAGGACGTGGACACGCGTCATGGCGCGCCCAGACGTAGAGGTGGGGCCTCGGAGACAGGCCGGCAATCCAACCGTGGCAGGGTTGGCCGAAGAGCGGGCGGGCAGCCTTGCAAGCGCCTTCCGGGCGCATAGGGGCACTGGCCGGCGTGCGCCACCGGGGGTAGAGAGGGCGACATGCGCCTGCACCTGGTCGACGGCACCTACGAGCTCTACCGCGCCCACTTCTCGCCCCGTCCGGGCCATGCCGCGCCGGATGGACAGGACGTGAAGGCCACGGTGGGGCTGATGTCCTCGCTGCTCGCCCTGCTGCACGACGCGGACGAGGCGGTGACGCACGTGGCGGTGGCGTTCGACAATCCCATCCGCTCGTTCCGCAACGCGCTGTTCGACGGCTACAAGAGCGACGAGGGCGTGCCCCCGGAGCTGCACGCGCAGTTCGACCTGGCGGAGGAGGCCGTGCGCGCGCTGGGCGTCACCGCGTGGTCCATGAAGGAGCAGGAGGCGGATGACGCGCTGGCCACCGCCGCGGCGCGCTGGGCGGACGCGGTGGAGCAGGTGCGGCTGCTCACGCCCGACAAGGACTTGGGCCAGTGCGTGCGTGGCAGCCGCGTGGTGCAGGTGGACCGGCGGCAGGAGAAAGTGCTCGACGAGGACGCGGTGCGCGCGAAGCTGGGCGTGCCCCCCGCGAGCGTGCCGGACCTGCTGGCGCTGATGGGCGACGCGGCGGATGGCATCCCCGGACTGCCGGGCTTCGGGGAGAAGGGCGCGTCGGCATTGCTGAGCGCGCATGGCCACCTGGAGGACATCCCCGCGGAGGCGTCCGAGTGGAAGGTGCGTCCCCGGGGCGCGGAGAAGCTGGCCGCGACGCTGCGCGAGCACCGTGACGCCGCGCTGCTCTACCGCCGGCTGGCCACGCTGGTGACGGACGCGCCGCTGCCGGGCACGTCGTCGCTGGAGGACCTGGCGTGGAAGGGCGTGCCGGCCGCCGCGTACGAAGCGTTCTGTGATCGGCTGGGCCTGACGACGCTCAAGCGCCGTCCCAAGCGCTGGGCGCCCTGAGCTCGTGCACGGGCAGCGCCGTGGGCGCATGACGCGGCAGCCGCACGGTGAAGGTGGTGCCCGTCTCCTCCTGGGAGTGCGCCTCCACCGTGCCTCCGTGGGCCAGGACGATGCTGCGCACGATGTAGAGCCCCAGGCCGATGCTGCGCGCGCCGGCCCTGGTCCTCCGGGCGCACCGTGGCGCGCTCCAGCTCCTCCAGCGTCTTGCGCCGGCTGCGCTCCCACTGCGCCAGGGCCTGGACGCGCGCGGCGAACTCCACCGGGCGGAAGGGCTTGAAGACGTCTTCCAGGACGAGCAGACCCTGGACCGCCTGTCTCTCTGTTCGCCGGAGGTCAGCCGGGCGTTTCGAGGGGAATGACGAGTCTCCATGAACCTGGGCGCTTCCGGCGGTAGAAAGAAGCCATGTCCGTACAACTGAAGATGCCCACCGAAGACGACTGGGTGCCGAGCCCGGACGACCTGCCGTACCACCGGCTGGGCGGCACCGACGCGGCCATGGCCCTGGCCGAGGCTTTTTACGACGCCATGGACGCCCACGAGCCGGAGCTGGCGCGCCTGCACGAGCTGGACGCCGAGGGCCGGGTGAACCGCGGCACGCGCGAGCGGTTCGGCTTGTTCCTCGCGGGATGGCTGGGCGGGCCGCAGGACTACACGGAGCGTCATGGCCACCCCCGATTGCGCATGCGGCATGGCCACCTGTCCGTCGGCGTCGCCATGCGTGATGCGTGGATTCGCTCCATGCAGCGGGCCATGGACGCGCGGGGCATCACCGGGGGCCTGCGCCGCTTCCTCGATCAGCGCTTCGCCCACGTGGCGGACTTCCTGCGCAACGTCGAGGAGTGAAGCACGCCCACATCGGAGCGTCAGGCCCGGCGTAGGGCGAGCACGCAGAGGCGCCGGGTCCGACGAGGCTCTGGGCGGCGCAGGTGTGCGCCCGGGCGCGGCGGCAGGTGGGCCAGCGACTTCACGTCATGCACCAGCCGCAGCGCGGCCAGTCCGCGCACGGCCCACCATCCCGGGTCCGGCTGCCGCCACCCGAGCCCCATCTGCGCCGAGGCCGGGTAGACGTGGTGGGTGTTGTGCCACGACTCGCCCATGCTCAGCAGCGCCAGCCAGCCGGCGTTGCGCCCCTGTTCGGCGCAGCCCGGCAGTTCGTAGGGCTGCTCGCCCTCCACGTGGCTCACGTAATGGACGCACCAGAAGCCGTCCTGGGTGAGCGCCAGCCGCACCAGGATGCCCCAGGCCACCCAGGGCGCCCCGCCCAGTGCGTACAAGGCCAGGGCGAGCGGCACCTGGAGCCACAGGCCCGCGCGCTCCAGCCCGCGGAAGAACACGTCCTGCGTCACATGGGGCGCCGCTGGCACGTCCGCGGTGCCGCTTCGCGGGTGCCAGGTGTGGAAGAGGGCGTAGGCCATGGCGCGCGTGAAGCCCTCGCGGTAGCCGAAGTAGGGGGGACAGTCCGCTTCCGGCTGGTTCTGGTGGAAGTCGCGTAGGTCATGCATGCGGCTCATCGCGATGGGGCCGCCCAGGCCGGCCAGGGTGCCGAGCAGCGCCAACGCGCGCTCCACGGGCGCCGAGGCACGAAAGGCCCGGTGGATGAGTCCCCGGTGCAGGCCCACCGACACGCCCAGGCACATCGTCACCGCGGTCATCCCGGCGAACACCGCCACCGCGCTCCACGAGAAGAAACAGGTGCCCCCCACCAGCGCTCCCGCGTGCAGGAGGCTCCAGCGCAGCACCTTGCCTCCGTCCAGCCTCGCCGTTCCCCACCGCGTGTTGCCCGTCTCCGCCATGGCCCGCTCCTTTTGGAAGGGCGCCATCGCAAGGGGCCTGCCACTGGAGGACGGGCCTGTTTCCACGGGGTTGCGCGCCCGGGGCTGCCTGGGTGTCAACGCCATTCACGGCGCGTGCCCACGGCGTGGACGGTGGACTCCCGCTGGCCCCTCCCTGGCGGGATGCCCACCGCGCCGGAAGCAATTCCCGGGGGTTACCCCAAGGTGAATGACGGGCCGGTATCCGGTGTCCACACTGTCGTTATTCAGCCGGGGATGAAACCGTACGAGGAGGTCTCCACATGAAGCGCATGCTGATGCCGCTCCGCCGGAGCGTGCTGGTGTTGGGGGTGGTGCTGGGGGCGAGCGTGGCGATGGCCGAACGGAAGCAGGACGCCATCAACATGAAGATTGCCTACCAGTCGTTCAACCTGGAGATGACGCCCGAGGCGGTGACGGGGGCGGACTTCCAGGTGGCTCGCTCGCCCGGGATGCTGAAGGGCCGCGGGTTGAAGGGCAACTTCGCCCTGACGCTGAAGGGCGGGGCGGTGGAGGGCGCCGTCGGCGGCGCGCCGGTGAACCTGACGGTGACGAAGGAGGGGGACGCCATCGTGGCCAAGGGCGGATTTGGCGGACGCCCCGTCAACCTGAAGCTAAGCCCCAGCGAGCTCACCATCTACGTCCGCGACTGCACCTACCGGCTGAAGGCGGAGAACACGAACCGCTTCTACACGGGCCGGCGCAGCTGCGACCGGGCCATGACGCCCGCGTCGGAAATCTGGCTGCCGGACGAGTTCCTCGCGGCGAGCCCCGAGGAGAAGGCCGCCATCCTGTTCCTCGCGCTGTGAGGGACGTGCCCGCGCGGGTGGGCCCCGGCGTCCTCACCCGCGCGCACGCGGCAGCACCACGGTGAAGGTGGAGCCCACGCCCAGCTCGCTGCTCACGCTGACGTGGCCGCCCATGGCTTCCACCACCTCGCGGACAATCCACAGCCCCAGGCCGACGCCGCTGTAGTCCCGGCCGGACACGGCGCGCTCGAAGCGGTGGAAGAGGCGGGGCAGGTGCTCCGGCGCGATGCCAATGCCCGCGTCGCGCACGTCCAGGCGCACGTGGGCCTCGGTGCTGGACAGCGCCACCTGGACGGGGTTGCCCCGCCCGTACTTCATGGCGTTGGACACCAGGTTGGTGAGCACCTGGTCCAGTCGCAGCCGGTCCCAATGGCCGTGGGCCTCCAACGTCAGCGTCAACGTCAGGCGCGTGCCCGCGCCCACCAACTCCGGCTCGAAGCGCTCCGCCACTTCGCGGACCAGTGCGCCCAGGTCCACCGGCTCCGGGTTCAGCTCCAGCCGTCCGGCGTGGATGCGCGACACGTCCAGCAGCGCGTCGATGAGCTTCGCCTGACGCTTCGCCTGCCGGCCCACCAGGTCCAGTCCCCGGTGCAGCCGCTCCCGGGGGACGGCGTCCGGTGAGCGCTCCAGCGCGCTGCGCAGGTTCTGCACCTGGAGCTGGAGCGCGCTGATGGGGGACTTCAGCTCATGGCTGGCGATGGCCAGGAACTCCTCGCGCGCGCGGATGGCCTGACGCGCCTCGTGGTACTGGCGCGCGTGGTTCAGGGCGAGTGACGCCCGGCGCGCCAGCTCCCGCGCCACTGCCATGTCCCGCGCGTCGAAGGTCCGTCCGGTGCGCGAGAAGACAAGCGCGGCGCCCTTCCGCCCCGGCCACGCCAGCGGCACGCCCAGCCAGGACGGCGGCTCCGCGTCGTGCAGCGCCGGCTCTCCGGACGCGATGATTCGCGACACCGCGGCTTCGTCCGGGACGAGAGGCGTACCCGCATCAAGGGGCTCCCGCGCGTCCAGGCCCGCCGATACCACGCATCGCACCTCGCCAGGGGCATCCTCGAGGAACACGCGGCAGGAATCCGCGCAGCCAGGCACGGCGAGCCGCACCAGGTGCTCCAGCGTCGCGTCCTGCTCCAGGCTGGAGCCGAGGACTTCACTGGCCTCCGACAGGAACCGTCGGTGGGCATCGCCCCGGCGCCGCTCGGTGACGTCCACCAGCATGCCCAGGCACTGGGCGGGACCGGTGGTGGACGGTGGCATGGGCGCCGCCCACAGCTCTACATGGAGGGGCGTGCCATCTCGCCGGTGGAGCTCCAGCTCCAGGCAGGGCGGCTCCAGGCCCTGTGTGGCCTGCTCCTGATGGCGGCGGAACTTCTCCCAGCGGGCGTCGGTGGCCCAGGGGGCGCGGTGGCCAAGCACGTCCTCCCGGCTCCAGCCGAAGAGCCGCTCGGCGGCGGGGTTCCACAGCCGCACCGTGCCATCCACGTCCATCAGGTGGATGGCCAGGGGGGAGACCTGGACGATGGCTTCCAGCATCGCTGGACCTCGTGCTCCGGACCGCCGGGCTTCTGCCTGACCAAGTGCCGCCAACATCGTCATCGAGTCCCCCCACCCATCGTGTTGCATGGGAGCATGGCTGTAACGGGGCGAGGAGCGTCCCTCCGGGCAGGGCGACCGTGCCGTCGCGAATGTCGAACATCCCTGGCCTGGGAGTGTTCGTTCCGGACGCACTCCCCGCCCTAGGGCACTGTGACGCCGAGGCGGGGATGCGTCAGGCACACAAGGGAATACTCCGGGCGCAACACGGTGGCGGTTGCTCCAGGCCCGGGTTCAGCTAAAGCGCGGCTTCGTGAAAGCGACCACCACCGGAGTGCCGGGCGGCGAAGACGTCAAAAAGGGCCCGGACACCTTCAAGCGCTCGGCGCTGCTGGCCCTCGGGGCCTTGGGCATCGTCTACGGCGATATCGGCACGAGCCCGCTGTATGCGTTACGGGAGTGCTTCACGGGGGCGCATGGGATTCCGCCGACGCCCGCGAACGTGCTGGGGGTGCTGTCGCTCATCTTCTGGTCGCTCATCATCGTCGTGTCGGTGAAGTACCTGCTGCTGGTGATGAAGGCGGACAACCGGGGCGAAGGCGGCATCCTGGCGATGATGGCGCTGGTGATGCAGCGGCAGCGCGCGCAGCCGTCCCACCGGTCGCGTCCGGTGTTGATTACGCTGGGCATCTTCGGCGCGGCGCTCCTTTATGGAGACGGCATCATCACTCCGGCCATCACCGTGCTCAGCGCGGTGGAGGGCCTGCATGTGGCCACGTCCGTTTTCGACCCCTACGTCATCCCCATCGCCCTGGTCATCCTGGTGGGGCTCTTCCTGGTGCAGCGGCACGGTACCGCGGACATCGGCGCTGTCTTCGGTCCCGTCATGTGCGTCTGGTTCCTCACGCTGGCGGGGCTGGGCGTGAAGGAGCTGGTCCACAACCCGGCGGTGTTGGGGGCGCTGTCGCCCTGGCACGCGGTGGAGCTGTTTCGCCACAACCACCTGCATGGCTTCCTGGTGCTGGGCGGCGTGTTCCTGGTGGTGACGGGTTGTGAGGCCCTCTACGCGGACATGGGCCACTTCGGCCGCAAGCCCATCCAGCTGGCGTGGTTCTCCATGGTGCTGCCGGCGCTGATGCTCAACTACCTGGGGCAGGGGGCGCTGCTGCTGCGCGACGCGAGCGCCGCGCGCAATCCCTTCTTCCTGCTGGCGCCGTCCTGGCTGCTGTACCCGCTGGTGGCGCTGGCCACGGTGGCGGGCGTCATCGCCTCGCAGGCGCTCATCGCGGGGGTGTTCTCCCTGACGCGCCAGGCAATGCAACTGGGCTACAGCCCTCGCATGGAGGTGGTGCACACCTCGGCGGAGGAGATGGGGCAAATCTACCTGCCCGGTCTGAACTGGGCGCTGCTGGTGGGCGTGGTGGCGCTGGTGCTGGGCTTCCGCTCCTCCAGCGCGCTGGCGTCGGCGTATGGCATCGCGGTGTCCACGGCCATGGTCATCACCACCCTGATGGCCTACGTGGTGGCCCGGGAGCTGTGGGGCGTGCGGCGGTGGGTGGCCATTCCCGTGGTGGGCCTGTTCCTGACCGTGGAGCTGGCCTTCTTTGGCGCCAACGCGGTGAAGGTGGCGGACGGCGGCTGGTTCCCGCTGCTGATGGCTGTCGTCGTCTTCACGCTGATGACGACGTGGAAGCGGGGGCGCGACATCCTGGCGGCCAAGCTGCGTGCGTCCAGCATCCCCCTGAAGGAGCTGCTGGGCAGCTTCGGCGACCACCCTCCGGTGCGGGTGCCGGGCACGGCCATCTTCATGACGGGCAACGCGGAAGGCACCCCGCCCGCGCTGCTGCACAACCTCAAGCACAACAAGGTGCTGCACGAGCAGGTGGTGCTGCTGACCATCCTCTCCGAGGAGCTGCCGCACGTGCCGCACAGCGAGCGCGTGGAGGTGGAGCCGCTGGAGCAGGGCTTCGTGCGCGTGGTGGCGCGCTACGGCTTCATGGAGAACCCGGGCATCCCCGACGTGCTGAAGCGCTGCCGTGAGAAGGGGCTCCAGTTCCAACTGATGGGCACCAGCTTCTTCCTGGGGCGGGAGACGCTGATTCCCACCAAGCGCCCGGGCATGGCCGTGTGGCGCGAGGCGCTGTTCGCCTGGATGAGCCGCAATGCGCGCAGCGCCACCGCGTACTTCCGCATCCCGCCCAACCGGGTGGTGGAGCTGGGCGCGCAGGTGGAGTTGTAGCCCCGTGAACGCCTGAGCCAGGGCGGGTGTGCTTCACCCCATCTCTGCCCTTGACTCTTTGCGTTGAATAGCGATTCTGTGCTCTGGGCTGCGCCTCCCTGCCACATTTGCGTCCGATTTTACCTCTCGGACGTAAAATTACGACAGGAAGCAACAAATCGGACCGTATGCCGATAATCATTTTCGTCCGCCGGAATTTGTCTTCTGTCGGCGGAACGAAGCTCGGCATCTCGAAAACTGGTGTCCCCCGGCACCCCTCGTCCGAAATCAGGTCAGTCCATGCTCCTCGACATTGCGCCCTCGTCCGCTAATTCCGCTGTTGCCCCTGTTTCTGCCTGGGCTTCGTCGGAGCAGACGCTGGAGACGCTGTCGGGGCTGGCGCCGCACACGCTGCTGACGCATGCGGACCTCTACCCGCGCATCTGCGTGCGGGACCCCTACTACGCCCTCAAGGACGTGACGGTGATGTGGGAGGGCGAGGTGGTGGCGCGCATCCCGGTGCAGCAGGACCCGGACGCGGAAGCGGGCCCCATTGGCCTGGGTGAGGCGGGGCGGCACCTGGCGATTCTGGGCTCGTGCGCGTCCGCGCTGATGTCGCCCAAGGATGGCCAGCACTTCTACCTGGCGTGCGGCGCGCGCGGGCAGTGGCTGCGCCCGGAGCCCATGGCCCGCGCCACGGACCTGCTGTGGGGGCTGGCGAAGGCGGAGTTCACCGGCCGCCGCACGGCCACCGCGCACACGCTGCTGTTGCTGCCGGACGGCACGCCGTTCTTCCGCCTGGAGGTGGACTACAACGTGCTGTCCGCCGCCGCCTTCACGCGCCTGTTCGGCGAGGCCCGGGTGGACATGCGCCGCGAGCCGCGCCGCGACGAAGGCGTGCAGCGCACCCCCGAGGAGTGGGCGAAGCTGCGGCAGAACCCCTACAGCAAGCCGCTGGCGCTGCGCGACTGGCGGCCGGATGGTGAGAGCCTGTCGGCCACGCTGGGGCCGGTGACGGCGGAGATGTGCAAGGGGCACTTCGCGCTGCACCCGGTGATGCCGGTGGCCGTGGTGGCCAGCGGGATGACGCGCGTGGCCACCACGCTGCTTCGTCGGCTGGAAGGCGCGCCGTGGGCCCGCTGCATTGCGAAGGACGTGCGCCTGAAGGCGGACACCCTGGCCTACGCGGGCCAGACGGTGACCTTCGGCGCCGCTCGCCGCTCGCACGATGGTGACGCGCACACCTTCACCTGCCAGGCGTCGGTGGGCGAGCGCGTCGTCGCCGAACTGGACGTCACCTACACCCGCGTGGACTGAGCGCCGCGCCTCAAGCCCACTGGATGTCGTAGTCTGCGCTGTCGATGCCTCGCGGCGTCGCGCGCGCGGTGCCTTGCAGGCCCAGCACCTTCAGCGCGCCGGTGAGGATGCCCTCATGGTAGGCGGGCGGCAGCATGTCCCGGCGCATGTGCAGCGTGCCGGAGGTGGGGCCGGTGGGCACGTAGTCGCGGCTGCCGTAGCTGACGGCCGCGCCGTAGCCCATCTGCACGCCCGCGAAGAGCTTCTGCGGGTCCCCGCGGGAGATGATTCCGAAGATGAGCATGCCCGGCCCGGTGGAGAAGCGCGTCACGTCCTTCTCGCCGCAGGCGTGGAAGACGGCGTCCTCGGGGCCCAGCAACGGCTCCAGCGCGTCCGCCGCGCGGTAGAGGAGCGTCAGGAAGTCCCGCGCCGGGTACGTGAGCAAGTCCGTGTACGCCGCGCCCAGCGCCCCCTGTCGTACCGTCTCCAGCGCCGTCAGGCCCGCCTGCTGCTGGACGAGGCTGAGCACCGACTTGAAGAACAGCCCGCGCACCGAATCACCGGGGTGCACGGCCGCGAGCCGGGCCTCGAGCTCCGCCTTGTTGGACGGCATGGCGCGCCTCCTCACACCTCGTCGAGCAGCACCGGGGCGAAGCCCGCCGCGTCACACGAGGCCAGCACGTAGCGTACGCCGCCGCGCTCGCCCGTGAAGCCCGCGGCGATGCCGGCCGCGTGCAGGTGGCCATAGACGCACACCTTCGGTCCGAAGGCTTCAATGGGCTCGCTGAAGGCGGTGGCCTTCTCGTTCGCGTACACCGGCGGGAAGTGCACGGCCACCACGCGCACCAGCGGCGTGGCGCTGGCCGCCTCCTTCTTCTTCGCGTCCTCCATGGAGGCCGTCAGCCGGCGCGTCTCCCGCTCCACGTAGCCGGTGTCCGCCGCCTCGTCCCCCATCTCCCCACCGGGCATGGGCGGCGCCTCCGGCGCGGTCCACAGCCGGCTGCCCGCAATCACCCACGGGCCCATGACGACGGCGTTGTTGTGGAGGAAGCCCTCCAGGGTACGGAAGGGCTCCAGCAGCTTGCGCAGCTTGGAGGCGGAGTCGCCCCACCAGTAGTCGTGGTTGCCGCGCACCAGCACCTTGCGGCCCGGGCGCGCGTCCAGCCACGCTAGGTCATCCATCACCTCGTGGGCCCGCGTGGCCCAGGAGATGTCCCCCGCCACGATGACCACGTCCTCCGGAGCCACCCGCTCATCCCACGCGCGCTGCAGCGGCAGGGGGTGCTCGGACCACCCGAAGCGGTGCATGTCCTTCTGTCGCGTGGAGGGCAGGTGGGTGTCGCCGATTCCGAAGAGCCGCATGGCCTCCTCATAGCGGAAGCCCTCGCCCCTGTCGGCCCCCTCGTCCTATCTCCTGCATCCGGTGTCACGCCAAAAGGTGGGGAGGACTGGAAAGGTAGTAAAGTGTTTTTACGTAGGGCTGTCTCGAAACACGTCAGTGCGACATCGGCTGGCCAATCCGAGGCCTTGGTTGTCAGGGCTTACATGTGCGTCATTCCTGATTCCAAGTGGTTGGACTGTCGGGTGGCTGGGTTCGAGGGCGGATTTCTTGACGGGCAGGTGGAGCATTCATGCTCCACCTGCGGTCGGGAAAAAGAGGTGCTCCCTGGGAGCGCGTGGCTGGCATGCATGGTGCTCAGGCGTGGCCCCCTGCGCCGCCCCCGTGGGACGGGGGCGACCGTGGAGCTGCTGACCCCCCTTCAAGGAGTTTCCATGCACGTGTTGCGCAAGACGTTCGCGGTGACGGCCGCGGCCATGGCCCTGGCGGCCTGTGGTCCCCAGCCCGAAACGTCTCCGGAAGAAACGGCACCTGAGTCGCAGGTTCCCGCAGGCGCGGTGGACGACGCCGCCCGCGCGGTGGCCGACGCGGCTCGCCGCACGCCCAACGAACTGGACGCGCAGTTCACGAAGGCCGCTGGTGAGTTCAACGTTCCGGTGAGCCTGCTCAAGGCCATCTCCTACGCGGAGACGCGCTGGGAGCACGTCCGCGGCGAGGAGGAGTTCGAGGGCCGCCCGGCGGCCTTTGGTCTGCTGGCCCTGCGCGGTCAGCTCATCACCGACGGCGCCGCCCTGGCGGGTGTGTCCGCGGACGCGGTGCGTGACGAGCCGCTGGCCAACCTGCGCGCCGGCGCCGCGCTGCTGTCGAAGTACGCCGACGAGGCGGGCATCGACCGCGCGGACCTGGGCGCGTGGGCCCCGGTGGCCGTGCGCCTGACGGACATCTCCGACCCGGACATCCAGGCGCACTACATCCACAACGACGTGTACTCGGTGCTGCGCGAGGGCGCGGGCGCCTTCACGCCGGCGGGCAAGGTGGCGGTGTCGCTGGATGCCACCCAGGTCGAGCCGAAGTTCGCCCTGCCGAAGATGCAGGCCCTGGCGGCCGGTCCGGACTACGCGGCCTCCATCTGGCGCCCGTCGCCCAACTACAACGCGCGGCCCGCTGGCATCGGTCAGCAGATGGTCGTCATCCACACCTGTGAGGGTGGCTACTCGGGTTGCTGGAGCTGGCTGACCAACTCCGCCGCGGGAGTGAGCGCGCACTACGTGGTCAACGAGAGCGGCACCGAGGTGTCGCAGCTGGTGCGTGAGTCGAGCCGCGCCTGGCACGTGGCCGCCGCCTACCGCAGCAGCCTCAACGGCGGCGTCAAGTCGAACCTCAACGGCCGGTCGACGAACGACTTCTCCATCGGCATCGAGCACGGTGGTTACGCCAGCTCGGCCTCGTTCTCCACGGGGATGATCAACACCTCCGCCAAGCTGACGTGCAACATCACCCGGGACCAGGGCATCCCGCGCGACAGCTACCACATCGTGGCGCACGGCCGGCTGCAGCCGGAGACCCGCACGGACCCGGGCCCCAACTGGCCGTGGTCCACGTACATCAGCAAGATCCGCAGCGAGTGTGGTGACGGCGGCGGTGGAACGAACCCGGTCATCGTCGTGGACAGCAACAACGCCAACAACGACTCCAGCAAGGGCTACATCGCGGTGCCGTCCAGCTGGGCGCGTGGCACCAGCGCCGGCTACTACGGCAACGACTACTACTACGCCTCCACGCAACCCGTCTCCGAGCCGGCGGTGTTCCACTTCCACATGCCTGCGGCGGGCAGCCGGACCATCCAGGCCTGGTGGGTGCAGGGCACCAACCGCTCTCCCGCGGCGCCCTTCATGATTACGCACGCGGGCGGCAACAGCACGGTGACGGTGAACCAGCAGACCAACGGCAGCAAGTGGGTGACCCTGGGCACCTACAACTTCAACGCCGGCTGGAACAAGGTGCAGCTGAGCCGCTGGACCACCGAAGGCTACGTCGTCATGGCGGACGCCCTCCGGATTCAGTGAGGTGGTGATGCGGGGCCTTGAACGGCTTCAACGTTCCTGGCCGTGGCGGGCGCGGTGTCTGACCGCGCTCGCCGTGCTCGGTGTCGGATGTTCCGGCCGGTGTGGCGGGACGTCCGGCTCCGGGCCGCTGTCCAAGGAGGAGGCTCGCTCCATTCCAGGCGCGGTCATCTTCTTGTCGGAGCGGGCAGGGCGGAAGGATGTCTGGAAGGTGAGTCCGGAGGGTGTGGAGACGCAGCTGACTCGCGGCGAGGAGGACGTGTACCCCGGTCCCCTGTCGCCGGACGGCAAGTCGCTGCTCGTCATCTCCGCGGCGGAGGAGGACGGGCTGCACCGCCAGCAGATGCGGGTCCTGCCGCTGGATGGCAAGAGCCCGGCGGTACCGCTGCACCCGCCCCGGGCGCGTGCGCGCAACGCGAGCTGGGCGCCGGATGGCACCTGGTTGGTGGCCGAGTCCGACGCGGAGGGCTTCAGCGACGTGGTGCGCCTGGAGCCCCGCGAGGGCGTGCCAGAGGTGCGCCTCACGCAGGTGCCACAAGGCTGCTTCGAGCCGGCGGTGTCTCCGGATGGCAAGGAGGTGGCCTTCGTGTGCAGCCGCGAGGGCGACCCTGAAGTCTACGTGGCGAACGCGGACGGCAGCGGTGAGCGCCGCCTCACCTTCTTCCACCATGAGGACCGCACGCCGAAGTGGAGCCCGGACGGCCAGTGGCTCGTCATCGTCAGCGATCGCGAGCGCAAGGACCGGCTGTACTTCCTCCGTCCGGACGGTTCGGACCTGCGCGCCGTGTCGGGCGAGTCCTTCGTGGGCGACGAGCGCGAGGCCGCCTGGAGTCCGGACGGGCGGCGGCTGGTCTACGTGAGCCGTCTGCCGGATGGGAACACCCGCATCTGGATGGTGCCGGTGGCGGGCGGCGCGCCGGTGGCCCTGACGGACGGCAAGCACCGGGACGACATGCCCGCGTGGAGTCCGGACGGGAAGTACCTGGCCTTCGTGTCCGAGCGCCAGGGCGACACGGACGTGTTCCTCATGCGCGCGGATGGCAGCGGGCAGACGCGCCTGACGACCGCCAAGGGGCCGGACTGGCTGCCGCGCTGGGCGCCTACGCGCTGACGGCCGAGCCGTCTCCCGCCGCCGGGTCCTGGCCATCCGGGACCTGGGGCGGGAGGGGGTTCGCGCCGGGCGGGGCCACGGGCAGGCTGAAGCTGAAGGTGGAGCCCCGGCCGGGCTCGCTCTCCACCCAGATGCGCCCGCCGTGCGCTTCGATGATGAGGCGGCTGATGTACAGCCCCAGCCCCAGGCCCTTCGAGTCCGACGCGCCGCTCTTCTGCGTGCGGTAGTACTTGTCGAAGACGTGGGCGGCGTCTTCCGCGCTCAGCCCGGGGCCCAGGTCCTTCACCGACACCACCACCTGTCCCGGCTGGAGCTGGGCGCGCACGGTGATGGGCTGCTTGCCGGGGCTGTATTTGGCGGCGTTGCTCAGCAGGTTGGCCACCACCCGCTCCAGCCTCGCCGCGTCCATCCAGACGGGGGGCAACGCGCCTGGGACTTCCAGGTGGAAGCGCTCGCGCACGTCGGGGGCCACGTCCCGTTCCATCACCTCTTCCAGGAAGCGCGCCAGGTCCTGGGGCTCGCGGCGCAGCGTCTCCCGCCGAGACTCCAGCCGCGAGCCTTCCAGCAGGTCCTCAATCATGGTGCTCATCCAGGCCACGCTGCGCTGGATGGACTCCGTCATGAATTCCTCCCGCTCCAGGTTCCGCTCGCGCAGGGCGCGTCGCAGCAGGCCCACGCGCAGGCTGATGGTGTGGAGCGGATTGCGCAGGTCGTGGGAGATGAGGCTGACGTATTCCTCGCGGAGCCGGTCCAACTCGTGGCGCGTCGTCACGTCCTGCGCCGTGGAGACCACGCCGCGCACCTTCCCGCTGGGGCCGAAGACGGGGGCCGCGGTCATCAACACCGGCAGCCGGCTCCCGTCGGGGTGGATGATGAGGAACTCCTCGGGCCCCGCGAGCTGGCCCGTGAGCAGCGCGCGGACGATGGGCACGTCCTCCCTGCGGACCGGCTTGCCGTCGATGGTGAGCACAATGGGGTTGATCCCCGTCATCTCCAGCGACACGCCCTTCAGCGGACGCCCGAGCAGTTGCTCCGCGACGGGATTGGCCACCAGCCCGCTGCCGTCCGCCTCCGCGAAGACGATTCCCACGGGCGTGTGGTCCAGCAGGGCCTGCACCTGGCTGCGCTGCATCTCCGCTTCCTCACGGGCACGCTGGACCCTGGCGAGGTACCGCTCCCGCTCCGTCACGTCGCGGACGACGGCGAGCACGCTGGGACCCTCCGGGCCTGACACCGGGCTCAGCCGCACCTCCAGTGACAGCGGGCTGCCGTCCTTGCGGCGGCCTTGGATGGCGCGCTCGCCCAAGCCGGTGTCCAGGCTCCGGCCACCGAAGAGCCCTTCGGGGACCAGCACCTCCACCTTGCGTCCCAGCAGTTCCTCGCGCGGGTAGCCGAACACCCGCTCCGCCTCCGTGTTGACGAAGCGCAGCAGGCCTTGCGCGTCCACCGTCAGCAGCGGCGCGGGGGTGGTCTCCAGCAGGCCCCGGTAGCGCGCTTCGGAGGCCTCCAGCGCCGCGGTGGCCTGTTGGCGGTGGGCTTCAATGTGGTCCAGGGCCCGCGCGGACAGGAGCACGAGCGCCGCGCCGCCCGCGCTCACGAAGGTAGCGAAGATGGGGAGCTTCGCCTCCAGGTTGATGGCGCGCACCTCGTGCAGGACCATCAACACCATGCCCAGCACCGAGGGGCCGAGCAGCGTCACCGGCACCAACCGGCGCGCGAGGAAGCCGCCGAGCGAGTCGCGGGTGATGCGGCTCATCAGCCCCAGCCCCGGCCGTGCGCAGAGCGTGCCCACCGCCAGCAGCATCAGCGTCAGCGCGGTGGGCAGGCCCATGCTGCGCTCGGCGAGGAAGGGCAGGGTGCCCACCGTCAACAAGGGGCCCATCAACAGGCCGTTGAGGCCCAGCGTCGAGCTCACCAGCGACAACACGACCAGCGTGTCGCGCAGCCGGACGGAGTGGCTTCGCTCCGGGAGGGCCAGGGCCACGCCCAGCAGCGTCAGGCAGGTGGCGGTGAGGGGAGAGGGCCGAGGGAGCACCGAGGCGTGTCCATCGAGCAGGCGCAGCATGACGCGATCCATCCCCACGTCCCAGCCGGTGATGTCGCGCAGGAGACTCACCGCGCCGATGACCACCATCACCAGCGCGCAGGCGGTGGCCGTGGGTTCCTGATGGCGGAACGGGCGGGAGCGCAGCCGCAGGCCCAGGGCGGCGCCGCCGAAAATCATGGCGAAGCCCGTCACCGGCGTCATGGGGATGCCGGCCACGCCGGGCCTCAGCATCTCCACGTCCCAGGCCCAGCCCAGGAGGTACAGCGCGCCCACGAGCGGGGCGCCCAGCGTCGCGAGCCAGGCGATGCCGCGGGCCATGGCTGCGCTCCGACGCTGCGGCCTCCAGCACTCGTTCATCGTGGCGTCCCCCAGGAACGCACAGGGCTCCTCCCGTGACGCACCGGCCCGCAGCCCCCGGTCGAGACGCTCCAGTGAGAGATGCGTCGCGCCCTTGCTTCCGGCATCGGACGCGAGTGCGGCGCAGTGATGGGTGCGGACGGCGGGGGCGCCGCCAGTCATTGGCTCGGGCCGTGCGCGCCTCCGTCGGAACATGGGGGCGGCCAGCGCGCGGGGCAGCAGGCCCCGAGCAGCCGAGTCGCGAGCGGAAGGCCGGGCGCCGCGCTGTCTAGGGAGGCGGGTGGAGGCCGGGATGGACGGTGAGCACCAGCCCCCAGCCCGGCGCTACGCCCACGTTGCGTGGCACGTAGCCGTCCGTGCCCGTGACGGACAGGAGGAAGGCCTCCGCGTCCACGCCCGAGTGGACGTAGACGAACAATCCGTCCGGGCCGGTGCCCTCCTGATTCGCTCCCTGGAGGTCGGCGGTGGGGTAGTAGATGCGACCGGCCAGTGCCTCGACATCGGGGGCGACCTTCGCGCCAGCGACGGGATGGCCGCTGGCATCCACCACGCGCCCCAGCACGAAGCCGGCGTCGCGCAGGGTGGCCGCCCGGTTGTCGGTGTGGCCCCGGATGGCGCTCTCCCCCACGGCGACGCTGAGCGCGTCATGGAAGGCCTCCGGCAGCGCCCACACGTGCGCGCCGATGATGTCCGTGCGCGGCCGGGCACCGGTGAATGCGGAGTCGTAGACGACGGTATGGGCGGGCACCAGGCCCGCGGCCTCCGCGCCCACCGCGAGGCTCAGGTGCATCTCCCGCACCGCCACGTCGCGCACGGTGAAGGCGCCATCCGCGGCGGCCGGCGCGGTGCCGAAGGTGGCGTTGGCGTCATTCACCGCCAGCCGCAGGGGCTCCGCGGCGGTGAGGGGCGCTCCCTCCAACGAGGGCAGGGGCAGTCCCCGGGCATCGAGCAACCGCCGGGCCTCGGGGAGCAGGTCCACCGTGCCGCTGACACCAATGCGGAGGTTGTCCAGGTCCACGGCCTCGGCGTCGTCGGTCTGCACGCCAGGGGCGGGTGTGTAGTCGCCAGGGCCGCAGCCCAGTGAGAGTCCCAGCACGGCACATGGAACCATCAGGAGAGGACGCATCATCGCGGGAAAGCTCTCCACGGCCTCACGTGGCGGCAATCCACCCCACGCTCCGTCCGTTCCCTGGTCGACGCCGCGGTGGTGCTGGCCATGGGGCTGGGGGGCGCCGCGCTGTTCGAAAAACATCAGCGCCGCGCCCCGGAGTGGGACGCGGCGCCGTTCATGTGGAACCCAGGTGTTGTCGAACCGTCACCCGCCTCGCGGTGTGGCCCGACTCAGCGCCAGCGGCCGTTGCCGCCGGAGGAGGACGACGAACCCGAGCGGCCGGACGGAGGCGCGCTGGACCCCGAGGAAGAACTCCCGCTACTGCTGCCACCGCGTCCCCAGCCGCTGCCGCTGGAGCCCGAGCCCGAGCCCGAGCTGCCGCTACGGTTGCTGCTGCCGCTGCTGCCGCTGTTGCCGGAGCTGCTGCCACCGCGTCCCCAGCCGCTGCCGCTGGATCCCGAGTTGCTGGACCCCGAGCTGCTGGAGTTGTTGGACCTGGAGCTCCCGCTGCTCCCGGAGTTGCCGCTGCCCCATCGGTTGCCGCTGTCGTTGTCGCGCGAGTCGTCGTCCTTGGGCGCGGCGTTGTTCGTGGTGCGCCCCGCGGGAGGGCTGCTCCGGCCGCTGCCGGAGTTGTTGCTGGGCGCGACGTTGTTCGAGGTGCGCCCCGCGGGAGGGCTGCTCCAGCCGCTGCCGGAGTTGTTGCTCGAGGTGCGTCCTGAGGGAGGGCTGCTCCAGCCGCTGCCGGCGTTGTCGCTCTGGCCACGCGACGGCCGGTGGTTGCCGCCCGAGTTGGAACCGCGCGGCGTGGTCCAGCGCGTACCTCCCGGGGGCGGCCGGGTGCCGCTGTACGTGTTGCCAGGCACCACGGGGCGGTTGGAGGGGCGCGTCGCCGGGCGCACGTAGCCGTAGCCCGCGGAAGCGCTGTGCGTGCGGCTCCACACGTAGCCGCGGTTGCGCTCGTAGCGGTAGATGCTGCCCGTGCTCGGGTAGTAGTCGTGGGAGTGGCGCCCGTGCATGTTGCAGAGGCCGCCGTGCGCGTGCGGGTGGTCGTTCCAGTACCAGACCACCGACGGGCCACTGTAGTAGTACGCGTCGTCCGAGTAGACGTAGTACGTCGTGGTCGGCTCGTAGTCGTGGACATGCACGTGCGAGTACGGGCACCAGCCGCCGCCGAAGTCATCGGGGATGGGGTGGTCGCTCGAATAGCTGTACTCGATGACCTGAACCGGGGCGTGGTGCCGCGCCGGACCGTGGACGTGGGCGACACAGCCAGTGCCCATCATCAGGGCGAGCGGAACGGCGAGGGCGAGCAGGCGGCGCATGTGGTGACTCTCCTGGGCGGAGTGGACGGCCGGGCCGTCCACCTTGCGGCCACGAGAGGAAGACGGCCGGGCGTGGAGAAAATTCACGCCCGGGTGCAGTCCCGCCTTCGGCCACTCGCCAGCCCCAGGATAACGCCCTTCGTCCTCTGGTGGACACCGCCTGGGTGGTGTAGGGGGAAATGTGCGTGCCGCCTGTCCCGGAAAGGTGAGCAGCGGCGCGAGGGGAGACGCACCATGGCGGAGACTGAGTTCACTTCGGGCGCGAGCTGTCCGCTCCACCCGGGATTCGATGCGGTGGGCACCTGCTCCCGCTGCGGCAATTTCATGTGCCGCACCTGCGGCGAGGGTGGCTCGCAAGCCTGGTGCCCGGCCTGCCGTCAGCGCGAGGGCGTGGGGCAGGCCTTTCCGCTGACGCGCGAGAACTGGAGCGTCTCCGGGCTGATGGACCTGTCCTGGAATGCGTTCAAGCGCGAGTGGGTGATGCTCTGTGTCGGCGTGCTCATCTTCCTGGCGGGCTCCTTCGCCGGGCAGGTCGTCTCGCAAGGCTTCTCGATGGTCGGTGGCGCGACGGGGAGCACCGTCATCACCGTCCTGGGCTTCTTCATCGGGATCATGGGTTCCTACGCCATCCAGGGCGGGATAACGCTGGGCTTCCTCCGGATGTGCATGGACGTGCTCAGCGGCCGGCGCGCGGACCTGGGGCGGATGTTCAGCCAGTTCGGCAAGATTCCCACATACCTGGGGACCCTGTTCCTGTCCTTCCTGTTGATGCTCCCGCTCCTGTTGCTCATCGTCGTGGTGGCGCTGGGCGCGGGGCTGGCGACTGGCACCGTGTCCTGGTCGGAGCTGGTGGCGCTGATGGACCTGCCTCCCTCGGAGCTGGACGCGGCCGTGGCGCCCATGTTGCCGGGCTTCGCGGTGATGGGGGTCGTGGCCTTCGCGCTCTACGTCTTCCCGGGCGGGTGGCTCCTCACGCCGCTCATCCTGATGCAGCCGGAGCTGGCCCGGACCGAATCGCCCGGCGCCGTGGAGACGCTGCGCCGCTGCTTCGCCTACTCGCGCGGTGAGCGCCTGCCCATGATTGGAACGGTGCTGCTGGGGGGCTTGCTCGCCACGGTGAGCGTGTTCCTCTGCTGCGTGCCCGTGATTCCCGCCCTGGGCTTCTTGCAGTTGCTGATGGCCGGGCTCGTCATGGCGCTCAGTAACGGCGCCGAAGAGGCCTGAGCCTTCCCTCCACATGGGGCCTTGCGCGCCCGGCGCGCGCAGTGCCTCCGGAAGGGGGGGCTCAGTGCACCACGCGCTCGGGTGAACCCGAGCGGGGCACCGACACCTTGCCCAGGCACGCGAGGATGTGCTCGCGGTACTCGGCCAGCTCACGCAGGCCGCACAGCATCCACCGGCCGCCGATGACGAGCGTGGGCACGCCCCGCACGCCACGGTGGGTGGCATCCCGGTGCTCGTCGAGGATGAGGCGGCGCGTCTCCTCCGAGCGGAAGGCCGCGGAGAATTCGTTCATCGCCAGGCCCACGCGCGAGGCCAGCTCGAACACCACGTCCGGGCGGGATACGTTGACGCCCTGCTCCAGCGCCGCGCGCTGCATGGCGCGGGCGAGGAACGCGCGCGCCTGCGGGCCCTGCAGCCGCGCCGCTTCCAGTGCCGCCAACGCCGGCACGCTGGTGCGCGGTGGATCTCCCCCGAGCCACAGGTCCGTGGACAACATGCGCGCGGCGGCATCCGGTTCTCGCTGTGCGCGCTCGACCTCCTCCACCAACGCGCGTTGTTCGCGCGCCGTGGGCAGCACGTCATGGACGCGCAGCGGATACGGCCTGACGCTCCAGCGAACGGCTTCGCCCAGCTCCTGGCGCAAGACATCGAGGCGCAGGTCGGCGAGGTAGCACCAGGAACACAGCACGTCCTGGTAGACGGTGATCTGCAGCGGCTTGTGCAGCGTTTTCATTTGAGGGCCGCCAGATTAGAGGGCCACCCGCGTCGCTGCCAACTCCTCAGGACACGCGGGCCACGGAGGCATTCCTGTGTTCCTGAGGAGCATGCAAGGTGCCTTGCCCCGGCTGTGTGTCTGCTTGAAAGCAGGCGAGCAACCTCACGTGACCCGGGTTCGCGCTCACCCGGCGCGCTTCGCCTCGGCGTACTTCAGCGCGTGGTCGATGATGGCCCCTGCGATGTCCATGCCCGTGGCGCGCTCCAGGCCCTCGAAGCCCGGGCTGGAGTTGATTTCCATCAACCGGGGGCCCGCGTGGCCCTCCAGCATGTCCACGCCCGCGACCTCCAACCCGACGACGCGCGCGGCCCGCACAGCTGCTTCCGTGTAGGGCGCGGACAGCTCGATTGCCTGCCCTTCGCCGCCGCGGTGGATGTTGGAGCGGAACTCACCGGACTTGGCCTTGCGCCGCATGGCGCCCACCACGCGGTCACCCACGACGAGGGCCCGCACGTCCCGTCCCTCGCTCTCCGCGACGAACTCCTGGAGCACGATTTCCTGTCCCAGGTCCCAGAAGGTGTCGAGGATGGTCTGCACCTCCGGCAGCGTGTGGGCAATCATCACGCCCACGCCCTGGGTGCCCTTGATGAGCTTGATGATGACGGGCAGCCCGTTGACCTCCTCCACCAGCCGGCGCACGTTGCTGCGGTCGTGCGCCATGACGGTGCGGGGGATGTCCAGCCCGGATCGCGACAGGTACTGCAGCGCGCGCAGCTTGTCGCGGCTGCGCGCGATGGACGTGGGCGGGTTGAGGACGGGCACGCCCATCATCTCGAAGTGGTTCACCACCGCCAGGCCATAGGCGGTGATGGACGCGCCGATGCGCGGCACCACCACGTCCACGCCACGCACCTCCACGCCGCGATACGTCATGCGCGGTGCGTCTTGCGCGAGCAGCAGGCAGCAACGCAGCGTGTCCAGCACCAACGGGCGGTGGCCCCGCGCGCGGATGGCGGCCACCAGCCGCCGCGTGGAGTACAGCGCGCGCTTGCGGGACAGGATGACGACCGTCTTCTTCGCGTGCCCTCGCCGTGGGGCCCGTTCGGGACGGTCGGGTGCCTGGGACCCGGTCAGGACCGGGACCTTCTTCGGCTTCACTTTGCGCGGAGGCATGGGCGGGGCGTGAGAGCCTAGCACGGACGCCCGCGAGGGGCGGGCCTCGTGGGGGGCCTTTGCTATCCTCGTGCGCAGATGAGTGCTCCCCCTCTGCACCCTGACGACATCCACACCAGTCCCGGCGACGTCGGACAAGACCTGAACCACTCTCCGTTGTTGGGCGAAACGCTCGTGGTGGACCCGCGCACCACGGTGAAGCTCCACAAGTGCCGCCTGGCCGTCACTTCCGGACCGGACACCGGCCGCTCGGTGGTGAGCGACAAGGAGCGGCTGCGCTGCGGCGCGCATCCAGGCAATGACCTGGTGCTGGTGGAGGACCGCACCGCCAGCCGTCACCACTTCGAAATCCAGTTCACCGAGCGCGGCTATCTGCTGGTGGACCTGGGCTCCACCAACGGCACCTTCCTGGATGGCCGGCGCATCGAGCGGGCCTACCTGTCACCGGGCTCGCAGATTCGCGCGGGCTCGTCAGTGCTGACCTTCGCGCCACTGGATGAGGAAGTCACCATCGAGCCCGACCGCGAGGGCGAGCTGTGCGACATGGTGGGGCAGAGCATGAAGATGCGGCAGATATTCGGCCTCATCAAGAAGATCGCCCCCATGGGTGTGTCCGTCATCATTCAAGGTGAGACGGGCACCGGGAAGGAGCTGGTGGCACGCGCCATCCATGAGTTGTCCGGCCGCACGAAGGGGCCCATGGAGGTGCTGGACTGCGGCGCCATTCCCCCCAACCTCATCGAAAGCGAGTTGTTCGGCCATGAGAAGGGCGCATTCACCGGCGCGGTGAGCAGCCGGCCAGGCGCCTTCGAGCGCGCGCACGGGGGCACCATCTTCCTGGATGAGCTGGGCGAGCTGCGGCTGGACCTTCAGCCCAAGCTGCTGCGCGTGCTGGAGAACCATGAAGTGCGGCGCGTGGGCGGCAACGACGTCATCGAGGTGGACTGCCGCGTCATCGCCGCCACCAACCGCGACCTGATGAAGGAGATACAGGGCGGCGGCTTTCGCGAGGACCTCTACTTCCGTTTGTCCGTCATCACCATCCAGCTGCCGCCGCTGCGACAGCGCCGCGACGACATCCCCCTCATCCTCAAGCGCGCGCTCGCGGACCCGGAGGTGGTGGGCAAGCACGGCAAGAAGCGCTTCTCCGCGGAGTCCCTGGGCCTGCTGATGTCGTATTCATGGCCCGGCAACGTGCGTGAGCTGATGAACGTGTTGTCTCACGTCCTGACTTTCAGTGAGGGCGAGGAGATTCAGCCCGCGCACCTGCCGCCCCGCGTGCGGGGACAGGTCCGCGAAGGGCCGCTGCCCTTCAACGAGCACCTCTCCTTCAAAAACGCGAAGGAGCAGCTGCTGGAGAACTTCGAGCGCGAATACATCACCAGTGTTTTGACGCGCTGCGAAGGAAACCTGTCTCGCGCAGCGCGTGAGAGTGGGCTCCATCGGAAGTCGATTGAACGGTTGGTAAAAAAGTACCAACTGGATACAAAGGGGATGAAGTCACGTTAGCCCCATGAGTCAGCGGTGGATGCTGTAACTCGGTTGTTTCACGCCAGAAAAGCGCGTTTGTCGCAGAGCCGTGTTCTCCTGTTCGCGATGCAAGGAACGCCCCGTCAAGTTGACGTATGTCCGATCTGGACTGAATTCCCGGAACATGCGCCTGCCATGAATTCAATGCGCCCGAGCGGAAGACGCGAATCCGGACAGGCGATGGTGGAATCCGCCCTGACGCTCCCCTTGATGGTGTTCCTCGTCTTGGGGACGCTGCAGCTCTTCCTGATGCTGCAGGGGCGGCTGTTGGCGGAGTACGCCGCCTTTCGCGCGACGCGGGTGGGCAGCGTCAACCACGGCGACTGTCAGGCCATGACTCACGCGGCCATCCTCGCGCTGATGCCCAGCTACTATTCGTTCCTGGGCGGCGCGGGGGGCTCACCGGGGCAGAAGCTGGCCAATGCCTTCGCGGCCCGCCGCGACAACCAGTACAACGGGGCGGCAGGGCGGGCCAACCGGGTGTCGATGCCCGACGGGAATCATACCGGGGCCATCGTGTGGATCATCCGCGACAGCCCACTGGCCACGGCGGTGCCGAACGAGGACGCGCTCTTCGACCAGTTCGACAATCCGGCGGGCATTGTGCGGCTCGAGACGCGGCTGGTTTACTGGTTTCCGCTCAAGATTCCCTTCGCCAACTGGGTCATCGCCCGGTTGACGATGGCGCGCTGGGGGTGGCGGGATTACACGAACCAGAACCCGTTGATGCAGACCCAACGCGCCAGATGGACCCAGGGGCCTCCGTCCATGGGACTGGAAGGGCTGATTCGTGAAGAGGCGCTGCGGCGGATGAACTCCGAGCAGTACGTCATCCCCATCCACGCCTCCGCTTCTCTTCGGATGTTGACGCCGGTGCAACGGCGCTTCTTCCAGACGCAGAACTGCGCTCCTGCTCCCGAGGCACTATGACGCACAAGCTACTGAGCCGCGGACAGACGCTGGTGCTGTTCGCCTTGACGCTGTTGCTCCTCACCCTGCTGGTGACCTTGACGTTGTCGCTTGGCTCCAAGGTGAAGGAGAAGATGGAGGTCCAGGCCGCGGCGGATGCCGCTGCCTACAGCCAGGCGGCGCAGACGGCTCGTGTCTTCAACGAGATGGCCTTGATGAGCCGGGCGCAGATTGGCCACCTGGTCTCCAAGGCTGCGGTGAATAGCCTCATCGACTGGAGCAGCTACTACCGCGCGCAGATTGGCGCCACGCGGAATGCCTACACCATCGCGATGCTCCCTTACATCGCGTTGCTGCCGTGCTGCATTCCCTATTCGGGGTGCAGCAGCTTCTGCAGGTGCGCCATCCAGGGCGTCCGGGACATCACCCGCAGCCAGAACGCGCTCTCTCGCTACGACCGGACGGAGATTGCTCCTCGGTGGGATCAGCTCGAGCGGCCCGCCGCGCAGCGAGCGTTGCGGCTCAGCCAGGCCGCGCAGCAGATGTTCGTGGTGGGGCAGGTTGTCCAGTACGGGCGCCTGATGCTCGAACTGAACAACCAGTCTGCTGCGAACGATATCATCGACAGCGCCGGCGCGGGCAGCCGCTGGGCGGGGGAGCTCCGAGTGGATGGGGTCTCCACCACGCGCCGCGAGGTGGCGCCCTTCCTGGGGGCCGTGGCTTGGCCCAACCTCATCAACGGGCATCACGTCTACGCGGCCATGGGCAGCCGGGGGCACAGCTTCGTCGCCAACCGTGGCATCTTCCCCACCGATGACATGCTCGTCACGGCGGGTATCCAGCGGCGGTTGACTACGCCGGACACGGTGATGATTCAGGGGGATGGCAGCACCTACTGGGCTCGCACGCCGCTTCATGGCACGTATCTGGGCACGACGGACACGTACTCCATCGCGGATGACCATGGTCTGGCCTTCGTCACCTTCGCCCGTGGCCGGTCCCCGTGCCCCACGCAAACTTTTGGAATCGGTGTCGCGGAGTCGCTGCTCATCGCCTCGGATTCGAGCGACCCCAGGGACCGGCACCGCTGGTCTCCGCGCCTGGGAACGGGTGACCTGGAGCCGGCACAGACGCGTCACAACATGGGGACCTGTTATGGCCGCAATCGGATGGGGTGCCCGTCCGTCTGGCCCATGTTCGTCGACTACAATGGCGTCAAGGTCATGGACAAGGATGACAACTGGGGCCAGCCGAAGAACTTCGCGGTCATCCAGCGTGACTACACCGTGCGCGGCACCCAGGCGGACCCCTGGAACCTGCTGTTCCGCTTCCGGTTCGGGGGGACGGACAGCGGGTTCGACAACAGCGGGCTCGTCCTGGGGCCGGCGGGCGGCGGGTTGAACATCAGCCGCCAGACGGCGGTGTCCACCGGGTTGGCCTACTACCATCGTCGCGAGCACTGGCGCGAGCCTCCCAATCTGCTCAATCCGTACTGGCGCGCCACGTTGGTCCCCGCCACCGTGGACTCCAGCGGCGCGGAGGATTTCGTGGACGAGCTGAACGGCGCCGGCGTGGGCTGGGCGGCGGAGGCATACGAGGCCCTGCGTGCACAGGGCTACAGGGGAGGGCCGTGACATGGAGCTGTCTCCTTCGCGTCGCACCCAGCGAGGCCAGGCGATGGTGGAGATGGCCATCGGCTCGCTCGTCTTCATCACCATCCTCCTCTTCGTCATCCACTTCGCCGAGGTGTCCTTCCTTTCGGTGAAGGTGACCGAAGCGGCGCACTCCGCCTTGTTGGAGGCGCCTGGACACAAGCTGCATGAGTGGCCCAATGACTCATCGCCTTCTTCCGCGGCGGCGGAGCGCGCGGGGCAGGACGCCGCCATGCGCTACCGTGACTTCGACAGCCGCACGACCACCAACAGCGCGGGCGTCATCACGCTCGCGTTGACCCGGACGGAAGGGATGCAGGTGGCGTGTGCCCAGGGCGGTCCGACCTTCGACCCGCATCCCGTCTTCACGTCGGTTGCCTACCGCGACGGCGGCGGCATCTCCTGTACCGCGCAGGCGGACCTCACGGCCTTCCGGATTCCGCAGCGTGTCGCCCAGCGGGAGACGGGGGGCTTCTTCCAGGCGGAGCACTACGAGATGCGCCCCATCCGCGTATGCGCCATGGGGCGCGCCCAGGGCGGCAACTGCACGGGCCGTCTGACCAGCATGCTGGATGACTGGGGACTGACGGGCTCGGGTGAGTCCGGCTCGTGCCCCATCATCCCCGATATTCCCGCCCCCTGCCCCATGAACCTGCCGTACTGGGGAATGGCTTCCAGCGTCTATGGCGTCAGCCTGATGGTGAATGCCTTTGGACCGGACTTCTCGGCGAGCCGTCTGGCGCAGACGGTTGTCGGAGGGCTGCCGCTGCCCTTCTTCTTTGGCGCGGAGAACATGTTCTGGATGAGCGCCGTGGGAGAGGAGGCCTTCTTCGGTCAGCCGCTGCCCGCTGACTCCATGGGCGGCCTGGCGACCATGGGGTTCAAGGGCTGGCCCACGTCCCCGGGCTTGTTGCCTCCGGGGCTCAACTGGCAGGCCATTCCGTACCCCGTCTCCTACGGTCGCCGGGACTCGTGCTTCCTGGGGAATGAGTGTCCCTGATGCGCGTGTGGCTGATGTGCGTGGCGCTCGCGACGGCGCCCTCCGTGGGGCAGGCTGAAACGTCGAAGCCCGCTGACCCGAAGGTGCGTCCCTCGGCGGAAGCGAAGGCAGGAAAGGCCCCTCCCAAGAAGGCTCCGGCCGCTAGCGCCAAGCCCGTGCCGGCACCGACATCCGAGCAGGACGCAGGCACGCCACCGGCTCGCCCGTCCTTCCGCTGGGACATCCCCGCCGTGACAGCTTGGGTGGAGTCTCCTGGGCTCCAGGTGACGGATGGTGTGCCCATGCACCTTCAGCTCGCGCGCTCGTCCTGGCAGATGGACCCGCTCATCCAGCACATGGTGGACCGCTTCCGGGCCGCGGGGCTCTTCATCTCCTCTTCACCGGAGGCGCTCAACTCGCCGATTGCCGAGCCCATGCTCACGGCGCTGGATACCGAGACGCTCACGGCCTACACGGTCATCTTCCAGAAGAACCAGGACAACACCGTCACGTTGATTCTGGGGACCTCCGATGTGTCCAAGTACACCCCGGGCGGCAGCATTCAGCTGGACTGGGCGCCGATGATGGCTGGCGCGGAGCAGGTGACGCGGTCCAATCTGGAAGGCTCGCAGATGGCCATGTACGCCGTGAAGGCCACGTCCGCGGAGGTCCGGGAGTTCTATCAGGTCGAGTTGACCCGGGCGGGCTTTGTCGAGGACCCGGAGCAGCCCGGTGTGTTTCAGCGAGGCACGGAGCAACTGACCATCCGCACTCAGCCCGAAGGCGACATGATGATGGTCGGGCTCTATCGCAAGCTGGGGGTGCAGCCGAAGTGAGGCCCCTGGGGCCCCGCTTTGTCAGAGTTGGACGCCGCACTTTCGGGCGCAGCGCTCCATGGTCTGCGCACAGCGCAGCTGGCATTTACGGTCCCCCCCGTCACATCCGCTGATGCACTTCGCGACAGGCTCCTGGCACTTCGAGATGCATTGGGTTTGCTTTGCATCGTGCTTGGGCAGCTCGATGTCATTGCCATCCTCGTCCTTGACGGACGCGGTGTCGCTGGTCTGGCCAATGCTGACCGGCGCCTCCACTCCCGGGATGGGCGACGCGGCCTCGACGGAGCCTGCCAGGAGCAGGACCGTCAGTGGGAAGAGCATCAGTCCAAAGGTCTTCATCGTCAGTCCTCGCAGTGGTGTTGGGCGGAGGGGCTGACAGGTTCCTCCTCGCCTGGCTGTCCAGCATAGCGTGGGGATTGAGCGCATTGAAGCCCTGGGGGCCGCGTGTTACGGCCGCTGTCGACATGAGCGACACGCCCCCGAAGGACAAGGACTTCAAGGACTCGGTCAACCTGCCGCGCACGGATTTCCCCATGAAGGGAAACCTGGCGCAGCTCGAGCCGCGCATGCTCGGCTGGTGGGCGGAGCGGGGGATTTGGGGGAAGATTCTGGAGCAGAACGCGGACGCGGAGCCCTTTGTCCTGCCTGATGGTCCGCCCTACGCCAACGGCCATCTGCACGCGGGCCACGCGCTCAACAAGGTCCTCAAGGACATCGTGGTGAAGTACCGGAACATGTCCGGCCGCCGGTGTGACTTCATCCCCGGCTGGGACACGCACGGGCTCCCGATTGAGCAGGCCGTCGAGAAGCGGCTGAAGGACAAGAAGATCGACAAGCGCACGCTGGCTCGCGATGCCTTCCTGGAGGCGTGCCGCGCCTATGCGTTGGAGTTCGTCGACATCCAGAAGGCGGAGTTTCAGCGCCTGGGCGTGTTCGGCTCGTGGGAGCAGCCGTACAAGACGCTCGACTTCACCTACGAGGCCCAGGAGATTCGCGAGCTGGCCACGTTCGCGAAGCGGGGCATGCTCTACCGCCGCAAGAAGCCCGTGTACTGGTGCCTGTACGACCAGACGGCGCTGGCGGAGGCGGAGGTGGAGTACGAGAACCACACCTCGCCCTCCGTGTACGTGGCCTTCCAGGCCGGGGCGGAGCTGGCCGAGCGCGTGCCTTCGCTGAAGGGCAAGGACGTGGCCTTCGTCATCTGGACGACCACGCCGTGGACGCTGCCGTCCAACTTGGCCGTCTCCGTCAACCCGGAGTTCGAGTACGTCTTCTACCAGTTGGGCACGCGCGTCATCTGCGTGGCCCGGGAGCTGCTGCCCAAGGTGCTGGCGGAGGTGAAGGCGGACGAGCTGGCGGTGAAGCACGTGGAGCTGCCCGGCGGTGAAGTCTCCGCGGCGGCGTTGGTGGACCCGTCGCGCATCCTCGCGTACGCGCGCGGCGAGGAGCTGGAGCACCTGACGTACCAGCACCCGTTCTACGAGCGCCGGGGCCGCGTCATCCTGGGCGAGCACGTGACGCTGGATGCCGGTACGGGCCTGGTGCACACCGCGCCGGGGCACGGCCAGGAGGACTACGAGGTCGGCCTGAAGTACGGGTTGGACATCTACAACCCCGTGCGTCCGGACGGCCGCTACGACGACACGGTGGGGCCGGCGCTGGAAGGCCGGCGTGTGTTCGAGGCGAACCCCGTCGTCATCCAGTTGCTGGTGGAGAAGGGCGCGCTGCTCAACAGCGCCACGGACACGGTGGCGCACACGTATCCGCACTGCTGGCGCTGCCGCAATCCGGTCATCCTGAGCGCGACGTACCAGTGGTTCATCCCCATGGACGCGCCCTTCCATGGGACGCAGACGTTCCGGCAGGTGGTGCTGGAGCAGGTGGACAAGGTTCAGTGGGTGCCCTCGTGGGGGCACAGCCGCATCCGCGGCATGTTGGAGACGCGGCCGGACTGGACCATCAGCCGCCAGCGGACGTGGGGCGTGCCCATCTGCATCGCCTACTGCGAGGGCTGCGAGGAAGCCGTGGTGTCGCCGGAGTTGATGGAGCGGGTGGCGGCGGCGGTGGAGAAGGAGGGCGTGGGCGTGTGGTACCGCACGCCGGTGAAGGAATTCCTGGGCGCGGACTTCCAGTGCCCGCGCTGTGGCAAGGGTGAGTTCCGCCGCGAGACGGACATCCTCGACGTGTGGTTCGACTCGGCGTGCATGTTCTCCGCGGTGCTGGAGAAGCGGCAGCGGATTCCGGCGGACCTCTTCCTGGAGGGCAGTGACCAGCACCGCGGCTGGTTCCATTCGTCCATGCTGGTGGCGGTGGGCACGCGCGACATGTCGCCGTACAAGGCCTGCCTCACGCACGGCTTCGTGGTGGATGGCCAGGGCGAGAAGATGTCCAAGAGCCGCGGCAACGTGGTGGCGCCGGACAAGGTCATCCAGCAGTACGGCGCGGAGGTGCTGCGCCTGTGGGTGGCGGCCAGCGACTACCGCAATGACGTGCGACTGTCGGACCAGATTCTGAAGGGCCTGTCGGAAGGCTACCGGAAGATTCGCAACACCGTCCGCTACGCGCTGAGCAACCTCTACGACTTCGACCCGGCGAAGCACGCGGTGCCGGAGGCGGAGTTGCTGCCGTTGGACCGCTGGGCGTTGGGGCGGCTGGCGGAGGTGGTGGCGCGGGTGCGTAAGGCGTACGAGGACTACGAGTTCCACCTCGTCTACGCGACGGTGGTGGACTTCGTGGCCGGTGACTTGTCGGCGGTGTACTTCGACATCCTCAAGGACCGGCTCTACACGTGGCGCGCGGACGGGCAGCCCCGGCGCGGCGCGCAGACGGTGTTGTACGAGGTGGCCTCGGTGCTGCTGCGCCTCCTGGCGCCGGTGATGAGCTTCACGGCGGAGGAGGCGTGGCAGACGCTGCCGGGCAAGCCGGCGGAGAGCGTCTTCCTGGGCGGCTTCCCGGTGGTGTCCGCGAAGTTGGACCCGGCGCTGGCCGAGCGCTACGCGAAGCTCTTCGCGGTGCGCGGCGCGGTGCAGGGCGTGCTGGAGTCGGCGCGGCGGGACAAGCGCATCGGCTCATCGCTGGAGGCGCGGGTGGTGCTGACGGCGGAGGGCGCGGCGCGCGACTTCCTCCAGGCGAACCTGGCCGAGCTGCCGGGCCTCTTCATCACCAGCCAGGTGGAGCTGGCGGACGTGAAGGGTGACGCGGCGCAGACGTTGGAAGTGGCGCAGTCCTTCGGCGAAGGCGTCCGCGTCACGGCCGAGGTGCTCCCAGCGCACGGCGAGAAGTGCCCGCGCTGCTGGACGTACTCGGAAGCGGTGGGGCAGGGCGGCGACGTCTGCCTCAAGTGCCGCGAGGCGCTGGCGGCGTAGCGGGCCGCCTGGGTGGAACCCTCCCCGGCGGATGTGTCCGGGGGAGGGGCCTCTTCAGGTGCCGGCAGTGCTCAGTTCACGCACTCGACGACCTGGTTCTGGGTCGATGCGTGGGGGTTGCAGTCCATCACATTGGCGAGGCCCGTCCGTGGCTCCACCCGGATGAGGCTGCGCGGCCGGCCCGACGTGAAGTCGAAGCGGAGGTTGCCTGGGGCCGCGGCGTCCAGCGCGGGCAGGTCATCGAGAAAGTCCCGCATGCAGGTCAGGTTGCCTGGGCTCACGGGGCGGCCAGAGCCGGGCATGTAGCAGAGCCCGTGAATCGCAGCCGCGTTCATGGAGACGGGGATGACGATGTCCTGACCCACCTCGCTGCAGCAGTCCGGGTTGGCGCGGCAGGTGGTGTTTTCACAGCCGTTCGCGGGGCAGCCCGCGTTGTCCCATTCATTGTCGCACCGGAGCTGTTCCCACCGGGCCACCGTGCGCGAGGTTCCATCGCCGCGAGGGACGTTCTCCTCCACGACGATGCGCACGGGCTGGTTGGTGGAGAGGGCGCGCTGCCGGGCACGGAGCGTGGAGGCCCACAGCTCGCGCGTGGCCTCATTCTCGCGTTGACGGTTGACGGGCGTCTGGATGCCCATCAGCGCCGCGGCGAGCAGGATGGAGGCGATGGCCACCGTGACCATCATCTCCAGCAATGTGATTCCGCGTGTGTGCCTCATGCTCAATTTTCCGTCAGGCGGGGCTGCAGGCTGCCTGCCGCGAAGTTCCGGAGCGTCACCCGGAAGGTGAAGGTGCGTCGCTTGAAGCCGTCAATCGGGAATTCTTCCGCGTCCAGGCGGATGGGCTCGTTCGGGTTGAAGGCCTCGCGGTCCGCCCGCGGCGTGCGGACGACCAGGGTGACCTCCACCTCACGGATGCGTTGCCTCAAGCGGAGGCGCAATTCATCGTTCGTTGTGGGGGCTCCGCTCTCGTTCGGATGCACTTCGATGGGACAATTGTCGATGGTGCATTCATCCAAGGGAAAGGGCCGACCGTTCTCTCTATCCGGGAACCAGCGCATGCCGCCGAACGGCTCTGCGATGGCCGCGACACCCAGCCGCACCTTGAGGCTCTCGACATCCCGACTCAAGACCACCCAGTTCTCCGCGTTCGGGCCCAGGTACTCCAGCGTCGGAGTTCCACTGGCCCAGTTCACCCGGTAGGTCGCGCTCTGGGCCTGCATGATGCGCCAGGTATCCTCACGGGGATCATTGACGCTCCATCTCGAGTCAGCCGGCTCCGCACAGGGGCCGTTGTTTGTATTGTCCGTGCCGAATCCTGGCTCAGCCGTGATGACGTTGCTGCCCGTGTCCACATTGGTGACGCGCACATGGCACGCGATGTCCTTGTTGGGATTGACGACGAAGGCAGGAACCCACGGGGTGGTCGTTGGCTGGAGCCTTGTGGACGGGTTCATGGACGTGCAGAAGCCCTGAACACCGGAACGCGCGGTGCCCGTCGCCGGAGGAGGAGGGCCACCGCACGGCGCCATCGTGACCATGCCGCGTGTGTCCCCCCAGTGAAGCTGCAGCACGTCCGACACGGATTCTTCAAGTGGGCCTGCGGGAGGGAGCGCGAAGCCCGGATCCTCAGGGAAGGGGCGAGTTGCGTCCGCCGCCGCCAAGTCCGGCTCGGTCCACACCTGGATCGCCGTTTGCACACGCATGTCATGGAACGTGATGCGGCTGTTCCCCATGCCCGCGCCGGCGCGTTGAAGGTCAGCGGCAATCAACTCCTTCACCGTGCGCCCGGTGACCTGGGCCAGCATCGTCTGTTCCTCGAAGAGAGCACGGCGCTGCATCTGCATGGCGGCCACCAGGCCCGCTCCAAGCACGATGAGGCCAATGGCGCTCGCAATCATCACCTCGAGCAACGTGAAGCCGCGGCGGGCCCCGCGCTGAATCCGCATGGAAGAACGCTTCACGGAGCCACCCTGGTCTGAAGCATCACCACCTGACGGTCGCTGCGCTCCTGTTCCTGCCAGCTCACCAGGACGCGCACGTGGGCGACGTTCCCCCGGGAGTCGGGAGTCCCTGGGACCAGGTCTCGGGTGAGGTCCGCCGGAACGACGGAGCCTGGCTCGATGGTGGTGACTTGCGAGGGGAGGTCCACATCCACGACGACCTGGTATGCACGCGCGATGACCTCCGGGTTCGCGGGCGCCACGCGGCTCAGTTCCCCCGCGCTCGTCTGGAAGACGGTGAAGGTCTCATCCAGGCCCACCAGATTGAGGCACGGCGGGTCCAGAGAGCAGCCCAGCATGGTGATGTTCTCCAGGGCCTGCTCGGCGATGAGCTGCGCCTGCGTCGCACTGAGGCTGCGGCGGTTGGAGTAGCTGGTCTGGGTCACGACCAGCATCGCCGCGCCGATGCCCAGCAGCAGGATGGCCATGGTGGCCAGCACCTCCAGGAGCGTGATGCCCCGGGCGTGCTGGCGCCGCTTCATGGAATTCACTGCTGAATCCTCCCGTCCGGGCTGGGGGCGTAGATGAGCACCTTCGAGCGTGCCGCCCCGCCAGCGATGGAGCCGGTGTTGTAGGTTCCATCGCCCAACACGTCGACGTCGCCCTGGGCCTTGGGAATGAAGATGTGCCCGTCATGCACCACGGGCGCATTCACCGCATGCCCGCCGAGCGACGCGCTGGTCATGGCGGGCGGGTTGTTGCCATCCGGAAGCAGTCCGGACTCGTAGAAGCGGCCACTCTCGGTCTCGCTCAGGTTGCAGATGTCCGCCGCGGCGCCCACGGCGGTGGTCGCATAGACCTTGTCTGCCGCCAGGGCCACGCCACCCCACACCGCCTGGCCCGGGTCCAGTTTCTGCACCCACAGGGGCTCCAGCAGTTCGCACGCCTCCCGGCCGGTGGGGTCGGAATCCTCGAAGGCCAGCAGATGGTAGCGGTAGCTGTCCTTGTTCGGCGGACCATCGGAGAACTCGTCCGGGTTGTCTCCCGTGCCGAAGTAGAAGCGCACCACGGGGCTGCCGCCGTTGCGGAGGACGTTCACACCCAGGTTGGAGTGAATCTGCTGGTAGATGGGGTCCTGTCCCGTCGCGGCGTCCGGGTGGCTCGCCAGCGTGTACGGCGCACTGGCAATCCTGCAGGTCTTCACCTTGCGACCCAGCGGTCCACCGGTACTCACCTGGTCCAGATTGATGCGGTAGACGCTGCCCGCCGTGGTGGGCACGTACATGACGTCGTAGTTACCATCGCGGTCGATGTCCACGAGTGCGGTCTCCGCGGCGATGCCGGAGCCCCGGTCCAGGGTGATGATGCCGGCCCTGGCTCCGCCGGGCGACGCGCCGAAGTTGAGCGGCTGCCCCGTCTTCAGGTCGATGAGATAGAGCGCACCGGCGTGTGTCGGCGACGCCGGAACGTAATCCGTGCCCACGATGGCGGCCCACTTCCCCTCGGCCTCCGAGCCCCACTTCAGGCGGCCAATCGAGGGCGCATGGCTCGAGCCAGAGTTGTCCGGGATTTCGACGCTGGGGTCGGCCAGCTTCGCCGTGGAGAACGCGTGGTCGATGCTGGTGTCGCGGAGGTTGAACTCCCAGAGCGGCAAGGGGTACCAGGCGTCATTGGGGTTGGTGATGTCGAGCGCGACGACGGCGGGGCTGTTCTTTCCGGACGCGCTGACGAGCACCGTCTTGGCGCCCTCCGTCTTCGACGCGGAGGTCATGGGCTTCCACTCGAACTCCCCATTGATGCCGAAGTCCACGTTGGCGAGGCTGGGTGAGGCATCCATCGCGGGCCTGGCCAGGTTGCCCGAGCCATTGAAGCGCACGTAGAGGTTGCGATAGCGCTCCAGCAGCATGCGCGGCATGTACGTGAAGCGATCAGCGCCTGAGCCATAGTTCCGCTGATTGATGCTGCCGGGGCCCGCACACGTTCCGGTGGTGTCGAAGTAGCCGCGTACCTGGGGCGAATTCGGAAGGCACTCGTCGTGGGTGGAGTTGCGGAACGCGCCCGCATCGAAGGCGTGCAGGTAACCGTTCATGGTGCCGACGTAGGCCACCGTCGGCCGTTCGGCGAGCGGCTCCATGAAGTTGCGGCGGTACAGGTCCATCTCTCCCGCGCGAGCGTTCAGGGCCCATCCGTCGAGGTACGGCGGCACGCTGATGGCGACGGTGGACATGTTGATGCCACCCAACGCCCAGGGCCGACGGTGGCTGCCGTTGAGGCGTTTCTCCCAGCCATACAACCACTCCCTGAAGAAGTTGCGATCGTTGTCGGGGCCCTCCACGCGTTTATCGGGAGCGGTGATGGAGGGCGTGCCGCACTTGCCGTCGTTGTTGAGGTCGTACAGGTACCGGCCGTTCTGCTCCAGGTCGCAGAGCGCGTCCGGGAAGAGCGGACTGGTGCTGCTCGTGTCCGTCATCAGGTCAGAGATCGTGCTGCGGTTGCCCGACTCGTTCATCGTGAAGAGCTTTCGAGCGAGCGGGTCGGAGCCGCTTCCGCTTGTGCCAAAGGACAGCGCCATCACCCGGCCCGCGTCCCAGCGTTCCCTCTCGCCAGCGGTGCCGCTGACGGGGTTCTCCGGATCATAGAGCGTGCGGAAGTGGAGTCGCCCGCGGACCGTGAAGTCCTTGTTGCCGTCATAGGCCCGGACCCCCGGCGCCGGCATGCCGTTGCCTGGCCAGGTGCCGGCCCGGCCCCAGGCGCTGCCCGGTGTCTCGTTCACGCCCCAGACGATGGCGTTACCCACCGTGGACGGGGAGGCGCGCGAGTAGCTGCCGGCACGGACGGCCTGATAGCCCACCTCGACGTCATCGATGATGGGGCGGCACAGCTCGTTGGGGCTGGTGATGTCCACCTTCCAGCAGAGCTGGGAGCCCGTGAAGCCCATGGCCATGATGTCCAGCTCCACCTCCTGGGTGGGCGGCGTCGTCTCGGGGAAGACCACCGGGAACCAGGTGGGCTGCTCCGGGTTGGGGACGCACTCCATCTCGCCCGTGTCCGGATTGGGCTCACAGATACGGCAGTCCACCGCCAGCGAATAGGTGATGGTGGGCTCGGGGCCATCCTCCGGCGTGCAGGCGCCCGGGACATCCTCGGAGAAGCAGGGCGCTCCACCGGAGCATGTGCGCGGCTGGGGCGCGAAGTCGTCCTGGCGCTTGAAGCGCACCTTGGTGATGACGAAGTCGTTGGCGATGTCTGGCGAGAGGTCGCCGGACACCGTGGCCGAGCGCGTGCTACCGCCGTTCTGCTTGTTGACCACGAACACCACGTCGTTGAAGTCGCGGTCACCACCGCCGGGGATGTCCTCGAAGCCCAGAATCCAGCGGAAGGGGTCCGTGGTGGGTGCGCCCACGATGACGTGAGGCATGGGGTTGCGCACGCCCGGGGGACGGGGAATCGTCACCTTCTCCATGGGCATCACGAGGTTGCCGTAGAGTTCGTCGTTCGCCAGGCGGTACAGCGTGGTGCCCCACTCGTCGATGGGGCCGTCCAGCCAGCCGCAGTAGTACTCGTTGGTGCCCTGGACCCGGCAGGCCTGCGCGGGCGTGCTGGCGGGGTTGTCCCGGTTGCAGCCCTCCAGATACTGGCACCCGATGTTGCGCTCGGCGACAACCGTGCCGCCCTCGGGGTTCTGGTCCATGTTCCAAGCGGACTTGGAGAAGAAGACGTTGATGGACGTGCGCAGGTGCAGCGCGCACCGGCCATCCGGGTCCTGCTTCAGGCAGGGGAAGACATAGCCTTCGCGGGGGCCATGGTTGCTCTGGTAATAGACGGCGATGAAGAAGATGACTTCCTTGCCACCTTCAATCATTCCCATGTCCACGGTTCGGTCATAGGCCGTGATGCCATCGTCCGGATTGGCGCCGGCGCGCGGCAGGCCTCGCGGGTCATACGCGGAGACGTCGTAGTCCGGGATGCCTTCTGAGAAGTCGCCTTCATCCTTCACGGGCGCCAGGTTCCGGTAGGTGGCGGTGCCGTCATCATCGTCGGCGAGCAGGAACACCATGCGCCCCAATCCCATGTTGCCGTTGGCCGCCGAGGGGGGCTCCAAGAGGTTGGGCAGGTGGGGGAAGAGGCCTCCATCAGAGAAGCTGAGGTCGGTGATGGGATCCGAGGCGAAGTTGCCAATCTGGTCTGTCCGATTCCATTCGCCGCCAAGGCCGGGCCGGGCATCCGCCAGGTCGATGTTCTCCTGGAACGTGTTGCCGCAACCCGCGTTCATCGCCAGCTCAGGCTGGTTGTACGTCTCTCCGTCCGAGGTGAAGTTTCGCGTACAGCGACGGGTACCGCCGATATAGGGGCGGGACTTGGCGCCGCTCCGGGGCGCGAGGTTGAACAGGTCCTCGTGCAGATCCAGGATGCCGTTGTTGTTGGTGTCGAGCAGGTTGCCGTTGGCATCGACGTACCCGCGCTCTCGCAGGTCGTCCATGTAGACATAGCCGAGCGAGTGCGAGGCGCCGGCGGACTCGTACACGTAGCTGATGGTGACGTTCTGGTCGAACGGGAAGAAGATGTGCTCGGAGTTCAGCGCCGTGCGGTTCGTGTTGAGCCGGAGCCGGGCTGGATTGTCCTCGGTGATGAGCATGGTCGACGCCTGGATCTCCAGGTTCTCATCACTGAACTCCGGCTGCTTGTTCTGGTCGAGCTGGTCTTCGCACAACTTGGCCGGGGTTTCCGGGGTCGTCTGGGCATAGGCGACCGGCGCGGCCAGCAATGCGAACGCAGCGAGCGTCTGGATAAGGGTGCGCATCACTTCTTCCCCTGGGAACGGCGGGACGAGTCATTGGCCTTGCGTTGCTTCTGCGCACGGCTCGCGGCGAGGTCTTCCTTGAGCTGCTGACGCAGCAGCTCCTCACGCGAAGGCGGAGTCGGATGGATGCTGACCGCCAGGTAGTTGATGAGCAGGTCCCGGTCGGCCGCGGGCAGCAGGCGCGTGTCGCAGGTCGTCTTGGGGTTGAGCTGGGTGGGACCCGCGATCCACGTGCGAAGTTGCTCGGGGCTGCGCTGAGGAACGAGGGGACCCAAATCAATGTTTCGGCCGCGCTTCTTGATGGGGGCGGGCTTCTTCGCGGCGGTCGCGTTCTTGCCGCTGCTGCCCTGGGCCTGAGGCGTGATGACGTGGCAGCGGGCACAGGCCTTGTCGAAGGCCAGCTTGCCTTCATTCGCGGCGCCAACGGCCAGGCCAGGCACCAGCAAGAGCGATAACAGGGAAAGTTTTTTCATGGGGTGCCGGATTCGAGCGTCGTGACCCTGTCACGGGTGGTGGGCGAACTGCCCCCGCTGTTGTAGGTGTTGTCGGAGCCGCCCCCCGTCATCACAGTGCCGGGGCTGGTGACGGCAGGCGCGTTCTCGTTGGCGATGAGTGTCTGGATGACCGCCCGCGTGGGACGGCTGCCCTCGGGGCCCACCACCTCGCCCACGGCGATGAGCCAGACCTGCCCGTTGAGGTCCGTCAGCCCGTCGGGGGCGCCGTTGTCGTCTTCGTCATCGCGAACGAACACGCGGTAGCGCACGTTCTGCTGAAGAGGGAAGGCCGCATAGGCCTCGCCGCCAGGACTCTGTCGCTCCCCAGGGGCAAGGTCCGCTGCATTGATGGCCAGCGAGTTCCACGTGCCAGGGCCGCCGGGGCCTGGGAGGACCTCCAGGTATGGCCGGGCTCCGCCGTTCAGGCCTGGCTCGTTGACCTGCACCATGCTGGTGAGGGCGTCGTTGTACATCTGATTCCTCCCCAGCCGGATGCGCATCGCCTCGCGCCCCTCGGCCAGGCCCGCCTCCGCCGCGAAGTACGCCTCCTTGTAGCGACGGCCATCACCCTGGACTTCCGCCTCGCGGCTCACCACGCCGTAGCTGAGGAGCACCGCGAGGGTGACCATCGTGACGACGCCCATGGCGAGCAGCAGCGTGAAGCCACCTTGCCGCCGTCGGGTTGTGGGACGTTGCACCATGTCGCGGGACTCCCTTGGACTCCGGCCCGTGAGGGCGATACCAGTGTTACTCACTAGGCAATTGCCATGCCTGAGCGGCGGCACTGTAACCGGCCGGAACTTGTGGGCAACGTTTGGGTCGCACCTCAGGGTTGGGTCTCAAGAGACCTCGCAAGAGTTGCGGAGTTGCAATTGCTTGCGAGGTTTCCGTTACGCGCTGGTGACTTCTCGGGTTCCAATGTTCTGAGCGAACCGGACGCCTAGGGGGCGCCTTCGAGCTCGCGCAGCCGGTCCACCAGGGCCTGCATTCGCTGGTGGTGCGTGCCGGCCCAGTAGACGCGCTGGCAGTCCGGACACTGCTGGAAGCGCGAGTGCTGCTCCGCCACGCGCTCGGGGACGCGGCCGGCCACCTCGGACGGCTCGGCGGAGGTCAGCGCGGCGTTGCAGGCGACGCAGCGCGAGAAGGGATGCATGCGGGACGTCAGCCCGTAGCGGCGCACCACCTCGACCAGTTGCTCCGCCGGGTCCGTCGAGCGGGGGAAGTAGCCACGCAGGACTTCGCCGCGCTTGAGCACTCCGATGTCACGCGAGAGGAGGATGCGGTCCTCGTCATGCGAGAGCCGCGCGAGCGTGTCGTCCGCGAAGTCGTTGCGCCACAGGGCGTCGAAGCCCAGCATCCGCAAGAAACCCACGAGCCGTCCCAGCCCCACGTCGAGCACGAAGCGGGGCGTGTCCTGGAGCGGAGGCCCCACCCGGACGCCGGGCGCCTCGACCATGGACGGGGGGTAGACCTCCACGCACGCGCCCGGCTGCACCCGGTGGGTGAAGTCCACGGCTGCGCCGTCCACGCGCACCACATCCACTTCCGGGTGGGGCGGACCCAAGGACTCGATGAGGTCCTTCACCGACGGGCGGCCTCTCAGCGCGTGGCTGAACGTCTGATGCCGGTGCGCGGGAGACAGGAAGTCATTCAGCGCGCCATGGAAGCGCATCGTCACCTGGGCCTTCGGCTGTTCCATGTCCACCCTCCGGCCCACGTTGTCGCGGCCCTCCGTGCTTCACGGGGATGTTTCTGTGACTGCCGTGACGGGTCCGCCAGACTTCCCGTGACGTTTCGGGGTGACTGCGTAGATAAAATCGTTCAGCTGTGCCATAAGTCACAAGATCGTCACATCGAGGGTTTCTATACTCCCGCCGCCGTCCGCACCTGGGTGTCGTCGGCGATTTCCCCCCCTCTCGACTCCTGAGTCCGACAGCATGAAGAAGACGCTCACCTCCCTCCTGTGCGCGGCGGTTTCGCTCACCCTTCTTTCCCTGGCGTGTGGTGAGAGCAACCCACCTCAGGTCCCGCAGCCGCTCGAGGATGGAGGGGTTCTCTGGACGGAGTGCAGCCCCGAGGGCGCCAGGGAAGACTGCTCGCAGGGCGAATCCTGCATCTTCGTCGCGTCCCATGACCGCCACCTGTGCGTCCGGGCCTGTGATTCGCAGACCGCGTGCGAGCACCCGGATGCGGTCTGCTGCCCCTCGTCCGGAGAGGGTGCCGAGGGCGGCCACTGCGTGCCGAGCAACGCGTGCGTGCCGACCGACGACGCGGGCGTGGACGGCGGCTCGAACGAGGAGACGGACGGCGGCGCCCTGGAGGACGGCGGCACCCAGGAAGAAGACGCGGGCGTGGACCCGGAGCCGGATGCCGGCACCGACCCCGAGCCGGACGCGGGCGTGGACCCGGAGCCGGATGCTGGCACCGAGCCCGACGCGGGCACGGATGCTGGTACGGACGCGGGCACGGATGCCGGTACGGACGCGGGCACGGATGCCGGCACCGACGCGGGGACTGACGGTGGCACGGACTCGGGCCACACCCCCATCCGGGTGATGGCGTCCAACCTCAGCAGCGGCAACTACCAGTCCTACGACCCGGGGCACGGCATCCGTCTCATCAAGGGCGTGGACCCGGACATCGTGCTGATGCAGGAGTTCAACTACGGGAACAACTCGGCGTCGGACCTCCGCTCGCTGGTGGACCAGATTGCGCCGGGCTTCCACTACTCCCGTGAGACGGGCGCGCAGATTCCCAATGGCGTCATCAGCCGCTGGCCCATCATCGAGTCCGGCCAGTGGCCCGACCCGCAGGTGTCCAACCGGGACTTCGCCTGGGCGCGCATCGACATCCCCGGTCCCCGCGACCTCTGGGCGGTGAGCGTGCACCTGCTCACGTCCAGCTCCAGCAACCGGAACGCGGAGGCGCAGGCCATCGTCACCAAGGTCCGCTCGCAGATTCCCGAGGACGACTACCTCGTCATCGGCGGCGACCTGAACACGGACAGCTTCAGCGAGTCCTGCTTCGCCACCTTCCGGCAGGTCGTGACGACGGCGGGTCCGCACCCGGCGGACCACAACGGCAGCACGGGCACCAACCGCAACCGCAACAAGCCCTACGACCAGGTTCTGGTGGACCAGGACCTGCGCCAGTACCAGCAGGCGACCGTCATTGGCTCCAGCACCTTCCCCAACGGGCTGGTGCTCGACAGCCGCACCTACCGGCCGCTGTCGGAGATTGCCCCGGTGCAGTCCGGCGACAGCAGTTCCTCCAACATGCAGCACATGGGCGTGGTGAAGGACTTCCTCGTCCCCAACTTCTGAAGGGACGCCCTTTCTGGCGGGTTCGCGGCGGCCATCCTGGGCCGCCGCGGGCCTCGGCTCAGAAGCTCCACTTGTGCTTGTTCCGCTCGATGAAGCGCGCCACGGGAGGAATCCGGGCGATGAGCGGCGTGAGCACGAACACCGCGGCCAGGCGCAGCGGCTTCACCACCTGCGACGCCGCGTAGGCCGCCGCCCAACTGCCCGCCTTCTCGCCGGTGCTGCTGGGCTGGAAGCCGAACTCGATGGCGGCGTAGAAGCCCACGACTACCAAGCCGAAGATGACGTAGTTCACCACCAGCGCCAGCGGCCCGAATTCGAGCATCAGGTTCTTGAAGCGGGCCATCAGCGAGGGCTTCGCTGGCTTGGTCGCGGCCTCGGTGGGTGGGGGCGTGTCGGAGACTGAAGGATTCACGTCGGGCTCAACAGGCGGCATGGTGACACCATGCCCCAAACCCGTGCTGGCCGGGAGATGGAGCGAGCGGACAAGGAAGGGGCGGGTGGGCACTCTTCGTTGTCAGGACTCCGGGGAGCGGGATAGAGGAGGGCGCGCGACATGAAAGCCTCCCATCGATTCGTCCTCCTCGTGATTGTCGCGGTGCTCGCCGCAGACCAGGTGACCAAGTACCTGGCTGTCTCTCGGCTGACGGATGCCCTGGATGGGCGGGAGGGCCTGTCGCGGGTGACGGGCTTCGTCACCGAGCAGAACCTGGACAACCGCCCGCCGCCCGAGGACGGCTCGTACCGGGTGTTGCGGCCCTATCGCTTCATCGAGGACTACTGGCACTTCCGCTACGTGGAGAACCCGGGCGCGGCCTGGGGCATCTTCGGCGACATGCCCGAGGGCGTGCGGCGCCTCTTCTTCCTCGTGGTGAGCCTGGCGGCCATGGGCTTCATCTTCGTGATGTACCGGCGCACGCCCATGGACCAGCGGCTGGCCCGGGTGGCCCTGGCGCTGGTGACGGGTGGAGCGCTGGGCAACTTCGTGGACCGGTTGTTGCGTGGCTACGTCATTGACTTCATCGACTGGCATTGGCGCAACCAGCCGGGGATGCGCTGGCCGACCTTCAACGTGGCGGACGTGGCCATCAGCGTCGGGGTGAGTCTCATGCTGTTGGACTCGCTGCTGGCGCCGAAAAGCCCCAATCCGTGACGGGCGGGCGGCGGCTGGTATAAGTCCCGGCCCGTGCCGCGCAAATACATCATCCTTCTCGCCGTCACCCTTGGCGTCATCGTGCTCGACCAGTGGACGAAGTACCTCGTCGTCCGCGAGCTGACCACCCAGATGGAAGGCAAGGAGAGCCTGGGCGAGCGCCTGGCCGCGATGTACTCCGAGCCGCCCCCCAAGGGCTTCACGGGGATGCACTATCAGCCCCGGCGGCACATCGAGGTTTCGGAGTCGCTCTTCCGCATCCGCTACCTGGAGAACCCGGGCGCCGCGTGGGGCATGTTCCGGAGCATGCCGCCGGAGGCGCGGGTGCCGCTCTTCCACGTGGCCATTATTGGCGCGCTCATCCTCATCACCTTCAACTTCCGCAAGCTGACCGGCACGGACCCGGAAGAGAAGTGGGCGCTGTGGGGGCTGCCGCTGGTGCTGGGCGGCGCGCTGGGCAACTACATCGACCGCGTCGCCCGGGCCTTCGTCATCGACTTCCTCGAGGTCCACTGGTTCGACAAGGCGACCTTCCCGTCCTTCAACGTCGCCGACGCGGCCATCTGCATTGGCGTGGGCATGCTCATCGTCGACTCCTTCGTCCGCAAGGAGAAGCCGGCCCAGGCCCCCACCCAGGCCTAGACCGCTGAATCGGGCCGAGCAGCCAGCCGGGCCGGGCCTGGACGCGCGGATGCGTGTCGTCCCGCCCGCGCAACGAGGGTAGCCTTCGTTGCCATGCTCCCCGTCCTCGTCCATCTCACCTTCACTTCGCTCTGGTCGCAGCTCCTGCTGTACGCGATGGCCGCGGGCACGGTGGGCTACGTCGTCTTCAACGGCTGGCGCAGCGCCGAGGGTGAGCTGGATGCCCGGACGGGCACGCGCGCGCCAGTGTCCTCGCAAGACCGGCTGCTGCGGGCCGCGGGGTATGGCGTCGTGGGCGCGGTGCTGGCCTGGTTCGCCCTGCAGTACTCGCTGCCGCCCGGGGCCTTTCCGGGCGCCAAGGGCGAGGGCATCCCCGTGCACACCTATGGCCTGCTGCTGGCCCTGGGCTTCATCACCGCGGTGACGGTGGCGGGCCGGCTGGCGCAGGACGAATGGCGCACGCTGGAGCTGAAGGACGGGGCGTGGGTGGACGTGGAGGGGCCGAAGAAGCGCGAGCAAATCATGGACATGACGGTCTGGATTCTGCTCGGCGGTATCGGCGGGAGCCGGCTGCTCTTCGTGCTCGTGAACTGGCAGGACTACGCCCGTGACTGGACGCAGGTGTTCTCCCTGGGCGGAGGGCTCGTCTTCTATGGCGGCCTGATTGGCGCGTCCGTGGCCGCGTTCGTGTTCGCGCGGATGCATGGCCTGGACTTCTGGCGCCTCGCCGACGTGTGCATCCCCACCGTGTCGTTGGGCCAGTGCCTGGGCCGCCTGGGGTGCTTCAGCGCGGGGTGCTGCTGGGGGGACGTGGCGCCCGCGCATGCCGCCACCGCCGTGCACTTCCCCGGCAGCGGGGTGGCGCAGGACCTCCTGGGCAGTTCGGGCAACACGTCCAGCCTGGCGTATTCGTCCCAACTCCAGGACACGCGGTACGTCGTGGAGGCTACGGGTGAAATCTTCCACCACGCCGCGCCTGGCGCGGTGCGCATCTCAGATTGGGTGGCGCAGCAGGGCCACACCCTGGGGGTGTACCCCACCCAGCTCTTCGAGTCCGTCGGGCAGCTGGTGCTCTTCGTGGGGCTGCTGTACGCCCGGCGCTACCGCCGCTTCCATGGCCACGTCCTGGCGTTCTGGCTGATGGCCTACGCGGTGCTGCGGAGCACGGTGGAGCTGTTCCGTGGGGACGTGGAGCGCGGCACTCTGCATGGCCTGCTCCAGTCGCTGGGGGCGGGGGAGTTGGCGGCGGCGGTGCCGCTGGAGGCGTGGTACAATGTCTCCACCAGCCAGTTCATCTCCCTGTGCATGTTCACCTTTGGCGCGGTGCTGCTTGCCCAGAAGGGCCGCCGCCGGGAGAGCGAGGCGGCAAGCCTGGGGCCTACCCCCTCGGCTGCGTGAGGTTGAATCGCGCGGGCCTCTTGGGGACACTCTGAGGAGTCATGCCGCCCCCCGACGCCCGACAGTCCGCATCCAAGAGCTTCGCTGGCAGGTCCACCTCGGCCGACCCCGGCTCCAGCGAGGCCGTCCTCCAGGAGTGCGAAGTCCTGGAGGCGGAGGTCGCCGTCCTCCGCAACCTCTACGAACAGTACTTCCTGGGCAACGAGCGTCAGGCGCCGTCGCGCGCTCACGAAGACCTCAAGAAGCGGATGAACAAGCTGAAGGGTGCGTTCATCCGCAGCACCTCTGCCAAGTTCCGCGTCGCCGGCCTGTACAACAAGTTCCTCACGTACGAACGGCTGTGGGTGCGCACGCTCCAGGAAATCGAAGCGGGCACCTATCGCCGTGATGTCTTCAAGGCGCGCCGCCGCGCGGAGAGCCGGAAGGCCGGCTCGACGGGCGCGGCGGGCCAGAAGGGCGTGGTCGAACTGCCGGAGGACATCTCCGACATGGACTTCGAGGAGGTGGAGGAGTTGATCCGCCCTCGTCCCGTCAACGAGCCGCAGGTGGCCTCCAGCTTTCTCCAGGCCACGGGTGGAGCGCCGTCGAAGGGCACGCCCGCGGTCGCGCCGCTGACGCCCGCCATCGCGCCCCTCATGCCCGCGGTGGGAAGCACGCCGCTGCGAGGCACCCCCTCCGTTGCGCCGCTGACAGGCATTCCCTCCGTGGCGCCCGTGGCGGGGACACCGTCGCGTGGTCTTCCCACCGTGACGTCCGCGGTGGGTGGCACGCCTGCTCACGGCACGTCGGTGGCGCCGCCGGGCATGGCGGCGAAGGCACCGGGCGCCGTGGCCAGCACGCAGCCTCCGTCGAGGACTTCTGCCGTCGGCGCGAGCAGCACGCCGCCTCCGTCGCGGCCCGTGGCCACTGGCGCCGGGAGCATGGCTCCCCCGTCGAAGGCTCCCGGCACGGGCGTGGCCGGCAACGTCCCTCCGCCGTCGCGGCCCGCTTCGATGCCGCCTACCTCCGCTGCGTCCCGGCCTCCCTCGGCGAGCGGCGGAGGCGGGCTGGCGGACGACAAGCTGCGTGCCGTCTACGACGCGTATGTCACCGCGAAGCGCCGCTGCCAGGAGGACACGTCGAAGCTGTCCTACGAGTCGGTGGCGGCCACGTTGCGCAAGCAGGTGCCGGAGCTGCTCAAGCAGCACAACGCGAAGGCGGTGGAGTTCAAGGTCGTCATCAAGGACGGCAAGGCGTCGCTCAAGGCCGTGCCGAAGTAGACGTCACCGGACAGTGCGCGGGCGGCCGCACGTCGTTGGCTGGACGCAGGTGTGTGCGCACCCCCTTCCGCCGACGACCTGCCCCCCGCGCCACCAGTGTCGGGAATCGTCGCCTGCTGAAAGAACGACTGCCTCTGCTGCTTGTGCGGGTTGTCGCCCCGGGGGTGCCTCCCTAGCTTGCATTTCGCGTAAGCGGCCGGTGGGCGGCGCGAGACACTGCGGGAGGCGACGTGGGGATTCGGCGGAGGTGGCTCGGGCTTTCCATGGCGATGGGACTCTCCCTGGGCACGGGGTGCATGTCGCCCTCTCAGGAGGCTCAGGAGCGTCTCGCGGCGCTGGAGGCCGAAGGCGAAGCGATGGACGCGGTGCTCGACTCCGTCGAGGAGCGGCTCCTGGGCAACCAGGCCATGCTCCAGACGTGGCAGGAGCTTGGCCGCCGCCACCAGCAGGTGACGCAGCTGCACTGCGAGACGTCCGACCCGCACATGGTCGCGATGATGAAGCACTACAAGAAGCAGGAGGACCGCGCGCGTCAGCTCAAGCGGCGCGGCAGCGGTGTCGCCTCGGTGGACAAGGCGGTGCTCACTTCCGGCAAGGCGCCGCGCGGCAACAACTGACGGTGCTCAGACGCTGAGCCTTTCGCGGAAGCGCTGCGACTGGCGGCGGGACATCTCCACCTCGCGGCCACCGCGCAGGCGCAGCGACAGGACGAACAGCGACGAAAGGGCGTGGCGAGATGCAGCCCATCTGCAAGCCGGGTGAGGACGGGATGCTGCCGCCGAGCCTCATCGAGCGCGGCCTCTGTCGGCCAGCGCCTTGAAGGGGCTCAGCGTCGTCGCAGAAGCCACGCGCGAGCGGAGCGGTCCATCGCGGCGACGGCGCGGAGGAAGAGGCTGGGGGCCATGCGGCGCAGGCGCCAGCCCCAGCGCGCATCCGCCATGGGGACGATGTAGAGGCTTCGCGCGTCCACGGCCTTCAGGAGCCTGCGCGCGACGACCTCCGGGCCCAGGCGGGCTTCATCCAGCATCATGCCGGCGAGGGTTCGAAGCGTGTCGTTGGTGTAGTGGCCCGCACTGGCGATTCGGGTGCGGAAGAAGCTGGGGCACGCCACGGTGACGCCGATGCCGGTGGCCTTCAGTTCGGCGTGGAATGTTTCGGAGAGCGCGACCACGCCTGCCTTGGACACGTTGTAGGCCGCCAGGTCGGGCACGTACACGAGCCCCGCCGCCGAGGCGATGTTGAGGATGTGGCCGGACCCCTGCCTGCGCATCCGGGGGACGAAGACATGGCAGCCGTGGATGACGCCCCACAGGTTGATGTCCAGCACGCGCTTCCATTCGGAGAGCGACAGCTCGCCCACTGGGCCCGCGCTGACGACGCCCGCGTTGTTGACCAGCAGGTCCACGCCGCCCAGGAGTCGCTCCGCGGCGTCGGCCATGGCTTCGACCTGGGCCGGCTCGGTGACGTCACAGACATGGACGTGCGCTTCGCCTCCCGCGCGGGTGACGCGCAGCGCGGTCTCCTCGGCGGAGGCGGCGTTGATGTCGGTGACGAGCACGCGGGCCCGTCTGCGTGCGAGCTCCTCGCAGAGCGCGCGGCCAAGGCCGCTGCCTGCGCCGGTGATGACGGCTCTTGGATGGGATGGAAGGCTCATGCGTGTCGTTGGAGCGATGGAGTTCAGCATGTCCCTGCCGCGGCCTTCGCCGCCATCACCCCGGCTGCGCCTTGACGCGAGCGCCCAGAGCGGCCCTGACACCGGGTGCTCCATGACACACCTGACATCCCTGTCCCAAAATCGCGAACGCGGCTACTAGCGCCAGGCAAGCGAGCGGGGCGTCAGTGACGACGCGGGCGAATCCGGGTACAACCGCCGCCGTGAGACGCGCCTTGTGCGGAGCGTTCGCCGCCATCGCGGTGGGCCTCTTCGGATGCAACGACTTGGAAGTCTGTGGCTCGACGGCCAGCGACATCACGCGTGATGGCGGGGAGCCCTACCGCTGCGTCACGTCCGAGGATTGCCCGCGCACCTCGCGCGTCAACGTCTGCGTCACCGACGTCTCGCCAGTGGAAGTCTGCGTCCGCTGTCAGGACACGAAGTGCGTCACCGTGACACCGGAGGCCTGCGACTGATGAAGTCCTTGCGGCTCGCGCTCGCCGTGCTGTCCCTGGCCGCCACGGCGTGCCGGGACAAGCCCGTGGACCATCTCCAGCGGGCCCGTGACGCCACCTTCGAGAAGCGGCCCGACGAGGCGCTCGTCGAGTACCGCAAGGCCTTCGACGCGCTTCGCCACGACTCCTCACCGGAGGCGCTGGTGCTCCGCGCGCGCGCCCTCAAGGGGGCCGCGGATGTCTACTGGCTGGAGCAGCGCAAGGTGAAGGAGGCGGTGGGCGTCTACCGCGAGCTCATCCAGCAGTGCCCCGAGTCGCCGGAGGCGCTTGAGTCCCGCATCATCCTGGCGGACCTGCTGCGCGTGCATTACCGCGACCTGCGCGGCGCCATCGACCAGCTCACCGCGGCCCTCAAGCTCAATCCACCGCAGGGCGCGGAGCTGCACTACCTGGTCACCAAGCTCTACTTCGAGCTGGGCGACTATCAGCAGTGCGAGCTGGAGACCCGCCGAGTCATGGAGCGCTTCCCCACGAGCGCCTACGTGGATGACGCCCTGTACCTCCAAGCCCAGGCCATCGCGATGATGGAGGGCCGCCGCCAGGAGGCCTCCCGCACCTTCGCGGACCTGCGCACGCGCTTCCCGGACTCCGAGCTGGCGCCGCACGCCCTCTTTGAGATGGGCAAGCTGCGCGCCGACGCCGGAGAGAACGAGAAGGCCATCGAGACGTGGGTGGATGCGCTGAAGACACACCCCGACCCCGCGCTGGTGCAGGACTACATCGCGAGGGCGCGCCGGCGCATCGCCAACACCACGGCCGCGGGCGTGGGGCAGCGCGAGGTGGCCTTCGACCGCGTCCGCCCTGCGCGCACGTCGTTGGAGGCCGTCGGTGGCCGCCCCGAGGAAGCCGCGCACGAGCACGACTGACGCGGGGCGGACACGCCGCCCTACGCCGGGACGTCCAGCGTCGCTTCCAGCAGGTTCGCGGGGCCCGCCCCATCTTCGGAGAGGGCCGCCAGGAGCAGCCGCACGCGCCCCTGTTCCACCCGGGCATCCACGCCCGTCACCGTCACGTGGCCCTCCAGCGCGTCGAGGAACTGCGGCGAGCCATCCGGCGCCAGCACGCCCACGACGGATCCGCCCACGGTTGCCGTCGGGCCGGTGCTCCCCGCGGTCGCGGTGAAGACCATCCGCCCGCCAGGAAGCGGCGATGCCGCCGTGAAGGACAGCCGCATGCCTCCGGCCTGTCCCAGCTCCCAGCGGCGCGTCATGCGCACCACGTCCGGGCCCAGCGCGCCGGTTTCCAGTCCGCGCAGCACCCGCTCCGCGTCCAGGTCCACGAGGGCGTCGGTGCCGGGCTCGCCGCTGCCGCGCTGGAGCAGCCGCATCAGTCCCCCCGACATCGCCGCCCCGGCGATGCGGAGCGGTCCGAACTCCCGGCTGATCTGGGTGTACAGCGCCGTGACGTCCACGGCCCGGGCATCTCCCGCGAGGGTGCCGTCCGCGCCCAGGGCGACCAGCGCGCCGCGCTGCCTGCCCGCGGAGATGCCGGACGGCAGCATCAGCAGCGAACCGTGGGGCGCGCTGCCCTGGGGCGCCAGCAGGCAGGGCACCTCCAGGTCGGGCTGCGATGACTTGAGGGAGACAGACGCGTCGGGCTGGTGGTTCGCGACGAGCACCACGCCATGACCGGGACTTGCCCTCGATAGGGGGAACGCGGCCAGGTGCAGCGGCTCATCCGCGACGGTGTAGAGCCAGTCGCCCGAGCGGACCAGTCCGCTCAAGGCGGTGACGTGAGACGGACGTCCTGTCGCGACGGGCGCCTCCAGGTCGAGGGTGCGCCGTGGGGTCAGGTGAAGCATGGCCGTGTCTCCCGCGAAGCCGCGGCCTCAGGGGCCCCGGCGCTTCAGAGCAGCGTACCGCGCAGCAGGAGGCTGGCGACGGTGAAGTAGATGAGGACGCCGCTAACGTCCACCAGTGTGGCCACGAAGGGCGCGGAGGCGCTCGCGGGGTCGAAGCCGAACTTTCGCAGGACCAAAGGCAGCATGGAGCCGGCCAGGGTACCGAACGTCACCACGCCCAGCACGGACAGGGCGACGGTGATGCCCAGCATCAAGGCGTGTTCCCCATAGACGCCGGAGATGGAGTTCCAGATGAGGATGCGCGCCAGGCCCACCACACCCAGCACCACGCCCAGCACCAGGCCGGAGAGCAGCTCGCGGCGAGCCACGCGCCACCAGTCCCTCAGTCGCATCTCGCCCAGCGCGAGCGAGCGGATGATGAGCGTGGAGGCCTGACTGCCGGAGTTGCCGCCCGAGGAGATGATGAGCGGCACGAAGAGGCTCAGCACCACGGCGGTGGCGATTTCGTCCTCGAAGCTGCTCATCGCGGTGGCGGTGAGCATCTGCCCCAGGAAGAGCACCAGCAGCCAGCCGATGCGCTTCTTCAACATGCCGAAGAAGCCGGTCTCGAAGTAGGGCGCCTCCAGGGCCTCCATACCGCCGGCCTTCTGGATGTCCTCGGTGGCCTCTTCCTGGACGACGTCGACGATGTCGTCCACCGTGACGATGCCCTTCATCCGCTGCTGGACGTCGAGCACGGGCAGGGCCATGAAGCCGTGCTCGGTGAACAGCCGGCTCACGGCCTCCTGGTCGGTGTCTTCCGACACGGTGATGACGTCGCGCTGCATGACGTCCGCCACGCGCTTGTCGCTGGCCGTCTGGAAGAGCTGACGCAGGGACAGCACGCCCAGCAGGTGCTGTTCGGCGTCGAGCACATAGGCGTAGTAGACGGTCTCCACCCGCTCCCGCGCCTGCTTGCGCAGGTAGCTGATGGCCTCGTCGATGGACATGTCCGGCCGCACGCGGGCGAAGCGCGGATTCATCAGACCGCCGGCGTCGTCCTCCGCGTAGGCCAGGAGCACGTTGACTTCGCGGCGGCTGGCGTCGTCGAGCTGCGAGAGGATGGACTCCGCCTGCTCGGGCTCCACCGCCTGTACCAGGTCGGCCAGGTCGTCCGGGGGCAGCAGCCGGACCCAGGTCCGTCGCTCGGCCGGCTGAAGGTGGAGGATGAGCTCCGCCTGCTCACGCGCCGACAACGCCAGGAAGAAGTCGTCCGCCACCGAAGCGGGAAGCAACCGGAAGCCCTCCAGCCGCTCATCGATGGAGAGCACGGGCCACGCCTCGTGCAGTTCCTCCATGGAGAGCGCGGCGCTCTGGGGGCTTTCCATCATGGGGGCTCACCTCCGGGCGTGTAGGGTGGAGCGCGTGGTGCCGCGGCGCGCCGGCCTCTCTACACCCGGAAGGCCAGGTATCGCGAGAGGCAGGCAGGCGACATTTCGCGCTTTCCTTCCGTGTGTGCCCCAACCGTCTCGTTATTTCAACGAAGACGCACGCCGTTCGTACACCCGCGTGCCACCGAGGCCCTGCCCGCCGCCGGCCTCCCAGTAGAAGCGCGGAGAGATGGTTCGCAGTCCGGGAGACAGGTCCGCGTTGCCCGGTAGCAGCTCCAGTCCCAGCGGGCCCTGTGACTCGGGCGGAACGGGCACCGCGGAGCCGACGCGTGATTGCCGCCACTGGATGAAGGGGATGGCGAAGCCGGGGCGGAGGGGCGCGCTCACCAACTCGAGCGGCGCGTCCACGACCAGGGTGCCTCGTTCGGTCAGCGCGCCATCCACCGCGGCCCACCGATACAGCGTCTGTCCTGGCTGCGGCAGGAGCAGGGTGTCCACGCGGGTCCACACCGCGCCATCCTCGATGCCCGCTGGCGCGCCCGGCAGGCGCTGACACGGCGCCTCCGAGGCGACGAAGGCCCCGCTCGGGCCCAACCGGAACGTGCACGCGCGGCTGTCGGGGTCCTGCGTCACCTGGATGACGCTGACCGTGTCGGGGCCCAGACGCACGAGCAGGCCCAGCACCATGTCGACGCCGAAGGGCAGCTGGTTGACCCGTCCCCACGGCGTGGGGGTGGCGCCGGTGACGACGCCTTCTGGGGTGAAGGCGAAGCGGTGCAGGCGCTCCGAGTCGAGCACCCACAGCTCATCCGCGGTGGCGAGCCGGTTCTGGATGACCTTCACGGTGTCGCGCTGGTTGAGCAGGAGCGAGCCGGTGAGCTCGAGTTCCGAGCCGGTGTCGACGAAGCGGCGCACCCGGTCCTCGCCCACGACCCAGACGACATCTCCCGCGACGGCCACGTCGGGCATGCCGGAGACGCCGCCGAGTTGCGTCTGGGTTCCGTTCGCCGCGTGCACCGCCACGCCGTCACACAGCCAGGTGCCATGCGTGGTGCGGTTCAGTTGCGTGCAGCGGGGCAGCGGGAGCACCGTCGGATCTCCTCCGGTCCACGCGCGTGACACGTAGGCGCCGAACTGCTGGAGGCTGCCCACCGGGGCGAAGGCGACGCGGACGTGGTGGCGTCCGGTGGTCGTCGGGGTGAAGCGGACGGTGGCCGCCTGTCCATTGCCGGTGAGGGACGCCTCCGAGGCCACGGCGTGGTTGTTCGGGTCGAACACCTCCGCCGTGATGCTGTCGGGGACCTGGGAGGTATCGGGGCCCTCACAGGTGAAGTTCAGGTTTGGTTGGACGTGGAGCTCCGCGGGGACCTCCAGCGACAGCAGGGGCGGGGTCTGCCCCATGCCTCCTGGCAGCGGGACGAGGCTGCAGTCATCGCCGGTGTCCGCACACCCGGACAGGGACAGCATCGCGGACCATGCGAGCAGGCAGGGAACGGTCTTCATCGAGGGGGGCGCCGCCCGGGTGACCTCGGCCTGGGGGGAGGCGGCGCAGGCTCCAGGGCCTTCTTACCCCATCCGCGGGCCGGGCCGGTGACAGGCGTGGCGCCGTGTCAGGCCCCGCGCCTCCAGCGCGTCATTTTTCACAGAAAGGAGCGGTGACATGCAGACGACGAACCTGACGAGCCCGATGAATCCCGACACCTTGAACGACACTGTCATCGGCATCGGCGTGCTCGCGCCCGTCGCCCTGCTGCCCGCTCCCGTGCTGCCCGGTCTACCCATTGGCGGTAGACGGCCCGGACTCTGACGCCTTTCGCCCGTCCATCGACGTGGCATGGCAGGCCAGAGGCCGGGCTCCCCGAGGGAACCCGGCCTCTTCCTTTTCCGGGTCGTCGCAGCACGTGCGGTCGTGGCCGAGTGGTCAGGCCCCTGGTCGCCATCCAGGTGAACACGGGTTCGAATCCCGTCGACCGCTTTCCGGCAGCCCACCCGGGTTGCCGCATCGAAGAACGCCGCGGTAGCCCAACTGGTAGAGGCGCTGCACTCAGAATGCAGAGGGTGCGGGTTCGAATCCCGCCCGCGGCAAGGCTGTTTCCGGGACGTAGCTCAGCTTGGACAAGAGCGCGCGCTTGGGGTGCGCGAGGTCGCTGGTTCGAATCCAGTCGTCCCGACTGCCATTACCCCTCCATCGGCGAGCAGAGCTCCACCAGGACGCCGTTGAGGTCTCTCACGTAGGCCACCGTCTGTCCCCAGGGTTTCTGCTTGGGGGGCTGCGTGGCCTCGGCACCCGCCTCCACGGCGCGCGTGTATGCGGCGGTCACGTCGGCGGTGACGAGCGCCAGTTCGATGGCCGCCGCGTCTTCCTTCGGCCGCAGATGGCGCACGGTGAAGCCGTGCTCCTTCGCCGCGCCTTCCTCGACGAAGGCCAGGGCGGTGGTGCCTGTCTCCATCTCCGCGTAGCCACCGCTCTCGTGGATGAATCGGCGCGCCAGTCCGAAGGCCTTCTCGTAGAAGACGATGGCGGCGCTCACGTCCGGTACGTAGAGGATGATGTAGCCGAGCTTCATGGTGGACCCCTGTCGGTCAGTGGGATGTCTGTGTGAGTGCGTCGTCACACGGATGGCACGGGCCTGTCTTGAAGGAATCGGACAGCGCTCAACCCACGAGTGCGGTGGGCGACACGCCGGCCAATTCCCGCACGTCTCGTGACAGATGCGCCTGGTCCGCGTAGCCGCATTCGAGCGCGACGTCACACAGGTCTGTGCCCTCACGGGAGCGCAGCAGGGACACCGCCCGCTGGAAGCGCAGGACGCGCGCGAGCAGCTTCGGCGGTACGCCGGCTTCGTCGAGGATGTCCCGGTGCAGGGTGCGCTCACTCACACCCAGTTCGCGAGCGAGCGCGGCCATGCGCACCTGCCCCGACGAGGCTTGAATGTGTCCCAGGGCCTGGATGGCACGCGGCTTCGCCATGCTCCGGAACGAAGCCCAGCGTCGGCGATGGTGCGCTGGAGCAGGGCCATGGCCTGGGCGGGTGAGGCGCAGTCTTCCATCCGCCGCTGAAGCTGCGTGAGGGTGGGCGAGCAATCCTGGGCGGAGACGTTGAGTCCGCAGAGTTCACGCGGACTGACACCCAGCAGGGCCTGCGCCCAGCCAGGACGGAGCCTGACGCCCAGGCTCACCCCGCCGGGCTCGAGGTCGACGAGGATGAAGCGCTTCATGGGGCCGACGACGGCCAGCCGGGGTGCGGCCAGCCACACCGGGCCTGGGGCGTGTTGGAATCCGAAGATGAGGTCGGTGCAGCCATCCGGAAGGACCCGGTGCTGCCGGGGGAGGGGGACGTCGTGGGGCTTTCGGGGCACCCAGAACTGCCAGAACGCGTCCACCGCATCCGCCATCTCGATAGGCGGTGCCCACTGGGTGTAGCCCTGCTGCTGTGCGTCCTCCGCCATCGCGTCCCTGTCTTCAGCCCGTGCACAGCTTGTCAGGCCCTGTGCGGCCATTGCGTCCATTTCCCATGAAAGGAGCGGTGGCCATGAAGACGGCGAACCTGACGAGCCCGATGAATCCCGACACCCTGAACGATACTGTCATCGGCATCGATGCGCTCGCACTCGCTGGCCGGGCCACCGCTCGTGATTCCAAGCGGGGGGCGACCTCCCGTCGAGATCTCCCGCCTGGGTTCTGACCCACCGCGCCCCGTCGAAGGACAGGGCATGGCAGTCCAGAGGCCGGGCTCCCCGAGGGAACCCGGCCTCTTTCTTTTCCGGGTCAACCCCACTGCTCCGGGATGCGATTGGAATCGCAGCACGGCCGTCTACCGTGTGAACAGGGTTCGATTCCCTGTCGGAGCGCTCATCCCCGAGGTGACGCCCATGAATCCCCTCCCCATCGAGTCCGAGCCGGAAGACCTGTTCGACGGCATCGCTTCCTTCTGACACCGCGCCCCGTGGCTGGGGCGCTCTCGCAGTCGCAGTTCCGGTCTTGTAGCTCAGAGGATAGAGCACTCGGTTGCGGACCGAGAGGCCGCAGGTTCGACTCCTGCCAGGACCACTCCTCCTTCAGTTGTCTGGTGCCCCGTGGGTATGGCAAGTGGGTAGCCACTCCGTCATGGATGACGCGACCTCCCTCTTGCTGGACACGCCGTGAGCCCGGTCACCCTGCAAATCAACCTCGCGCCCACGGACTATCCGCACGCGCGCCTCATCCTTCCGCATCAGCTTCGCCAGCTCGGGCCCTCCGTGCAGGAGGTGCTGCTCGTGCTGGACCTGCACCGCAGCCAGGGCAGCCGCTTCGCGGGTGCGTGGCTGGAGCGAAAGCCGAAGATGGACGCGCTGCTGTCGGAGCTGTCCTCGGCGGATCCGCGCATCCGGCTGGTGGAGGTGGACTACTCTCCCGCCGTCACGAAGGCACTCTCCGAGCAATTCTTCGGAGGCTCCCGGCTGCCCATGAAGGACTCGCGCGGCGGGCCCTTCCATTCCTACTTCTTCGGGCTCGCGGCGGCGAAGCACCCGCACGTGATGCACCTGGACGCGGACATGCTCATCGGTGGAGCGTCGCGCGCCTGGATGGCGGAGGCGGCCGCGCAACTCGCGTCACGCGAGGAGTTGGTGAGCTGCAGTCCCTTGTCGGGCCCGCCGCGCGCGGATGGGACGATTGCGGGAGACAGTCGCTGGTACGAGCCCGATGCACAGGGCTCCCACGCGTTCCGTTTCCGGCGCTTCAGTAGCCGGGCCTTCTTCGTGGACCGCGACGCCATGGTGCGCCGAGTGGGGCCGCTGCAGGCGAAGCTGGCGCCGCCCATTCACGTGCTGCGTGCCTTGCGCGCGGGCAATCCGCCGTACCGCGAGCCGGAGAACCTGGTCACCCGGAGGCTCAAGGGTCGCGGCTTGTGGCGGCTGGACTTCCTGGGCGCCGCGCCGGGCCTGTGGACATTGCATCCCCAGTACCGCTCGCCCACGTTCTACGAGCGGTTGCCGGAGCTGATTTCGCGCGTGGAGTCAGGGGACATTCCTGATGCCCAGCGCGGCCAGGAGAACGTGCACGACTGCCTGGTGGACTGGTCCGACGTGAGGGCCGCGCGGCGGAAGTGGTGGCGACGCGGGTAGTGCCTGCACTTCCGCCCGGAGCCCCTGGCATCAGCCCAGGGGCGACTCGGAGGTGACGATGCCGTCCAGGTCCGCATAAACGTAGTGGCCGGGGCGGAAGGTGACTCCGGCGAAGCGGACCTCCACGTCACGTTGTCCCTCGTTGCGCTTGAGGCTCTTGAGCGGGTGGGTGTCCAGCGCCTTGACGCCGATGCGCATGCGGCCCACGTCCTCGGCGTCGCGGATGCAGCCATTCACCACCACGCCCGCCCAGCCATTCTGGTGGGCGAGCAACGCGAGTTGGTCTCCCACGAGCGCGCAGCGGCGGCTGCCTCCGCCGTCCACCACCAGCACCCGGCCTTGGCCGGGCTCCTCCAAGGCCTTGCGCACGAGGGAGTTGTCCTCGGGCGCCCGCACCGTGCTGATGGGACCCGCGAAGGTCCGGACGCCGCCGTAGTCCTGGAACCCGGGCTCGGCAATCTGGAACCGCAGCGTGCCCGCGTGGGCATCGCAGAGGTCGGCCGTCTTGAAGTCGGTGAACGTGCTCATGGGCTTCGAGCCTTCTCAGGCCTCGCGGGACGACGCAACGTCCAGGGCGCGGAGGTCCTCCGCCGTCAGTTGCAACGTGAACGCACCCAGCAGTTCCTGCGTCTGACTGGCGGACGTCGCGCTCGCGATGGGCGCCACGATGGTGGGCTGATCCGCGAGCCACGCGAGCGCGACCTGGGCGAAGTTCGCTCCCGGATGCCGGCGCGTCACGGCGTCCAGGGCATCAATCACCGCCCAGCCGCGCGCGTTTCCATACTGCTTCAGCACGCTTTCGGCGCGGGCCGACTTCGGAGGCGGCTGGTCCTTGCGGTACTTGCCCGTCAGGAAGCCCGAGGCCAACGCGAAGTAGGGCGCCACCACGAGCCCTTCCCGTTCGCAGATGCCCCGGAGCGATGACTCGAAGTCCTTGCGCTCGACGAGGTTGTAGTGCGGTTGCAGCACCGCGTACCGGGCGAGGTTGTTGCGGCGGGATACCTCCAGTGACTCGGTGAGCCGCTGCGGGGAGTGGTTGCTGGTGCCCAGCGCGCGGACCTTGCCGGAGCGCACAAGCGCGTCGAAGGCCGCCATCGTCTCCTCTACCGGCGTGCCCAGGTCCTCGTAGTGCGCGTAGTAGAGGTCGATGACGTCCAACTGCAACCGGCGCAGCGAGGCCTCCACGCTGCGCTGGATGTGCTCGCGGCTCAGGCCCTTCCCCAGCTCCGTCTGCGAGCCCACCTTGGTGGCGATGACGACGCGCTCCCGAGCGCTGCGCGACTTCATCCACTTGCCGATGAGCGTCTCAGACTCGCCGCCGCGGTTGCCGGGAACCCAGCTCGAATAGACGTCCGCCGTGTCGATGAAGTTGCCGCCGTTGTCGACGAAGGCATCGAGCACCGCGAACGAGGTCGCCTCGTCGGCTGTCCATCCGAAGACGTTTCCACCCAGGCACAGGGGGGATACCTGAAGGCCCGTGGTTCCGAGTGCCTTGCGTGCTTCGAGCTTCGTTTGGGGCATTGCCTGTCGCTCCCTCGGTGAGTGGTCGGCCCGTGGGCCGTGGCCGGCGTAGCTAACGCGTCCCGAAGCAGGGTGCAGGTCAAAATGCCCCGTTCATCAGTGCGAATGTCGCCGTGCGGTATCGAGCATTTCCCACCGCTGGGGATGCTCCGCGAGCACTGCAATCCAGGGAGTCACTTCGTCTCGAGCCGCGGCGTTCGTGTCACGGAGTCGCTCGAGGACGGGCACGGCGCGGCTCAGGCCCAGCCGGGAGATGGATTCCCGCAGCGCCTCGCGCACGCTCGCCTGAGTCCCGGACGATGGGGCGCTGAATCCACCCAATTTAGTCAGATTTACAAGAAAGACGGTTTCTTCCGCACTGCCTGAGACTGTCCATAATGTGTCGACAACGGCACGAAGAAGCGGGGGGCATGGGAGCGGGCGTGCGGGGACACAGACTGCCTCGTGCCGCATGGTATGGAACGAGCCATGAACCACGCTCACAGTCAGGCTCTCTTCGCTCGCGCGCAGGCTCGCATCCCCGGCGGAGTGAATTCCCCGGTGCGCGCCTTCCGAGGCGTTGGCGGCGACCCTGTCTTCTTCCGTGAAGGCTCAGGTGCCTGGCTCACGGATGTGGACGGCAACCGCTACGTCGACCTCGTGGGGAGCTGGGGACCGCTCATCCTGGGCCACGCGTATCCGCCCATCTTGGACGCCATCATCGACGCCGCGCGCCGGGGCTCGTCCTATGGCGCGCCGCATGCGGGTGAGGTGGAGTTCGCGGAGCTCATCTGCGCCACCATGCCCGCGGTGGAGATGGTGCGCCTGGTCTCCAGTGGCACCGAGGCCACGGTGGCGGCCATCCGCGTCGCGCGGGGCTTCACCGGCCGCGAGCACATCCTCAAGTTCGAAGGCTGCTTCCACGGCGCGGGAGACCCGTTCCTGGTGAAGGCGGGCAGTGGCGTGGAGACGCTGGGCCTGCCGGACTCTCCGGGCGTGCCGTCGGCGCTGGCGAAGCTCACGCTTACCGCGCCCTTCAACGACCTGGCCGCCGTGGAGCGCATCTTCGCGGAGAATGGCCAGGACATCGCTTGCGCCATCATCGAGCCGGTGGTGGGCAACATGGGCGTGCTGGTGCCGAAGCCGGGCTACCTCGAAGGGCTGCAGGCGCTCTGCCGGAAGCACGGCGTGCTGCTGGTGCTGGACGAGGTCATGACGGGCTTCCGGCTGTCGCGAGGCGGCGCGCAGGAGCTGTACGGCCTCAAGCCGGACCTCACCACCATGGCCAAGGTGATTGGCGGGGGCATGCCGATGGGCGCGTATGGTGGCCGCCGCGACATCATGGAGAAGGTGGCTCCCGCGGGCCCGGTGTACCAGTCCGGCACGCTGTCGGGGAACCCGGTGGCGGTGGCGGCGGGCTTGGCGTGCCTCAAGGCCCTGGCGGCCCCCGGCACCTACGCGCGGCTGGAGGAGGTCAGCCGCATGTTGGAGGTCGGCCTGCTCGCCGAGGCGAAGGCCGCGGACGTGCCCGTCACCGTCAACCGCGTGGGCAGCATGCTCACGGTGTTCTTCACCGGTGAGCCCGTCTACGACTACACCAGCGCGAAGAAGGCGGACACGGCGCGCTTCGGGAAGTTCTTCCACGCCATGCTGAACGAAGGCGTCTACCTGCCGCCCAGCCAGTTCGAGGCGGCGTTCGTGTCGCTGGCCATTGGCGAGCCGGAAGTCGCGCACGTCCTCGCGGCGGCGAGAAAGGCCTTCCGTTCGCTTGGCAAGACCGGTTGAGCCCGCGCCCCTCGAGGGGCCCGTTCGCTTCGGTCCCTATACCCTCGTGCGCCGCATCGGCGCCGGGGGGATGGGAGAGGTGTTCCTCGCGCGTGAGGAGGCGCCTCGTCGTGCCTGTGTGGTGAAGAAGGTCCTCCCGCAGCTCATGGCGAGCCCGCAGTTCGCCGGACGCTTCCGGGATGAAGCCCGCGTCGTGGTGCGGCTGCACCATCCGAACATCGCGCGCGTGTACGCCATGGGCGAGGTGGAAGGGCAGCTCTACCTGTCCATGGAGTACGTGCAGGGCAAGACGCTCAGCCGGCTGACGTACCGGTTGCGGCAGCTCGGGCGGACGTTGCCGCTGGGCATCATGCTTCATCTGGGGCAGCGGCTCTGTGAGGGACTGGCCTACGCGCACGACGCGACGGATGAGTTCGGCAATCCGCTGCACCTGGTCCACCGGGATTTGTCTCCCGCGAACGTGTGCATCAGCTACGCGGGCGAGGTGAAGATCATCGACTTCGGCGCGGCGCAGTCCACGCTGAAGGAGCAGCAGACGGCGCCCCGGGTGGTGATTGGCAACCTGACGTACATGGCACCGGAGCAGGCGCGGAAGCGCTTCGTGGACCGGCGCGCGGACGTGTACGCGGTGGGCGCGCTGCTGTGGGAGTTGTTCGCGTGGAAGCCCCTGGCGCAGCGGGGCGACCCGGTGGAGCGGTGGCGGCGCGCGGCATACCCCCAGTGGGAGCCAGCGGGGAGCGTCCGGCAGGGCGTGCCTACCAGCGTGGATGCGTTCCTGATGCGCGCGCTGGCCTCCGAGCCCGACAATCGCTTCCCGGACGCGGCCGCCATGGGCGCGGAACTGGCGCGGATGAAGGCGAAGCTGGCGCCCAACGTGGGGGATGCGGATGTCGCGCGCCTCATCGCGGCCGCGTTCCCCCGCGAGAAGAAGGCGGAGGAGCTCGTGCTCCGCGAACTGCTGCGGGAGCCGCGTTCCCGCGCACTCACCGAGCCCGCGTTGGCCACCGTGCTCGCTCCGCCCACCGCGCTCGCGTTCGAGCACGAAGGCATCGACGCGCCCGAGGACTACGTCCCGGCCGAGCGTGGCGGCGCTGAGACTTCGAAGGCGCCGCCGCCCGCCCACCAGCCTGATGCGAATGTCCCAGCCGCACCGGATGCCTCCGTGCGAGGCACGACAGCGAAGGCCGCGCCCGCCGCGCACGATGACGCGGATGAACTTGAAGTCACGGTGCGAGGGACTCCTGGAAGGGCGCCGGAGTTGCCTCGCGCTGTCAATGCGCCTCGCGTCACCGCGCTGTACGGGACGGAGGACGAGGCGACCGTGGTGGAGGGTGGAGCCTCGCGAGCGCGACGGGGCCTTCCCGGCGGCGAACGGGCACACCTCGATGTGGAGGGGGAGGCCACCGTCGTCCATCCAGCGCGAGGCCCGGTCGCGAGCGCGCCACTCGATGCGGACGAGGAGCCCACGGTCGTTCAGCCCGAACGTGCCCGGATGGCGGCGGACGCCGGCGTGGCGTCGAAGTCCGCGGTGGGCCCTGGGGCCGTGAACTCCGGAGCCAGCCTGGGCGGAGACGCGGCGGCCACCGAAGCCGTCGATGCGGCGAAGCTGATGGTCGCGCTCGAACGGGCGGAGGCCAGCCGAAGCCAGGGCGCCCGTGCCACCGCGTCCGAGGATGTCACCGTGACGGAGGTGAGTCCCGCCAGGGCGCTCCAGTCCTTGCCGCCCCAGGCCGCGCAGTTGCGCCGAGCCACCCGCGAGACACAGGTGGGCTTTGGCGTGGACATCTCCCAAGCGGTGGATGCCGCGGCGGTGGAGGCCCGTCGTCTGGAGTTGGTGCGCGCCATCACGGGGGATGAAGCGCTGCCCATGCCTGAGCCCGAGGAGGACTCTGGCACATGGCTTCGCGGCGGACGCCCCTGGCTCGTCGCGGGGCTCTGCGCGGGTGCGTGTGCCCTGGGGCTCGCGCTGGCTTGGGCGCTGGCCTGAAGCCAGCCGTGGGCGTCAGCTCCGCCGACAGCCCATGACGTTGTAGAGGTTGTCCTGCCCGCCGTCGTCCGTGTCGCGGAACAGGGTGCCGTCACTGCCCTGGCGGATGCTGTGAGCCAGCACGTCCAGAAAGAAGGACTCCCAGGACGGCGGCACGGCGGTGCATTTCTGCTGCCCCGGACGCGTGAGCTTCAAGTGCGTTACCAGCCTTCGCTTACCGCCGCGGCGGAGGTGTCCAGAGGGAGATAGAGCCGGAAGGTGGTGCCCTGGCCCGGCTGGGATTCCAGCGCGACCCGGCCCTGGTGCGACTCGATGATGCGCTTCACCACCGCCAGCCCCAATCCGGTGCCCTTGGCCTTGGTGGTGAAGAAGGGCTCGAAGATGCGCGCCCGCACGTCGGGGGAGATGCCCGGCCCGCTGTCCGCGAACTGCTCTTCGACTTCGGGAGTCCCCGTCGCGCGCCGGACGCTCGCGCGCAGCATGCCGCCCTGAGGCATGGCCTGCACGGCGTTGATGGCGAGGTTGAGGAAGGCCTGGCGCATCATCCGCTCGTCCACGGTCACCGAGGGGACATCGTCCGCCAGGTCCAGCTCCACGCGCACCTGGCCCGGGGCCTCCGCCAGCGCGCCTCGCACCGCGTCCTCCACCAGGGGCGACAGCGGCACGGCATAGGGATGCGGCGCGGGCGGCCGCGCGAAGGTGAGCAGGTCCGCGACAATGCGGTTGAGCCGGTCCGACTCCTCCCCGACGATGTCCAGCAGCGGCACCGCCGCGCTGTCCGGCCCGACGATGCGGCGGATGGACGCCACCGAGTTGAAGATGGCACCCAGTGGATTGCGCACTTCATGGGCGACCACGGCGGACAGCTCGCCCAGCGCGGCCAGCCGTTCGCGGCGCACCAACTGGGCCTGGGTCCGGGCCAGCTCCACGTAGCTGGCTTGAAGGTCCTCCACCAGCCGCGCGCCCTCGCGGGCCAGCGCCAGTTGGTTGGCGATGGCACTGGCTCGCTCCACCTCCGCGAGCGTGAAGCGCCGTGGCCGCCGGGTCTCCACCGCCATCATCACGCCCATGGGGCGCTCGTGGACCACCAGGGGGAGCACCAGGAATGCTCGAGCACCGGGCAGGCGCCGCACCTCCTCGTTGACGCGCAGGTCGGAGCGGGCGTCCTCCACCATCACCACCTCGCGCGTGTGGAACGCCACCGACGCGAGTGACGCATCGGCCGGGATGAGTGGCAGCGCGGGCCCTTGAAGCTCCGGTGAGCCTCCCGTCATCGCGCGAAGCTGGAGCCGTTCCCCCGAGACATCCGGAAGGAACACGTATGCATCCGACGTGTCCACGATGCGCGCCAGGCTGGTGGCGCCAATGTGCAGGAGCTTGTCCAGTTCCAGGGTGGCCGCCAGCGCCTTGGCCACCTCGTGCAGCAGCGCCAGGTCCTCGGCGCGGCCACGAAGCTCGTGCAGCAGCCGGTGGGATTCGATGGCCGCCGCGAAGTGGCTGCCCATGGCCTGCAACGTCTCCCGTTCGAGCGGCGTCAGGGGCCGCCGTTCCCGGAAGAGGGCGGACAGGGTACCCACGCCCCGCGAGCGTACCCGCAGGGGGACGACCACCACGGTACGGAAGCCTTGCCGGCGCAGTTCCTCGCTCAGGTCGTCCGGACAGGACTCCACCTCGCGCTCCAGCGGGATGCCTTCTCGTTGCGCCTGGAGGCACAGGTTTCCGGCTCGCCAGCGCCGCGTGAAGTCCTCCGAGCCTTCGGTGTCCAGGCCGCTCGAGTACGCGAGCTCCACTTCGCCGTCGTCCGTTGGCAGGAGCACTGTCACCGCGTCGCAACCCAGGAGCCCGGCGATTTCGTCGGTCCCCGGAGCGAACAGTGCCTGTGGGTGCGGCGCGGAGGCCGTCACCGAGGCCAGTCGGTTGAGCGCCGCCAGCGCCGTGTTCTGCGCGGACAGGCGGGAGATGGTGAGCGCCGCGTCCAGCGCCGCGGACACCTGCGCGCCGAAGAGCCGCACGGGTGGCAGCTCCTCCTCGCGCAGCCAGTCCGCCACCAGCGCGAGCATGGCCCGGGGCTGGCCGTCCACGTCGATGCGCACCGCGATGGCACGCGTCTGTCCGGCGCGCTGGATGCCCTGGCGAACCAGCGCGCCCCGGGCGCCTCGGAGGAATCGCTCGGTCTCCTGGGGCAACTCGTCTGTATAGGCCGCGCCATCGCGCCAGGCGCGCTTCAGCAGGGGAGGCCACTGGCCCACCACATCCCGTACCCAGCGGCCACTCAGTGCCGCGGCTTCCGTGGGCACCATGCCGGGCGGCACGAACGTCTGTCCCAGCCGGACGCCCAGCCGGTCTGGCGAAAGCCACGCGCAGCCAAGTCCCAGCTCCTCCACGCTGGAGAACATCCTCCGCAGCACCTCGCCCTCGGTGCGCAGGGAGGGCAGGCTCGCGCCCAGCTCGGCCAGCCGCTGGAGCACGCTGCGGCGCCGGGCCCTCGCCGACACGTCGCGTACCAGCACCACCCACTCCGTGCCGCTGGGGATGACGGTCAGCTCCACCCGCCGCTCCCCTTCGGTGGTGCGCAGCATCGTCTCGTACGTGGTGGGGACGGGCTCGCCGCGCTTGCGACGGGCATGGCGGGACGCCAGCTCCGCCTCGCTCTCCGCCGAGACGAGGAGCGTGGCGGGCTCACCCAGCACGCCTTCGCGCGGGTAGCCCGACATCGTCACCAGCGCTTCGTTCACATAGACGAAGCGGCCGTCACGGACGACGCAGACACCCACGGACATTGCATCGAAGGGGCCGTAGGCTGCCCCGGTTTCGGCGGCGGTTTTCACGGCAGGCCTGACTCTTCCACCGCTGCCAGCCCGTGCGAAATTGCTGACCCGCCGCTTCGCCCACCATCCCACAACCCGGTGCCAGCCCTGCGGCTTGTACTTAGAACGGGCCCGGCCGCGCAGGGCCGCCGAGCCCGTGTCCTCAGGGTTGCTGTCGCCCGAGCCGAATCAGGCGGGAGTGGCCCCGGGGGACTCCGCGCCGCGGTGGTGGACCTTGGTGTACAGGCCGATGAGCTCCGCCTGTCCCACGATGTGGCCTTCCATGGCCTCCCGGAGCTGTGTGCGCGAGGCGCGGCCCAGGTCCGGCAGTACCGTGTCCAGGGCGTACAGGCGGAAGTAGTACCGGTGCATGCCCACGGGCGGCATGGGGCCCCCGTAGTTCTGGCGGCGGAAGTCGTTCTGACCCTGGCGGGCGCCCTCCGGGAGGACGTCCGGCGTGGCGCCTTCCGGCAGGCCTTGGGCCGAAGGTGGGATGTTGTAGACAACCCAGTGGGAGAAGGTCATTTGGGGATTGCGCGGGTCTGGCGCGTCCGGATCCTCCACGATGAGGGCCAGGCTCTTCGTCCCGGCGGGCATGTCCGTCCATTGAAGCGGCGGTGAGATGTCCTCGCCCTCGCCGGTGTAGGCAATGGGGATGAGGTCGCCGTCCTTGAAGCGGGGGGACGTGAGCACGAGCGGCTTCGGCATGGAGTCCTCCAAAGGTGTCACGGTGGGTTGACGCGTATCGGGTGCAAGCTGGCGACGCAGGCGCCCGGGCGCCGAGGAGCGGGCCGGCCGGCGCCCGGAGGCTGGCCACCCGGGCGTTGGGGCAGGCGCCCCCATCCCCATGCGCCTGCTCAGGTCGCCGGACCCCAGCGCCTCACCCAGAGGCGAGCCCAGGCCCTGGTGAGCCCATGGGGAGGGCCCTCGATTCCATGCGGGGCAGATCGGCGGTAGCTGAGCTTGCCGAAGCGGCAATCGCCACTGGGGGCCGGGGGGCCGCTGCCCATGGTACCGGTTGCGTGTGCCGCGTGTTCGGTGTTAAGCGGCGCCCCGCGTAGAGGGGTTGGTTCGGCGGGGTTGGAAAAGCGAGGTTTTCCCAGGGTTTGGGGAGGCGTCCGAATGGAAGTGAAGGAGCCCCGGAAACCGGGCGGTTCGGACGGCAGCGAGCTGGGTGAGACGGCCCGGCAGATGAGGGCGGCGCAACCCTACATCTCGGCGGTGTGGAAGCTGGTGGGTGGAGCGGTGGTGGGCGTGCTGGGTGGCTACTGGCTGGATGGGTGGTTGGGGACGGGCCCCTGGTTGATGGTGGTGCTGAGCCTGGTAGGTATCTGCGTGGGCTTCTATGGGTTCCTCCATGAGATGGCCCGGCTGGGGAAGCGGAAGTGACGGCGCGGGGCGGCGGTAGCGGGACGGACTCCTTCAAGAGTCATGCGGCGCTGGCGGGTGGCGTGGCGGTGGTGGGCCTGGCGCTGGCGGCGTTGATGCCGCAGGTGGTGGAGGACCGGGTTTCGGCGGTGTGGGGCGTGGGGCTGGCGGCGGTGACGGGCGCGGTGGCGCTGGTGCTGAAACGGCGGGCGGTGCGGCAGGACCTCAATGCCGCGCTGAAGGTGGTCGGAATCATCTTTGGCCTTCGGGCCGTGGGCGTGTTGGCGGGGCTGTTGGGCGTGGTGTCGCGGGGAATGGCGGCGGTGCCGTTCATCGCCGGCTTCTTCGGCGTCTACTTCGCGCTGCAGTGGATTGAAGTGAGCTACGTGATGGCCGCGTCGAAGGAATCGGCGGGCGGAGACGAGTGATGCGCAAGGCAATGGTGCTGTTCGCCAGTCTGTTTGCTGCCACGGCGTGGGCCGCGGGGTCTGAAGACGACGTGCCGGGGTACATCCTCCATCACGTCGTGGACTCGCCCTACCTGGAGATCGAGGTCCCGCTCGGCAACCCCATCAAGGCGCTGGAGTTCCCGCAGTGGCACGTCCCGCTGAAGGCCAACGGGTGCGCGCCCCGGATGACGGAGCACGGCGAGGAGATTCCAGGCCTCATGGACGGCTGCCTGGACATGTCCATCACGAAGCACACCCTGATGATGTGGCTGGCCGCGCTGCTGCTGATGGCCACCCTGTTCATCTGGGGCAACCGCGACAAGACGAAGCTGGTGCCGCGCGGCGCGGGCGCCAACATCCTTGAGATGCTGGTGCTGTTCGTTCGTGACGAGCTGGCCATCAAGAACATCGGCAAGGAGGAGGGCCCCCGCTACGTGCCCTTCCTGCTCACCGTGTTCTTCTTCATCCTCTTCATGAACATGCTGGGCATGATTCCCTGGATGGCGACCGCCACCGGCAACCTGGCCGTCACCATGGCGCTGGCGCTGTGCACCTTCGTCATCACCCAGGTGGCGGGTATTCGCGCGGCGGGTCTGGGCGGCTACCTGAAGCACCTGACGGGTGGCGTGGCCCCCTGGTTGTGGCCCATCATGATTCCGGTGGAGGTGCTGGGGCTGTTCACCAAGCCCTTCGCCCTCACGATGCGTCTGTTCGCCAACATGCTGGCGGGCCACATCGTCTTCTTCTTCCTCCTGGGCCTCATCTTCCTCCTCGGCCACCCCGCGGTGGCGGCGGTGAGCGTGCCCTTCGCCTTCGCCATCTTCATGCTCGAGCTGTTCGTGGCCTTCGTGCAGGCGTACGTCTTCGCGATGCTGTCGGCGCTGTTCATCGGTATGAGCGTGGCCATGGGGCACCACCATGACGACCACGGCCACGACCACCCGGAAGCGGGCCCCAGCCACGACCAGGGCAAGGCGCACCACGCCTAGGCCGTTCTGACGCGTTAGCGGGGCGCTGAAGTCCGGTGCCCCGGTCGAAGACCCGGCGGTTCGAAAGGCCGCCGGAGGTAGTCCTCAAGGGACATCACGACCCCCCCACAAGCGGGTCCACGCTACGAAAGAACAAGTGTCACCATGACCAACCTCGCTCTTGCCTTCCTCGCCGCCGGTCTGGGTGCCGGTCTCTCCATCATCGGTGCCGCGCTCGGCATCGGTAAGCTGGCCGCCGCCGCCATGGACGCCACGGGCCGTCAGCCGGCCGCGGGCGGCGACATCCGCACCACGATGATCATCGCGGCGGCCCTTATCGAAGGCGCCACGCTGTTCGCGCTGGTCGTTTGCATCCTGCTCGCCACCAAGGCTTAAGGCGAGCGCAGGTCGAGTCATCGCTGGACGGTCGCCGGTGCCCGTAGGGAATTCCACCGCGGGCGCCGGCCGCTCCTGCCGCGGAAACCGAAGTCTTCGCAGCATCCCTCCCTCACGCTGGACATCCCGCCATGTTCCTGCCCTCCGTTCTCGCCGCCAGTAACCTCGTGAAGGTCCAGCCGGGCCTCATCTTCTGGACCCTGGTCACCTTCGTCATCTCCGCAGTCGTCCTGAAGTGGAAGGCGTGGGGCCCCATCCTTTCGCTGGTCGAGGAGCGCGAGAAGCAGATCGCCAGCTCCATCGAGAGCGCCAAGCGTGAGCGCGCCGAGGCGGAGAAGCTGCTGGCCGACCAGAAGACGGCCATCGCCGAGGCCCGTCGCGAGGCCGCGGAGATGATGCGCCGCAACACGCAGGAGATGGAGAAGTTCCGCGAGGAGCTCATGGCCAAGAGCCGCAAGGAGGCCGAAGAGCTCAAGCTGAGCGCGCGTCGCGAGATTGACGAGCAGAAGGCGAAGGCCATCGCCGAGGTCCGCTCCATGGCGGTCGACCTGGCCATGGAAGTCGCCGGCAAGCTCATCAGCGAGCGCATGGACGACAGCAAGCAGCGCGCGCTGGCCGAGCAGTTCGTCCAGGGCCTGCCGCTGAACGGCACCAGCGCCACCGGCGCCGTGCGCCGCACTGCCTAATCCCCTTCTGGGGAAGCGCGCCCCCCGGCGCGCGTGTTCCAGGGAATCACCATGGGTCTATCCATCGGAATCGTCGGGCTGCCCAACGTCGGCAAGTCCACCCTGTTCAACGCGCTGTCGGCCGCGGGCGCGCAGGCGGCCAACTATCCCTTCTGCACCATCGAGCCCAACGTGGGCGTGGTGCCCGTGCCGGATGACCGCCTGGACCAGTTGTCCGCGCTCATCAAGCCGCTGAAGAAGGTGCCCACCTCGCTGGAGTTCGTGGACATCGCCGGCCTGGTGCGCGGCGCGTCCAAGGGCGAAGGCCTGGGCAACCAGTTCCTGGGCAACATCCGCCAGGTCAACGCCGTGCTCCACGTGCTGCGCTGCTTCGAGGACGACAACGTCACCCACGTCGAGGGCGGGGTGAATCCGGTGCGGGACCGGGACGTGGTCGACACGGAGCTGTGCCTCAAGGACCTGGAGACGGTGGAGAAGCGCCGCGAGCGCACCTTGAAGAACACGAAGGTGGGCGGCAAGGCCGGCGAGGAGGCCAAGGCCGAGGTGGCATTGCTGGACCGCATCAAGGCGAGCCTGGACAACGGCATCACCGTGCGCGCCCAGAAGCTCACCGAGGAGGAGAGCGCCGTCATCCATGACCTGTTCCTGCTCACCGACAAGCCCGTGCTGTACGTGGCGAACATCGGCGAGTCGGAGCTGGGCAAGGAGGACGCGAACCCCCACGTGAAGGCCGTTCGGGAGATGGCCGCGAAGGAGGGCTTCGAGGTGGTGGTGCTCGCCGCCGCGCTGGAGTCCGAAATCCAGCAGCTTCCGGAGTCGGAGCGTCCGGGCTTCCTGGAGAGCGCGGGCCTGTCCGAGCCGGGCCTGCACAAGGTGGTGCGCGCTGGCTACAAGCTGCTGGGCCTGTGGACGTACTTCACCGTGGGCGAGCAGGAGTGCCGCGCGTGGACCATCCATCAGGGCTACAAGGCCCCGCAGGCGGCCGGCGTCATCCACTCCGACTTCGAGCGCGGCTTCATCAAGGCCGAGGTGATGCGCTGGGAGGACCTGGTGAAGCTGGGCAGCGAGTCCGCCGTGAAGGAGAAGGGCATGCTGCGCGTGGAAGGCAAGGAGTACGTCGTCCAGGACGGCGACTGCATGCACTTCCGCTTCAACGTGTAGCGGTCAGCACACGGCAGTCATCGCGGGCGCTGTGCTTCCGGACGGTTCAGTCTGGAGGCGGCGCCCGCGAGCCGTTTCAGGGCCTGGCGGCTCAGAAGCCGCGCGGGCCTTGCAGCACGGTGTAGACCCAGATGCCCACGGCGATGAGCGCCAGCACGGTGGTGAGGGTCGCCGTGCGCCGCATGCGCGGGCGCTCCTCCGGCGGGTGTTTCGAGGCGAAGAACCACATGCCGCCGACCCGCAGGACGAGGAACATGAGGAGCAGGAGCGGGCCGACTACCTGCCAGCCCGAGGGGCGCATCAGCACCACACCCCAGGAGGCGAGGAAGGCGACGTTGCCGAGCAGGGAGGCGATGGCGAAACGGGGATATACGCGTCGAGTGTCCACGGCGCGGGAGTTTCCCCTCGCGCGTGCGTGTCTCCAACGACGGACTTCGTTGGGTGCGCGGCATGCGACAGTGGCCGTTGGCGCAGTCCCGCGTCACGCCGTGCCTGGACGCTTCGCTTCCACGTAGCCGCGGAGGTGGACTCCTGGAGCGGCGAGGAGCGATAGGCTGTGGGGCGCGATGGCCCCATTGCTCGACATGCTCACCCGGGAGCGACTCCTCAAGGACCGCGATGCCGCCGCGGCGCTGCTGCCGCGTGGCGAGCCTCCCCATGTGTCCATGCTGCGCCTGTGTGACGCGGGCCTGCTCGAAGGCGGCTTGTCCGTGGGGTACGGCGTGCGCGCCGACGAGCTGGTGGGGCCGCTCACCACCGCCATGGGCGGCGCGGCCCGCCGCTTCAAGGTGGTGGACGTGCGCGAGCGCCCCGTGCTGGAACTCCACGTCATGGTTGGCGAGGTGACGGAGCGCTGGGAGGTGGAGGACCTGTCCGCGTTGGTGCACAACCTCAACAGCCTCTACCGCGATGCGCCGGACGTGCGCGCGGTGGCCGAGCTGGGTGAGTGGGAGGATGCGCTCCAGCTGTGGTGCGTGGACAAGCGCGCCCTGTCGAGGCTCGCGCGCCAGCCCTTCTTCGCACCGCGCAATGCCCGGGCGCTGATGAACCCCTCGGGCGAGTGAGTCTTCAGGGGCCCGCACTCGCGGTAGACCCGGCTTCTGAGGCAGCATGAGGGGGCATGCGCTTCGTCCTGTCCTGCCTGCTCGTGTTGCTCCCGGCGTCCCCCGCGCTGGCGGAGCTGGATTCCTTCGGCCTGGGCTCGGGCCGTGATGGCGCGCTGTCCGTCACGACGGTGGGGCGCGTCCTCAACGCCGCCACGCCGCTGACGGACCTCGTGGTGGTCGGAGCCCACGACGTTCCGGTGCAGCGCGTTTCGGGCTTCACCCCGGGCACGCTGGTGCTCCTCCACCAGAGCGGCGGGTCGGAGGAGGCCGTGGTCTCCAGCGATGGCGGCACCCTGGCGCTTCGGCGGATGGGCCACTGGGAGCTGGCGCGCGTGGAGGCGGTATCGGAATCGCCGCCCGGGCTGCGCTTCTCCGAGCCCCTGGTGCATGCCTACACCGCGCCGGGCGCGCAGGTGGTCTCCGTGCCCGAATACACGAACGTCCTCGTGTCCGCGGGTGCCTCGGTCGTAGCCCGTCCATGGGATGGGCGCAGCGGTGGCATCCTGGCCTTCCTCGCCACGGGCAGCGTGACGAACCAGGGCCTCATCAGCGCGGAAGGAATGGGCTTCCGGGGCGGGCTCTTCGTCAATCACGCGGACCTCATTGGCTGCACCGACCTGGACATCCCTCCCGAGGCAGGTGGTGCCTACAAAGGGGAGGGCCTGCGGATGGGCCGCTTCGGCACGGCCTCGGGGCGTGGCTCCGTGGCGGGCGAGGGCGGCGGTGGCAACTGCTGTCTCTTATTACACATCTCAAAAAAAAAAAAAAGATAGACAAGTCTGTGTGACATTGAAGTGTGTAAAATT
>NZ_JAAEAH010000045.1 GCF_010998615.1 Myxococcus sp. CA023 | reverse complement strand
CACCCACCCTTTCGGTCCACCCGCTCCAACTTGCGCCGCGAAGGACCTTCCTCGGGCTTGGGCCTCAAAGAGGCCAGCTGCTCGACTGCCGCGCCCGCCGCCATCTGTCGTACGGTCGCCAGGACGTCTTCGAATCGCCCCGATGCGTCCAAGCGGTCGGCCAGATCCCGCGCCTTTCCCGCCGCACGTGTATATGCGCGACGCTCCAGCGCCGAGGCCGGCAAGAGGGAAGCCGACAGGAAGCCCAGGGCCAGGACCCCAAGTCCCGCCCCCACGGGATGCTGTCGCATCGTCTGCGATGTCCACGTCTGGGCCCCCACCGCGCGGGAGCGCGCATCGTCTCGCGAGGGAAACTTCTCTCGGAGACTCCCGGCAACCGCCCGGCCCTTGTCGCGGACCGTCCGCAACGGCGCCAGTCCCCCTTGCGTCTGACCTGGAGCGCCGCCGTTCTGTCCCTCGCGCGCAGCCGTCTTGTTCGCACTACGTCTCATGACTCAGCCTCCCCTTCCACATCGCCAGCACCGCTGGCGCGAAACATCCGCCCCGCGAGCAGGCCTGCCCCCAGCAGTCCCGTGAACAACAATCCCGGGCGCTGCCGCACGAACTGTCCCGTGCGGTCCAGGAATGCCTCGACGGATTGCGCATCCAGCCGCGAGGAGGCGCCGCGGAACATGCGCTCTCCCGTCTCCAGCATGCGTTGCGATGCCGGGCTCGGTGCACGCCGGGTGGCGGTGCTCAACCCCTCTGCCATGTCCGCCAGCACCGACACGAGCAAGCCCCGCTGGAAGTCCAGGCGCTCCTTCACCCGGCCCCGCGCGTATCCCGTGACCTGTTCGAGCTGCTTCTGCGCAGCTTCCATCCTGGGTGATGCGTGTCGCGCTGGGCCGCGCGAGCGCTTCCTCTCCTTTGTCTTCGTCGAGGCCATGATGTGCGTCCTCCTGACACCGAAGGTAGACACCTCCGCGTCACGTCCGGGCAACCAGACCACTCACGGCGTGGTCGTTCGCACGCACGTTCCGTGGGTACCTTGCGGATATGGCCGTCGCCACGTTGATTCATCAGGAGGCGAACATGAAGCCAGAGCAGGAGAAGGCGCTTCACGAAGAGGCAGTGGCAACGGTGGACCGCCTGGTGCTCAAGCACCCGGAGCTGAAAAAAGAGCTGGAGCAGGTAGAGGGCTATGCCGTCTTCCCCTCGCTGGGCAGGGCATCGCTGGTCCTCGGCGGCTCGTACGGCCACGGCGAGGTCTTCGAGAAGGGCAAGCCGATTGGCTTCGCCACGCTGAGCCAGTTGACCCTCGGAGTCCAGGTGGGCGGACAGACCCTGAGCGAGCTCATCTTCTTCCATGACCGTGATGCCATTGAAGCGTTCAAGGGAGGAAAGGCGGCCTTCGCCGCCAACGCGTCCGCCGTGCTCGTGAAGGCGGCGGCGTCCGGAACCATCAACTATGCGAAGTGCGTTGCTCACGCCTACTCACGTGGCGGCATGCTGCTCGAGATCTCCCTGGGCGGACAGAAGTTCACGTTCATTCCGCGTTCGTCAGACGCATCGGAGCGAGGGAACGGAGGCCTGGTGCAGCGCTTCCGCAGGCAGGATGCCTCCGAGGAGAGCGGGGCCGATGACACCGGGCAGCGTTCGCGGCTGCAAGCGTCGCAGCCCCCTCCTGCCCTGACCACGGGGCTGACGGCTGCCGCCCTGCTGCTCACCCGGATCCTCAAGGCGCAGGCCAGTGCTCGCCACGAATGAAGCGCCCATCCGAAGCAAACTGGCGATCCAAGGCCAGCGTCTGTTGAAGCTCGCGCGGAAGGAGCTGGACGTACACCGCAGACTGCATGGTGACGCACGGGCGGCATTGCACCGGCTGGAGGCCCGCTCACCGGAGCTGGCTCAGGCGAGGGCTCGGGCCTACGCCTATGCCGTCTTCCCTTCGCTAGGCCAGGGGAGCGCCGTGCTCGGAGGCACCTGGGGGATGGGCGAGGTCTTCCGTCGGGAGCGGCTGGTCGGATACGCGGCGCTGGTCCAGCTGACCGTGGGAGTTCAGCTGGGTGGACAGACATCTTCGGAGGTCGTCCTCTTCGAGGACCAGGAGGCATTCCAACGCTTCAAGCATGGCGGGACGGGACTGGCACTCAACGCGGCCGCGACCCTGGTCAAAGCAGGCGCGGCGAAGGCGCGGGGCCCGGCTGGCAGCACGGCGGTCGCGCTGGCCACGGATGGAGGAATGTGGGCGGGCGCCGCGCTCGGCGCCCAGCGCGCCTTCGTCGTGCCGGCCGTCCTCACCCGCAGCAGTACATTGCGCCGGCTTCTCTTATCCATACCTTCTTTGACACGAGGAACGCCGGCCCCCAACGAGGGCGAAACGAGGGAGAGCGCGATGGCCAAGCCGCAGACGAGTAAATCCGGGGGAAAAAGGTTGGGCAAGTTCACCGCGGCCTGGAAGCGCCGCAAGGCCCAGGCCGAAGAGAAGACAGGTCCCCAGAAGGTGGCCGCGCACACACGCGAGGCCATGCAGCGGGTCAGCACCCGGGGGCGCGAGACACTGGAGCATCTGCGAGACCGGGTCCCCAGTGGAGACAGACTCCGTGAGCGAGCAGGCAAGGCACGCACCTGGGCAGCCGACCAACTGGGTGAACACGCGGTGGCCATCGGATTGACCACGCTGGCAGCAGGCGTCGCGGGGGCGGCGCTGCTCCCCGTGTCGGACCGGGAGCGCCGCGCGTTGAGCTCCGTGTCCCACAAGGTGCAGGGACTGACCCATTCCCTTGGAGCCGCCCCCCAGGTTGCGCGGCTGACCCGGTCTGTGAGCCACGCGGTGGCACGCGTCCGCCGCGGTGACGGCGCTGCCACGGAGGAGGAGAAACCCCGCGCCCCTCGCCCCAAGAAGGTCGCGGCGACGCGTGGCAAGAAAGCCGCGGGGAGGCCAGCGACGGCCGCCAAGACATCGCGCCGCTCCCGGAAGGGCGGCCCTCCGCCCCAGGCCAGTAAGTAGGGACGCAGGCCGGAGCGCCCAGCGGAACGTCGCCTGTTCCCGTTGCGCGGAAGGACTGGCCACGAATGTCCGCGCCCGCTTTCACCGGGCCACCGGGTCATGCTCCTTGGTAAGTCTTCGATGCGGCGGACGACCTGCGCTCGCTGGCATCGCCTCTCGACTTCGACCATTCGGCTCCTTCTTGGTGCGTGGTCGGGAGGGGCCCAAGCGGCAGAGGGCGCTATCCGCGCGCCAGTCGCTCGAGAACTTGGGTGACGCGCGCGGCCCCGGTGCCTTGGATGGGGAGAACCTCCACGCCCAACTCAAATGGGTCATCGAGCAGCATCCGGGTGAGCGTCTCGTCCACCGCTGCCCTCGACTCACGGTCAGTGTGCGCGGGGAGCCGGATGCGATCGGGCTCCTCAATGGGCACGAAGACGATGAGGTCGAGCGTTTCAACGGCGGAGCGTACCTGGGGAAGCCACTCCTCCAGGTCGAACGAATCCGCGTCTTCGTGAGTCTGGAGGTACCCCAGAAAGTCGAGTGGGCAGCGGTCAAACAGGATGTTCTGTGAGCGCTTCTCGCCTTCGAGCAATTCCACCGAGAATCGGAGTTGCGCGAGGAAGTCCTCCAAGGAGGGAGGCGACGCGAACTCGTAGCCCTCCTCTTCGAGCAGGAAGTACGGCTCTTCGGCGAACCGGTACCCCTTGAGTCGTTTCCCGAGCAAATCGATCAGCGTCGACTTGCCCACCCGGTGTGAACCCGTCACGGCGATGCGCATGCGGTCTTATACCGCGCCCCCAAGCTACCCATATGGCACAGGAAGAGACGGAACAGGTAGACGCCGCCCCACCTCTCAACGGCCCCCAAAGTCGGGAAGCAGTCCCCACGGCCTCTCGCAAGACGCTTCCGTGGCATGAATCAGGCGCCGAGCAGGCCCTCTGCCATGCACGCCCCGCTGGCTCCTGACAGGATTTCGAGGGCGGCGCGTTGGCCTGACAAGAGCGCTCCCTCCATCCAGCCGGGCATGGGAGAGGTTTGGTCTCCGGCGAAGTGGACCCTGCCTTCGCGCGTTGCGAGCGCGCGTCCCCACTGCGTGAGCTGCCTCGGCCGGAACCACGCAAAGGCACCCCGAGCCCAAGGGTCCAGGTCCCATGCGTAGGAGGTTCCGCACTGCACTTCGGAGGACAGCTCCGGCCCGAACTGACTCAAGCCCCGCACAGCCATGGCGATGCGCGCCTCCTCGGCGAGAAGGCCCGCCGCGCGGGCGCACGGGCCCACGCGATACACTTCGAGGATGCCTGACGGCGGAGGCTGTGTCGGTGCGGCGTCGAGGACGTGCATGATGGGGAGGTCCGTCAGCCATCCACTCGACCACCCCCACTCTGTCCAGAGGCGGCGCCGGTATTGGATGAAGGTGCGCACGACGGACGTATGCTCGAGCTCGTGAATCGCCCGCAGCTTGTCCGCCGAGAAGGCGGGGACGAGCTCAACGTCACGAAGGACCGAGAACGGAATGGCGCACACGAGCCGCTCCGCTGTGAAAGCTCTGTGTTCTCCCGTGCTGCCGCGGCAGTACACGCGGACGGTCCCCTGTTCCTGCTCGATGCGCTTCGCTGCCCATCCGAACTGAATCCTTCCACCGAGCGCTTCCGCCAGGGCGACGGGAAGCCGGTCACTTCCGCCCCTCAAGGTGTAGGCGCTCGAGCCTCCTCTGCCGACAGTCAGCAACTCCCGTCGAAGAACGCCAAGCGCCGAGCTCGCATCGATGCCATCGCCAACGAGGTCAAACCGCCCCAGGCTCACCGCGTCGATGGCCCCTGAAGAAGCGCCCCGTTCCGCGAGGGCCTCACGCAGGGTCAGGCCATCGAGGTGGGTCGCGCCTGGACCGGGCCAGGACTCATGGAAGGGGTCGCCGACAGCCTCCACGAGAGGGGCCACGTACCTCCGATAGAGGCCTGAAAGGCCGAGCTGCTGCTCATCCGCCCTCAGGACATGCGGGAGGCCCGTATCGTCACCGACGGGGGCCAGGATGCGACGTCCCCGAAGATGAAAGGGCCGCAAGGCCGACGTGTGCGGAACTGGCAGCGAGTCGAGCGCCAGGCCGAGCCTCCTCGCAAAGCCGAGGACCGTCGAGTGTCCGCTGAGGACATACTTCGCGCCCGCCTCCGCGTACATTCCGTCCAGGAACGGCTCCCGCAGGGTCAGGACCCGGCCACCGACTCGAGAGCGCGCCTCGAGCACGACGGCGTCCTGGCCTGCGAGGACAAGCGCATGCGCTGCCGCCAGTCCTGCGAGGCCCGCGCCCAGAATGATGACGCGTTCGCTCATTCGAGACGTCGCCTCGCGCCTTCGGTGAGACTCATGCCAGCGGAAGCAGGTACGGATTCAGCAGCCCACGCCTGAGCTTGAGCGGCGATGTGGGCGGCTTGGGATTGCGCGGAGGAAGGCGGCGCGGCAGCAGCCCACTCCCGAGGCGTAACAGGCTCGGACAGAACGCCAGAGGCTGCGTCCCAAGGACCAGCGCCTGACAAGTCCGGAACGGAGAGGCCGCCGTCAGTGTGAGATTGATGACCAGGGTGCGCAGCCCATGCTGTCGGAACCTCGTGACGAGCTCCCCCGCCGCGTCGGGGACCCGAACACGAGGGAGCGCCACCGGGGGGCCTTCCAGGAGCAGGTCGACAGCGCTCCGCATCGCGGGGTTCAAGTAGAGCAACGTGATGTCGAGGAGGGAGTCGATGAGCCAGTAGTTCTCCAGGACCGGGGGCCGCCGGAGCGCCTCGAAGTCAATCGCAAGCTGCCGACGAAGGGCCACCGCCTCCGTCAACATTCGCATTTCACGGAGCGCTCGGTGCACGGCCACTGCCGGGTCCCCCGCGGCCGCGGCGGCGAGGAGCGTCCCGCCTTTGGGGAACGCCCCCTCTCCTGTCGCCTCGGCGATGAGTGCGATGACGTGAAGGCCGGCGCGACCGGGCAGGTACGAGAAGTGGAGGGTCCAGCCCGAACCCTTGAAATGACGCGACACCCCCTCATCAATGTCGAGCGTAGCCATGTCGAGGCGCCGCGCTCCTTGACCTCGGTACCAGGCGAGTTGGAGCGCATCGCGCTCTACCACCTCCAGGAGCGCGGACCGCAACGCGGCGTCATCGCTCGTATGCGTCGCGACGCCATTGGATGAGGCACACAGGAAGCGCGGGCCCACGAGCCGTTCGGAAGTCGTGAAGGCTGCGGGAACGAGCAATTGCTCACCGGTCTCCGCATCCGTGGCCCTGACCCAGTCCAGTGGCGTGTCTTGGGTGACTGGCGCGTAGGGGAACCCCGGGCTTGCGTACTGCTCCGGCGTGTAGAGATCCCAATCACGCATGGGCAGGAAAGGTTGCTCGAGCGCGCGCGCCGGAGTCGCGCAGACGTCGGGCACACGAAGGAGGGACGAGGCACGCTCGATGGCCTCTGCTCGCGCGGTCAGCCTCCGCTCCTCCAGGGTTGCTCCGACGCCCACCTGGGCCAGGAAATGTCCTGACACCACGGGACGACCTCGTTTCCGAAGACGCAGGGTGGCGGCTCCCCAGGTCAGGGTGACAGTGGGAGGCGCCCCCCGCCTGCCACGGACCGTGGCTTCGCGCGTCGCGATTCCCACGCGCCCCAGCGCGGCACCGGCCATCCGCGAGCCCTCCAGCTTGCCGATGCGGTTCACCGCGCCCCAGTTCGCGGAGCACGGGCATCCCGCCGCGGGCCGGGACCGGATGCGTCTGGCGCCTGGCCGCCCGTAGGCGCCCTCTGTCCAGGCACGCGCATCGAGGGAATGCAGCTTCATGGCTTTCCGGAGGGCTGTCAGATCGGCTGCCCCCAGCGCAATCACCGCGCGGCGCGGGATTGCATTCGCCACTGCGGCTGCTTCATCGGGCGCATCCGCGCTTTGGACCTCCCAGAGCAGACCACAGGCGACACACACACCACTGCCAGCACTTCGCCAACGTGTGGCGCTCAGCTGGATGAGCGCTCCGCTGTTCTCGGAAATGTCGGCCGTGCGAAGAGGTCCCAGGCGCAGCCTGCCGGTGATTCCCAATGCCATTCGGAGGGCTTGCTCGTCCATCAAACGTGGAGCGCCTCGCCCCAGTGCCCCTTCCTCTTCGAGCCGCGCTCCGAGCTGCCTGGCGCTGGTAGGGTCGACGCCCGCCTTCACCAGCGCGCGGACGACCGCGGCGCTCCCTCCGCGGCGAACGTCTCCGAGGATGGAGACGAGAAGAGCAAAGGGGAGGCCCCGTATCTCCATCAGCGCCCTGCGGGTCTGAAGGATGGAAATTCCCCTCGCCATTTCGAGGAGCACGACACCTGACTGAACTCCCATGTCGTGCCCGGGACGCCGCTACTTCGAAATGTGCGAAATGTTGGACACGTTGGTTTCAAATGCCTTGAGCGCGGACACCTTCAGAACGCGCACCGTGACCTTGAGAGTCTTTGCACGCTTCGTACGAGCAGGCTTCTTCATGTTCGGCCTCCCTGGGTGAGCGAGAAGTGTCTCCTCATGCCACACTCCGAGTCAACAACAGGTCAGGTCACTTTGAGCCATGATGGGAATTGCCGTGGCCCACACAGGAGGTGGGCCTACCTGTCAGAGCGCAACACCATGAGATCTGACAGTCCATTTCCGTGTCGAGCTGACCTCAGGTCAGTCCGCGTCCGTGCAGCCTTCAACCAGGCGCTGCGTCGCTTCGGATTCCGCACGCTCGGGCGCCACCGCCTTGAGTGACTGGCTTCCGGATCTGCTTCCAAGGAGCGAAGCATCCTTGAACACGGGACGATATGTCCGCGCCGGGCTCTTCGTTCTGAGAGGGCCAGCCCCTTCCCATTCTGGGGGCGTGTCACAACCCGTTTCGAGTGCACATGAAGGGCCCCGAATGTCCAATCTTGGTCTTTCGTTCGTCGTATTGTTCGCATGCACGTCCGCATTCGCCTCCCCACCTCCGCGGATTGAAACTGAAACAGAGTCGCTCGCGTCGAATCCGACACCGTTCGCGGTGCTGCGTGAGTTCGTGACCGAGGACATCTATCACTACCGATTCGACATTCGTGTCGGCACCGCACCAAACGCCATCGTGCGGGTCCATCGCGTCGTCCGAGAGCGCGCGCCGTGGCGACCGCGGTCGGCCGCCCACGCGATCATGTTGCTTCACGGAGACTTCGCCAACTTCGTCACGAACTTCGTGCCGACACTCGGCAATCCCGCGTCATCGGCGCCGGGGCTCGCTCCGTACCTGGCGGCCCAGGACATCGACGTCTGGGGCGTTGACCGTCGCTGGACGCTGCCCTCCGCCAACGGAGACATCTCCGACCTGGGTGAGATGGGGGTTGCCCAGGAGCTCGGAGACATCGCCGTCGCGCTCACCTTTGCACGGGCGGCGCGGCTCAGCGGCGACCGCCATCAGGGCCGAATCGTCCTCGGCGGATTCTCGCATGGCGGCGAGCTGGCCTACGCGTATGCCGCAGCCAACGGCCGCCACGTGTCTGCGGTCGCCGTGCTCGACGCCTATTACGACATCGCGCCCGAGCACGCGGAACTGCGCGAGCTTGCGTGCGCCAATGCCGCCGCGGGACGTGAGGCGCTTGCTCAAGGCGTGACCGACTCCGACAACAGCTTCTTCATCACGTTGGGCGAGCTGGCCCGGAGCGCGCCCCAGGCGCAGTCTCCCGTGTTTTCGAGCTACACCAACCGCGGTGCACTGCTCGCGATGAATGGCCTGACCTACCTTCTTGCGCCGTACACGCCGCTGTACCACCTGAGCGCGCCCATCCTCGACGCCAACGGCGACGTTACGGCATTGCGCGAGTCGCCCGAGGACAGCGTGAGCGCGTGGTTCGCCAGCGCGCCGCCGCACCAGTCGCTGCGTGAGACCGTGGAACTCGACGAAATCTGGTGCGGGGCGACACCAAGGCCCGAGCTCTCGAACATCCGCGTCCCGTTGTTCTACCTCGGTGCCGCTGGCGCGTTCGGTGACTACGGGCTGTATTCGACGACCCGGGTGTCATCGACGGATGTCACGGCGCTCGTCGTCCGCCGCTTCGGTCCGGAGCGAGTGGCCGAGGACTTCGGCCATGGCGACCTCTTGTACGCGGCAGATGCACCGACGCTCGCGTGGCAACCGCTCGCGACGTGGTTGCTGAGCCACTGAGGAGAAGCATCTCCGTTCGTGGACCCACGCATCCAGTACCCGCCCAAGAGGCCGCAGGAAGAAGGCTCTCGGTTCGCGCGGGTGGCAGTGGGAGCCCTTTGCATCGGACAAAGGGCTCCATCACCTGGAGCGCCGTTGGGCTTACGGCCCGTCAAGCACGGCCAACATGCGCGGCAGCACGTCGAAGAACGCGTAGTTCCAGCAACTGAAGTTGTGCCCGCCGTCACAACCGAAGGGCTTCTGGCCCGGCGCTGGGCGGCCATACATCTCGTAGTGGTGCGGCACGCCCGCGGCATTCAGCGCATGGTGGAACCGGTCCGTGGACGCCCCCGGGACGCGTTCGAGCACATCCCCATCCCAGATGCCCGACCCCGCATACAAGGCGACGGCCACACCCCGCAGAGACGCCGCACGCGGAATGGGGTTGTTCATGTTCCAGGCCTGGTCGAAGGGCCAGAAGGGAGAGCCGAACGCCCCATCCGGGTTCTGCAGCCAGCGTGTCCCCTCCTCCGTGACGGTGGCGCGGATGGCGGCGTCACCGAGGTCCAGGGCCCCCGAGAAACTGGCCACATAGGCAAACAGGTCGGGGCGCCGCGCCGCGTAGCTGATGGCCCCGAAGCCGCCCATGGACAGCCCCGCGATAGCACGGCCCCGCTTGTACGCCAGCGTGCGAAGGTTCTGGTCCACCCACGGAATGAGCTGGTTGAGATGGAACTCCTCCCACGCCTGATTCACCCCGCGAGGGAAGACCCAGTTCGTGTACCAACCGACCTTGCCGCCATCCGGCATGATGGTGATGACGGGCATGTTCTCGGTAATCGCATACGCCGCACCGAACTCCACCCACTGAGCCGAGTTCGCGCCTCCCCCACCGTGCAACAGGTAGACCGCGGGGTAGCGCACGCCCGGGTTGTTGTAATACCCCGTCGGCAGGAGCACCCGAACGTGGTGGCGTGGGTCATAGACCGCGTGAGGCGCGATCAGCGGCGTGGAGATTTCCACGTCGATGAGCCTATCCGTAATGTGCCGCACCGCATGAACCGTGATGCCATGCCCCGAATAGAAGTTCGGCGCGAGCGAGGCATCGGATGCCTCCGCGCCGCCTGGCACTCCGAGGAACAGGGCGAAGAACAAGACTCCGACGAGTCCGCGTGCGGCACGGGCGGGAGACTCGCATCGTTCAAGAGCGGTGCTGGAAACAAAGACGTCCTGGGGCAGCAATCTGCGCATCCTCTGACCTCGGAGAGTAGGTGGGGCGACAACGGGCTCTTCATCCGCCAATGACAGGTGCGACGCTAAGGGGCGTATCTGGCCATGGCAACGCACACGTTGGAGCGACCATGTAATTCCCTGGCGAGGGCCGCTGAGGCTGTGTCTTTCCCGCGACTGTGGACGCGAGCTGTCCGTTATCTCTCCCGCGATGACGTGGTGCACGCCGGTATGCGCGCTCCCGTGCACCTGCTCATCAACAACGCCGGCGTGCGCAGCCGCCCGGACGAACGCTCCGACCTGGACGGCGACGACCTCACCCGCACCTTCCCGCCCGAGGACTCCGGAGGCATCTTCGACTTCCAGCGCAGATGCACCCCGTGGTGACTCACTTCATCCCGAAAGGCCCACGCTCGAATGACGGAGGCCTCGAACGGGACACAACCGCGCCCTCGCCCAAATCGTCCTCCCCCACGCAACTCCGTGCGCAGATGAAGGACAATTCCTACAAAGGCACGAAGGAACGCACCTCATGCCTCAGACCAGGGGGGATCTACATCATGGGTACCATCACGAGAGTAACGACGACGTTGTTGAAGCAGGGCGCGCGAGGAGTGTCCCACTCCGGCGGCCACGGGGCACCCACTCGCGTGCTGCAGCAGGTCGCCCATCATTCCACCAAGGCTCCAAGCCCGTCTCAAATTGCGAGCGAGACGCGGGCGCGGAACAACAGCCTGGACCTGATGAGCGACATCATGGAGGCCATGGACCGCCGTGATGGCGGCAACAACGCGGCCATGCCTCGTACCAAGATGGATGTTCCGCTGTCGCGCCGTGAGAACTTCGCGTTCGACGCCATCCAGCCGGGGTACGGAACCCCGAAGTCAGCCATCGACAAGCACGGCAAGCTCCAGCCCGCGGGCGACAGCGTCACCATCAGCGCCTCCGACCACGTCGATGGCGAAAAGTCCGTCAAAGCGAAGACGCCGTATACGTCCTTCAGCGGCCCGCCGGTGGGCGTGGACGGCACGGCCACGGGGCCCCTGGTCGACAACCCGCTCTACGGCAAGGACCGCATCGTCACCAACCCGGCCAAGGACCCCAAGAGCGGTGTGGTGCTCGACCAGTTCGACATCCAGCGCGACCTCCGGACGAGCACCAAGCCCGGCTTCGACGAGACCGCGGTGCTGCGCTCCGAGCCACGTCCGCAACCGCTCTGGCAGCCCACGCCCGAGGAGCGCGCCATCATGCCCCAAGTCGGTGTGGACCCCGAGAAGCCCTCGTTCACGTTCCGCGAACGCGCGATGGTGAACTCGGCGCGGGACAACGAGTACCTGGTCAAGGGCACCATCCACGAGTTCGACTTCTTCCAGGGCCAGCAGGACGGCTCGCTCAAGCCCCTCTCCATGCAAGAGGTGATTGACGAAGCCAGGAAGAAGCTCTGAGCCACCGCGCATCGTCCCGCCACAGTGCCAGGAGAACCTCGACCCTCGCGGCGACATGTCGCGCCGCGAGGGTCGTGAGCCCGTCAGCTCATCGTCGTACGTGCCGGTCGGCGGCGTCTTCCCGGCGGTCCAGCGGACCCGCTCAGGCCCCTCCCGGACGACGCCACCAGGTCCAGCGCACCGAAGTCCGTCTCGACGGTGGGGCGGCCCCACGTCGTGGCGAGCTAAAGCGTCGGTCCAGGCTACCCCATGACGCAGACGCCCGACGAGCAGGTCTTCGCCGCCGGACAGACAACGCCGCAGGCGCCGCAGTTATTCACGTCCGACGACACATCCACGCACTGCGCGCCACACTGCACCCGGGGAGCCGGACAGGAGCCACCCACGCACTCGTAGCCACCCGGCGTGTTGACGCATACCTGGCTGGGATTGCACGCGGCAGTCCCGTTCGAGCACTCGTCGATGTCACTGCACGTCCAACCATTCCCCCAATAGCCCGGTCTGCAGGTGCAGGCGTAACTTCCCGGCGTGTTCGTGCAAATCGCATTCACCGAACACTGCGCAGTGCCATTCGTGCATTCATTGACGTCCGTGCAGACACTGGGCTGCATGCCATTGCAGGTGTACCCCGGCTCCACCCGGCAGGCGCTGCTACAACCATCCGACGAAACCCGGTTGCCGTCGTCACACTGCTCCCCATTGCTGATACGGCCATCGCCACACACGGCGCTCACACCGCCGCCCGTATCCTCCACCGCGTCCAAGCCGTACAACGAGGCAATCCCACCGCGCAGCCTCACGTAGCGGTACGGCGTGGAGTTGCTGAATGGCACCAGCGTGGAGTGGGTCCCAAGCCCCAGGTCCAGCAGGTTCGCCTTTCCCGTGCTGATGATGCTCATGTCCCCACGAAGGAATTCCACCTGGGCGATGACCGCCAGCGAAAGGCCCTGGTAGTAGACGCGCAGCGGCCCTGTGCCCTCTTCGCCCAGGCCCATGTCCAGAACCATGGAGCCGCCCAGGAGCCCCAGGAACGTCGCGGCGTTCCCATCCGGTGCGCCCACGGCGTTGTTCGGATTGAGGACGGCGATGACACCGCTTTGGACGACTGCGTTGGCATAACGGTCACCGGCCATCGCCGACACCGAGTCCGATGACGACTCGCCGTCCACCGGAGCCTCTTCGGAAACAACGGATTCGTCCTCCAACTCAGAACCGCACGCGCTCATCATGCCGAACGCCAGGGCCGCACTCAGCATTCGCCACATGGGGGCCACTCGACTGACCTTCATTGTCTTGCTCCAATCCGCTTGGACTTGGGGATGGCGGCCCGACGTGAGAACAGTCACACCGGATAACCGCCACAACAATGAATGCACGAATTCCATTTTCAGCTTTAAAGGCACGCACGTCGAACCCAGAACGCGTGTGCCATTGGACAGCTTTTTCTCCAGGTATCGCCGCGGCGACTGCAAGGCGACACCCACCCTGGACACGAAGGCTGGGACTTCTGTCCCAGCACGAGGCAGCCTTCTCGATTCTCGGGAGCGAAGAGAAAAGACAGCGGCGGCGCGCCCCCTCAATCCCAGCCACGAAGTTGCACGCGGACGCGGCGAACGAACGGAACAGCCGGCTGCGTCCCACCGCACCCAGCTTCGCGTACAGGAGTCCGGAGCCACCCGCGAGCATCAGCCCACTCGCCGCGGGCCGCGTGTCGCACCCTCCACGACAGGCCGCCCGCGACGCCTCCGCGCCCACGCCTGTGGGGCGTTGATGGCCCGCACCATTCGCCTATCGTATACTTGGGGAAACGCCTCACCCTTTCCCAAGGCCCCATGCGACTGTCACTGATGAGCCTGCTCTGCCTCCTGGTCTCCGCTGGCTGCGGAGACGATCCGTCCCATCTACCGAATTCCTCGCTCGCGGCCTGCTCCTTCACCGACGCGTGCGCAAACGCCGACGAGGAGTGCTACGTCAGCCAGGTCTGTGGCCCGCCCGCCCCCAACGAAGAGCTCTACTGCCAGGCGGAGAAGGGCGACCGCCAGTGTCACCGCCGCTGCCAGGACGATGACGGCTGCGGTTCCGGCGAGACCTGCAGGGCAGTCGAATGGGTCAAGCGAACAGACATGCTGACCACGATCACCCTTTGCTTCAAGTAGCCGGCGCAAGCATCCCAGGGACCGACGTCGGTGACGCCCCCAGCTCCCCACCGGCGCAGGGTCCGCAGGGAGCCCGGGGCTTGGGTCGCCACCCGCGCGCTCAATCCCAGCCGCGAAGCTGGACGCGGACCCGCCGCACGAGCAGCTCCCACTCCTGACGCTTCAACGTCGTCAGGACGCGCCCGCCAATGAGTGTGAGCCCGGTGAGCGTCATCACCAGGAAGCCGATGCGGTGGTCCCTCAGCCCAGCGTCGAGCAGCGTGGCCGCGACGTCTAGCGTGAGGAACAAGGTCCCCAACGCCAGGTAGGCGCGAATCTGGAACACCATGCCCGCCACCACGCCGAGCAGACACACCCCGCCAAAGACGAGCGCATACGTACCGTCGGGAGACTGGCCCACCTGGACCGCCATGCGCGCCGCCGCGGGCACATACAGCAACAAGCCCCCGAGGATTCGCACCGTGTTGCGCGCGGCGTGCGGCAGGCTCTCCGTGAAGAGCTGGCCCAGCATCAACAACAGCAAACCCATGGGCGCCAGGTAGATTTCCAAACCCTCCAGGCCAAAGGCCAGCGCGGAGATGAGCAGCGCGAAGTTGCACGCGGCCGCGGCGAACGCACCGAACAGCCGGCTGCGCTCCACCGCGCCCAGCGTCGCGTACAGGAGTCCGGAGCCCCCCGCGAGCAGTGCCGCCTCCTGCGTCGCCTCGCCCGGCAGCACCAGCGCCATGCCCATGGGCAGCAGTGCCGCGAAGCGCCGGGTGGCTGCCTCCACGGGCTGAACGCCCGCCCGCCGGGCCAGCACCGTCACGCCCACCAGGATGAAGCCCAGGGCCAGCGCGAAGAATGCGTCGTGCTCGGCGCGCAGGCCCGGTGCATACAGATTGCGCACCAGGGCGTAGACGCCGACCACCGCTGTCTGCACGAAGTAGACGTGCCGGCCAGTGTGCTGGCTCCAAGCGCAGTGCAGCGCCACCAACACCAGGATGCCAATGGAGGCGATGGCCAGCGGAAGAGCGCCGCCGGAGGTGGAGCCCCCCACCGCCAGAGCCGCGAGCATCAGCCCACTCACCACGAGCCCTGTGTCGCGTCCCCACGACAGGCCGCCCGCGACGTCCGGCCGGCGCCTCCGCACCCACTCCTGGGTGGCATGGAGGGCCAGCACGCCCACGGAGGCGGCCAGGGACAGGGCCGCGCCATGGAGGATGAAGAGCGAGCCATAACGCAGCCACGGGCCGACCAGACTCGCGCGAATCGAAAGGAAGGCCATGAGTGAGGCGACGAATGTGCCGCCCACCACCCAGGCCCCCAGCGTCGCGACGAGCGAGGCGAGCGTGCCCTTCCACTGGAAAGCCGCCACGAGCACCGACGCGGCGACGAGCGCCAGTGTCACAGGCAACGCGGGAGAGACCATCCAGCTCCCGCCCATGCTCAGCAGCAGCTCCCCCAGGAGGTTGAGCGCGGCGAGCGTCGACGACGGCGTTCCATTCGTCGCCAACGCGTACACGAGCGCTGCCAACAGATAGATGGCGCTGGCCTGGTGGATGCGCATGCGAGCGGCGCTCTCGGACAAGCCCCTGCGCCGGACAATCGACGGCCCCAGTGTCACCACCGCCAGCCCCACCAGCGCGAGCACCGGGCCGGGCCACACCTCGAAGATGTCCTCACGGTGCGCCAACGCGTGGACCAACAAGAGAATGCTCGCGCCAAGGACACCGCGTCCCTGCGCCCTGGCCCCCCCGAGGAACAGCACCAGACCGGCGATGCAGACCAGGCCTGCCGCCGTGAGCCCGGGCTGGAAGAGGGCCGCGACGAAGACCACGCCCACACTGATGACCGAATGGCGCTGCAACAGCCGCTGGAAGGAATCGGGCAGCCCCCGGAGCGAGGCAACGGCATAGACGAGCCCCGCGGCGGCGATGCCCGCGAAAGCCCGCTGCCACAGCAGGAACACCGTGTCCCCTGGTGCGAGCCACGCGTCCTTATCGAGCCAGTGCAGGGACTCGGCGCCGATGCGCACCCACCCGCCTTCGGACGACCACGCGTGCGTGAGCCTGGGCCCGAGCAGCGACTGCCTCGCGGCCCAGAGCGCCGCACCGGGCAGGCCGAGCCAGAGCCCCACGCTCGCGAGCCGTACCAAGCGCGCGGACACGGAGAGCAGCAACATCAACACCGCGGGCCCCAGCAACATCAGGGGCGGAATGAGGGCCAGCGCACGGGACGGCCGGGGCAGGCCGACGAGGAGCGCGCCTTTCAGGAGCACACATGCGAGGACCGCCACGCCCAGATGGGGAACCCAGTGGTAGAGCTTGCCGTGACGAGGCTTCTCCAAAAGCCCGGCGACCCAGGGCCCGAAGCGCCGTGTCGCCAGCGCGACGCCCCAGAGCGCGATGCCGATGAGCGAGGTCCGCAGGGCAGCGACGTCCGGCGGCGACGGCCGGCCCGCGCGGTTGAGCAGAGCGGTGAGCGCGATGAGCGCGCCCAGCGACGCGAGCGTCACCACCGAGCCGCGCAGGTGCCAGGACTCGAATCCACGCGACACGAAGGCCACCAGCGCGACCAGGAGGAGCAGACCGGCCGCGAGCAGGCACGTGGCGCGCTCGGCATCCGTGGGCCTGGCCAGCCACCCGGCCAGCGTGAGCGCGGCGATGACCGTCTGCACCAGCGCCGCCGTGGCGAAACCATCCGTGAAGAGCGGCAGCCCCCGCGCACCGAGCGGCAACCTGAAGAGGTCGAACATCCTCCGGCCCTCGCGCCCGGCAGCGGTGTCCGCGGCATCCAGCGGAGTGCGGCCGCGCAGCGCGGAGAAGGCCGCGAAGCCGAGCGCCAATGACGCTGCGACCAGGGCGGCTCGCGGAGATTCGAAGTCGGAGACGGTGCCCATCACCTGGGAGACCGCGAGCGCGAGCCCCGAGGCCACGAGGAACCCGACGAGCCTGCTGCCATCCCGCCGGACACGCAGCAGCAACCAGGCCGTGACCACGGCCGTGGGAAGCGCGGAGAGCACACGGGCTGACAGCCCCGTGGCTGACACGAGCAGGTCCGGAGCGCTCGGAGAGGAATCCACGGCCAGGAGGACTCCCGCCGCGGCCAGACTGAGAGCGAGGTCATCCAGGGGCAGCAGCCCGTCCCTTCGCGACACGGGCTGCGCCCACGCGCCCTGCACGAGCCCCGCGACACCGTAGAGTCCACTCACAAGCGCGAAGACCGCCAGCCGGCCCCAGCTTCCCTCCAACGCCGGGGTCCCCTCGGCGAAGGCGAGCACACCGAAGAGAAGGCCCACGCCGCCCAGGTAGTGCAAGCCCCGCCAGCGCCAGCCGCCAGCAACGTGCGCGGCCCCAGCGATGACCAGCCCCGTCAGCACCTGAGGCCACGGCGAGGCGGCGCTGCCCACCTGGCTCACCAGGGGCATTGCCACCAGCGACCCAAGGATGGTCCAGGCGAGCAGGCGGATACGCAGGCCCGGAAAAGCACTCCAACGCGCCAGGAGCATCAAGCCCGCGGTCGCCACCGTGCCGCCGAATACCCACCAGCCCGGCTCCGTCGGCGCCTGCGTGCGAGCGAACAAGGCTCCCGCGAGGAGCGTCGTCATCACCATGAGGTGGACCAGGGCCCGCCGCCGTGGCTCCAGCAGGAAGAAGACACCCGCCGCGATGAGTGGCGCGAGCGCCGAGGCCAGGTCGACCTGGAAGTCCCCTCCGGGCTCGCTGGAGAGCGCGCCCAGCGCGCCCACGACCGCGCCACTGGCGAGCACCGCGTAGGCCACAATCTCCAGCACCGGACTCACGCGCGGATGGGCCTCGCGCGCGGAGTCAGTGGTCGCGGCCACGGCGATGACGGTGGCCAATGCCTGGGCCCACAGCGTGAGGCCCGCGAACAGGGCGCTACCTGGCTCCAGGGCGTCGAAGCCCGACGGTGCGCTCACCACACAGAAGGCGGCGAGCCACAGCGCGCCATAGAGCGCGGCGCACGCGCTGACGAGCGCCGTGTTTCCCTCCGTCGCCTTCCGTGCGCGCCATACCGTGGCGGTCAGGGCCATGACACCCACGGAGGCACAGAGCGTGCGCAGCCAGGGCGCGTCCTCGAGCGCCATTAGTGGAAGCCCCGCGAACAGGGAGGGCAGGAGCGCCAACCCCAGGGCCGCGGCGGAGGTGCCATGCAGCAGACGTCCCGCCGACCTCAGCGGCACCATGCCCAGCGCGGCGGCGCCAAGCGCCACCGCGGCACCGAACCCAGGGGACAGGACGAACAGCGACGACAGCGCGATGAAGGCGACGGGGAGCAACGCGAGGCCAATGCCCGAGAGCACACGCCCCACCGGCATGGAGCGCCGGGACAGGAACACACCGAGCCCGATGAAGCCCGCGTGGTATCCCCACAGAGCGCCCGTGACGAGGAGCTGGCGCGGAACGCCGCCGAGCGCCTGCCAGGCCTCGCGCACGCCCATGAGCGAGCCGCCCAGCACCAGCATCGCGCCAAGGAACCACCAGATGAATTCCTGGAACCGGGGCGCGCTCTCCGGCCGTGCATCGAGCGCCACGACGGCCTCGAGCCCTCCGCTGAGCGGGCCTGATGCACCCCGGTCGAAGTACGTCTGCCCGGAATCCAGCGCCGCGCCCAGGTCGTCATCCCCCGCCTCCGAGTCAGGCCGGAGCCCTCGACGCTTGCGCGCTCTCTGCTCCCGCTCCGCCTTCGCGGCTTCGTCCAACGAGCGCGCGAGCGCAGCGCCCCAGCCCCATAGCCGCCATTCTCCCCCGTCGCGAAGCGAGGTCGCGACACCATCGGCCCAGGCTTCCGCGCGGGTCGCCGCGTCCACGGGAGGGACAGCTACCGCTTCGAAGAAGTCCTGGGCGGGGGCCTGCTCGCCCTCCTCGGCCTTCGGCCTTTCGGGGTGAAGGCCGTCCGCGCCAGGCGCGAGGGACTCGGCGAGCCGGGTCGCGGTGACGACGTCGATGAGCGCGCTGGCCTGCCAGCCTTCGATGTGACGACGCAGGGTCTCCCTGACGAGTGCGTCGAGATTCGGCTCGGTGGCGGGCACGAGCGGGGCACCGCACTCCTGACACATGGCCCCCAAGGCCACGTCACGGAGCCGAGCGCAGGCTTGGCAGATCATGATGCAGCAGCATAGCGCCAGTTCCCCACCGCCCGCTTGGCGCCCGGCGCATTGCCCCTCAGCGCAGGAGCGAGCTGACGCCGCCTTCCCCGCGTATGGGCACGTTTCGCGTCTCCTCGAAGTCGGAGAGTTCCTGTGAATGGAGCGCGTTTCTTGATGGCTTCGCTCGGGAAGGGCTCGTCATGCGCCTTCACGAGCAACCCCAGGGCCGACTGGAGGACCAGGGCATCCATCCGAGGGGCCTCGCTGTCCGACTCAGCGAACAGCGCGATGAACTGGCCCATGATGCGCGTGAATTCAGGGGCGAGCGCCTCCCCGGAGCGTCGTAGCGCATCCTTGCTCCGGTAGTAGTTGTAGATGAGCCCCTTGGAGACACCCGCGCGCTTCGCGATCTCCGCGATGGACACCGGATGACTTCGCTGGAGCGCTCGCGCATCTGCCGGTTCTGCTCCACTACCCTGGGAGACATGGACCCGCCATTCGCTCCGAGAGAATGGCCCTGGCACCATTGATAACTGACCGGTTGGTCAATGGATTGGACCGACATCGCGGCGAGATGTTCAAATGTCTGTCCTAAACGAGCGCCCCCGCTCGTCGAGCACGCCCACGGATGCCTCGCGATCCGCCCATCGTCCTTCCCATCTCGCTGCCGCTGCTCCGGCATGCGAACCCGTGGGCGCTGCTCCTCGCCAAGGAGGAGGGCTATCCGCTCTCCACCGCCGCCCTCCTCTCAGAGCGCTACGCATTGAAGAGCGACGAGAAACCCTTCGTGCGAGAGCTGCTCAGTCGCAAGCGGAACCTGTGGGTCTTCCGCTGTGACCAGCGCCGCTTCGCGGGAGACTTCGTCGTCGTGGACATGGCGGAGCCCCGGCCCGCTCGACGCCGGGTGGTGGTGCTCGACCTGAAGATGGGGGCGCCCCTCGTCCTCGGCGGAGGTGGAGCTGGCATGCAGCTCACCCACGCACAGGATGCGGTGGATGGTGTCGCGGCACGCAAGGGCCTCATCGCACCGGGCACCCCGTTCGTGCTGGCCACGGGTGGAAAAGACGCCATGCTCGCGTACCTGCGCGCGTGACGGCGCCGGGGGCGAAGCTGAGGCCCTCTCAGTTCTCGAAGCGGGCGCGGAGCCGAAGCCGTCAGAGGCGAGTGGGATGAATCCGGCCGCTGCCGGTGCACGTCCAGGCAGACGCCGAGTGCAGAGGCTCAGCCCATCCGATCCAGCGCTGGCACCATCAAGCAATTGCATTTGGCAGCCCTGACAGGTCGATCTATTGTCTTGGGATGAGCGCGTCAGAGGGGGGAGTTTGAATTCACGTTTGTCCTTATTGTTCTGGGTGTTCTCCATTTTGGGATGTGGGAACGAAGCATCTGGGGTGATTACCGACCCAGCCGAGGGCGTGGCACGCTCCGGACTGACTGCGACCTACAACAGTTCGCTCAGGGTGCCCTGGTGTGGCTCGGTGGATAGCCTGTGCAGTTCAGGCACGCTCCTCAGAGGACGCGGCTCTGTAGGGCCGGAGCTCAACGCGCCAAACACGATCAAGGGCTCCTGCATTGACGGAAGCGGGGGCGTCTATCTTTCTAGCGACTCATTGGAGTCCTTGTCGGTCTCGACCCTCGACGGAACGCCGATGGCCGCCAACAAGCCCGTCAAGATTGATGCCATCCTTTACGCATCGAGTTCGTATTGGACCCGGCTTGAATTGTACCACGCCCCCAACGCGAACGAGCCGACGTGGACATACGTCACGACGCTCTATCCCGCGTGGTCGGGGAGTCAGATCGTCAGTACAACCTTCATCCTGCCAGAAGGGGCGCTCCAGGCGATTCGCGGCCGCGTCACGTCCACCAATTCAAGCCCGACGCCCTGTGCGGGAATCGCGCAATCGACCATCGATCATGACGACCTCGCATTCGCAGTGGGGCCTGCACCTCAAGATACGACTCCGCCGACCGTCACGCTGACCTCGCCTCGGGCAGGCACCATCGTGCCTCAAACCATCACCCTGACGGCGAGCGCAACTGACAACGTGGGGGTCGAGCGGGTCGAGTTCTACGGCGATGGCGCCTTGGTTGGAACAGCCACGACGGCCCCATACACATTCACTTGGGATGCAAGTGCGGGCCCCCACACCGTATTTGCCAGGGCGTATGACACCAAGGGGAATGTCGGCACGTCGGCGACGGTCTCGGTTGAGTCAAACCCCAGGCCGTCTGTCTGGTTCATCGAACCCGAGCCCAACGCATTCTTCACCGGGCAATACCATGTCGTCGCCGGGGCCAGCGATGAAACAGGGGTCACCCAGGTCCAGTTCATCGTTGGCACCGTGGCCCGAGCGACGGACACGACACCGCCGTACGAGGCGACCCTGGCCATCGAAGGGGTTCACACCGTGATTGCGCGGGCTTTCGATGCCGTTGGCAATACCACGGACGCAACGATTACTATTCGTAACGACACCCGCCCGCCGCAAGTAGCGATCACCTCGCCTGCGTCGCACATGACGTTACATGGTGTATGGAATATCACCGCGGCGACTTTCGATGATGTCGGTACGCAACGGGTCGAGTTCTTCGCCGGCGACGTTCCTCAGGGAGTCGTGACGACAGAACCGTACGTGGTGTCCTGGGACTCCCGCCTCTTCCAGACGGGCCCCGCGGCGAAGGCAGTGACACTGAAAGCCAGGGCATACGACCATGCCGGTCGCTCCGCCGAGACGACATCAACCGTCTATGTCTACAACGACATTACTCCCCCCGTCATCACATTGACTGCGCCCGCCAATGGGGCCGTCGTGTCGGGAATGGTAACGATCAGGGTAACAGCTTCGGACAATGACGCCCCACCCCGGGTCGACTTCTCACTCGATGGAGGGCCCCCTTTCGCGGCGGACAGCTTCGCTCCCTACGAGGCGCATTGGGATTCGCGCCTGGTTTCCAATGGCGCGCATGTCCTGACAGTGACCGCCATCGACCGGCAGGGGAACGAAGCTTCACAGTTCATCGAAATCGAGGTCGATAACGACCAGGCCCCCCCTACGGTAGCGCTCACCGCACCCACGGATGGCGCAACGGTCGAAGGCGTCGTCACACTGGTCGCGAATGCCCATGACGACAAGGGTGTCACCAAGGTTGAGTTCCTGGTGAACGGGGCACTGCAGACGACCGTCACTTCGGCGCCATGGACCTTCGCGTGGAACACCCGAGCGACGTGGGGATATAATGGGCCCAGGACGCTTCTCGCTCGCGCATATGACGCAGCCGGCAACGTCACGACCTCCGCCCCCGTGAACATCACTGTCACGAATGACTGGCAGTCTCCCACCGTCGTAATCACGGCACCCTCGGCGGGAGCGTACGTCACCGGGCTCGTTCCAGTCACCGTCGAAGCCACGGACAATCGCGCAGTCGTTCGGGTCGATTTTTCGGTCGACTATCAGGTCATCGCGACCCGGAACACCGCGCCGTACGTGTTTCTGTGGGACACCCGAACGCTGACTCCAGGGCTCCACATCATGGGCGCGATGTCCCATGACGCCGCGGGAAACACGTCGTCGGTGACGTGGGGCGTATTCGTCATCAAGGACGAGGCGCCTCCACACGCCACGATGGATTGGCCCAGGAGCGGAGATGTCGTCTGGGGAGAAATCTTCCTGCAGGCCTCCGCGCAAGACAACCTGGGCGTCACCCGGGTTGAGTTCCTGGTCGATGGTGCCGTCGTCGGGCAAGACGATACCTACCCCTATTATATCCACTGGGACACCACGACTGTTTCGAATGGCTCCCACGCAATCACTGCCCGAGCGTGGGATGCGAGCGAAAACACGCATGTGTCCGAGGAACTGATCGTCGAGGTAGACAACATCGGCCTGGGGGGAGAGGCGCGCTACAACGAGACCTATCAGGCGCCGACTTGCCTGCGGACCGAGTCTGTATGTGACTCTGGCGACTTGCTGGTGGGACGTGGCCCCTTGGGCCCTGAACTGAATACGCCGAACACCCTTGCAGGCAGTTGCCCCGATGGGACGACTGGAGTCTTTCATGCCGAAGAGTCTGTCGAGCGCATCTGGGTTGAGACCGTGAATCGAGGCCCCCTGTTCGAGGGAGACCTGGTGAACATCGTCGTGGATGTATATGCCTGGGGAAAGGGAGATTTCCTCGACGTCTATCATGCACCCGACGCGGACAACCCCGTCTGGTCGCTCATGAGCACGACGCCAGCGGTCGCACGGGGTCCCCATACGATGACAACAACGATGACGTTGCCGCCAGGACGCCGGCAGGCGATTCGAGCAAACTTTCGCTTTCGAGGGAGTCCGTCGATTTGCTCGACGGGTGCCTATGATGAAAGCGACGACCTCGTTTTCGCGGTAGCTCCCTGGTAAAATTACGACGCCATTGCAACGGAGCCCTGCGCCCATCGCTGCAATGACACGCCTGCCCAAGCACCGGGGGACGACGAGGCCGGTACCTTGATGAACTTGCTGCCTGCGGCAACGAGTCGTACTGGATTGACTTCTATTCAGACGCGAGCCTCACTCGGTGGGTCGGCGACAAGTCTTGTAGCTGCAACGAGACGGCCCGTATCTCCGGACGGCAGACGGCATTCTCCGTGACGGACTTCTACTCCGTCTGCCGTTAGCCGTTATCCCGAGCCCCCAGTGCCCGGCCCTCTCACCCGAAGGGCCGGGTCGTTCCGGCCATGACACAGACACCGCAATGCGTCATCCAACGATGCAATCCGTTTCAACCCACCGGGTGTCAGAAACACACCATTTACATTAAGTGAAAACCCCCATACACACCGCGCGTCTCCAATTCGGGGACAACTCGCAATGAGGGGGAAGTCATGAAGAAGCTCAATACGTTGGGAGTCGTGGGTCTGCTGTCTCTGGCTTCCGTTGGCTGCGGTGGGGAGTACACGCCGGAGGACGAGCAGGCCATGCAGCAGCCTGAGCTGAGCGATGTGGAGCAGGCCATGGAGTCCGCGTGGATTGACGCTGGTCAGACGCGTGATTTCTCGACCTGGCTGTTCGGCGTGACGCCGTTCTCCATCCAGAACGTCGGTACCGCCCCCACGTCGTATTATGCGTACTGCGGGAGCAACAACATCTCCGGTACCGTTGGTGTCGGCCAGACGCACAGCAACCTGAACCTCAACTGCGCGTGGCCCGGGGCGCGGCTCTACGTGAGCAACACGAGCGGCACCGTCGGCACCCACAAGCTCTACGTCTGGACCTGGTAGCGCGCTGTTTCCGTAGCCCGCCATCCGGATGGCGCACTGGGGGAACTCTCTGCAGGGGGTTCCCCTTTTTCATGGTCGCTCGCCCCTTGACTGAACGTGCTTTCAGGCCCACGGTGGGCGCATGAAGGCGCGTCCCATCGACAATCCGCCCAACCCCTGGGCGAGCACCGCGGTGGAGTACCTGGACGAAATCCCGCCGTCCAAGCTGGAGGTCTTCGAGGACCACAGCCGGCAGGTGCTGTCGCACAACGACAGCCCGGACGTGGGGTTCAGCTGGAGCGTCAACCCGTACCGGGGCTGCCTCCACGCCTGCGCGTACTGCTACGCGCGGCCCACGCACCAGTACCTGGACATGGGCGCGGGCACCGACTTCGAGACGAAGCTGGTGGTGAAGCCCCGGGCGCCGGAGCTGCTCCGCGAGGCCTTCGAGAAACCCTCCTGGAAGGGTGAAACCGTCGTCTTCAGCGGCGTCACCGACTGCTACCAGCCGCTGGAGGCCTCCTTACGGCTGACGCGAGGATGCCTGGAGGTCTGCGCCGAGTACCGCAACCCGGTGGGCATCATCACCAAGGGCGTGCTCGTCGAACGGGACTTGGACGTCCTCCAACGGCTGGCCCGGGACGCGCGCCTGTGGGTCAGCATCAGCCTCCCCTTCCACAACGCGGAGCTGGCCCGGGCCATGGAGCCCTATGCCGCCTCCCCCATGCGCCGGCTGCTGACCATCCGCCGGCTCACCGAGGCGGGCATCGACGTGGCGGTGTCGGTGGCGCCCATCATCCCGGGCCTCAACGACGAGGACATCCACCGCGTGCTGGCCGCGGCACGTGAAGCCGGCGCCACCCGCGCGCACCACATCCTGGTGCGGCTGCCCGGCCCGGTGAAGGACGTCTTCGCGGAGCGGCTGCGCGCGAAGCTGCCCCTGCGCGCGGAACGGGTGCTCCACCGCATCCGGGAAACCCGCGGCGGGGAGCTCAACGACAGCCGCTTCAAGCACCGCATGCGCGGTGACGGCCTCTACGCGGAGACCATCCACCGCCTCTTCCACACGGCGGCGCGCAAGGTGGGCATCCGCGCCTCCTACATCACCGAGGACGCTCCGGACACCTTCCGGCGTCCGGAGCGCAAGCCGCCGCCCACGCCGCAGCTCAGTCTCTTCTGAGCGCGCACGCGGGCGGCGGGCGTCATTTCCGGATGGCTTGGACGATGGTGATGAGGACGACGGAGCCCACCGTCGCCACCAGCAGTGACCAGAGGTTGAAGCCCGTCACCCCGGTGCCGCCCATCAGACTGAAAATCCATCCGCCAATCATGGCCCCGACAATGCCGGTGGCGATGTTGGCGAACATGCCCATGCGGGCGTTGGTGCCCTTGATGATGCTGGCCAGCCAGCCCGCAATGCCACCCAGCACCAACCACGTACAGATTCCCATGACGACCTCCTTCGTGCCCTCCGGTTGCTATCAGACCTCCCGCCCTCGCGCAGCGGCCGACCGTCCTCCGAATGTACGCGCGAGCCACGGACGCATTGCATCCGGCCCCTGAAACGACGACGCCCCGTGCCTCGCTCGGAGACACGGGGCATCCGCGCCGCACGTGGCGCGCACCGGAGTCACTCAGTCCTTGCCGAGCATCCCGTCACGCAGGCTGCCATCCACCGGGCTCTTGCCCACGAAGACGGAGAAGAGCGCGTCGGAGAAGTCCTTGCCCTCGACGGAGATCTCCTTGCCCGTCTTGCTGGACACCTGCGTTCCCTGGCCGGGGATGTACGTGAGGATGAGCTCGTCACCCTTCTTCACGTCCGGGATGGCCGCGTTGAAGGTGTCCAGCTTGGGCTGGAGCTCCGGCAGCTTGGAGCCCGCGTTCTTTTTGAAGCCGTCGCCAATGGCATCGACGATGGTCTTCTTGTCCAGGTCCCGCAGCATGTACATGCGCACGCGCTTGATCTGGTCCGAGCTGATGATGGCGGCGCCATCCTTGGACGGCGTCTCCAGGTAGAGCCCCGCCGTGTAGACCTTGAACACCAGCTTGCTGCGCAGGCCCACGCCGTTGAGCTTCAGCTCCTTGCCGGCGACGGTGGCCGTCTCCGGATACTTCACCCCCGCGACGTCCTTGGCGAAGGCCGGAGCGGCGAACATCAGGGACAGCACGACGGCGGTCAGCGTGGCTTTCATGAATCCTCCGGGCATGGGTAATCCGTGCGGTTGGACGCAGCCTACCCGCGCGTCTTCACGAAGTGGTCCATGAAGGCGGCCAGCGTGCGCACATTCTCTACGCTCACCGCGTTGTACATCGAAACGCGGATTCCTCCGGCCGTCCGGTGCCCCTTGAGGCCCACCATTCCTTGCTGCTTCGCGTCAGCGACGAAAGCCGCATCCAATTCATCCGTGGGCAACTGGAAGACAGCGTTCATCACTGAACGGGACTCGCGCTCCACCGGCGCGCGGTAGAAGTCCGGGTGCCGGTCCACGGCCCCATAGAGCAACGCCGCTTTTTCCCGGTTCCACTGCTCCAACTGCGCGAGCCCCCCCACCGACTGAATCCAGGCCAGGACGTTGCGCACCAGGTAGATGGCCAGGGTGGGCGGCGTGTTGTAGAGCGAGTTGTTCTCCGCGTGGGTGGTGTAGCGGAAGATCTTCGGAATGTCCGTCCGGCCCCGCGCGATGAACGCCTTGTCAGCCACCACCAGCGTCACGCCGGAGGGCCCCAGGTTCTTCTGCGCGCCCGCGTAGATGAGGCCGAAGCGGCTGACATCGAAGCCCTTCCACAGGAAGTCCGAGCTCATGTCCGCCACCAACGGCACGTTCCCCACGTCCGGGAAGGTGTGCCACTGGGTGCCGAAGATGGTGTTGTTGCTCGTCAGGTGGACATACGCCGCGTTCGAGTCGAGGCGCAGCTCATCCTGGCGGGGCACCCGCGTGTGGCGCTTGTCCGGCCGCGCCGTGCTCACCGCGACGCGCGGCGTGCCGTAGTACTTCGCCTCGTCGAAGGCCTTCTCGCTCCACACGCCCGTCATGAGGTAGTCCGCGCTGGCGCCGGGCCGCAGGAAGTTCATCGGCACCTGGGCGAACTGCTGGGAGGCGCCGCCGGTGAGGAACAGGACCTGGTGGGTGTCGGGAATCCCTAGCAGCCGGGTCAACAGGGAGATGGCTTCGTCGTGGACCCCCTCGTATTCCCGTCCCCGGTGGCTGTGCTCCATCACCGACATGCCGGAGCCCTGGAAGTCAATCAGTTCGTCCCGAGCCCGCTCGAGGGCCGGCAGTGGCAGTCCGGCCGGGCCGGCGTTGAAGTTGATGACGCGCATGGCAGTGTCCCTTCTTGAAATGAACGGCCGCGGAGACATTCTTCCCCCCAGCGCCCCCCCGGGTGCCAGCGAGAAAAAGGTTGCCCGCCTGCATCCATGGAGACGGTGGCGTCCACCGGCCCTGTGGCCGGTGGGCCTTTGCGAGGGTCTGGAGGTCAGGTGGGTGCGTCGGAGGGACTGACGGAGTGGGTGCGGCGGGCATCGCAAGGGCAGGCGTCTGCCTACAGCGAGCTCTACCGGCGCACGCGTCCCCTGGTGACGCGGCTGGTGGGCGGCTTCGCCCAACTGGACGCGGATGAGGTGGAGGACGTCATCCAGGAGACCTTCGTCCGGGCGTTCCGGGCGCTCCCCCGGTTGAAGGAGCCGGGGGCCTTCGAGTCATGGCTGCTGTCCATTGCCCGAAACCGGGCCCGGACACGGCTGGAGCGGAAGTCCAGCACCCGGCGGCTGGAGGAAGACGTGGCGGACCCGGAACCGGAACCGGTCCCCCACATTCCCGAGGCGCTGCAACTGGAGCGTGACATCGCGGTGGTGCGGCGACTCATCGCGGAGCTGCCCGAAGGCGAGGAGAAACGGACGGTGCACCTCTTCTACGTGGAGGGTGAGCTGTCCGCGCGGGAGATTGCGGAGAAGCTGGGCGTGGGAAAAAGCGCGGTGACGATGCGGCTGGAGCGGTTCCGGTCTCGAATCAAACGCGAGCTGCTGCGGCGAGTCCTCGCCGGCCGGTGGGAGTGAGTGTTCATGAAGCACCTGGATGATGGCGCACTGGGCGCCCTTTCCCGCCGAGAGCCCGAGGCCGTGGCGTACTTCGCCACGCACCTGGCGCACCCGTGTGAGACGTGCGAGGCGTTCCTCGCCACGCACCCGGGCCCGGGCCTGCTCGACGGCCAGGTGGACTCGCTGCTGCTGGGGCTCGCTCCGACCGGCGCGTCCGCTCCGCCCCTGGATGAAGTGGGTCTGGCGCGAGTGCGGCGCGAGCTGCGAGCCCATCGGCCCGCGGCCGGGCGCTGGGGCATGGTCGCCGGAGGGCTTGCCGCGTGCCTGCTGGCGGTGGTGTTGCTGCCCCGCATGCGGGTGGCGGACCCGGTCGGCCAGGAAGGCTCCGCGGTGGAATGGACGGGTGAGAAGGGACGCCTGGCACGCATCGCCCTGGAGCTGTCGGTGGTGGCTCGCGACAGCGCGGGAGTCCTGCGGCGTCTGGACCCGGGCAGCTCGGTGAAGGATTCGGATGTGTTGCTCCTGCGCTACCACGCCACCGAGGCGGGCACCGCCCTGCTCTTCGAGCAACGGCAGGGCGCGGCGCCGGAGCTGCTGGGCCACTTTCCCCTGGTCGCGGGCACCCATGACCTGCAGGGGCCGCAGGGGCTCGCGGGCGTGAGCCTCGCGGGAGAGGCCGGCCCGGTGACGCTGTGGCTGGTGGGCTCCACCGGTGCGCCGCCAGAGGCCGAGACGGTCAGTGAAATGTTGGAGGGAGGCAGCGGGGCAGGCCCCCAGGGCCAGGGCCCACTGGCCATCATCCGGTTCGACGTGAGCGTGCGAAGCGGCCAGAATCGTCCTTGAACGGTTCCACGTGAGGCGACTCCTTCCCATCCTGCTGGCCTGTCTGGCCGCGTGCGCGACGCCCTCCTCCTCCGGGGAGAAGGGTGGACTGGTGCCGCTGAAGCTCGATGAAGCGTCGCTGTCCAGCGCCTACAAGCCACGCCGGATGGCCCTGCTGGTGGGCATCGCCTCGTTCGACGACCCGCGCTGGAAGGAGCTGCGCTACACCGGCAAGGACGCCCGTGATTTGGGCGCCGCGCTGAAGGACCCCGCGCGCGGCGGGTTCGACCAGGTGCGCGTGCTCACCCGGCGCGAGGAGACGACGCGCAAGGCCATCCTCGCGGCGCTCCAGCAGCTCAAGAAGGAGGCGAACCGCCCCGATGACGTGGTGGTCGTCTACTTCTCAGCGCACGGCACGCTGGCGCGCGACGCGAAGGGCGAGCTGCGGCGCTACCTGGTCACCCGCGACGCGGCCTACCGGGACATCCCCCAGACGGCGCTGAGCATGGACACGCTGAAGGCGGAGTTCGACGGGCTGGCCAGCCGGCGCCGAATGCTGGTGCTGGCCACCTGCCACAGCGGCAGCGGCAAGTCGTTGCTGCCCAAGGAATTGAAGGCGGAGCTGGAGGGCATCAAGTCCGGCTTCTACGCCCGGCCGCTGGAGGAGTCGTCGCGCGCGTCCATGGTGTTCGCCGCCTGCGACTGGGGCGAGACGGCGCGCGAGGACGAGAGCCTGCGCAACGACATCTACACCCACTTCCTCATCGACGGCTTGAGCGGCGCGGCGGACCGCAATGGTGACGGCGCCGTCACGGCCACCGAGGCCCATGACCACGCACGCCGCCGCACCTTCGCCTTCACCGAGGGGCGGCAGCGGCCGTCGGCGGAAATCCTGGAAGTGGGCGCGGACCCCGTGGTGCTCTCCGGCAGCATCACCCGGACGGGCCGCCCCGAGCTGTTCTCCTACAACCCGCGCCTGGACGGCTTCACGCTCAAGGTGGACGGCGAGGAGCGCACGGACCTGCCCGGCGGCGCGGCGGTGACGCCCGGCAAGCGGACGGTGGAGCTGACCAAGGGCGACGCGGTCCTCATGCGCCGTGACGTGGAGGTGGGCCAGGGGGACCGTCTGCCCCTGGAGCGCCTGCTGGCGGAGGCCTTCCCGCGGCGCTCGCTGTCGCTGATGGGCGGCATGTTCAGCTTCGCGGATGCCCGCAGCCGCACGGAGCTGCTGCCCATGTCCCCCGAAGTCGCCCTGTCGTTGCGGCTGGAGGACCAGCCGCTTCAGGATTTCGGACTGCTCTTCGACGTGGCCTTCAGCACCGGCGACCGGGCCCTGCAGCTGACGCCGGGCAGCGAGGTGCCCTTCCGCTACACCACCGTCTCCGCGGGCGTGGCCCTCCCCTACCTGTGGCGCTGGGAGCGGCTGACGTTGTTCGCGGGGCCGCGTGTGGCCGGCCTGCACCTCAGGCGGTCCTTTGACGTAGAGGCCGCCGTCAACGGGCAACGGTTCTTCACCGTCAGCCCCGGCGTGGTGGGCGGCATCGTGTGGCGGGTGGGTGAGCGGCTGGAGCTGATGACACAGGCCCAGTTCATGCTGACGTATGTCGTTGTGGATGGGCAGGGGCAGGCCGTGGGTTTCACGGGTGGCTGGGCAGGCGCGGGATATCGTTTCTGATGCGCTCGACGTTTCACATCGCGGTAGCCACCCTCGTGGCCTGCTGCGCCGCGGGCTGCGGCAACCTGGAGAACGCCCCCTTCCGGGTAGGCACCGTGCATGGGCAGCTCACGGAGAGCGACCCCGCGGTGGCCATGGTGTCGCTGGTGGGCCAGCCCGGCGTGAGCAGCCATGTCGGCGCGGACGGGCGCTTCACCCTGGAAGACGTCCCCACGGGGATGGCGGAGCTCTTCATCATCGCCACGACCGAAAAGGCCGCCCGCGTCCAGGTGCGGGTATTGGGAGGCCAGTCCGTCCAGGTGCAACCGGTGGCGCCCACGCCCGCGGGCTTCCTCGACTTGCACGTGAAGACGACCAACGGCTTCCGGCTGTCCGCGGCGGAGGCGTCCGTGGAGGGCACGCCCTTCCAGCGGCTGCTGCTGGACGCGAAGGGGCGACTGCGCGTGGGGCCCCTTCCGGACGGCTGCTACACGGTGACGGTGACGGCCCTGGGATTTCCGGCCACCCAGGTCCAGGACTGCGCGGGCCCGGGCGAGAAGAAGGAGCTCAAGGTCGACCTGGTGGTGGATGAGTCGCTCCTCGAACAGGGCTGCCAAGAGATTGGCTGCGAGGAAGGCCTGGTGTGCGCGCCGAACAAGAAGTGCCTGGAGTGCTTCGGCAACTCGCACTGCGGCGAGGGATTGACCTGCAAGGGCAACCGCTGCGAAGGCCCCGGTCCCCTGTGCGCGCCCTGCACGGGCGACTGGCAATGCGCCCCGGGGACGCACTGCGAGGTGCTGCCCAGAGGAAGCGCCGCATGCGCCACCCGGTGTGACGACAACGATGTCGCCCCCCCCACCGTCCAGGTACCGCCGGACGACGATGGGTCGACACGGTGCGCGCCGGGATTCACCTGCCAGTCCGGGCGGTGCCTGCCGGATGCCGCGAACTTCGCGGGCTGCCATGCCCTGCGGCGGATGGACGCGCCCTGCACCGACGACGCGAGCTGCCACGAGCTGGGACTGCTCGAAGGGCGCTGTGTCAGCGGGGCCTGCACGGCGCCCTGCGCAACAGACCTCGACTGCCCGGGCAGCCGGCGGTGCGTGGATTCATCGGCGGGCCCCGTCTGCCAGGCCGGGACGTGACCCCGTGGCGAGCCAAGGCCCCCCTCGGCTCCGCCTCGTCCTGGTCCCCCTGTACGCCGCCACGTTGTGGGGCTGTGAGCCAGCCCCCCGCCCTCCGTCAACGACTCACAACACGCCTCCCCGGCTCGAAGTCAGCCCCACCCTGGACATCATCCCGCTGCGCGTGGGCCAGGCCGTGGAGTTCGCGGCCACCGTCGAAGATGAAGAGGAAGGCGCAGCGTTGGGCGCCAACGTGCTGTGGGTGTCCTCCATCGAAGGGCAACTGGCCCGCGGCGCGCGCGCCACCCTCGCCTTCCGCGAACCAGGAGAGCAGCGGCTGACCGCCTCGGTGGTGGACGCCGGTGGACTGGCCGCGAGCGCGTCACTCCACCTGAACGTCCTCGCGCGGGGTGCTCCCGTGGCCACCGTGCTGCGCCCCGCGCCGGGCAGCACCTTCAACCTCGGCGAGGAGCTGGGCCTGGAGTGCATGGCGATGACGGAGCGTGGCGTGCGGCTCCAGGGGCGCGCGGTGCAGTGGACGTCCGCGCTGTCCGGGCCGCTGCCTGCCGGCGACGTGGCGCGGGCGACATTGTCCGTGGCCGGCGAGGACACCCTCCGCTGCACCGCGGAGGACTCCGCCACGAAGGCCTCCGCCACCGCCGAAGTGCGCGTCACCGTCCGCGCCACGCGCGCCCCCAGCGTGCGCATCCTCCGGCCCGAGCCCGCGGAGATCTTCGTGAAGCAAGGCGAGGCCCCGCCCCACGGCGCCTCCGTCCGCTTCGCGGCCACCGCCCAGGACTTCCACGCCGAGGGAGGCACGGGCAACCTGGACGGCGCGGTGGAGTGGAGCCTGGCGCCCTCCGGGCATCCGCTGGGCCGAGGCCCGGCCCTGACACACGCCTTCACCACGCCCGGCGTCTACACGGTGAGGGCGCGGGTGGTGGATGGGCGCGGCAACACCGCCTTGGACAGCGTGCAGGTGCGGCTGGTCACCAACCTTCCGCCCCGGTGCGAGTTGGAGCTCCCCACGACCGAGAATCCACGCCTGCTCGTGGGCGTCCCCAGCCGGCTGCGGGCCCGCTGCGTGGACCCGGAGACGGAGCAACCGGTGGAGCCCATCTGGACCGCCAGCGCCGAGCCCACGCCCCTGGGCACGGGTGAAGCCGTGAGCGCCGTGCTGTCCGTGGCCGGTGCGCAGGTGTTGTCCGCGTGCGCCGTGGACCCAGAAGACACCGCGTTGCGCGGCTGCGTGGAACGGCCGGTGCGCGCCATCATCAACACGCCGCCCACGGGCTGCTCCATCCAGGCACCGCTTCCGGACGCGGTGGTGAACGCGGGTGTGCCCCAGACGCTCACGGGTTCGGCGTCGGACGCGGAGGATGCGCGGACGGGCCTGCGCTACACGTGGGTGTCCTCGCGGGACGGCGCGCTGGCCCAGGGTCCGAACACGCACACCGTCCGCCTGTCCACGCCCGGCCACCACGTGCTGACGCTCACCGCGACGGACCCGTGGGGACTCGCCTGCGCGGCGGCCGTGGCCGTCACCGTGAATGGCGCGCCCGACGTGCGGGTGGAGAGCGTGATGCAAGGACCGCTGGATTGCGGCAGAGGCCCATGCCTGGAGGGGCAACCCGTGGTCCTCACCGGCTTCGCGAGGCCCGCGGCCCCTCAGGGCCACATCGCGGAGTTGGCGTGGCTGGACAACCTGGCGGGGAGCTTCTTGACGGTCGCGCTGCCGCTGCCCACCGCCACCCTCGCCTTTCCCCTCGTCGGTCGCCACACGACGGTGCTGGCCGCCACCGACCAGGACGGCGCGGTGAGCCGCGCGGCGACGTCCTTCACGGTGCTGCCGCTGGGACGCGCGCGGTTGATGGAGGACGTTCCGGACGCGCAGCGGCCCGTGGTGGCCCTCGCACTCACCCCGGACGGGCTCCGCTACGCCGATGGTGCCTCCCCTCGGGTGTATGCGGAGCGCGCCTCCACGGTGTTACTGGACGTGGACGCCCCGGCCCTGTCGCTCCATGCGTTTCAAGGTGGAGGCGACGACGTGCTCTTCGTGGGCACCGACGGCGGCGGCGTGCTCCGGTGTATCCAGCGCACCTGCACGCGACACACGGGCGCCATGCTGGGGTCCACGGGCGCGGCGGTGACCGCGGTGGCCGCATGGGAATCCCCGGACGTGCTGCTGCTGGGCACCCGCCGGGGCCTGGTCCTCACACGCGCGAGCGACCCCGCCTCCGGAGGACGCGCGGGCACCGTGGGAGGCCGCCGCCTGCTGGAGGGACTTGAGGTGCGCCAGCTCGCCATCTCCCCGGACTCCAGCCCGGAACGCGTGACGGCCTGGGCGGCCACATCGGGCGGCCTGGCGGAAATCACCATCTGGGCGAACGACGACTTCGAGCCCGGGCTCGCCGAAGTCTCGGTGCGGCTTCACGCTCCGCCGGCCATCCCCGATGACGACGTCCTCTCCGTGGCCGTGGGGCCGGAGGGCCAGGTGTTCGCCGGCACGAGGAAGGGCTTCAGCGCGCTGGGACAGCCCGGTCCCGCGCTGCGCGACGCGCCCTGGAGACTGCAGGACGAGGAGATTCGCACGCTCCACTTCGAACGGCAGGCCGCGGACGCGCGCACCCGGGACATCCTCTGGGCCGGCACGAAGAACGGGCTGGTGCGTTATGACGTGTCAGCAGACATCGCCACCCACTTCGGAACGGAAGAGGGCTTGCCGGCCCCGGACGTGAGCGCCCTGCTGGTGGCTCCGGGAGGACCTCGCTACGTGGGCACGGCGCGAGGCCTGGTGACGTACCCCTGGCACTGAGCGCCCAGACAGCGAGGGCCCTTCATCCCCCGTCGCTGCCGTCCGGGACAAGCACCAGTCCGTCGCGGCCGAAGCGCGTCACCGTCGCGTGCAGGTCGGCTTCCACCATGCCCGTGGCCGCCACCACGTCCGCCAGGGCCAGCCCTTCCACCGCCATCTTCAACACCAGCAGCGCCGGTGGCGTGGCGGCCATGTAGAGCGTCTTCAACTGCTCCGGGTGGCGCCACAGCAGCGCCAGCTCCGCGCCTGCCTCCGGTGACGTCGCGGCGCCTCGGGCCCGCACGTACGCGCATAGGTGGAAGTCGTGCTCCAGCACCACCAGGGTGGGATTGGCCGTCAGCCGCTCCACGCGTTCGGGCGAAGGCTCCAGGGACGCGAACACCGCGAAGTCGGTCCACTCGAAGCGGGCCAGCGCGGGCACGAAGGACGCCAACCTCCGCGAGGCCGCCGCGTCCGCGAGGAACGCGGGAAAGCCCTCGCACAGGTGGTTGAGCTCATGGTGCCGAGAGGGCCGCGTCCGCGTGAAGGCCACCACCAGGTCGTCCCATGCGTCCTGCCCCAGGGCCTGGCGCGTCAACGGAAAGACCTTGTCCAGCGCGGAGCGCACATGGCCGAGCACGAAGCCGCCGTAGAGCGACACCCGCTCGCGCGGCGCCTCCCACCCCGGGTGCCTCGCGTACAACGCGGCCAGCGACTCCGGGCCGGGCTCCGCGAGGTAGTCCCCCATGCTGTCGAAGAAGTCGCGCAGGGACGGCTTCATGGGCCGGCGACCTCCCGGAGCGACGCGCGCGCCACGTCCGCCTCGTCCAACACCGCATCCAGTGAAGGAAGGTCCTGGTCCCACTCGATGAGCGTCGCCACCGGGCCGGTGCGCGCCAGCACGTAGCGGTAGAGCGACCACACGTCGTCGCAGACGCGATCGCCATGCGTGTCGACGATGACGTCCGGGTAGCAGGTGTGGCCGGCCAGGTGAATCTGCACCACGCGCTCCAGCGGCAGGGCATCCACGAAGGCCCGCGCGTCGTAGCCATGGTTGCGCGCGTTGACGTAGACGTTGTTCACGTCCAGCAACAGCCCACAGTCCGCCTGCTCCACGACGTGGCGGAGGAAGTCCGCTTCCCGCAACGTGCCGCCGGGCATCCGCGCGTAGTAGCTGGGATTCTCCAGCAGGAAGGGACGGCCCACCCGGTTCATCACCTCGCGCACGCGGGGCACCACGTGCTCGACAGCGGCCTCGCTGAACGGCAGCGGCAGCAAGTCGTGCAGGTACACGCCGTCCAGCCGCGAAAAGCAGAGGTGGTCGGAGAAGAAGGGCGCGTCCACCCGCTTCACCAGTGCCGCCAGTCCCCGGACATAGTCGTCGTCCAGCGCGTCCGGGCCGCCGATGTTCAACCCCACGCCGTGGGGCAACACGGGCCACCGCTCCGTGCATGCGTCCAGCGCGCGCTGCGAGCGCCCACCCAGTGACAGGAAGTTCTCCGGGATGATCTCCACCCAGTCGAGCGTCCGTTCGGTGCGCGGCAGCTCCGCATAGAAGCTCCTGCGCAGCCCGATGCCCGCGCCCAGCGGCTTCAGCCCATGTCGCTGTGCGTACGTCACCACGGCAGAAGCCCTCTCGAAGCGTGGGAAACAACCCGGGCGGCGGTGGCGCTGCTCAACCGCCCGGCAGCGAGGGCCCGGCCTTCACCAGGCCCTCGGGACTTCCGTCCGGCGGAACTACTCCTTCTTCTGGCCGCCGCAGGAGCCGGAGCCGCACGAGCCGGCGCCACAGCTGCCCTCGGCGCCCTTCTCCTCGGTCGCGGCCGGAGCGGCCTCCTGCGACTCCGTGGCGCCGCTGCTCTCCGCGCCGGTCTCCTCGGCCGTGGCGGGCTCCATCTCCGCCGACTTCTTGGTCACACAACCCGTGGCCAGCGCGGCCAGGGACAGGGTGCCGACAACCGCTGCAAGCGCCTTGACGTTCATGGATGAGACTTCCTTTCGGTACTGCGTGGGGGTGTTGTGTGGAGGTCGTGGTTGCATTCAGGGTGTTTCGCCGTGGCTGCGCCGACCGACCACCGAATCACGCAACAGACTGTCTCGGGCGGGTACCAGCGAGACGCCGTTGGGTCCTTCCTGGACACCCAGCGCTTCTAGCAGACCGGCCTGCTCTGCAAAAGCAGGCCGCGGCAAGTGCCGCTCCAGCAGAGCATTGAACAGCGGCTGTCCCGCGATGGCATCCACCGCGGCACCGAATGCCCCGAAGGTCGAGGAACTACCGCGAACCGCGAGCAACTCCAGCACGTCATCCAGCCCACGCGTGTTTCCAGTGATACGGCGCAATTCCACGTCCAGATGCAACGCGAAGAGCGCTCCCGTCCAATAGACAGCGAGCGAAAAGCTGTCTTGAGACACGGCCTCCTGCATGGTTCGCGTGTCATTGCCCTCGAGCCCCCGAGCGAAGCCGCCCAGCAGCTCCTCCCAGGCGCGCCGCGAGTCCTGCCGTCCGGAGCGAGCACGCGCGACCTCCGTGTAGTAGGTGGCCAGCCCCTCCGACAGCCACGGCACGCGGGGCACGAAGACAGGATGGGTCAGGTGCAGCATCTCGTGGACGGCCACCCAGTCCCGCGCGAAGTCCTCCGGCCGCGCCTCCTGCCCCACGCTGATGGAGATGCTGGGCGGCGAACTCCAGCGCACCATGCCGAAGACGCTGGGCCCGTGGTGTCCGGGCGCGGGGATGACCCGCACGGTGATTCGCGGATGCGGGAAGGCGCGCCGCACGGTGCGGACCTCCTCCGCGGCCTTGCCCAACCAGGTGCAGACGGCCGCGTCGCTCAGGTGCGTGAAGTGTCCCAGGATGGCCACGTCCAGCACCGCGTCCGGCAGACGCACCTGGCACCGGCGGCCACCGAAGCCGTGGAAGCCCGAGTCCACCAGGTCCTCGCCGCGCAGCCGGTACACGCCATTCTCCCCGGGCTGCCACGGCAGCAATGCATCGGTGCCCACCAGCGACAGCTCCACGCGAAGGCCCGGCTTCACCACCCGCGGCCGGATGAGGTACGCGCGGCCCGCGACGTGCCGCGCATCGCCGTCTCCGGAGCCCTGGAAGAAGTCCGGGCCGCGCTCGCGAATAGAGGCGTCCAGCGCGTAGCGGTAGCGCAAGAAGCGCGTCCCCCGAGGCAGCACGACGCGGCCCTCCTGGACCGGCAACGTCTGGACGCCCCCATCCTCCCGGTGCGCGACCACTGTCGTCACGGCGCCCGGCTGACTGAAGAGGAACTCTCGCGGCGTTCCCCGCACCAGCACCACCTCCACGTCCACCGCGTGCTCGGGCTCACGCACGTAGGTGAGGTTGTAGCGCAGCGCCGCTGCATCCTCCCTGGGGTGGTGGCGCAGCGACGCCTGACACGACATCAGCGACAGGCCGAGCAGGATGACGGCGGCGGCTCGGGCACGCATGCGCAGCGGTGCCCTGCTCCACCTTCGCGGCCATCCATGCCCACCATCCATACGCGGCGAAGGTTCGCCCATGACGCGCCGGAGGTGAATCGTCCCCTGGCAGCGGGCGCCCCGCTCAGTCCCCACCTTCGATCGCACCCGAGCCCCGGACTGTTCTTGTAAACCGGCGTTTTACCCTTTACCGAAACGCGACCCGACCATGCCGCAGCGCATCAGTAAATGCTTGACAAGGCGCTGTGGAGAGAGCGGCGACAGGTTCCCCACACGCCCCAAAAGGGAAGTGATTTCATGAGGTTGAATGTACCCGGCACCCCGGTTCCGACCGCGGTCCAACCGGTCCGTCGCAGGGCCGACAGGGGTCCTCGTGGATGAAAAGGATCATTGCAAATCGGTAAATCGATTTGCAGAGTGGGTAAAGAGCCCGAGGCGCGCGCGGCCATTCGCGATCGCCGAAGGCATCAACGCACCCGGCCATGAACGACAACGCACTGAACGCCAACGTGGGCCTGAAGCTTCGGGGACTGCGCCTTGCACGGAACATCAAGCAGGCGGACGCAGCCAAGGACCTGGGCGTTTCCCCCGCGTACCTGAACCTCATCGAGAAGGGTAAGCGGGTGATGCCCTTCCCCCTGCTCTGGAAGGCCCTGCGCTACTTCGACCAGGACCCCGAGCAGTTCATGTCCACGCTGGGCGAAGGCCGCGTGGATGAAGCGCTCGCGAAGCTGCTGGACGAGCCGCTCCTCAAGAGCCTCGACATCGACCCGGAGTCGCTCCAGTCCCTCTCCGCGGAGCCGAAGCTCGCGGGCACGGTGGCGGCGCTCTTCAACCTCTACAAGAACACCCGCACGCAGTTGGAGAACGTGCTGGCACAGCTCAACGTCGAGGAGCGCACGCGCGCCCAGGGCGGCCCGGGCAACGGCACCTCGCCCGGCGTGCGCTTCGACTACTCGCCCTTCGACGAGGTCAGCGACTTCCTGGAGAAGCACCGCAACTACTTCCCGGAGCTGGAAGAGCAGGCGGACGCGCTGCGCCGCGACGTGCGGCTTGAGCGGCAGCTCACCAGCGGTCAGCTCATCCGGCTCCTGGAGGAGCGCTTCGGCTACCGCGTCCTCTTCGACGACCCATCCCCCTCCGGCTCGTCCGTGGTGCGGCGGTTGGACCCGGAGGAGCGGACGCTGACGCTGTCGCCATTCCTCACCGAACAGCCGCTGAAGTTCCAGATTGCCGCGTCCATTGGCCTGCTGGTGATGGATCGCGAGAAGCTGCTGGAGCGCGTGCTGGACGCGGGCCGCATGCGCCATGGCGAGACGCAGCGGCTCATCAAGGTGAACCTGGCCAACTACTTCGCCGGCGCTCTGATGCTGCCCTACGGGGACTTCTTCAAGGAGGTCCAGCGCACGCGCTACGACGTGGAGCTGCTGTCGAGCATCTTCGGCTCCACCTACGAGACGGTGGCCCACCGCCTGTGCAACCTGTCGGACCCGAAGCGCCCCGGGCTTCCGTTCCACTTCCTGCGCGCGGACATCGCCGGCAACATCTCCAAGCGCTACAGCGGCACCGGCATCCGCTTCGCCTCCGGCGGCGGCAGCTGCGCCAAGTGGGCCGTGCACCTGGCCTTCCTCAACCCGTCCCAGCTGACGCGGCAGTACTCCATCATGCCGGACGGCACCGCCTATTTCTGTTTCGCCAAGGTGCAGCTCCAGCCGATTGAGGGCTCCATCGTCAAGGGCACCGCGTACTCCATCGGCCTGGGCACCCACGCGGAGAACGCCAAGTACCTGGCCTACGGCCTGCCCACGACGGACCTGCGCAAGGACGCCATTCCGTCCGGCATCTCCTGCCGCTTCTGCGAGCGCACCGACTGCAACCAACGCGCGGCGGCCAGCTACCGTTTCGCCTTCGCCTTCGACGAGTACACGAAGAAGGACTGCTTCTTCTCCCCCATCCTCGTCCACGAAAAGGCCGACAAGGTGGAGAGGGACCGGCACCCGGGCGCCCATTCCCTGGCCGTGGCCGCCAACGGGACTGACGGGAGCGAGAAGGACGATTCGTTGGACAAGACCTCCCGCCGCCGCAAGGGTGGCGACGCCTGAGGCCCCCCATGCACCACCCGCCCGAAGACACCCAACGTACCCACATCCTCGACGCCATCCAGAAGCAGAAGAACGCGCTGGCGCCGCTGCGCATCACCGGCTCGCCCACCGAGGTGGGACAGGGTCTGGTGACCCTGGCCGAGCTGCACGGTCTGCTGGAGGACCACGCCGCCAGCCGGCAGTTCTACGAAGAGGCGCTCGAGAAGTTCCAAGAGGCCAAGTACAAACCCGGCCAGGCGCAGGCCCTGATGGGGCTGGGCGTGGTGAAGGCGAACTTCGAGGATCACCGCGGCGCCATCGAGCAGATTGCCCGCGCCGCCATGCTCTTCAACGAGTCCAAGGACCGTGAGGGCGAGGCCCTGGCCCGCGCCTGCATCGGCGAGTCCCTGCGCTCGCTGGGCCAGCCGGAGGCCGCCGAGGAGAAGTACCAGGAGGCGCTCATCCTCCTGCGCCAGACGCGAAACACGGAGCGGGTGGCGCGGCTGCTCATCGACATCGGCGACATCCGCATGGAGAAGGGCGACTACGAGCCCGCGCGCAAGCGCTTCCTGGAGGCCGTGCCGCTGCTGGAGCAGGGCGAGGACCCGGAGGCGCTCGCGCTGGGCCACCTGCTGCTGGGCGAGTCCGAGGGGCTCCTCGGCAACCACGAAGGTGCGCGCCCGCACCTGCTCCGCGCGGTGGAGCTGTACCAGGAGGTGCACGACCACGCATATGAGGCCCGCGCCCGCTGGGACTTGGGCCTGTCCTGCTACTACCAGCAGGACTTCGCGGCGGCCCGCAAGCAGTTCGAGACACTGATTCCGCTCTACGGAGATTTGGGTCAGACGGGCGAAGTGGCCAAGGTCCAGAACATCCTGGCCCACTTCACCGCGCGCGGCGTGTGAGCGCTCCTCCCTGACACCGGGGAGAGCGCTGTCACACGCGCTCTTCCTAGGCTTGGATGCCGGTGCCCACCGCGATGGCGAGCAGCCCCAGCACGCCCACGGCCATCGCCATGTAGCGCCACTCACCCCGCAGGCCCAGCAGCGTGCCCGCCACCGCGAGCCGCGCCACGGGCGTCACCAACAGCAGTGACGCGGCGCCCTTTCGCAATATGTCGATGGCGACGTGCACGCGCTCGGATTGGGGCATGGCCTCCAGCCCCAGCGACAGGACGAACATTCCGCCGCTGACCACCGCGCCGACGCGCAGCACCCGTGCGATCCACCGGTCGCCCACCACCGCGCGCTCTCGGTGATGATGCCGCGCCTGCTCCGCCGCCCCCGCGCCCGGTTGCGCCATGGGCGCCCCGTCCATCGGGGGCGTCAGCGACGCGGCCCCTCCCGTGACTGCCACGTTGCGCGCGACGGCGGGATGCTCCGCTGTCACCGCCGACACGGAAGCACATGCCGCGCGCGCTTCCTCGGGTTCACTCACTTCAGGATGCTCGGCCACAATCCCTCCCCTCCCTTCCACAGCATCTGTCCCGCGACCACCAACAACACCACCGCGAACAAACGCTTGAGCACCGCCGTGGGCACCCTCGGCATCAGCCGACTGCCCACATATGCGCCTCCCAGGACACCCACCACCAACGGTGACACCAGCGCCAGTTTCAGATGGCCCCTCAACGCGTACGCGGCAACGCTCGCGGCGCCCGTGACGCCAATCATCAGGTTGCTCGTCGCGCTGGCCACCTTGAACGGCACGTGCATGCCGTACGCCATCAGCGGCACCTTGAGCGGTCCTCCGCCCACCCCCAACAGCGAGGACAAGCCACCGGCCACGAAGGAGCCGGAGATGCCCAGCGGGTAGTTGGCGGGCGCGTAGTCGTCCATCGCGGCGGGCTCCTGGCGCGGCGAACGCAGCAGCAACATCTGCAGCGCCACGTAGAGCGTGAAGAGCCCGAACACCACCGCCACCATCGCCGGCGCCACCATGGCCGCCACCATGCCGCCAGCGATGGCGCCCATCACCGTCGCCAGCTCCAGCGACAGCCCCAGGCGGATGTCACTCAGGTGCTTGTGCACATAGCCCGCGGCGGCGGAACACGAGCTGGCCACCACGCACATGAGGCTCGCGGGGATGGCTTGCTCCAAAGGAATGTCGAACCCCAGCACCAGCGCGGGCACCAGGACGATTCCGCCTCCGATGCCGAGCATCGCACCCAAGGTACCCGCGAGTGCGCCCACCGCGATGAGGAGTAGGACCGTCATTCCTCTTCGAGGATAGGAGCGGCCTCGCGCTTCGGACAGCGCCATTCCCCGAGGGGAACCGGGCTCGCCAGGACGCCTGCTCTGCGGGTATCACGCCGCCCGTGCGCCCAGCGTCCCTTCGGGGAAGGCCTCCAGGAAGCGGGCTCGCGTACGGGGCGTAAAGGTGCCCCTCGCCATGTAGCCGTGCAACCGACGCAGTACGCCACGCGCCGTCTCCAGCGCGCCTTCCACCTCTGCGGCGAAGTCGAACGTGTCGTTGCGGTACAGCTCCTGGAACGACAGCCGCGCATAGGCCGGCAACGCGCGCGCCCGGCCCATGGGACTTGAAAGGAAGAGACCGGAGACGTAGAGGCCGCGCACCCAGCCATCGACCTCCGACTTGCTGGGCGCCTGGCCCACACGCTCCTGTGAGGACAAACGGACCAGCTCGTAGAGCCCGCCGCCAATGCCCCGCCATGGGAAGCCCGGGCGCTTCACCACCTGACACTTCTCCCGCAGCCGCGGCGTGCCGAGCAGCTCCATGCCGTGCAGCTCGCGCAGATAGAAGAGCGTCTGCGCCCATTCGATGTCGCGGTGCGCCTCCAGGGCGCGCTCACCGCGGCGGCGGTGTCGCACCACCAACCTGTCCACCACCGGATACAAACGGCGGTCCAGGCACAGGTGCGTGAAGTAACCCGAGAGCACCGCGAGGCCAGGTTCGGTGCCCACCAACGCGCCGGAGGCCACCAGCTCCGCCATCTTCAGCCCGAAGCCCACCGGGGCGCGCTCATGGTACAGCCGCGCGAAGTGCGGCAGCTCCCGTTCGGGCAGGAAGGCGGCGAGCCCACCTCGGATGCCTTCGCATAACGGGAGGTCTGGCAGCGCCGCGCCGAAGCGCGCATACGGCAGGTCCTCCGACAACGCACGCACCCAATCCGCCGGCAGCTCGCCCGGGTTGGCGGCCATCCGTTCAATGGCGGTCAGATGCATCAGCAGCGTGGGCATTCCCCACACTGCTACCCAGTGCAACGAAGCAATGCAATGCTCGAATGAAATCCAACGCTTTGCGTGTAACAGGGCGGGCGTTACAGTCCGCGCCCTTTCCACCAGCCCAAGCCTTTTCACTGTTCAGGAGTTCCACGGCCCATGAACTTCAGCTTCGTCTCCGGCGATGCCACACGGACGAGCGGCGACCTGCTCGTCATTCCCCTCTTCGAGGGCGAGCTGGGAGACAGCGCTCCGTCCTCCCTCTCCTCGGCGGATGGCGCCCTGGAAGGACGCCTGCGCGGCGCCGCCACCCAGGAAGGTTTCAAGGGACGCGCGGACCAGAGCCTGGTGATGCACACCCTGGGGCGCACGTCGTCCGAGCGCGTGCTGCTGCTGGGCCTGGGAAACCGCGCCCGCTTCCACCCGGAAGTGCTGCGGCTGGCCGCCGGCCGCGCCGCGAAGGCCGCGCAGCGGCTCAAGGTCACCTCGGTGGCGTTCGCCCTGCCGGCCACCGAGTCCGCGCAGGACGCGGTGCGCGCCGTGGTGGAAGGCGTGGCGCTGGGCGTCTACCGCTTCGACAAGTACAAGTCCTCCGCGCGCGAGGAGAAGAAGGGCGCCGCGAAGCTGGGCAAGGTGTCCCTGGTGCTCCCCGAGGGGACGGAGCGCACGCGCGAGCTCGATGACGCGCTGACGCTGGCGCAGCGCGTCGCGGAGGCGACCAACTGGGCCCGTGACCTCGTCAACGAGCCGCCCAACGCGGTGACGCCCACGGTGCTGGCCGAGGCCGCGCGGCAGGCCGCGAAGGAAGGCGGGATGAAGGCCACCATCGGCGGCCGCCGCGACATCGAGAAGCTCGACATGGGCATGTTCCTCGGCGTCACCGCGGGGAGCACCGAGGAGCCTCGCCTCATCCACCTGACGTACACGCCCAAGAACGCGCGCGACGCCAAGCAGCCGCCGCTGGCGCTGGTGGGCAAGGCCGTCACCTTCGACTCGGGCGGCCTGTCGCTCAAGCCGACGGACGGCATGGTGGATATGAAGACGGACATGGCGGGCTCGGCCGCGGTGCTGGGCGCCATGAAGGTCATCGCCGCGCTCAAGCCGCCCTTCCCCGTGCACGCCTTCATCGGCGCGTGCGAGAACATGCCGGCCGGCAACGCCTACAAGCCGGGTGACATCCTCACCTCGCGCCTGGGCAAGACGGTGGAGATCACCAACACGGACGCGGAAGGCCGCCTGGTTCTGGGCGACATCCTGACGTGGGCCACCGAGCACAAGCCGGCCGCCATCATCGACCTGGCCACGCTCACGGGCGCCTGCGTCGTCGCGCTGGGCAACTACATCGTCGGCGCCTTCGGCGACCACGAGGAGACGGTGACGCAGGTGCTCCAGGCCGCGCGCACCGCGGGCGAAGAGATGTGGCGCATGCCCATCAGCGACATGCAGAAGGACGCCCTGCGCTCCGAGGTCGCCGACATGAAGAACTCCGGCGAGCGCTGGGGTGGCTCCATCAACGCCGCCATCTTCCTCCGCGAGTTCGTGGGCGAGACGCCGTGGGTGCATCTGGACATCGCGGGTCCGGCGAGCAGCCCCAAGGAGCGTGGCTACCTGAGCAAGGGCGGCACCGGCGTGGGCGTGCGCACTCTGGTGGAGTACGTCCGCCTGCGCGCGCAGACGCAGGACACCGCGCCCGTAGAAGCGGCGCCCAAGGCCAGCAAGGCCAAGCCGGCCCGGAAGCGCGCGAAGTAGCGCGGCCTTCCAGACAGAGGGCGTCCTGGATGAAGGGGCGCCCTCAGCGCTGGGGAACCTTCCACGCCGTCGCCGGCCCCGCGAGCGGGCGGACGCCCTGGATGAGCGCATCCACGCTCTGGGGCACGTCCGCCGCGGCCTGCGCTGGCCAGGTGGCCAGCATCATCAACACGCGCCCGGGGACGCCTTCACGCACGGCCACCTTGCCGTGCACGCCATCCCCCACCTGGAAATCGAAGCCCACCGCGGTGTCCGACAGCGGAATGGGCGCCGGGTCCGTGGTGGTGAATCCCGGGTGCTGGCGGAGCCCTTCGGTGAGCCGCTCCGCGAACTGCGTGGGAGAGGCCACCGCGGGCGCCACCTGCAACACCACCTGCGCTCCGGAGACGTTGTGGCGGAGGATGACGGGAATGGCGAGCCCCTCCGGCGTGCGCTCATTCGTCTCGTCCAGCTGCCAGTCCGCCGTGGGCCGGATGATTTCGAAGCCCAGGTCCTCGTCCACGTAGCGGCGCGTCGTCGAGCGACTGTCCTCGCTCGCGGCCTCCGCTGATGGGGCGGGCCCGGAGCCGCCGGTCCCCCCGTGCTTCACCGCCTGGCGAGCGCCACTGCAGGCCGTCGTCAGCGCCAGGAGTCCCCACACCCACTTCCGCATCGCGACCATGCCCGCTCCCCGCCCCAAACGCCGTGACGGCGAACGTGAGCACGGGCGACCCCCTAGGCCAGTCCTCCTTGGAGGGTGCGGTAGGTGTTGGACAGCCGCTCCGCCACGTCCGCGGGCAGGACGTTGCGCGCTGAAAACAACGCATAGGACACGAAGGCGTCCAGGGCCTCCAACGTGAGGGCCCGGCCCACCGCCTCGCCTCCCGTGGAGAGGTTGGCCCTCAGCCGCGCCACGTCCACGCGCCCGTCCGCCGCCAGCGTCACCCCGGCGTACGCGTCCTCCAAGCCCTGCGGCGGCGCGTCGAGGAAGCCGCGCAGCAGGTCCGTGTCCTTTCCGGCCTCGCGCAGGGCCCGGTGCACCAGGGACAACAACAGGTTGTAGCGCTCCTCCGCGGACAGCAGCTCCCAGGCCATGCCCTCCACGGCGGGCACCTGTGCCGGAGGCGGCGCCGCGGGGTGGACGGCCACGTTGCCGCCGCGCACTGCCTCCTCAAGCCAGGTGTAGAAGGCGTGCGGGCCGCCTTCATAGGACGCGCGCAGGCTGGCCAGCGGCAGCCCGTCCGCCAGCCTGGCGAACAACCGCGACTCACCAGGTAGCGGCCCTTCGGGCCCCAGCGTGACGCGCGTGTCGTCCGGGAAGCGCCGACGCAGGCGCGACACCAGCTCCGCCCGTTTGATGCCGGTGAGGACCAGGTCCCGCGTGCGCTCGGGCAGCTTCACCACGTCCGCCATCGGCGCGGGGCCTTCGACGAAGACGAAGCTGCCGTCCTCCAGCTCGAAGAGACTGAGCACCACCTCACGCACCACGTACGTCATGGCGCTGTACAGGTTGGCTTCGGAGACGAGCCCTTCCGACGTCAGCACCTGGCCGATGCGGCGCGACGGCGTCACACGAGACAGGGCCTGCGTCAGCTGCGCCTGCGTCAGCAAGCCCAGGCGGAGCAGCGCCGCGCCCAGCCGCTCCCAGCGCTCCGTGGAGGTGGCGAACACCACCTGGCCGTCCCGGAAGGACACCGTGCGGCGCCCCGTGGCGTGCTGCACCGCCAGCAGGCCGCTGCGGATGCCGGACAGGACATGGGCGAAGACTTCCTCCACCGACAGGGTGCGCAGGCTGCCGGCGAGGAAGCCAGCGAAGCCGGGCGGCTCCTGGAGGAGGACCATCCCCTCCGGCCCATGGAACCAGGCCTGGAGGGGACGGGAGGGGGACAACCCCTGGGCGAGCGGCCGCTCCAGGTCGAGCGATGCCGCATCACCCGCGAGACGGGGCGTGGCTTTGGGTCGTGTCGCCACTGCCCACCTCTCCGACTGCCGGGAACTACTTCTTCGGCGCGTTCAGCTCCGCGTCGATGATGCTCTTGAACTCTTCGAAGGGCTGCGCGCCGGACAGCAGGATGCCGTTGATGAAGAAGGCCGGGGTGCCAGACACGCCCGCCTGCTTGCCCTCGGCCAGGTCCTTCTGAACGATGGCGCCCTTCTCACCCGAGTCCAGGCAGGCGTTGAACTTCGCCGTGTCCAGCTGCAGGTCGGCGGCGTACTTCTTCAGCGCGTCCACGCTCAGCGCCTGCTGGTTGGCGAAGAGCAGGTCGTGCATCTCCCAGAACTTGCCCTGGTCCTGCGCGCACAGCGAGGCCTCGGAGGCCTTCGGCGCCTCCTTGTGGAAGTCGAGCGGGAAGTGGCGGAACACGATGCGGACCTTGTCGCCGTACTCCTGCTGCACCTGCGCCAGCGCCGGGTTGGCGCGGCTGCAGAACGGGCACTGGAAGTCGCTGAACTCGACGATGGTGATGGGCGCGCCCTCAGGACCACCCTTGGCGGCGCCCGTGGCGGCCACCTGCTTGCGGACGACGGGGGGACGCGGCGGCTCCGGCAGCGTCAGCTTGACATTGGCGGACTTGCGCAGCTCCTCGAAGAGGGCCTGCGCGCGCTCCTGCTTCGGCTGCTGCGTCAGGAACTCCACGATCTGCGGCTTCATCTGCTCGTAGGTGGAACCCTCGGGCAGCTGGCCAGCGGCACCGTCGTAGACTTCCTTGATGCGCTCCTCGGTGGGCGCGGGGACCTTGTCGTCGATCTCCGCCTTCAGGTACGCCTCTTGGGAGAGGCCACGCTTCTTGGCCTCGGCATCCACGAGCTTCTCCGTCACCATGCCGTCCAGGCCACGCTTCAGGAGCTGCGACTTCTGCTTCTCCAGGTTGGCCAGCGGCTCCTGGAGGCGCTCGTTGAGCTCCTTGTAGGTGATCTTCTGCCCGTCGCCGAACGTCGCGACGACAGTGTCGGGCGCGGGCTCACCGGCGGCCTGCTGCGCCGCGGGGGCGGTGGCCGGCGCCTTCTCCTTGTTACAGCCGGCGGTGAAGGTAGCCGCCAGGAGCGCGGCGAGGATGACGCGGGTGGGACGGTTGAGCATATCCCGCCCACTTAGCCGAGCCTTACCGGACCTGCAAGTTAATGACGTCAGGCGACAAGCGGCTCGAAGTCCAGCGCGCCGGCCAGTCCAGAGAAGCCCAATCCCATGCCCTCCAGCTCGCGGCGGCGGGCGGGAACGATTTCGTAGCAGCTCGGGTCGGACATCACCTTGCGCACAAGCTTGTGATTGAGCGCGTGGCCCGTCTTGTACGCCGTCATGTGGCCGATGACGGGCCGGCCAAACAGCGACACGTCGCCGATGGCGTCCAGGATCTTGTGGCGAACGAACTCGTCCGGGAAGCGCAGCCCGTCCGGGTTGAGGATGGAGACCTCGTCCACGACGATGGCGTTCTCCAGCGAACCGCCCCGGGCCAGGCCCATCTGCTTCAGCTTCTCCACGTCCCGCAGGAAGCCGAAGGTGCGCGCGCGGGAAATCTCACGCGCGAAGTCCCGGTCACCGAAGTCCAGGTCGAAGGACTGGCCCTGGATGACGGGGTGCTCGAAGTCGATGGTGCAGCTGATGCGGAAGTGCCGGGCCGGCGTGAGCGACGCCTGCTTGTCGCCGTCCACCACCGACACGGCCTTGCGGATGACCAGCAGCTCCTTGGGCGCCTCCTGCTCCCGCACGCCCGCGCTCTGGATGAGCGCCGCGAAGGGCGCCGCGCTGCCGTCCATGATGGGGACTTCCGGACCGTCCAGCTCCACCCGGAGGTTGTCGATGCCCATGCCGGCCAGCGCCGCCATCAGGTGCTCCACCGTGCCCACGCGGACACCGTCACGCCCCAGCGTCGTGGCCAGCGACGTGTCCACCACGTACTCCGCCAGCGCGGGGATGCTCACCGGGCGGGCGAGGTCCGTGCGCACGAAGACGATGCCATGCCCCGGGGGCGCCGGGCGCAGGGTGAGCGTCACCCGGGCACCCGAGTGGAGTCCCACGCCCTGCAGGGAGGCGATCTTCGAGAGAGTGCGCTGGTTGTAGGAGGACGGTCGCATTGTGGGTGTCGCCTCGTGGCTTCTCGGTGCTGCGGAGCTTCCGCTCCAGACCCGCCGGAGGGGCTGGAAACGTTCATCAGTGGTCTGATGTGACGCGCGAGTCGAGCAAGCAGCATGCCACTTCCGTGTGACATGCCTGGCAGCGCCGCGGGGCTTGAAATTCGGCTCCAACCCCTTGGAGTTGCTCGGCTTTTTCGTGCGTCTTCAGGGGCACCGGTTCCGGCCTGGCGCCCCTCCCCCCGTAGCGGATTGCTGATTCCCTCCTGAACCGCGACACCGATGTCGGGGATTTGTCATCCCCGTCCTTGGCATCCCCGCGCCCTCCCCCTCCTCACCAACCCATGTCTTCCATGCAACACGGGCGCGTCCATAGCGCAAGGAACTCAACGACGCAAACACCCACCGTGACAATCCCTCCCACACAGGGGCTGTCGTGCGGGGTGGCCAGTAGCACCACGACAGGGCTGTATCAGCGTGCGGGGGTGGTGAGGAACCTGTCCCGCAGGGCTTCTGCGTCCGGGCGATCAAAGCCCCGACCCTGGAGGTGCGTGCGGCGGCTGACGGCGTGGAAGGTAGACTCCAGCGTCTGGATGAAACGCCGCAGGTCCTCGCCGAGCCGGGCGCGGATGCCAGGCCCTTCTGGAGGCCAGGGCAGCTCCACCAGCAGCGAGGTGAAGCGGTCGAAGGCGTCGTAGTCGCCGTAGCGCAGCAGTTGGTAGCTGCCGTCGTGGAAGTAGCCCAGGAAGCCCTTGAGGGCGTCCAGCACGCGCTCGGCGGCGGGGACGTCCTCGGCGCGCAAGTGGGACTCCGCGGCGCGGCACAGCTGGGCGTATACCCACAGGTCCTTGCGCAGGCGCAGCGCCGCCTCCTGCGGGCTCATCAGTTCGTCGAAGACGCCGTCGGCCAGGCCCCCGTTGGGCGCCAGCGCCTCCACCAGCGCCACCACCTGCGTGCGCAGCACCGCCGTGAAGGCGGACGCGGCGCGCAAGGGGGCTTCCGCGTCGCGGTCCAGGTTGACCAGCACCTCGCGGGCCACGCGCTCCGTCTCTCGGGCGATGTCGCGCGCGGCGCGCAGCGTGGCGGCCTGCAGGGACTTGGAGCCGGCCTTCGGAGACAGCTCCGAGTGCATCCACGACGCCAGCGCGGTGGCCTCGCTGCGCACCAGCGCCAGCAGCACGCGCACCCGGCGGGAGAAGGGCGGCTGCTCCTCCGCGTCCACGTAGGCCAGGTAGTGCAGCAGCCGGAAGAGGCCCAGGAAGGCGGTGGTGAAGGCGGTGCGCTGCTCCTCCTGGAGGGTGACCAGCGTGTCCAGCAGCCGCACCGAACGGAGCCGGTCGTATTCGACGCGGAACTCCAACGGGCGGAAAGGACGGAAGTAGCGGTTGAGGACGATTTCCCGCAGGGACAGCTTGCCCACGTCCTGGAACAGGCCGAGGTTCGCCGCCGGCAACTTGAGCAGGTGGTCCAGCAGGTTCTTCAGCGCGTCGAAGGCCTCGCGCAACACGAAGAGGCTTTCGGGCGGCGTCTCCTGGTCCAGTTGCTCTTCGATGAGCGCGCGCCGGACGCGGTCGTCCGCGAGTTGGGTCTCCACGTACTTGCGGAAGACCATCTTCTGGTCGCTGTCCGGGTCCTGCAGGTGGCGCGCAACGCGGATGGCGCGGTCCATGGCGTCGCGCACATCCGCCAGTTCCTCGCGGAAGTCCCGCGTGACGAGCGGCCTGTCGCGCGCGTCCACCACCGTGTTGAGGTTGAGGTAGCGCTCCACCGCGCGCAGCAGCATCTCGAACTCGAACAGCAGCTCCTCCCGCCCCTCCACGGGCACGCCACGCAGCCAGCGCTCGCGTTCGGCGAGGAAGCCGGCGCGCGACGTCTGGGAAGCGCGCATCAGGTCGGCGTAGAAGTCGCGGGGGACGCGGGGCGGTGAGGAAGGCGTGTCCTGGCTCATGGCATCTCAGAAGAGGCTGCCCTGGGGCGTGGGCGGTGGTTGCTTCTTGAAATATTGGTACGTGCGGTGCGTGGCCATCCGGCCCCGCGGCGTACGCTGGAGGAAGCCTTCCTGCATCAGGAAGGGCTCGTACACGTCCTCGATGGTATCGCGCTGCTCGCCCACGCTGGCGGCGATGGTCTCCACGCCCACCGGGCCGCCGCCGAACTTGTCGAGGATGGTCAGCAGAATCTTGCGGTCCATGGAGTCCAGGCCGCTGGCGTCCACCCCGAGCCTGTCCAGCGACTTCTGCGCCAGCTCCAGGGTGATTCTGCCATTGCCTTCCACCTCCGCGAAATCACGTAGCCGGCGCAGCAGCCGGTTGGTGATGCGCGGCGTGCCCCGCGAGCGGCTGGCCACTTCGCGCGCGGCTTCCTTGTCCAGGGGAATGCCCAGGATGCGCGCGGAGCGGTGGAGGATGCTCTCCAGTGCCTTGGCGTCGTAGTACTCCAGCCGTTCCTGAATCTGGAAGCGGTCGCGCAGCGGCGAGGTGAGCAGGCCGGTGCGCGTGGTGGCGCCAATCAACGTGAAGGGCGGCAAATCAATCTTCATCGCCCGGGCGGCGGGCCCGGTGTCGATGGTGATGTCCAGCCGGAAGTCCTCCATGGCCGGGTAGAGGTATTCCTCCACGGCGGCGTTGAGGCGGTGGATTTCATCGATGAAGAGCACGTCGCGCGCGTCGAGGTTGGTGAGCAGGCCCGCGAGGTCCCCCTTGCGCTCCAGGGCGGGGCCGCTCGTGACGTGGATTCCCACGCCCAGCTCGTTCGCGATGATGTGCGCCAGCGACGTCTTGCCCAGGCCCGGCGGGCCGGAGAACAGGCAGTGGTCCAGGGCTTCGCCCCGGCTGCGCGCGGCCTGCACGTAGACCTTGAGCTTTTCGACGACGGGCCCCTGGCCCACGTACTCGTCGAACGAGCGCGGACGCAGGGAAGCCTCGAGCCGGACGTCCTCGGGCAGGACGTCTTCCGAGAGTGTGTCGGACTTCCTCGCCATGACCATCCGGACCCTATACAGGAAGGCCGCGCGTGTCGCCGCACATCTGGCGGCGATACATCCAGTGGGCCGCCGGGCCCGCCAGCCAGGCGGGCGCGGGCAGGGGAAGGTGGGCCCCTCTCCCAGCGTTCCAGGCACAGCCCCCCGCCGATACTCCGAGGCGATTGAAGTGCGCCTGCCGTGTGCGAAAGTCGAGCCTGGAGACCGCATGAACACGAGCCCTGCGTTTCGTCCCCTCCCCTCCCTGGCCGGCGCGCGCGCCGAACCCGTGCCCGGGCTCCGGCTCCAGAAGCTCCGCCGGGCCGCGTTGGATGCGCGGGAGGCCTTTGTGAGGGAAGGCCCGGTGGCCGCGGTGGCCACCTGCGACCTCGTCACCTTCCCCTACCCCGCCCAGTTCGCCTTCAGCGGCGCGGCGTCGTCTCCGGCGCCCTACGTCATGCTGACGAACCGGATGCAGGTGGTGCAGTTCGTGGACCGGGAGGGCGCGCGGCGCACGCTGCTGTTCAACCCCTCCGACTACGAACGCGGCGTCTCCGCCCCCTTCTACCGCGCGCTGCGCGAGCGCTACGGCGCCTTCGTCTCAGACAAGGTGATGTCCACGCGACACGGCTCGGTGCAGAGCCACCTGGCCGCGCTGGGCCTCATCCCGGCGGATGTGGACTACCTGGCCTTCGACCACCTCCACATCCAGGACCTGCGCGGCTGGCTGGGCGGTGACGGCATGCCCGCGTACTTCCCCCGGGCACGGCTGCTGGTGCAGCGCGCCGAATGGGAGGTGGCCCTGGAGCCGCACCCCATGCAGGCGGTGTGGCTCGTCCCGGGCGGCGCCGACATCCCCCGCGAGCGCGTGGTGCTGCTGGACGGTGACGTGTGGCTGGGCCAGGGCGCGGCGCTGCTGAGCACGCCCGGCCACACGCGCGGCAACATGTCGCTGGCGGTGGCCACCTCGCGCGAGGTGTTCGTCACCAGCGAGAATGGCGTGGCCACGGAGAGCTACACGCCGCTCCAGTCCGCCATCCCCGGCGTGCGGCGCTTCGCCGAGCACATGGGCTGGGAGGTCGTCCTCAACGGAAACACGCGCGAGGACTCCCTGGACCAGTACTCCTCCATGGTGGTGGAGAAGCTGTTCGCGGGCACGTCCTCCGTGGAGGGCGCGTTCATCAACTTCCACCCGTCCTCGCAGCTCACCGCGCACGTCATGGCGCCCGGGTTGTCGCCCACCATCGTCCTGCCCGCGCCCAACTTCGGCGACGTGCGGCCCACCCCCGCGTCACGGCGGGCCGCCTAGCGCTCAGCAGTCCCGGCTGAAGCAGAGCCACCAGGGGCGGAAGGGCACCGCGTACAACTCCTGGTCCCTGTCTCTGTCCGACGCGGCGAAGAAGATGTTGAAGCCGGCGCGCACGAAGTTGAACGGGTTCGACGACGCGGCCCCCGGCGCGATGTCCAGCAGCCGGCTCGTCACCCAGGGGCGGCCGGCGCTGTACCAGACCTCGCGCCCGTGCCCCGCCGTCTCCGCCGAGAAGAACAACCAGCCGGACTCGGCCTTGAGCCCCGTGGGCGCGCTGCCCACCGGCCCCGGCGCGATGTCGCGCACCATCATCGTGCCCTGCGCCGTGCCGTCGGTCCGCCACAGCTCGCGGCCGTGCACGCCGTCGTCCGCGGTGAAGTACAGCTCGCCGCCCAGCGCGACCAGCTCCTTGGGCATCGAACCCTGGGGTCCCCGCCAGAGGTCCCCGACGAGCCTCGTGCCCTCCACCGAGCCGTCACTGCGCCACAGCTCGCCGCCGTGCATCGCGTCGCCTGGGTTGCCGTACCAGTCGCTCGCACCCGCCAGGAAGTACAGCGTGTCATCCAGCGCGGCGAGGTACGCCGGGTAGTCCCCTGGAAAGGTCCGCACCCGCTCGGCCGACGGCGGGGCCGTGCGCGCCACCCACAGTTCGGCCTGCTCCGTGCCCGGGTCCAACAGGAAGAACAGGTGCCGGCCCGCCGGCGTCAGCCCGAAAATCACCCCGGCGCCCTGCTGGGAGAACAGCCGCGTCGGCCAGCCCTGGCGGTCCACCCACCAGAGCACCGTCTCCGCGGCGTTGGCGGACACCAGCGCCAGGCCCTTGCCCCACGCCGTCAACTGGCTCAGGGCGAGCGAACCCGCGCCGGGCAGGAATTCGTGCACCCGCTCCGTGCCCTTCTCCGTGCCGTCGGTGCGCCACAGCTCGCGGCCGGACACCCCGTCATCCGCCGTGAAGTAGAGGGCGCCGTCCACCTCGGTGAGGAACTCCGGCGCCGCGCCCACCGTCCCACGCCGCACGTCCCGCACCAGCACCGTGCCGTCCGCCGTGCCGTCCGTGCGCCACAGCTCCGCGCCATGCACGCCGTCGTCCGCGACGAAGAAGACCCAGGGCCCCACCCGCGTCAGGTTCCGAGGCTGCGAACCCGCCGGCCCCGGCCGCAGGTCCTTCAGCCGGAGCGTCTGCCGCGCCCCGTCGATGCTGGCCCACAGCTCGCGGCCACTCACGCCGTCATCCGCGCTGAAGACGAGCACCTCGCCCGCCCGCGCCAGCTCCTGCGGCTGCGAACCTGTCAGTCCCGGTCGGATGTCACGCAGCCGCTGGGCCGTGTCGCTGCACACCGCCCAGGGCTGCGGAAACAGGACGGGTTCCTTGCGCCCCGACGACTCCGTCGACACGTCGACAGATGCCTGCGACCCGGGAACAGCCCGCGCCCATTCCTCCCCCGCATCACCTTCCACCAGCGACTCACACCCCGCCGCTCCCCCGCAAAGCAGCAACAACCCCACAGGAATGGCACGCCATGACGTCATGTATGCAACCCTCATCCTCGGCGCCGTGCCGGCCCTCGCCGCTGGAGCTGGAAAGTGTCACCCATGCCGGATGCTCCTACTCGGACTCGGGTAGGAAATCGCGTCTGCTGTCCGTCATCACGCGACGCCTGACGACTTCTGCAGACAGGGCAACACTGGGGCCTTCTGGCCCCAGCGTCTTTCAAGCTCTCAACGGGAGAGAGGACGGTACGGCCCAGCCGTTCTCCCGGATTTTGCCGTCACAGCGCCGTCACACCCGATGTGTCGTAGCGATCAGCCACCGGAGCGGAGCGCCTTGAGGGCCTCGCGGAACAGCGCCTGGAAGGTGGCCTCCGCCCCCAGCCGTTCGCTGGCCAGGTCCGCGGCCTTCTCCGCCTGGGGCTGCTTGTAGCCAAGGTTGAGCAGCGCGGAGACCAGGTCCGCATGGGCGCCGCTGACGGCGGGCGGCGCGGTCCCACGCGACACCGCTTCCAGGTGAATCGTCTTCACCTTGTCCTTGAGCTCCAGCACCAGCCGCTCAGCGGTCTTCTTGCCCACGCCGTGAATCTTCGCCAGCCGCGCCACCTCGCCCCGCGACAGCGCCGCCACCAGCTCCGGTACCTCCATGCCGGACAGCACCATCAACGACAGCCGAGGCCCCACCCGCGACACGCTGTTGAGCAGCAGGAATACCTCTTCCTCGCCCTTCGTCAGGAAGCCGAAGAGGTCGAAGGCGTCCTCACGCACCACGGTGCGCACGCGCACGTCCACTGGCTGTCCCTCCGCCGGCAGCTTCCCCAGCGACAGTGAGGAGAAGTTCACCCGGTAGCCCACGCCGCCCACGTCGATGGTGGCGTCCTCCAGGTCCTTCTCCAACACCGTCCCACGCAACCGCGAAATCATCTCGCCTCCGGACGCCGGTACGCGGGCGCCAGCCGGTCCGCCAGCAGCGCCGCCGCGCCCTTGCGCTTCTTGCCCGACGCGGACGCCGCCGGTACCGCGGCCCGCCCATGGTTGAGGTGGCACAGCGCCACCGCCAGCGCATCACTCGCGTCCGCGCGCTCCAGCACCGACGCATCCAGCTCCAGGAAAGTCCGCACCATCCGCGCCACCGCGTCCTTCCCGTCCGCGCCGCCCGCCCCCACCGCCTTCTTCACCTTCGCCGGCGCGTATTCGAAGACGGGCAACCCCGCCTGCGCCGCCGCCAGCAGCGCGACGCCGCGTGCATGCCCCAGCACCAGCGCGCTGCGTGCGTTGCGGAAGGTGAACACGCCTTCCACCGCCACCGCGGCCGGGCGGTATTTCACCAGGGCCGCCGTCAGGGCGCCGTGCAAGTCCCGCAGGCGGTCCGACAGCGGCAGCGCCGGGTCGCCCTTGATGACGCCGTGGCCCACGTGCACCAGCCGGCCCCGCTTCTCCTCCACCACCCCGAAGCCCATGAACCGGCTTCCCGGGTCAACGCCAAGCACGCGCACGTTCCACTCCGTTCCAGGACTCCGCTACTGCAACAACGAATCCAGCATCGCGTCTTCGATTTCGTAGTTCCCGTGCACGTTCTGCACGTCGTCGTTCTCCTCGAGCGCGTCCAGCAGCTTCAGGAGCTTCTTCGCCGTGTCCACGTCCAGCGCGACGGTGTTCTGGGGGAGGAACACCCACCGCTGCTGCCCCAGCGGCAGACCCGACTCCTGGAGCCGTCCCGCCACCGTGTGCAGGTCCGCCGCCGCGGTGCGCACTTCGGAGCCTTCGTCCCCCAGCATGATGACGTCCTCGGCGCCCGCGTCGATGGCCTGCTCCATCACCTGGTCCTCGGAGGGGCCGGGCTTCACGCTGATGACGCCCTTCTTCTGGAACATCCAGGCCACCGCGCCCTCGGCGCCCAGGTTGCCCCCGTACGCGCTGAACGTGGAGCGCATGTCGGCCGCGGTCCGGTTGCGGTTGTCGGTGAGGCACTCCACCAGGATGGCGACGCCGCCGGGGCCATAGCCCTCATACGTCACCTCCTCGTAGTTCTCTCCCTCCAGCTCGCCCGTGCCCTTCTTGATGGCGCGCTCGATGGTGTCCTTCGGGATGTTGGCCTCGCGGGCCGCGGCGAGCGCGACGCGCAGACGGGCATTGCCGGAGGGCTCACCGCCCCCGAGCCGCGCTGCGACGGTGATTTCCTTGACGACCTTGGAGTACAGCTTCCCCTTGGTCGCGCCCATCGCGGCCTTCTGGCGCTTGATCTTCGACCACCGATTGTGACCGGACATGGTGGGTGTGCCTCAGCGGGCGCCCAGCGGATGGAGCACCCCGCGCCGGGCCTTGTCCCCTACCGAGGGCCGCCGAGTCAAACCCTTCAAACGCCTGCGTCGTCGGACCGGACAGCCCCCTCCAGGCCCTCCGCGCCACTCGGCGCGCCGGGGACCTTCTTGGGGAAGTCCAGGATGACGGGAGGCTGCGAGCCTCCGACCAGGGTGAAGGGCGCGGAGGCCCCATCCCCACCGCAGGCAGCGGGGGCCGGCTCCCGCGCATCCACCGGCACGGCGTCCACGGAGGGCTCGGGCTCGAAGAAGCCAGGCACCGTGGCGCCACAGCGCGCCCGCTCGCGTTCCTCCAGCAGGCACGCGGGCACCAGGATGCCCAGCGCGAACAGCCGCGTGGACGCCTCGTACGCCACCGCCTCCGGGAACTGGCACTCCAGCAACATGGCGCGCAGCGTGCGGCGCCCATCGAAGAGGCGCACCACTTCGCCCACGTCCTCCGGCAACGACGCCAACATCTCCGCCAGCCGGGCGAAGTCCACCGTCAGCCGCGATGCCAGCGGCAGGCCTCGGGCACGCAGCGCGTCGAAGCGCTCCAGCCCCTGCAGCACCGTCTCGCACAGGTACGGGCGGTCCATGGTGAACGAGCCCTTGTGCAGTTCGGGCCCCAGCATCACCGAGTAGTCCCCCGCGCCGAAGCAGAGCATCCGCCGGAAGGCCAGGCTGCCGCGCTCGCCATTGAAGACGGCGTCCACCACCAGGCCGTGCCGGAAGGCGAACCAGCCCTGGCCCTCCGCCATCATCACGCGGCCAGAGCGGACGCCCGCCAGCAGCGCACGCGCCACGTCCGTCAGCGGCAGCCGCTGCGTGTCCGACTCGAAGGCCGCGTCACCGCTGCACCGGCCCGCCTTGAGCCGGGCCAGCGCCACCACGTCTCGCGCGTCCACAGGATGGGCCAGATAGTCGTCCGCGCCCACACCGCCCGCCAGGTCCCGGTGGAACTCCTCTTCACGCCGAGCCAGCAGCAGCACCGGCAGGTGCGCCGTGCGCGCGTCCGCGCGAACCTGGCCACACAGGCTGAAGCCGTCTCCGTCCTGGAGCTCCACCTCGGTGACGACCAACTGAGGCGCCGTGCCGCCTTCCGCCAGCGACGCCAGCGCGGCCTGCGCGCCCGCGACCAACAGGACTTCGAAGCCCGCTTCCGCCAGCGCAGCGGCCAGCACGGCCTGCGCGCCCGGCGCCGAATCCACCAGCAACACCCGGAGCCGGCCTCGTGACGCACGGCGACGCGCCCCCGCCTCGGCCAGGGCTTCCGGTCCGGCATACGTGGAAGGTTGTGGGAGCGCGGTAGCCATGAATTACTAAATCTTCGCGCCAAGCCGGACAAATACGCAAGGCGCCGACAAACTCCTGAAATCGTTGGGGTTTCCGCCCGCCACTGTGCGGGGTAGGGTGTGCACATGATGCGTCCCGGCTGCTTCGGCCCTCTCGTGTCCGCGCTGTTGCTCGCTTCCCTGGAGTCCGCCGCCCAGGCGCCGGCCCCTGCTCCCGCCGACGAAACGCCGCGCGTCACGACGTCTGACACGGCGCTCCTTCGCGGCACGAGCGAGGACCCGCTGGGCGCGGTGCTGGCGCCAGTGACGCTGCCGGACGGAGCCACGGCGCTCTATGGCTTCGTGGGCGCACCGGAGATCGGCGTGGGCTTCCGGCAAGGCATTTCCGGCTTCGAACTGGAGGCACGCGCGCGACTCCAGTGGTTCCAGCTCTCCGCCGCGCTGGAGCTCGCGGTGCGGCGCAAGGTGCTGGAGCAAGGCATCCTGTCCCTGGCGCCCACGCTGGGCCTGGGCGTGGTGCTCAACTCGGGTGCCACGTACATGGATGACCGGAACTACTCCGGCGTGCTGTTCCGCGTATCGCCCGGGCTGGTGGCGGGCTGGCGCGTCGCGGACACGGTGTCCGTGCTGGGGCTGTTGGACGTGCCGGTGGACATCGGCCTGTCCAATGGCCAGTCGCGGCGCATCCAGGCGCTCGGCGGAGGCGGCGTGGAGGTGTACCTGGGCAGCAACCTGTCGGCGCTGGCGGCGGGCCAGCTCGGCGTGGAGTCCTTCCAGGAGCGCTCGGGCGAAAGCCACACGCGCCTGGGCTACAGCGTACGACTGGGCCTGGGTGCACGGCTCTTCTGACTCACGTCAGTCCAAAGCGCTCCAGCTTCTTGAGCAGTCCCTGGCGCGACAGGCCCAGCGCCTCCGCCGTGTGCGTGCGGTTGCCATTCAGGCGTCGCAGGGCCTCCTCGATTTCGCGCCGCTCCAACGCTTCCACCTTCTGCGCCAGCGTGGTGGTGCCCGGCGCGCGGGTGGCGTGCAGCCGCTCGCTGCCGGTGAAGGACAAATCCTCGGGCTGGATTTCACGCCGCTCCCCCGCCAGCACGGTGGCGCGCTGCATCTCATGGCGCAGCTCGCGCAGATTCCCCGGCCACGCGTGGGCCAGCAGGGCCTCCGCCGCGGCGTCCGACAACAGCCGGGCGCGCCCGTCCGGGCACAGGTGGGCGCACTGATTGAGGAAGTGCTTGGCCAGCAGCGGCAGGTCCGCGGGGCGCTCGCGCAGGGGCGGCAGGCGGATTTCAACGCCCTTCACGCGCCAGTAGAGGTCCTCGCGGAAGGCGCCTTCCTGAAGCATGCGCCCAAGGTCCTGGTGGGTGGCGGAGATGAGCCGCACGTCCACCTGGACGGGCCGGTCCGCGCCCACCGGAAGGATGTCGCCCGTCTCCAACGCACGCAGCACCTTCACCTGGAGGGACGGCGACATGTCGCCCAGTTCGTCCAGGAAGAGCGTGCCTCCGTCCGCCTCCGCGAAGAGGCCACGGTGGTCCTTGGTCGCCCCAGTGAAGCTGCCCTTCACGTGGCCGAACAGGGCGCTCTCCAGCAGCGACTCCGGCAGTGCGCCGCAGTTGATGGGGATGAAGGGCCCATCGTGGCGCCGGCTCTTGAGGTGGACGGTGCGCGCGAGCAGTTCCTTCCCCGTCCCATTCTCCCCGGTGACGAGCACTGGCAGCTCACTGGCCGCCACGCGCTCCGCCAGGGACGTGGCCGCCAGGAAGGACGCGCTCTGCCCCACCAGGGAGACACCGCCCGCCGCGCGCGTGAGCGAGCTGCGCAGCGTCTCCACTTGCCGCTCCAGCGTCACCCGCGCGAGCGCCCGTTGCGCCACCACCAGCAGCACATCCGGGTCCACCGGCTTGGTGAGGAAGTCGTACGCGCCCAGGCGCACCGCATCCAGCGTGTGCCGCGTGTCCCCTGCCCCGGACACGACGATGACCTTCGTCCCGGGCTTCGCGCTCAGCAACGCCGCGAGTCCTTCCAGCCCCGCGGAGACGCTGCCATCGGGAGGCAGCATCAGGTCGAGCAGCACCAGGGGGAAGTCGCGTGCGTCGAAGGCGGCGCGAGCGGAAGGCCGGTCCGCGGCTTCCACCACCTCGTACCCCGCCTCGCGCAGCAGCCCGCCATAGACTTTGCGGAACGCGGCGTCGTCATCCACGAGCAGCAACGGGTGCGGTACGGACATACGTGTGGCCTCCGCCTCAGTCCGGAAGCGGCGCCTGGCGTGGCGTCCCCATCAGCTCCAGCGTGCGCAGGGCCACCTGGATGAGCGTCTGGGCGCACGGCTCACACCCGCCGCCACAGCACCGCGGCCAGCGGCCTTCCGGGTTGCGCAGCAGTGGGCGCACACAGGACTGGTAGTAGCTGGGGAAGCCGAGTTCCTCGCTGGCGCGAACCAGCGCGGCTTCGAACGGAGGTGGCGCGGAGTGGGTGACGTCGGACACGGGGCTGTCATAACAGCCACCGTGTCCGCTGCCCACAAGCCCCGCGCCCGGCACGGACTCAAGGTGTCACGAGAATCCGGGAGCCCACACGGCCGTCGTTGGCGGGCGTCAGGTCCGGCGCGCTGCCCGTACTCGCGTGCGCGCCCACGTACCAGACATCCCCGCTGCTCACGTTGGCCAGCGACGACACCGACAACGTCCGGCATTGATTCCGGGAGAGCGTCACGCTCGTCTGCCCGACACGGACGTCACTCGAGGCGTCGAGTTGCGAATCCCGAGACAGGTAGGACCTCACCGTGGCGGTGCCCGACACCGTGCCGTGATTGCACACCGTCACCGCCGTCGCGTACGCGCCTCCGGTGCGGACACTTTCGGGGGCGCTCACGGCGGTAACGGTGAAGTCACTTCGATTGCCGACGCCCATGGGCACTGAGAATGAGAGCGCACGCCGCTGCGCCTCCGTCATCGCATCCGCCCAGTGCCCCAGCCCCGCCACGACCCGGTAGGCCCCTTCCAAGGGGACGCTGGCCGAACCCGACAACGTCACCTGCGCACAGTCCCCCTGCTCCAGATTGGGCGACGTCCCTTGCACCGGCAAGTGGGTGACAGGGAAGCCATCCGCCGTCTCCAACGCGAGATGGATCAGCGCGCTGGACGGTGACTGGGGCCCCCGGTTGCACACCGTCGCCACCGCGATGAAGAAGTCATTCGGCCGGACGGAGGTAGGCGCTTGGAGTCCGGTGATGACGTGCCCCGTGAAGGTCGTCACCCGGAACGCCTCACCCTCCACCAGGTTGTTGGATTCCACCGTCTCCGGGATGGCATTCCTTTCGTCCACGATGCCCCTCAGGCGCCAGCCTCCCACGAACTGCGGCGCCATCATCTGCACGTCCAGTTCGGCGCAGGCGCCCGATGCCAGGGAGTCAATGGACACGTTCGGCCCCACGACGACCGACCCTGAGCCCACGTCCTCCTCTGGAATGATGAAGGTCGCCATGGATGCTCGCGGGGAGCGTCCGTCACCCAGGTTGCAAACCGTCACGGTGACATCCACGGGAACGGAGGGCCAGGTCACCGGGACGTCCGTCGACATCCGCGTCACCACCAGGTCCGGACCGTTACCAATCCCCACCACGGGACCGACGAGCGCGTTGTCCTCCAGGTTCAGTTCACCCCCTTGTGGCGTGACGAGTTCCACGCGCGCCTTCACGTGGACCTCTCCCCCAAGGCCCTGCGAGGGAACCGTTCCAACCACGGGCACCACGGCGCACCCCTTCCCCAGTGCAGCGAAGGTCTTCATTCCGACATGCGTGCCCACGTCCGGGTCCAGGCCGTCCTCCGACAACAGGACATGAACGCGCAGCTCGCTGGCGGGAATGCTGCCGGTGTTGCAGACAGAGACCTCCGTAGTGAACGTGCTCCCCGGAGCAAGCCCGTTCCTCTCCGGCGCGATACGAGTGACCGCGAGCTCCGCCAGGTCTCCGACGCGAACGTCCACGGCCCTGACGTTGTTGTCCGTGTGGGCCTCGGTCGCCACGCCCTCCGGGTCCACCGTGGCCACCAACTGCCATGCGCGAGGCGCATTTCCGACCGAGCCCAATGACTCCTCCCACTCGGCGCACTGATTCGCGGCCAGAGCGGGAACGCCTCGGGACGAGACGCGCAGGACGCCTTCGGCCAATGGGCCGTTGGCTTTCAACTGGAAACGAACTCCGGTGGCCGGCGCAGGCGCGGTGCCCTGGTTGCACACGGTGATTCGCACCGGCAGCGGCCCGCTGCGCGATTCCACCGGTGGCGCCGTCAACGCGGCGACGGTGTAGTCCGGAAGCGAGCCCACCACCAGCGTGGACACCGGGCTGGAGTTGTTGCCCTCATCATCCTCGGAATGCTGGTTCAACGGGTCCACGATGGCCGCCAGGTACCAGTGCCCCGGCTGAGGCACCTGGCCCTCCAACGCGACAGCCACACACTGCCCAGCCGGAACGAAGAAGCCCTGTCGCGAAGCCAGCTCAGTGTCCGCAGGGTCGACGAGTGCGTCGGGGGACAGGTAGAGGGCCACCGACGTCGCCCAACCCACTCTGCCCCGATTGCAGACACGGATGGTGGCCGTGAACTCCACATTCGGGAGCACCACGGACGGCAGCACGACCGACTCCACGACGAAGTCCGTTCCGCTGCCTTCGACATACACCTGCGAGGCAGGCCCGATGTTGTTCGTGTCGTCGTACTCGCGAACCTCGCCCCCCGTGCTGGCGACCGCCGCCAGATAGAAGGTGCCCGCTCCCTGGAGGACCGCTGGGAGGGCCTGCTCCGCGCATTGGCCAGGCGCCAGGATGCCGAGGGACGCTTCCGCAAGCAGAGGGTCCGCGGGCGTCACTTGGACGTCGCGCGACGCATGCAATGTCACCTGCGCGGGCGCCGGCACACGTCCTTCGTTGCACACCCGCACCGATGCCGTGAAGGACTGCCCCGGCTCCACCGTGGACGGCGCACGCACAGCCTCCGTCACGAGGTCTGCGAGCCCGTCCTCCACGGAGACAGGATGGCTGACGCGCTCGTTGTTGTGCTCGTTGAACTCCAGCACAGTGTCGTTGGGGTCCACACTGGCGACGACGTACGTCGTGGGCCACCACGGTTCGTAGTCATCGAGCGGCAGTGACAACGCCACACGCTTGCACGTGCCGGGTGACAGGGACACGGAGGCCGTCGCCGCGAACCCGCGGTCCAGCCTCACCTCCGGGAGCATGTGGACGTTGAGTCCCACCAGCGCGTTGCTGACGGAGGTGGTGCCCTGGTTGCACACCGTCGCCTCCACCGGGAGCAACGCGTCCGGCCGGGCAACGGCGGGCGCCTCCACCACGTTGATGACCAGGTCCGGCCTGAAGCCAATGCCCAGGGGACGCCCGGCGCTGGCATTGTTGGCCGTACTGGCTTCCTCCCCCCACCGCTGCGAATCCACCACGGCACCGAGGTACCAGAGGCCTTCTCGTGAAGGCAGGGCCTGGATGGACAACTCGCGCAGGATACAGGCACCGGGAGACAGCCCCGTCACGGTCTGCGTGCCCGCGACCTGGGCATCGTCCCGGGAGATGACCGCGTCCAGGGACAGATAGGGCGTGAGCGACGCACTTCCGGAAGCCGTCCCCTGGTTGCAGACCGTCACCTGTGCCGGGAACGTGTCGCCGAACGCCACGCTCTCGGGCGCCACCACCGTGGAGATGACGAAGTCGGGAAGCGAGGCGAACCGCACGGGCACGCCGTCGTGCGCGTTGTTCGCCTCCGACAGCTCGGCCACCTGGGCATCCCGATCAACCAGCGCACCCACAAACCACGTTCCCGCCCGCTGCGAATCCCGGGGGACGGTGACCGGAAGCGTGGCGCACTGCCCCTGCCCCAGCGCCCCGGTCGGCACGGAGCCGACGTAGCGGTCCTCGACGGAGGGGCTCGAATCCCGAGACACGAACACCGTCACATCCGACTGCCCCTCCACGGTGCCCTGATTGCACACCGTGACGTCCACCTGGAACGCGTCATCAGGCCGCACGCCCGTGGGTGCATGAACCGACGTGACGACGAAGTCCGGCAGGTGCCCGACGCGCACGGGAAGCACGGGCCCAGTATTGTTCTCCGCCGCGATGTCTCGCATGCCAGGGACGGGTTTGAGCTCGGACGACAGGAACCAGAGGCCTTCGCCTTGGCCCGCGGTCAATGTGCTGACCAGGGTGGCGCACCTTCCCGGGAGCAGGTGCGGAACCTCCGACTCCCACGCTGGAGCGCCGCGCGAGGCCCCCGCACCGCTGCGAGCGAAATAACCGCTCACCACACCGGAAGCGGTCTCCTGGTTCCCTTGGTTGCACACCAGGGTCGCCACCTGGAACGACGCGCCAGGAAGGACGCCAGGCGGCGCGTCCATGCGGCGGATGACGAGGTCCGGCCCCGAGCCGACGCTCACGGGGACTACCGGGCTCCCATTGTTCGTCTCTGACAGTTCGGCCCGCAGCCGCCCCACGTCCGCGAGCGCCCCGACGTAACGAACGCCCCAAAACAGCGAGGGCGGCCCCGTGACAAGTGAGACCTCCGCCGAGGCGCAACGACCCGGGTTCAACGTGCCGAAGCTCCACGTCTGCAGCAGGGCGTCCTCGGCCGTGACGTCCTCGTCGGCCGACAGATAGAAGGACACGTCCACGGCCTCCGCGACGGCGCCCACGTTGCACACCTCGACGAGCGCGGGAAGCGACATCCCGGGTTCCATGCTCGGAGGCACAGACAGCCGGGTGACGACGAAGTCGGGCAGCAATCCGATGCCCACCGGGACACCGATGCTCGTGTTGTTGTCCCTTCGCAGCTCGGACGCCGCTCCATACGGGTCCACCACCGCGCCCACGTGCCAGACGCCACTCGAAGGAACCCAGAGGCTCACGGGCACGTCCACCGTGGTGCACGCCCCAGCCGCCAGCGGCCCCACGGGCACCGCGCCCAGGGGCATGTCCGCGGCGGTGATGGCCGCATCCTCGGACAGCACGAGCGCCAGCTCCGCCTCCCCGGCCACTGTCCCCACGTTGCACACCTGCACGGCGATGGTGGCGACATCCGCCGACGCGGCCACGGGGACAGGCACCCGCACACTCCCCAGCGTGAAGTCCGGCAACGCCCCCACGCCCAGGCGCGCCGTGCGGACGTTGTCGTCTTCGCGCAACTCCGCCGCGGCGCCCTCCGGGTTCGCCACCGCGCTCACGGTGTACATGCCTTCGAATGACACGCCGGCGGCTGCCTGCACGCTTACCTTGGTGCACTGTCCAGCCGCCAGGGACTCTGTCATCGCCTCGCCCAGGGTGTGCGCGGGCGGTGCGTAGAAAGGAGACCAGTCGCGCACCAGTCTCACGGACGTGGCTCCTGCCGCGGTCCCAGCGTTGCACACCGTCACTTGCGCCGAGAACGGTTGGTCCGAAAGAACCGAGGACGGCATATCGAGCGCCGTGACGGAGAAGTCAGGCACCAGGCCGACGTTCAAGGGGCGGGCATCGAAGTTGTCGTCCCAGTGGAGCTCCTGCTCCGCCCCATGGGCAAACACCGCCGCCCCCCAGAACCAGCGGCCATCTGGCAGTGCCCACCCGGGCGTGGAGTTAGCCACCCAGACGTCGACGACCTGGCATTGCCCCTGCGCAAGGCCGTCGAAGTAGTTCCACCCCTGCAAGGTGTCAGCGCCTGGGTCGATGACGGCATCCGCAGACAGGAAGACGCGAACCTCTCCAGGAGCGGTCAGCGTCCCTGCGTTGCAGACCCGAACCTTCGTGGTGAACGGGACATGCGAGGGCTGGACGGACGGCACCTCCACGATGTCCACGGTGAAATCCGGGCCCAGGCCCACTGCCAAGGGGCCTCCCGCCAACGTGTTGTTGTCTTCCCGGGGCTCCATCTGGAGGTCCAGTGAATCCACCAGCACGCCCAGCTCTCCCTGAGTGGCCGCGGACGGCGCCGTGAGCGGGACATCCCGAGTGACGCATTGACCCCGCTCCAGGGTGCCCACCGGCATTCCTCCGAGCGGCAGGTCCGTCCGGGAGATGCGCGTGGATTGAGACAGCACGAAAGCCACGTCCGTCGAACCTCGGGCCGCGCCCTGATTGCACACCGTCACCTTCGCCGTGAAGGCAGCGCCAGGCGCCACTGCTTTGGGCGCGGACACGGAGGTCACGGCGAAGTCGGCCACACGCCCGAGCGAAACCTGGGCTCCCGCCAGGACGTTGTTGTCCTCGCGCAGTTCGTTGCGCAGGTATCGCTCCCCAAACGGGTCCACGATGGCGCCCACGGTGAAGACACCGGGCCACAGCGAGCCCGCGTGTGACGGCACCTTGACGGGCACGCACTGCCCCGCCTGCACGAGCCCGGTCTCCGCCCAGCCGGCGAAGAGGTCGCGAGTGGAGACCTCGGCATCCTGGGACAGGACGACCATCACGTCCGTGCTTCCATCCCGGAGCCCCTGGTTGCACACCGTCACGTCCGCGAAGAAGCCCTGCCCCGGGGAGACACCCGCGGGGGCCACCACGGACGTCACCGTGAAGTCGGGCCGGTCTCCCACGCCCACGGGTACCAGTGGGGACGAGGTGTCGTTTTCCTCGAACGCATCCGGCGTCCAGACTCGTGCATCCAGGAGCAACCCCAGCGGGCGATCAAATGGGAGTTGCACCGGCACGTCCTGACGGAGGCACGCGCCTGGGGCGATGGAGGGAAGGAACGCGAGCTCCAACGTCTCCGCCCACGAAGAGGTGCGTGTCGACCGGGAACGAATCGCCAGGTTTCCGTTGGGAGACGCCTCGTTGCCTTGGTTGCACACCGTGACCCGGACCAGGAACCGGGAACGCTCGTGGACGCTGACAGGCGCCTCCAGAGCCGTGACGGCGAGGTCATGGCCACGCCCCAGGAACACGCGCCTGCCGACGAACGTGTTGTCATCCTCGTTCAGCTCCGCCCAGAGCTCGCCAGCATCCGCGAACGCCACCAGGTACCGGGGCCCGGACAGGGTGTCATCTGCATGGACCGACACCGGTTCCGTCGCGCATTGCCCGGGCGCCAGGAAGCCGAATCCCAGGCTGCCCGCGCTCGGCTCGGGGAGGACCAGTTCTTCATCCGCGGACCAGTAGAGGCCCACATCCACGGGCGCCCCCACGGTGCCGTCATTGCACACCGTGACCCGAGCCGTGCCGTCCCCCCACGGAGCGAGTACCGTGGGCGATTCGATGGCGACGACACGGAAGTCCGGAGCCTCCCCTACATGGAGCCGGGTCCCCGGTCCCACGTTGTTGTCCCAGAAGGCCTCGTCCGCACGCGCCCACCGGGCATTCGCGACGGCGCCCACGTACCAGGTCCCGTCGACGATTCCGGGAACCGACGCCTCCACCCGTGCCCGAGCACACTGCCCCGCCGCCAGCGGCGCCACCTGGGCATCACCGATGACACGGTCCTCGGCCACGACAACGGGATGGGCGGACAGCAAGAGCTCCACGGCGAACGGCGTCGGCGTCGGCCGGGTGCCCTGGTTGCACACCGTGACCTCCGCCCGGAACGGCAGGGTGCCCGTCACGCTCGAGGGCACGTCCACCCGCGTGACGATGAGGTCTGGCAACTCCGCGAACGTCATTCGCCCACCCACCCAGAGGTTGTTGCCAGGAACCAGGTCGGCAGACTCCCCGGGATAGGCATCCACCAGGGCGCCCACGTGGACAGGCGGGAACAGGCCCGGGAACATCGCTTGAAGTTCCACGTCCTCACACTCATCGGGAAAGAGGAAGAGGCCGCCCGTCGAGGTCTCGACCCTGTCATCCGCCGTGAGGACGGCATCCTCCGAAAGAAGGAGGTCGACGGTGCCATTGGTTGCGAGCGTGCCGCGGTTGCACACCGTCACCGTCGTGAGGAAGGGCTGCCATAATTCAACGACGGCCGGCGCACGCAGGGCGGTGATGACGAAGTCGGGCCCGTTCCCCACACCCAGGGTTTCCCCCTGGAACAGGTTGTTCGCCTCGTCGGATTCTTCCACCTCGCCATCCGCGTCCACGACGGCGGCCACGTAATGAGCCCCCACCAGCGCCGCGTCCACCTCCACCCAGTCCCAGACTTCCACACAGAGCGACGCGCCCAGTTCACTCACGCCCAGCCGCACCAGCTTGGGGTCCGACGACGTGAAGTCGCGGTCCACGGAGAGGCGAACCTCCACCTGGAAGGGACCGGCCGGAAATGGCGCGCGGTTGCACACCTCGACTGCGACGGCGATGTCGTCACCCACACGCGCGGACGACGGCACCGACAGCCGGCGCACCACGAGGTCGGGAAGCGGACCTGGCGCGAGTTGGGACAGCGCCCTCTCCGGCCCCGCGGGCATGCGCGAAACGGACACGTCCTGTGGACCACACGCGCTCAGCGACACTTGCAGCGCGAGCCCCAAAAGCCACGCAAACCTTGACGGCATCACTCCCCCTCCACGTCCGAGGCGGACCTGAACTTCTGGCTTCAGCGCCCCTGACGGCTTGAGCTGCGCTTTAGCAAACATCCCCGACGGTTGAGGAGGTGGACCATGACGAATGCGCACGGAGGCCAGAACAGACATCGGTGTCACGCCGCACCCGCGCATGACAAACCATCGAGAACCGGAACGTCTGTCTGGAGTTACCGGTTTTGAGTTCGGGAGAGGCCCCTGCCGCGAATCACAGCAGCGAGGACTGCGCGGGGACTTCGAGCGCGCTCGTCAAGGGCTGACAGGTGGCACACCAGTATGTGTTCCGCCCACCGATGCGTTGATGGGAGACCGGCGTGGCACAGCGCGGGCACGGCGCCCCCGCGCGGCCGAACACATTGCGCCGGTGCTTCGCCTGGCCTTGAACGCCGAAGAGGTCTCCCTGGGTACCCCGCATGCGGAGCCCTTCATCGAGCACCGCCTGGATGGCGCGGTCCAACCGCACCACCTCATCGGCCGTGAGAGACGACGCCAGCCGGCGTGGGGCAATCCCCGCCTGCCACAGGCTCTCGTCCGCATCCCGGTTGCCGAGCCCCGCCACCACCCGCTGATTGAGGAGCACCGTCTTGAGGGGACTTCTCCGCCGCCGCAGCTGACGCCCCAGCACCGCTGGAGTGAACCCCTCTCCCAGCGCCTCCGGCCCGAGTTCGCTCAGCTTCAGGCGCGCGGCCAGCTCATCGGAAGGCGCCAGGGCGATGCGCGCATAGCCCAGCGAGTCCGTGAACTGCAACTCCTCGTCCCCCTCCAGCTCGAGCACCACCAGTGTCGAAGACGGGCGCTCATTCCCCTTAGGGCGCAGCGCCAGCTCTCCGAAGAGCATGAAGTGCAGCGCGAGCGTCGTCCCGTCATCGAGCGCGAACAAGATGAACTTGGCCCTTCGGTTCGCGGCGGTGACCTGCCGCCCCTTCAAGGCCTCCATGAAGTCTGGCGGCGACGGGAAGCGAACGACGGTGGGAACCAGTACCTCCGCCCCCACGAAGCGGCGGCCTGGCTGCCCTCCGAGCGGAGCGCATGACGCCGCGCCCCAGGGCCGTCAGCCAACGGACGCGCCCCCTGGGGCTCAGGCGCGGACCTCCACCTCGCGAACCTCGCGAGATACCTCCCGCACCTCGACCTTCACATCGAGGAACTGGGCGATGGTCTGGAGCTGCGTCTCGGCATGCCCATCCAGCGGCAGCGTGCGGAACACGCCGCCCTTCGCCAGCGCCATGAGGAGCAACAGCTGGTCACACAGGTGCTCGCCCACCGGCACGTCCGCGTCGAGGTAGCGCTTCACCTCTTCAGCGACCTGTCCGGCCACGGCCTCCGCCCGCTTCCCACGCTCACCGAAGCCGGTGAAGACCTCCGTCACGTGCTCGCTCTCCACTTCGGCGACCAGCACGTTGCCGGGCCCCAGCGGGCGCTTCAGCTCCTCCGTCCGGAGTTCATCGGGCCGCCACTTCAGCGCCGCCCCCGCCGTGCCCAGCTCGCGCTGCGCCACGTCGAACGGAATCATCGCAATCACGGCCTTCAGGTCGCGACGGACCACGCGCCCCCGCTCCAGCAGGTGCAGTGGCTTCAGCGGCGCGGGTCGCACGTCGACCCGGAACCGCCCGCCCCCGGCCGGGAAGAAACCGGCCCGCTCCAGGGTCGCCTCCACGGACGGCCCCATGCGACGGACCAGCGGCAGATACGCCCGCTGGAGGAAGTCGAACGGTGGCGCCATGGGGTTGTGTGTTCCCCCCTCCAACATCAGCGTGGAAGGCCCCTCAGCCAGGAGCAGCGCCGGAAGCACCGTCTGGAGCACCAGCGTCGCGCTGCCCGCGGTGCCCACCGCGAAGTGATAGTTCCCCGCGGCCAGGGCACTCGGCCGGAAGGTCAGCTCTCGCGAGCCGAGCTCCGCGCCCGACACCTCCGCGGCCCCCACGGCCTCCGCGGCCTTCACCGACGTCAGGTGCTGGCGCAGCAGGCCCGGCTTCTTCCGGCCCGCGCGGATGTTCTGGATGGTGAAGGGCTTGCCGGTCACCAGCGACAGCGCCAGCGAAGTGCGCAGCACCTGCCCCCCGCCCTCTCCCAATGAACCATCGATGCGCACCATGACGACTTCCTCCTTGCTGCTCGCGACTCACGAACCACCCGGCACGCACTGACACCCCCGTGAAAATAGCGGCGCCCGCGTCCCCATCCTGGCGGCCTTTCGGCCTCTTGGGGAGCGCGGGCGCCTCGGTGTCTTCATCCCGGCATGGTCACCTCTGGGTCTCTAGCCCTTCACGCACACGACCTGCTTCAGGGTGTGGACCACTTCCACCAGGTCCGCCTGCGCTGCCATCACCGCATCGATGGGCTTGTACGCAGCCGGCGTCTCGTCGATGACGTCCACGTCCTTGCGGCACTCCACGCCGGCGGTCGCCTTCACGTGGTCCTCCACCGTGAAGCGCCGCTTCGCCGCCTCACGCGACATCACCCGGCCCGCGCCGTGGCTGCAGGAGTGGAAGCTGTCCGCGTTCCCCTTCCCGCGGACGATGAACGAACGCGCCCCCATGCTTCCGGGGATGATGCCGAGGTCACCCTCGCGCGCCCGCACCGCCCCCTTGCGCGTCACGAAGCAGTTCTTCCCGAAGTGATGCTCACGGGAGATGTAGTTGTGGTGGCAGTTCACCGCCGCGTCCTTCAGCTCGAACGGAGGCAGCTCACCGCTCAACTGCAGCGCGTCCACCGCCTCTTGCAGCATCAGCGCGCGGTTCGTCGCGGCGAAGTCCTGCGCCCAGCTCACCGCGAAGACGTAGTCCTCGAAGTGCTCCGTCCCTTCCGCCAGGTACGCCAGGTCCCCGTCCGGCAGGTTGATGAACCAGCGGCGCATGTCCTCCTTCGCCAGCTCGATGAAGTAGCTCCCGATGCGGTTCCCCACCCCGCGCGAACCGGAGTGCAACATCAGCCACACGCCATCCGACTCATCGAGGCACAGCTCGATGAAGTGGTTCCCCGTTCCCAGCGTCCCCAGGTGCGACAACTCCGGCCCACGGCCGATGCGCGGATGCTTCCCGACGATGCGGTCGTACCCCTCCACCAACCGCGCCCACTCCTTCTGGTGCCGTGCGGGCGCCACACGCCACGCCCCCACGTCGTTGCGGCCACCGTTGTCGGAGCGGCCATGCGGCACCGCGCGCTCAATCGCCGAGCGAACCCCACGCAGCGAGTCCGGGAGCTGGTCCGCCCGCAGCGTCGTGCGAACGGCGATCATCCCGCAGCCGATGTCCACGCCCACCGCCGCCGGCACCACCGCCCCCACCGTGGGGACCACGCTTCCCACCGTCGCGCCGTAGCCGCGGTGCACGTCCGGCATCACCGAGACCCACTTATGGATGAAGGGGAGGCCACGCAGGTTGCGGAGCTGCTTCTTCGCCTCGTCCTCGAACGGCACACCCACCGTCCACGCCTTGATGGGGCGGCCCGCCTCGTCCGACAGCACCTCGTAGTTCCCGTTGATGCGGCTCATCGTCTCCACCTTTCAGTCGTCCGCCGGGCGCTGTGTCCCGGTCACGGAGGAGGCCTAGAGCAGCCGGCGTGCCAACACCGCTTCCGAGGGGAGCCCTCCAAGCGAGCTGGCATTTCCTATCTCCACAGATAAAGTCCTATCTCGATGGCGAAATCGCGCGCGCGCAAGACAGTGGTCCTGGGGATGCTCGGGACGACGCTCGACAACGGGCAGGGGCCACATCGCTGGGCGCGGTGGCGGCCCACGGTGGCGCTGTGCCAGCAGGAGGACCTGTTGGTGCACCGGCTGGAGCTGTTGCATCCGCCGAACGCGACCTCGCTCGCGGCTACGCTGGTGGGGGACATCCGGCAGGTGTCACCGGAGACGGAGGTGCGGGGCAGGGTCCTGGACATCCGGAACCCATGGGACTTGGAGGAGACCTACGGCGCGCTGCTCGACTACGTGCGCGGCTATGCCTTCAACCCCGAGGCGGAGGACTACCTGGTCCACATCACCACGGGTACGCACATCGCGCAGATCTGCATGTTCCTGCTGGTGGAGAGCCGGCTCATCCCTGGCAAGCTGGTCCAGGTGTCACCCGACCCCAGGGACCGCGCGGGCGCGGGTACGCACACCCTCATCGACCTGGATCTGTCCCAGTACGACACCCTGGCCGCGCGCTTCCGGCAGGAGCAGCGAGAAGGCCTGGCCTTCCTCAAGTCCGGCATCGACACCCGCAACGCGGCGTTCAACCGCCTCATCGAGCGCATCGAACAGGTGGCCGTCCAATCCCGCGCGCCCCTGCTCATCACAGGCCCCACCGGCGCGGGCAAGTCGCAACTCGCGCGGCGCATCTACGCGCTGAAGAAGTCGCGGCGCGGCGTGGCGGGCCCCTTCGTGGACCTCAACTGCGCCACGCTCCGGGGCGACGGCGCCATGTCCGCGCTCTTCGGCCACGTGAAGGGCGCCTTCACCGGCGCGCTGAGCGACAGGCCCGGTCTGCTGCGACAGGCGAATGGCGGCGTGCTGTTCCTGGACGAAATCGGCGAACTGGGCGCGGACGAGCAGGCCATGTTGCTCCGCGCACTGGAGGACAAGCGCTTCTTGCCCGTGGGCGCGGACCGCGAGGTGGAGAGCGACTTCCAGCTCATCGCCGGCACCAACCGGGACCTCCAAGTCGAGGTCGAGCGCGGGCGCTTCCGGGAGGACCTGCTCGCGCGCATCAACCTGTGGACGTTCCGGCTGCCCGCGCTGCGCGAGCGCCCGGAGGACATCCCACCCAACCTGCTCTTCGAACTGGACCAGTCCTCCGAGGCCGTGGGCACGCGCGTCACCATGAACAAGGAGGCGCAGGAGCGCTTTCTGGACTTCGCCACGTCCACCGAGGCGAGGTGGGCGGGCAACTTCCGGGACCTCAACGCGGCGGTGCTGCGCATGGCCACGCTGGCGGTGGGCGGACGGATTACTCGGGACGTGGTGGACGAGGAGCTCGAACGGCTCCGCGAGCAGTGGCGGCCCTCCGGAGCGAAGGCGGCGGTCGTCGCCGGGGACCTGGTCGCGGAGGTGCTGGGGGAAAACCTCGCCAGCGAGCTGGACCGCTTCGACCGGGTCCAGCTCGCGGACGTGCTGAGCGTCTGCCGGGCATCACGCTCGTTGTCGGACGCGGGGCGCGTGCTGTTCGCTCAGTCACGCGCCCAGAAGAAGAGCGTCAACGACGCGGACCGGCTGAAGAAGTACCTGGCCCGCTTCGGACTCACGTGGGCGGACGTCAGCGGGCGAGGCGCGTAGGCCAGGCTCAGAGCATGGGCATGCCACGCGTCGTCACGCCCTTGCCTCCCTTTGCGCCCTGACTCCGCTGCCCTCCCTGCCCATCGCGGCCCAGGAGGTAGAACGACTCCTGCCTGGACACGAAGAACTTCCAGCCCTCCTCGGTGAGGTAGGCCGGGTCCTCCTGCATCACGAAGACCTTCTGCCCGCCCCACTCCGGCACCGAGGTGGCGGTGTTCAGCTCGATGGCGATGTACGAGCCCAGGCGCAACGTCTTGGCCTCCTCCTGCCGGCTGGCCGAACGGAAGTCGATGCTCGCGCCCAGCGCGTGGCCCTGGTTGCCCAGCGGGTGGCTGTACACCATGGCCTCGATGCCCTTCTCCTTCATCTCCGCCATCGTCTGCGTGTACACCTGCGCGGACGTGCGGCCCGGACGGGAGGCGCGCAGCATCAGCGCGTCCTGGAGTTCGATGGTGTTGGCCAGCGCCCGCTTGAGGCCCTCCGGCGCGTCCGTCTCCCCCTCGTTCAGCACGTAGGCCATCTTCTGCCAGTCGGAGTTCAGCCCCATGTAGGTGATGCCGAAGTCCACGTGCAGCAGGTCGCCGCGGAGGATGACGACATCCTCCTTCGCGGGCGCCAGGAAGCCTCGCGAGCTGGCGCCGTCCGCGCCCTTGCGCTGCACGCGCAAATCCGGCTGGAACCAGGTGTCCACGCCCAGCGCCCAGAGCCTGTCATAGAGGAAGCGGCGCACATCACCGACGGTCGTCTTCCCCGGCACCACCACCTCCGGAGAGAAGGCCTCCTTCACCACGGCCTCCGTCAGCATCACCAGCCGCTGGTAGTGCAGCCACTCCTCGGGGATGCGCGTGTCCAGGTACTCCTCGATGAGCGGCGCGGCGCTCACGAAGCGGGCCTCCGCCTCCGCGCCCAGGGCCTCCACCAGGAAGGCGTAGCTGTCCTTCGTCAGGCTGCGCGTCACCCCGCGCTTGCCGCCAATGCCCAGGGCAATCGTCCGGGGCTGATAGCGCGTGTTCAGGTCCGCCAGGAGCTCCTGCGGCTTGCGCCCTTCTTCGGGCAGCTCGAAGAAGCGCGCGAGCGTGGCCTCCGAGTAGCCGGAGAGCGCAACGCGCTTGAGCCCCTCGGGCCCGGCGTCGACGAACACGAAGATGTCCCGGTTGCCCGCGTAGGGCCTCGGCGGCGCGATGAACTGGGTGAGCGGGTCGTCGTGGAACTCCTCGTTGACGACCACCCACATGCCCACGCCATGGCGGCGCATCATGTCCAGCAGCATGCCGTGGCGCTTCTCCAGCCAGGCTTCGCGCTCGGCGATCTGCTCCGACCAGGACATGAGGCGCGGCGGCGAGTCGTCAGCAGCGCCCCGGCGCCCCGTGGTGGCACAGGCGGCCAGCAGCAACAGCGGCAGGGCCGCCCACTTCGCGGACTTCATGTGAGGACTCCCATCGAGAAGGAGGCCGCACCGTATCGCATGAAAGCCAGGGGGCCTCCGCCTCCAGAGCCCTTGGAATCTCTGGAGACGGAGGGCCTGGGGCGCGCCCCCTCCCTCACTCCCTGGAAGTCCGCACTCCAGCGCCTCTCCGGATGAGCGCGTCCTCGACGCCCTCGTCATGTGGTCGTCGGCCCCCCGGTCCCGACGCGGCCACCCTTCGAGATGACGGCCGTCCCCCGACGCCGTCTGCTGGAGCGGGGCTTCGTCCCCCGCGCGCCGAACTCAGAAGCTGGCGATCCGGAACTCGAAGTCGCTCTCGTCGAACGCCTCCAGTTCCTTCCCCCCCAGGTCCTCCGTGTTCCCCCCCGCTTTCACGACACTCCGCGCGTCCCCCAGACCGCCCCGCTCCCCCCAACTGGAGCTCCCGTCC
>NZ_JAAEAH010000044.1 GCF_010998615.1 Myxococcus sp. CA023 | reverse complement strand
GCGGCTTGCCCACCCTGCACTTCCCCCCCGAGCTCCCCATCTCGAGCCGGGTGGAGGACATCACCGCGGCCATCACCGCCCATCAGGTGGTCATTGTCGCGGGGGCCACCGGCTCAGGGAAGACGACGCAGCTACCGAAAGTCCTGCTCGCCATGGGGCGCGGCCGCCCGCGCCAGATTGGCGTCACCCAGCCCCGGCGTATCGCCGCGACGAGCGTGGCGGCGCGCGTGGCACGCGAGCTCGGCACGGAGCTGGGCACGGACGTCGGCTACCAGATTCGCTTCGAGGACCGCTCGTCCCGGCAGACGGCCGTGAAGTTCATGACCGACGGGGTCCTGCTCGCGCAGATTCACAGCGACCCGCTCCTGCGCCGCTACGACACGATCGTGCTCGACGAGGCCCACGAGCGCAGCCTCACTATCGACTTCCTGCTCGGGTGGCTCAAGCGCATCCTCCCCAGGCGCCCCGACCTCAAGGTGGTGGTGAGCTCGGCCACGATCGAGACCGAGCGCTTCTCGCAATTCTTCGGGGGGGCTCCGGTCATCCAGGTGGAGGGCCGTACCTTTCCGGTGGACGTGCTCTACGAGCCGCCTCCCGAGGACACCGAGCTCGCAGACTCCGTCGCCGATGCGGTGGCGAACGTGATCTCGCTCGACCCGGATGGGGACGTCCTCGTGTTCCTCCCTGGGGAGCGGGAAATCCGCGAGGCCGAGAATGCCCTGAACGCGCGCGAGCTCCGCGGCACGGTGGTGCAGCCCCTGTATGCGCGCCTGTCGGCCGCCGAGCAGTCGCGTGTCTTCGCCACCATCCCCCAGCGCCGGGTCATCCTCGCCACCAACGTCGCGGAGACGTCGGTCACCATCCCGGGGATCGTGTACGTCGTGGACACGGGGGTGGCGCGCCTGTCGCGCTACGAACCACGCTCGGGCACCACGCGCCTGCACATCGAGCCGGTCTCCCAGGCCAGCGCCGACCAGCGCAAAGGGCGCTGCGGCCGCGTGCGCGAGGGGATCTGCGTGCGCCTCTACGACGAGGTGAGCTTCACCACGCGGCCCGCCTTCACCGACCCGGAAATCAAGCGCACCGGGCTCGCGGGGGTCATCCTGCGGATGAAGTCCCTCGGCCTCGGTGACATCGAGGACTTCCCCTTCCTCGACCCGCCCCAGCCGAGGGCCATCGCCGAGGGCTGGCGGGTGCTTGAGGAGCTCGGGGCCATCGAGGGCAAGGAGCGCGCCTTGACGCCGCTCGGGCACCAGCTCGCGCGCTTCCCGGTGGACCCGCGCATCGCGCGGATGATTCTCGCCGGCGCCGAGTACGGGTGCCTGGACGAGGTGCTCATCGTCGCCGCGGCGCTCAACCTGCAGGACCCGCGCGAGCGGCCACGCGAGTCCGCGCAAAAGGCGGACGAGTTGCACCGGCGCTTCCGCGACGAGCACTCGGACTTCACGGGGCTCCTCAAGCTGTGGGCGTTCGTGCGCGAGGCCGAGGGCCGGGGGACGTCCCATCTGCGGCGCGTGTGCAGGGACAACTTCCTGTCCTTCCTGCGGGTGCGCGAGTGGCGGGACGTCCAGCGCCAGCTCGAGGAGACCGTCCGCGAGCTGCGCCTGCCGCGCAAGGGCCGGGGCGCCCCGGCGCGCGGGGACGTCCTGCACCAGGCGCTCCTCACCGGGCTCCTGTCCCGCATCGGCCAGTGGCATCCGGAGCAGCGCCACTTTACGGGCGCGAAGCAGACGCGCTTCATGGTTCACCCCTCGTCGGCGCTCGCGAAAAAGCCCCCTGCCTGGATGATGGCGTTCGAGCTCGTGGAGACGTCCCAGCTGTTCGCGCGCACCGTGGCGAAGCTCGACCCGGAGTGGCTCGCGGCGGCGGCCCCCCACCTGCTCAAGCGCAGCTACTCCGAACCGCACTGGTCGGAGAAGTCCGCGCGCGCCGTGGTGAAGGAGAACGCGACCCTCTTCGGGCTTCAGGTCTTCAAGGAGCGCCCCGTGGCCCTGGCCAACATGGACCCCGCCCGGGCACGGTTGATGTTCCTCGATCATGCCCTGGTGCGCGGCGAGTACCGCACTCGGGGGGCGTTCCAGGAGAAGAACCGACAGGTGCTCGAGCGCGTGGCGCGCCTGCGGGACAAGGCCCGGCGCAGCGAGCTGCTCGACAGCGAGGCGCTGCTGACGTTCTTCGACCAGCGCCTCCCGGCGGACGTGACGGACGGAGCGGGCTTCGAGGTCTGGCGCCGCAAGGCCGAGGCGGCCGACCCCGGCGTGCTCGTCCTCTCGATGGAGGACGCCCTCTCACACGACCCGGACCTGTCCCCGGCGCACTACCCGGACGCCATCACCCTGCACGGCGCGTCCGTGCCGGTGACGTACACCTTCGACCCCTCGGCCGAGGACGACGGCATCACCCTGAGCGTGCCGCTGCTGCTGCTCGCCCAGCTGGTCCCGGGTGAGCTTGACTGGACCATCCCCGGGTGGCAGCGGGAGAAACTCACCGCCCTGCTCGAGCAGTTCCCCCGCGCCCAGCGCAAGCAATTGGGTCCATTGCCGGCCCTGGTCGACCGTCTCGAAAAGGAACTGGTGCCCTTCCGCGGGCCGATGATTCCAGCGCTCGCGCGTGCGGTGTCCCGCCTGTGCGGCGTGGACGTGACGGAGGAGTCCCTCCGGGCGGATGCCGTGGCGCCGTACCTGCGCATCACGCTCCGGGTGCTCGACGAGCGGGGAAAGGAGCTCGCGCGGAGCCGCGACGCCGACGCGCTGCTCAAGCAGCACGGGGGACATGCACGGGCGGCGCTGCGCAGCGCGGCACCGCCTTCGGACTGGGAGCGCAAGGGGCTGACCGCCTGGACCTTCGGCGAGCTGCCCCCCGTGGTCACCCGGCGGGTCGGCGGGCTCGAACTCCGCAGCTACCCCGCGCTCGTCGACCGGGGCGCTGCCGTGGACCTGGTGCTGCTCGAGACATCCTCCGCCGCCGAGGCGACCACGCGCACGGGGGTCCGCCGGCTCCTGATGCTCGCCGCGCGCGGACACGTGGCCGTCAGCGCCGCGCGCATGCCGCTGCCCTTCCCATCCCTGGACGGCGCGCCGCCCGCGCGGGGCCAGGCCGACGCCTTCCGGGCGCTCGTCCTCGCACGCAGCGTCGACGATGCGTTCAAGCTCGCACCAGGTGCACCGCTGCCCCGCACGAAGGCGGCCTTCGAGGCGCTGGTCCGTGAGGGCTCACCGTGCATCGAGAGTGCGGCCCGGGACTGGGCGAACGCCGTCGTCGTCACCTCCTCGGAGCTCGCCTCGACGCTCGCTGCACTCAAGTCGGCATCAAAGGGGCCGAGCGGCGCGGCGGCCGTGCGGGACATCCGCTCGCAGCTCGGGCACCTGTTCCCCGCGAACCTCATCGAGTGGATTCCCTTCGTGCGCCTGCTGAACTACCCGCGCTACCTCCGCGCGGCCCAGGCACGGCTGTCGCGTGCGGTGGCGAACCCCGGCAAGGACGTAGGGAAGGCCGCGCCCTTTACCCCCCTGTGGGAGACCTTCCTCGCCAGGCGCGCCACCGTGCGGGACCAGGAGGCGGCGCAGGAGCTGCGGTGGGCCTTCGAGGAGCTCCGCGTGGCCGTCTTCGCTCCGGAGGTGACGACGCCCGTGTCGGTGACGGTGGCGAAGGTCGGCGCGGCTCTCGCGGCGCTGCGCTAGAAGCGGGTGGCGGTGCGTCCGCGACGAGAGCATCGGCGTCCTCAAGGTGCTGCCGCCCGACTGCCCACCGCCGGCCGGTAGTACGGCCCGCGCTCCCCGGTGACTCCGACCAGAACGAGCCTGTCCGACTCTTCAGGGGGCTACACCAGTGGACCCGCGCCCCGTATCAATGCTTGGTAGCCAGGATGGGACAGTCTGGGCCGCAGGGGGCCTTCTCCCAGACGAGGATGAGGCCACCATCGTCGCAGCTTTTGCACCCCTCTCCGCCGCATTCCGGGCAGTCCAGCGCGTCGAAGTTGTGCTTCTCTTGCAGGTGTTCAATGCCCACGAGCGCCCCTGGCTTCGCCGGGTCTGCTTTATCAAGAGAGAATATCGCGGTGACATGTTCCTGCTCGTCCTTCACGTCGCTGTCGTTCCCCTGGGCGCGTGACGAGAGGAACTTGTGGAGGCCTATCCTGACGCCGTCAAGGACGAACAGCACCCCAAATAGAAGGAGTAGGAAAATTCCCTTGTTCTGCACCAGGAAATCCAGGTCGATTCCGAGGAACTTGTTCGTCCATGCGGTTTGCACGACGAATATGGCGAGAAACGCCACGACCATTGGGCCCCGTAGCGCGAGAGCACTGATTGCCCACCGGGAGATTCTTTCCGAAGTCATTTTCATTTCGCGTCGTCCTGGAGCGTGACTTTTTCGTCGCCGAAAGCCTGCGCAGGCGCGCAAGGGGCTTAGCACACGACCTATAGCGACACTACTCTGGATGCCGTCTCCACCTTCCCTGGGCGACGCAGGAAGAGCGCGCACCAAGGCCAGCACGAGCGCGCCAAGCTTCACTTTCCGCCCCGGCGTCGAACTGCTCCAGCACAGCCTCCGTGGGCGTCCGCTTCAGCATCCCGTTGAGCGACAAGGGAGGGCACGCCCCGGGAGTGCCCAGCCGTGTCCGGCATGGCTTCGAGGCGGGACTCATCCTGACGGGGAAATTGCCCTTCGAAGCGACCAATCACTTCACATACAATCCCGCCCATTCACGAGACCGAAAGCAAATCAAAGACAAACAACATGCGTCACTGCCGTCATCGCGACGCATCACGGACTTGCAACCCATCACGCGCTCCATCTGGGCTGTGTTTGACCCACTCACCCGCGCTCGTTCCTGGCATGACGCTCCACAAGTCTACTTTGCCCCAGCGGCAACCCCTTAGCCTGACATCCCGATGACGTGCGCCACGCCCAGAGCGCAATCGTCCATATTTGCTGAATTGCCATATTTACTCGTTTTGACTTGAACTCAATTCAAGACCAGCGCTAGTAATGAATTGGCTTCGGCCGACCCCGCACAAACAACACAGGAGTAGTCCATGACGAGGAACGTGAAGCGTTTCCTGGCTGGCTCGCTGCTGTCTCTTACCCCGTCGATCGCTTTCGCCGGACAGATCGAACTCGACTTCCCCGACTTCCTCACCCAGCGCAGCGAGTACGTCAGCCTCCGTGAGGGCGCGGTGCAGGTACCCGTGCGGAAGGGCCCCTCGGTCGAGGCCGTCGGCCCTGCCGTTGAAGACTTCTTCGTCTCCAACCAGGCCGGCGTCGACCTCACCCTGGGCATCCAGATCCTGACGGGCACGTTCAATGGCATCTGGAACACCCACCCCGTCCCCCCCGGCACTTATGGTGGGTTCCAGGTCGGCGCCCCCGCCCCCGCCCCGACGGTTGTCCAGCAGTACTACTACACGGTCGACCCGGCGAATCCGGCTGGCTCGAAGACCTGTGTCTGGCGGGTAGAGGTCACTGACGTCGCCGGAGCCTGCAACGCGCAGGTCTTCTTCGGTACCTACGGCGGCGCCCTCTGCACCGTCGACGAGGCCCAGTCGTCCATCGACCCGGTCACGTGTCAGACGCAGGTCGTCACCAACATGCAGTGAGTTGAATCGCGTTCCGCCAGGGCCTCTCCGGGAGGCCCTGGTGGTGCGTGCACCGTCATCGACGGTCGGCACGGCTCCAGCGGAACGTCAGCCCGGCATGACCGGAGGGCGGGCGGCTCCCACCCCTCAGGTCCAGGGGAAACTCGAGGCCCCCCTCTGCTCGCACTTCGAAGGAGGGGCTCAAGCGAAACCCGATCCCCAGAGAGCCCCCCGGTGAGAGCAGCAGGTTCGATCCATTGAACCGCCCTTGAAAGGCGGTGAGCGGTCCCGCGAAGGCGCCTGTCAGCGATGCGCCACCGGTCAGAGTCCACGCGCGGCTCAGCCGATAGTCGAGCAGGGTCTGCGCGCCGAGCCGGAGATTGACGGGCTCCGTGTAGTTGTTGGTGACGGGCACGTACCAGATTCCCGCGCTCGGAGCGACGGACCACGTCCACCGGGACTGCTCGATGAGCCGGTGCCGAGTTCCAAGCTCCAGGCCCAGCAACGTGAGGCGGCCGCCCCAATCCCAGTTCTCGCCAGCGCCCTTGCGGAAGGTGAGCTCGGGGCTGGGGAGGTACGCCTGGTCCCGCCCACGCTCGAAGGCCAGCGCGTTCAATGAAACGCCGACCTCTGTCGTCCCAACGGGGGTTGTCGCGGCGCCGATGTTCCGCGCACCGCTCAGACAGCCAGGAGCGAGAACGAGCGTCCCGCCCACCCATAGTGCCCGTATGCCGAAGCCTCGCATCATGGGGGCCATGCGAACCGCACCCAAACTGGATGGTGGTCGCTCCCCGCGGGACGCCGGTCCACGCCGCGCTCCAGCGGAGCGAGCCCCTGGGCGAAGACGAAGTCGAGCGGGAGGCCGCCAATCACGGAGTCCACCGTGTCCCCCACGCCTTCCGAGGCCCATTGGAAGTCCCGCTCGGAAAACAGCCTCACCATCTGCCTCAGGCTTCCCGGGTCCGAGGTATTGAAGTCACCGGCGATGACCTGCACGGGTCCCGTTCCCTCCATCGCGTCGATGATGGTCTCCGCCTGGTCCAGCCGCCCGCCGAGCCCGACGATGGGCGTGGCGTTGTGCACGGAGGCCGTTTGAACCAGGGTCCCTCCGATGTCCAACGTCGCGAGGACCGCGATGCGGCGGCGCTGATGGTACGGGTCGTCATGAGGAAGGTGGACTTTCCGGTCCGCGACGATGGGCCACCGGCTCAACAGCGCGTTCCCGAAGTCGTCGTCGTCCACCTGCACGGAGGCAGGGTAGTAGACGTAGGCCAACCCCAGCTCACTTGCGATGCGGTCGACGGACGCAGCGTCCATTTCCTGCATCGCGATGACATCCGCCCCCGCGAGCGGAGGCCTTGAGAGCGCGGTGATGGCCTCGGTGACCTGTTCGGCGAAGGACAGGTTGAACGTCACCACGGTGATGGAAGCGGGCGCCTCGGAGGAGATGGTGCCAGGGTGCCGATGGTCGTCGCTGTACCGGGGGCCGGCCTCATCGGTGTAGTTCTCCGCGAGCGGGCATCCCGTCAGGAACGTGAGCAGGAGAAGCGCCCACGGCGGCGCGATGCGCAGCCGTTGGAGGTAGCCAGGCTGCCAGCCGCCTTCTCTGGCGCCAGACGCCTCCGCCGCGGCGGCGCGTGCGTCGTTGCATTTCAAGGACCCGTGCATCGCGCCACTGAACGAAGCAGCGCCCCAGAGATTCCTTCCACCGCGGCGCCGACACCGCACCGCTCCCTCCAACGGGCGCAGAGCAACAGAGGGAGTGAGCGCCTTGATGGAGCAACCGCCTCATGGCCCAAGCCAACCAGGCGGCCGGATGTGGTGCTTGCACAGATGCACTCAGGCACCTTCTGAGTGAGCCCAGCATCGTCCAGGGCGCCCTGCCCCTCCTGGCCATCGCGCTCATCGCGGTTCGCCTGGGCGAATGAGGGGGCAAGGTGCGGGTGTCCAAGACAAACACCCAGGATAAAACCAAACGCTTCAAAATCAAAACAGCCCTTGTCTTATGAACGCCAGGGAATGACGTCCGGCGCCTGCCTCGCCGTGTCTGACCTGTTCGTCTACACTCCTCGCGGACCACGCCGCGCCAGGAGGCTCGCGCCATGCCTTTCATGTCACTGCGCCTTCATGCCCTCGTCCTCGGCATTATCGGGCTGTGTATTGGCTGCTCTGACACGTCGGAGCCGGAAGAACCGCCGCCGCCTCCCGAAGAACCCTGGGACGGGACGTACACGCCATTGGTCGATCCAACGGACTGGGTCGACCGTGGCGAGTACGCGCCCTGCTCCTTCACCGTGCCCCAGGGCACCGCCATTGACTGCGCCAATCCCTCCCACTTCGACACTTCGCAGTGCGACCTCGCGTCACTCGCCAACCTGGACGCGCATGGCATCTACCAGATTGACATGCGCCACGCCGCCGGCTTCCCGGACTTCGCCGGCATCCGGGTTCCTCAGGACGGGAGCACGGGAACACTGGACGGCCACGCGCTCACGCGCCAGCAATTGAATGGCGACTTCCATATCGCGACACGGTTCACCCAGCGGGGCGTGGAGCGGGAACTCGCCTTCGCGGGCTGCGACGCTCGACAGCCGGGATTGGTGACGGGCTGCTTCGTCCGCTGCTCCAATGGCAAGGTCTCCTCCTGGGGCACCTTCGAGGCCGCGCGGATGACCTGGGGCCGGAATGAAGCCGAGGCGTCGGGCGGCCTTCGCCTCATCTCGGAGCAGGCCATCTCCATGGGCCGGCCGGTGGATGTCTACGTCCACCGGCAGCACGCCTACGTCGTGGCCATCAACCACGACCGCACCGAGGCGCCCGGCGGGCTCACTGTCTTCGATGTCAGCGACCCGAGCAATCCCGTCCGCAAGAAGGAAATCACCCTGCCGGGCGACTCGTACTGGAACGCGGCATGGACGAAGGAGGACGCGCTCTACATCGCCAGCAGGAGCGCGGGCGTCCTGGTCTTCGACATCTCCAACCCCGCGGACCCCATCCTGGTGCGCAACGCACCCGGCGGAGCAACTCTCGACGTCCACACCCTCTTCGTGGACGGCAACCGGCTGTATGCCGTGTCTCCAGGCCCCGCGCCGCACGGCGAGACGCTCATCTTCGACATCTCCACACCGCTCAGCCCCCAACTGCTCAGCCGCTTCCAGGCGTCCAGCACGACCTCCTTGACGCCCTCGGCGCACGACTCCTTCGCCTACCAGGACCGGCTCTACGTCAATCACTTCTTCGCGGGGTACATCGTCTTCGACGTGAAGGACCCGACGAACCCACGGGAGCTGGGCCACTACGCGTTCGACACCGACAACAGTTTCACGACCAGCCACGCGGGCGCGGTGGGCACCTTCGCGGGAAAGACCATCGCCTTCGAGGGAGGCGAATACCAAGGCGCCCACCTGCGCGTCCTAGACGTGACGGACCCCACCGCCATCCCACTCATCGGCAGGTACCAGCTGCGCCCCCAGACCTCCATCCACAACATGATCCTCAAGGGTCAGCGGCTCTACATCGCCTACTACCATGAGGGATTGCGCGTGCTGGATGTCGGCAACCCCACCCAGCCGCGCGAGGTCGCCTACTTCAACACCTTCCGCGAATCAGACCCCGGCCGGACCGACAACCTGCTCGAGGGCGCCATTGGCATCCGCGTCCCTGGAGATGGCCACGTGTACGTGGTGGACACCACCCGCGGCCTGCTCGTCTTCAACGAGCTCTGAACCCCACCACGTGGAATCGCCGGAAGGAGCCGCTCGGGTCTGCTGAACCATCACCGCGACTACGACACGGCACGGAAGCGGGGCATCAGCGGCCAGGATGCCGTTGACGCCCCGCCCTTCCCGTCTACTTCTTGGAGCTGCTGCGCAGGTACCGGTAGAACTCGGACTCGCCACCCAGGAACAGCGATGTGGAGCTGTCCACGACGTCCGGGTAGGCCTCCAGCGTCCGCATGAACTGGTAGAACTCCGGGTCCCGGCCGAAGGCCTCCGCGTAGATCTTCGTCGCCTCGGCGTCCGCGGCGCCGGTGACGTCCTGAGCCTTGCGGTAGGCCGCCGAGCGGATCTCCTTCAAGTCACGCTCACGCTGGCCCCGGACCTCCGCCGCGCGGCCCATGCCCTCCGAGCGGGAGCGCTCGGCGATGCGCTTGCGCTCGGAGATCATCCGCTCGAACACCTTCACCTGGACCTCGTCCACGTAGTTGATGCGGCGGATCTGCACGTCGACCAGCTCCACCCCGAACTCCTTGACGATCTCCGCGGCCCGCAGCCGGATCTGGCGAGTGAGCTTGTCCCGGCCCTGGGCGACCTGCTCCAGCGACTCCGCCCGCTCCGTCTCGGCGGTGTACTCGTCGTCCTCGAAGGGACGGTTGGTGGAGCGGACCGCCTCAATCAGCGCGAACGACGCGATGGTGTTGCGCGTCTCACCGTCGATGATGTCGTCGAGCCGAGACTGCGCGTTGCGCTCGTCCCGCAGGCGCTGGAAGAAGCGCAGCGGGTCCACGATGCGCCAGCGACCAAAGGTGTCCACCCAGATGTACTTCTTGTCCTTGGTGGGAATCTGGTTCGGGTCACCGCGCCAGTCCAGCCACCGCTTGTCGAAGCGGTTCACCGTGTCGACAAAGGGCATCTTGAAGTGGAGCCCCGGGTCCACGACGGACGCGCCCTTCGGCTCACCGAACCGGGTGATGACGGCCTGCTCGTGCTCGCTCAGGGTGTAGGTCGCGGAGAAGCCCACCACCACGACCAGGACGGCCAATACACCAAGGGGAATGACAAGGCGGCTCATCGGCGGCCCTCCGTCTGGCTCGCGCTCCCGGACACCGCGGGGTCGGTCGCCTGCATGTTCAACAGCGGCGTGAGCCCCTTGACGGACTCATCCAAGACGACCTTCTGCCCGGCGCTCCGGAGCACCTGGCTCACGGTCTCCAGGTACATGCGGCGGCGGGTGACGTCTGGCGCCTTGCGGTACTCCTCGTAGACGCGAGCGAAGCGGTCCGCCTCACCCTTGGCGCGGTTCACACGTTCAATGGCATAGCCCTCAGCGCTGCGCAGCGCCTCCTCGGCCTCGCCCTTCGCGCGGGGGATGACGCGGTTCAGCTCGGCATAGGCCTCGTTGATGACGCGCTCCTTCTCCTGGATGGCCTGGTTCACCTCGTTGAAGGACGGCTTCACCGGGTCGGGCGGGTTCACGTCCTGGAGGACCACCTGCTGGATGTCCACGCCCGTCTCGTAGCGGTCCGCCAGGTCCTGGAGCAGCAGCTTGGCCTGGGTGGCCACCGCCTGGCGGCCCGTGGTGAGGACCTCATTCACCGAGTGGTCTCCCACGACGGCCCGCATCGAGGCCTCGGAGATGTCCCGGAGCATGCTCTCCACGTTCTTCACCTTGAAGAGGTACTTGTACGGGTCCTTGATCTTGTACTGGACGATCCACTCCACCACCGCGACGTTGAGGTCACCGGTGAGCATGAGCGACTCGCGCTTCGTGTCCGATGACTCCGCCGCATAGGCCGAGCCCACGCGCGAGCGGGATGCCTCCGTGCGGAAACCGAACTCCGCCTTGAGCTGACGCTGCACCGGGACCTTCACGATGCGGTCCACCCAGAAGGGCACCCGGAAATGCGGGCCCGGCTCCACCGTTCCCACGAAGCGCCCCAGCCGGAGGATGACGCCCACTTCGTCCGGCTCCACCTGGGCGTAGCTGGTCATCAGCCCCACCAGCAGGAACAGGCCGAGCACCGCGAACAGGAGGCGGCGCCCCATTCCAGGCCCCAGCTGCCGCCGAAGCTCACGTAGGACGTCTGACGGATCCCGCCCTCGTGGGTCGGAATTCATGACGCGAGGATTCCATGACATCCATCCGTCTTCCCCCGTACAGGCTGCTCATGCAAGGGGCGCCACGAGAATTCCAGCCAGCCGGGCACCATGCGCAGCGCTCACGCGCTTGACCGGTATGGGCACGTCACTCCGGTCACTTCGATTGACGCTCCACAGCACGGTCATTAGGGAAGCCGCACTTGCCAGGGAGGAATCCGTTGAGAGACCTGACCAACCGACGAATCGTGCTCGCATCCCGGCCCGAAGGCCGGCCCACACGGGAGAACTTCCGCATCGAGGACGTCTCCGTGCCGGAGCCCGGCGAAGGTGAGCTCCTGCTGAAGGTCCAGTACCTGTCGCTGGACCCGTACATGCGAGGCCGGATGAGCACCGCGAAGTCGTACGCCCGTCCTTTGGACCTGGGCGAGGTCATCGTCGGCGGCACCGTCGCCCGCGTCGTCCGCTCCCGGCATCCGGGCTACGCGGAAGGCGACATCGTCCTCTCCTACTCGGGCTGGCAGACCTATTCGCTGTCCAAGGGTGAGGGTCTGCGCAAGCTCGACCCGGCCGCCGCCCCTGTCTCCACCGCGCTGGGCGTGCTCGGCATGCCGGGATTCACCGCCTACTCGGGCCTCTTCACGATTGGACGGCCTCAGCCCGGTGAGACGGTGGTCGTCGCCGCGGCCAGCGGTCCTGTCGGCGCGACGGTGGGGCAGTTGGCCAGGATCAAGGGAGCGCGCGCGGTGGGCATCGCGGGCGGACCGGAGAAGTGCGCGTACGTGCGTGACGAGCTTGGCTTCGACGCTGTCGTGGACCACCGCGCTCCGGACTTCGCCGCGCGTTTGAAGGAAGCCTGCCCCAAGGGCGTGGACGTGTACTTCGAGAACGTGGGCGGCGAGGTCTGGGACGCCGTCTTCCCGCTCCTCAATCCGTTCGCGCGAGTCCCCGTCTGCGGCCTCATCGCCTGGTACAACAGCACGGGCCCCTTCGAAGGCCCGAACCGGCTGCCCCTCGTCATGCGCGACGTGCTCTCCAAGAGCCTGACGCTGCGAGGCTTCATCCAGACGGAGTTCGTCAGCCAGCTTCCAGATTTCTACCGGGAGATGGGCGCGTGGGTGCGCGAGGGACGCGTGCGCTACCGCGAGGACATCGTCAACGGGCTCGACAACGCGCCCGAGGCCTTCGTCGGGCTGCTGGAAGGCCACAACTTCGGCAAGCTCGTGGTGAAGGTGGACGAAACGGCATGACGACCGACACGTGAAGCGCCGCCTGCGTGCCCGGCACACCCGGGCACGCAGGGGCAACCTGGCTCAGCTCGGCTTGGCCCGTACGGCCTGGAAGGCCCGCGTGGCGCCCGTCACCAGCAGCACGATGAGGCCACCCGCGATGATGCCGACCACCGCGTCCATCAGCGACGGCACGAGCGCGCCCAGCAGTCCGCCAACGCCTGGCACCGCGGCAACCGCGGCGCCCGCGTGAGCGATGAAGTGATGCAGGGGCGCGATGCCGTGCGTGAGGATGCCGCCGCCCACCATGAACATGGCGGCCGTGCCCACGATGCCGAGCCCCTTCATCAGGTACGGCGCGGTGGCCAGGATGCCCCGGCCCAGGCTCCGCTTGACCCCGCCCTCCGCCTTCATCAGGTAGAGGCCCGCGTCGTCGAGCTTCACGATGCCCGCGACCAGGCCGTACACGCCCACCGTCATGAGGAGGGCGATGCCCGTCAGCACGGCGACCTGCATCCCGAAGGACGCGGCGGTGAGCGTTCCGAGCGAGATGACGACGATTTCTGCGGACAAGATGAAGTCGGTGCGGATGGCGCCCTTGATCTTGTCCTTCTCCATGGCGACCAGGTCCACCGACGGGTCCGCCACTGCATTGACGCGCTCCTGCTTCTGCGCCGCCTGCTCCTCCTTGTCGCCGTGCAGGAACTTTTGGGCCACCTTCTCGAAGCCCTCGAAGCACAGGAAGGCGCCACCCAGCATCAGCAACGGGGTGATGGCCCAGGGCGCCAGCGCGCTGATGGCCAGCGCCGCGGGCACCAGAATCGCTTTGTTGACCATCGAGCCCTTGGCGACGGCCCAGACGACGGGCAACTCGCGGTCGGCTCTGACGCCGGAGACCTGCTGGGCATTGAGGGCGAGGTCATCCCCAAGCACGCCAGCGGTCTTTCGGGTCGCGACCTTCGTCATCGCCGCGATGTCGTCCAGCAGGCTGGCAATGTCATCAATCAGGGTGAGGAGGCTGCTTCCGGCCACGTGGTTCGTCCTGGTGTAGAGGGCATGGGCGCGTCGCGAAGACGTCCCGAACCCTGGATATAGCCTGGATTAAGCGCGTCCACGCGGCTTCGAAAGCCACTACCCCTGGCTTTTCCCCCACCCCGCCGCCATCCGATTTTCCCTGGGTTCACCGAGAAGGGTCGTGACATGCGAGCCCGACGCAGCGGGTGGGTTCCCCGGTGGATGCGGGTGTTCCTGGCGACTGCCTGCGCCCACCCGCCTCCCGCGAGGCAGGCCGGGGACCGGTCCCTTCATGCCTGTGAGTCCCCCGGAACGCGCTGCTGGGACTTCGAGGAAGGCCCGCGGCGCATCGGCTGTGAGTAAGCGCGCTGGACCTGGCCGGCTGGATGGGGCATGCGTGAGGCCCACCCGCCACCCGAGCCCCACCCGGCCCGGCCATCCCGCGAGAGGAGTTCATGCGAGCCTGCCCGTGCTGCAGGGAGGTGCTGACCGCCGGCATCCTGGGCCTGGGCGTCCGCCGCCTCGCGGGAAGCTGCGAGGTTTGCGGCGAGCCGGTCTGCCAGGTGTGTATGAGCACGCAGGTCCTGGAGGCCGGTGACTTCCGGCAACGCCCGGTGGCGCCCGGCCACGAGAACCGGAAGGCCCGGGGCCGCGTCTGCCGCGCCTGCTGGTGGGAGCACCTGACGGAGCGAGGCATCAAGCCCCCGTTCCCCGCCCCGCCTGGACAGCGCGAGCGAGCCGCCCACGCGGCGAGGTCATCCTGCCAGCACCCGGACGTCACGCAGGCCATGGGCTTCTGCCCCGGCTGCGGCGACGAAGTCGAATGGAAGGCCGAGCACGGCAACCCCGTCTGCGTGGCGTGCGAGGCGCCCTCGCACCCGCTCTTCAATCACTGCTGGGCATGTGGCGAGTCCTTCGACGAGGCCAACGCGCCTCAGCCCGTGGCCCAGGGCTACCGGCTCGAGTTCGACTGCGACGCGGATGACTGCACCGGGAAGCTGGCGTGGCTGATGCCCTACTGCCCGTGGTGCGGAGAAACGAAGCACTGGGAGCCCGCGAGCGGTGGCGACCTGGAGTGCACGGAGTGCGAGCACCGCCTGGACCGAGCGTGGGCCCACTGCGTTCGGTGTGGCGAAGAGGCCCCCCTGCCAGACGACTGTCTCCGGTGCGGCCAGGACCTGGACGACGCCCCCTCGGCCGCGCGCTGTGAGTCGTGCCGCAACATCGTGTGTGGGGACTGCTTCGACACATGCGTGGTTCCCTCCGCATCCGGCGAGCCCCAGGAGCGGCTCCTGTGCACCACCTGCGGAGTGGGCTTCGACCGGCCCGCGCCTCCCGCCGAGCCCCCCGAGGAGGAGGAAGAAGCGGAGGCCGAGGACACCGCCGAGGAAGCCGACGACGCGGACGACACGCCAGACGCGGAGCCGGAGCCTCGCAGCGAAGCGCCTCGCGCGCCTGAACCGGAACCGGTGGCTTCTGCCTGGGAGGTGCTGGGAATCACGCCCGGCACTCCGCTCGCGGATGCACGGCGAGCCTATTTGTCGCTGGTGGCCCAGTACCATCCGGACAAGGTCGCGCAGCTCGGCCCCAAACTGCAGGCCCTGGCGCAGGAAGAAACGCGCAGGCTCATCGAAGCTTGGGAGTACGTTCGCAGGAAAACTCCAGACACAGGCAAAACTTAAATTCCTGGCAACTCCAACCATGCTCCCGCCGACAACCTCGCGTTGAACGGCCATGACAGGAGCCATGGGATGAAGACGAACAGGATGACGTGGAGCACCGCGCTTTTGTCAGCGGCCATCGTGCTTGGTGCGTGTGGTGGTGCTATCGAGGACACGGAGACGCTCACGCCTGACGCGCTCGAAACCGAGACGTCCGAGCTGAACTCGCCCATCTATGACAGGGCGCGGGCCTTCGCCGCCGCCAATCCCAAGCGGGACGGTGGCACGTGGGACCAGTGGTGTGGTTCGTTGATGTGGCGCTTCGGCCAGTTGCCGGAGTCCTCGGCGCGGCCCTCCGCCATCGAGGCGTTCCGCGCATCACGCATCATCTCCATGGACCCGACCCAGGCGCCCACGGGTGCGTTTCACTGGTGGGACATTGGCGCGGATGGCCACGTCGGCGCGGACTTGAATGGCGGTGGCGGCACCGTGTTCATGGCCACGCGCAAACTGGCGCAGTCCTGGGGTGATGCCATCGGCGTCAACAGCGTCCACGGCTATTCGGCCGCGGCGGGCGCGCGTTACCTCGGCTGGTCCATGGACTACGCGGGCGGGCGCATCGCGGGCGGCGGCACGCCTCCTCCGACGAGCGGCGGCCTGCCGCAGACGACGACGGAGTACGACGGCATCCCCGGCCCCATCTACTACAAGCGCATCCAGACGGTTGCCCGGCGCGACTATGGCTACACGGGGCCCATTGACGGCGTCACCGGTCCCAACACGGAGAAGGCCCGCGTGCGCATCACCGCGCGCGAGCTGAACCGCCGCGGCGGCCCCCGCACTTCCGCGCAGGAGGACGGCATCCCCGGGAAGGTCTATTGGACGCGCGTCCAGACGGTGGGCCGGAGCTTCGGCTACACGGGCCCCATTGACGGCATCCCCGGCCCCAACACGTACAAGGCCGAGCACAAGATTTGCGGCTACGCGGTGAACCGCGCGTTCTGACGCAGCGTACGCAATCCCCGGGAGCGAGGCCGGGCCTCTCCCGGTCCGGACCTCGTACCGTCCAGGTTCAGCCGTGAGAGGACGGCTGCACGTCCGCGCCCCCCCGAATCTTGTCGGAGCGCTCCCGCAGCTCTCGCCACGAGGCCTCGTAGTCCTTCTTCAGCTTCGACCAGTTCTCGCCGTGGCTGCCCATCAGCCGGCGCAGCGCGGACTCCGTGTCATGGAGCGAGCGACGGATGAACTGGAGTTCCTGCCGCGTGAGCCGTGAGTCCTCGGCCCGGGACTGCGCGGCGGACGCCTCCCAACCATCCACCTGCGCGCCAAGCGCTCGAAGCTCCGCCTCCCGCTTGCGCTCGTAGCCGGCACGGACGAGCGCCATCTTGGCTTCCATCTCGATGACGGCCTGGTTGGTGTCGTCGTAGGACTTCCGAAGTTCGGCCTTGCCCTGGTCGAAGTTCTGCGTCTGCCGCTTGCTCAGCTCATCCAGCTTGATGCGGAACGTGTCGAAGACGCGGCGAATGCCGGACATGTCCTTGAGCTCGTCGCTAGCCTGGCGGACGTCTGCCTGCGCCTCCGTTTCGGCAATCCGGGCGTCGAGCCTCCGCTTCTCCGCATCCATCTGCTTCACATAGGCCTCTTGCTCCGTCATGACGCGTGTCTCCTTCCGCGCGACCTTCCGGGCGCGGCGCTGTGCTGACGTCATGCATGAGGGCTCACCCCCATGGACGCACACACTGCGACGGACGAGGCCCGGGCGTCCGGCTCACCAGACCCGCTGCGGACGGAGCGTACTCCCGGCGGCTAGCTGCCCCTTTGAATTCCCCAACAGCCCTGAATCCCACATTGCATGTCAGGGCAAGACGCCATGCTGCGTCGGGGGCGACAACCAACTCTTCAGAAAAATCGGAAGTGGCGTCATGCCGAAGCTGAACCAGATCATCGCCGTCGAGAAGGGCGTCAAGAACCGCTCCCAGCAAGAGCTGACCCAGGCCCATCACGACCTCCAGAAGCCGCAGTTGCTCAGCGGCATCTCCCGCACGTATCAGCCCCGCGACGAGGAGGGTGAGCGCTTCCCCCCCGAATCCACCCGCGTGCAGGTACGAACGCAAGACGTCCTCAAGAAGACGCAAGAGATTCTCACCCGGCTCTTCGACGTCACCGCCACCAAGGACCTCACCAACTGTCACGCGAAGGCGGACGTGCGCGTGGATGGCAGGGTCCTGCTCAAGGGTGTTCCCGCCACGTATCTGCTCTTCCTGGAGAAGCAGTTGGTGGACCTTCACACCTTCGTGAAGAAGCTGCCCACGCTGGACCCGTCGGAGTCGTGGGTTCCCGACCCGGCGCAGGGCCTGTGGGCCACCGAGCCCGTGCAGACGGCGAAGACAAAGAAGGTTCCCCGCAACCACGTAAAGTCCGAGGCCACCGAGAAGCACCCGGCCCAGGTGGAGGTCTATTACGAGGACATCGTCGTCGGTTACTGGAAGACGGTGAAGTTCTCAGGGGCGCTCCCCGCCACGCGCATGAATGACCTGCTGGAGCGCGTGGAGAAATTGCAGCAGGCCGTCAAGTTCGCCCGCGAAGAGGCGAACGCCGTCGAGGTGGAGGAAATGAAGGCCGGCGAGGCCCTCCTCGGCTACCTGTTCGGCTAGACTCACGGCCGCAGACCTTTTGGAGTCCAGACTCAAACTCAGCAGTAGCCTCACGCCGAGCGTTCTCCGGCCGTCCCCAGTGCAGGTTCGAGCCCTGCCCCCGCCATTCAGCACCACCTGCGGCGGGGTAGCCCAATCACGGTAGAGGCAGGCGGCATCACGAGCACGCGAAGCACCCCAAACTCAAATTCTCACTCCAGACTCAGCATTCGCTGTCGCAGGCCCGATCAACCGTTCCCGCCCCCTCCCTCGTGATGCTGGTGCAATTCCAGCCCGCCGCTCCATTTCCCCTTGCGCGGCGGTCGTTCAATCGCAGGACCCGAGGTCTCAACCGCAGGCAGGAACTTAAACGTGCGGGTCTCATCCATGGCAGCACCCCGAGCCCGGGCAGGAGGACACCCTGCTCGGGCTCACTCTTTTCCAACGGCGCGGCGGGACTTGACGCGCCTGGGCGGGAGCGCTCGGATGCGCCCCATGAACCGGCTGCTGACCCGCGCTGAAGCGTCGAACTACACGCAAACGTCCCTTCACTCCGACGTGCTGGCCTTCGTGGACTAGCTCTGCCGCCGCACGAAGCTCGCCCGCAGGGTGGACTTCGGCCAGAGCGGCGAAGGCCAGCCCCTGGTGGCGCTGGTGGTGAGCGACCGCGGCTGCTTCACGCCCGAGCAGGCGCGCAAGCAGAAGAAGGTCGTGGTGATGGTGGAAGCCAACATCCACGCGGGCGAAGTCGAGGGCAAGGAGGCCGTGCTCGCGCTCGCGCGGGACCTCACGCTCACCCGGCTCGGGCAGACACTGCTCGACAAGGTGTGCCTGGTGCTGGTGCCCAACTTCAACCCCGACGGCAACGACCGCATCAGCCCGGACAACCGGAAGCTCAACCTCAAGGACCTCGAGGGACAGGTGAACCCCGAGGGCGGCGTGGGCACCCGCTACACGGGCGAAGGTTGGAACCTCAACTGCGACAGCACGAAGCAGGAGGCCCCGGAGACGCGCGCCATGGCCGCGCTGCACCAGACCTGGTGGCCCCATGTCTTCATCGACTGCCACACCACGGACGGCAGCATCCACGCCTTCGACCTGACGTTCGACACGTCCCATTCGAACGAGCCGCTCTTCTCCAAGCTGCGCGCCTACAACCGGGGCATGTTGGAGCGCGTCGCCAAGGCCGTGCAGGGCCGCCATGGCTTCGACAGCTTCTGGTACGGCAACTACAAGGACGAAGGCGACCCGCGCTCGGGCTGGCACACGTACCCGGCGCTGCCACGCTGCGGCAGCCACTACCGGGGCCTGCTCGGCCGGCTGGACGTGCTGCTGGAGACGTACAGCTACATCGACTTCCCGCGCCGCTGCGCGGTGATGCGCGCGTGGCTGCTGGAGCTCTTCCGCGACGCGGCCCGGAACGCCGCCACCTACCGCGCCATCACCGACGAGACGCAGGCGGACATCATCGCGCGGGGCAAGTCTCCCGACGTGGAGGCGCTTGTCGGCATCAACTACGGCGTGGCCACGCGCGATGACAAGGGAGCGCTGGCCTTCGAGTACCCCGCATACGCACGGCCCGGGGACACGGCGAGCATCCTCGCGTTCGACGAGGCGAGCATCGCCGCGCGGCGCTACCCCGGAAAGCGCAAGCGCACCTACGTGATGCCGCACCACCGGACCTTCGTCCCCACCCAGTCCGTGAGCACCCCCGAGGCCTATCTGGCTCCCGCGGAGCTCGCGTCACGGCTGGAGGGCCATGGCATCCAGTTCGAGCGGCTGCCGAAGTCCCGGCCGTTCACGGTGGACAGCTACCGCGTGGCCCAGCGAGAGGAGACGTTCAGCCCCGACGTGGCGGCGAATGTGCCGCCACCCGGCGAGGCCGAGGTGCCGCTCAGCCAGAAGCCCAAGCCGGTGCGCTTCGAGACGGTCCTCACGGTGGCCCCGGAGCGCACCACACGCGAGTTCCCCGCGGGGATGCTCTACGTGCCCACGGCCCAGCGCGCCGGCACGCTCGCCGTGTACCTGCTGGAGCCCCACTCGGATGACGGCTTCTGCCGCTGGCAGTTCCTCGACGGCGCCATCACCACGGGTGAGCTGTACCCGGTGCACCGCGTGGTGGGCTCCGCCACCGCGCCGAAGAAGGCGGAGTAGCCCCGCCGCCGGACCTGGCGGGCGGGGCCTTGCGGCGGGCGCTCAATGGTGCCGGCCGGAGGGACGCCGGTCGTCACGGACTTCCCGCCGGGTCTGGTTCAGCTCCCGCTCCGCCACCTGGATGAGCTCCAGGATGAGCGTGCGCTTGTAGCTCAAGGCCCCGGGCTGCCGCAGTCCCTCGATTTCGTCGAGCTCACGGGCAATCGCCATCCGCGTCCGCAATGCAGCGTGCTCGGCGCGCAGGTCGTTCCGCGCTTCGACTGCGGAGGCACGGCCCCACATGGCCGCCCGGGGACCGCCCCACTGGGCCACGCGCGCATCCCGCCGGGTCCGCCGCGACTGTGCCCTGTCCTTGGACAGCTCCCGCTCGCTCTCCGCCAGTTCGGCACGGAGGAGCTTGCGCAGGCTGACCTCCACGTTCGCCATCTGCCGTTCGCTCCGGCTGCTCCACGCGGCGTCGAAGCGGGCCAGCAGCTTCCGCAGGTCCTCCAGGTCGCGGCGGTCATCGCGCAGCTCGCCCCGCTCCACGCGCGTGGGACGGGGGCCGTGCCCCTGGGCCTGGGCACTGCCAGTGAGGAGAAGGGCTGCAACCAGCGCGGAAGCGATGCGGTTCATGGGGTGCGTCCTCGAGAGCTCAGGGCCCGCCGTCGTGTTCATGAGGACAGACGCGTGCACCGCGGCTCTATTCAGCCCCCTACTCCTTGCGCAGCAGCACGAACTCCACGCGGCGGTTCAGCTCGCGCCCGCGGGGCAACAGGTTCGGCGCCTTGGGCCGGGTGTCGCCCAGGCCCACGGTTTCGATGCGCGACGCGTCCAGTCCCGCGTCGACCAGGGCCTTGGCCACGGCCTCGGCGCGGGCTTCGGACAGCGTCTTGCGGGCGGACGCCGCGGGACGTTCGCGGTTGTCGGTGTGGCCTTCAATGCGGAGCCGGAGCTTCTCGTCCCGCACGAACATGTCCATCAGCAGGGCCAATCCCGCGGTCGTTCCCTTGCGTGGCGCGGCCTGCCTCTCCGCGAAGCGCGGCATGCGCGGCAGCTCCACGACCTCCTTCTTCAGGCGGACCTTCTGGGACTTCGACACCGGTGCCTTCGCCAGGGTGAAGGACACCGTGGACACCGCCTCCCGGGAGAGCGACACCTTTCGCGTCTGCGCCAGGTAGCCCTGGGACAGGACGTCCAGCCGGTACTCCCCAGGCGGCAACATGACCTCCACCGGCTTGCGCGCCTTGCGGTCCACCATCACCCGCTGCGGCGCCCCGGTGGCGGACTTCACGTACACGGTGGCCGCGGCGGGCCGCTTCCCCGCGAGCACCTTCAGCAGCAGCTTCGCGGGCGCCACCGGCCCTTGCTCTGGCGCCTCCACCGTCTTCACGGGCGCGGCAACGGGCGGAGTCGGCGAGATGGGAGTCGTCACGGGGGGCGGGGTCGGCTTCGCGGGAGCCTGCGCCACCGCGGCCACGGGCGCACCCGCATCCGGCACGTCGGGAATGGCCACGTCCGCCATGGCGGCCGTCATCTCCGCCTTCACGTCATGGGACAGCTTCAGCTTTAGCCGGGGGTCCGGCGCGGTGGGGTTGATGGCGGGCAGCACCCGCACCCGCGCCCGCAGGCCGCGCTGCACCTGCACCGTCACCGACGCCGTCAGCTTCCAGAGGAAGCCGCTCTCCTCGCTGAAGAGGTTCCAGGAGTCGTTGGCGTAGGTGACGTGCGAGACGAGCGTGTAGGAGCCTTCCTCCACCGTGAGCACCGCGAGCCGGTGCAGCCCGGGGCCGTTGAGCTTGTCCAGGCCGGGGATGGCCAGGGGCTGGCCGTTGACGAGGAAGTCCGCCTCCACCAGCTTGTAGCCGCGCGACGTGCCCGCTCCGGGAAGGCCCTCGAAGGAGATGACGATCTCCGGCGGCGGCGTCTTCACCATCTCCTGGAGCTGACGGTCCAGGTCCTCGCGCGCCCGCTGCTCCACGGCGGACGGCTCCGCCGCGCGCGCGGAGGCGGCGAGCAGGGCCATGAAAACCAGAAGGGGAACTTGAACGGAGATGGCGGCCACGGGGGCTCACAGCATCGCACAACCTGGCGGCTCCGCGAGTTGTCCGCCACCCGGGCTGACGACCAGCCAACCCTCGCCCACCTTCCCTCCTCTGTCCATGTATCAGGCTGTATCTGGAGTGAAGGGACTTGTAGCTCCCATGCTGGGAGGTTTTCTCGCGCCACGAGTTCCAGCTACCCACGAGGGCCGCATCAGCGCTACGCCTACGGGTATGACCGACTTCCAGTTCCAGGACATGCTGCCGCTGGGCAAGGACGAGACGCCATACCGGCTGCTCTCCAAGGACCACGTCTCCACCTTCGAAGCCGGCGGCCGCACCTTCCTCCAGGTCGCGCCCGAGGCGCTCACCCTGCTCACCCGCGAGGCCATGCGCGACATCGCGCACCTGCTGCGCCCCGGGCACCTGAAGCAGCTCTCCCACATCCTCGAGGACCCCGAGGCGTCGTCCAACGACCGCTTCGTGGCGCTGGAGCTGCTGAAGAACGCCAACATCGCCGCCGGCGGCGTGCTGCCCTCCTGCCAGGACACGGGCACCGCCATCGTCATGGGCAAGAAGGGCCAGTACGTCATCACCGGCGGTAATGACGAGGAGGCCATCTCCCGCGGCGTGTTCGAGACGTACCAGACGTCGAACCTGCGCTACTCGCAGATGGCGCCGCTGGACATGTACAAGGAGGTCAACACCGGCAACAACCTGCCCGCGCAGATCGAGCTCTACGCGACGGACGGTGACGCCTACAAGTTCCTCTTCATGGCGAAGGGCGGCGGCTCCGCCAACAAGAGCTACCTGTTCCAGGAGACGAAGGCACTGCTCAACCCGCAGAGCCTGCTGAACTTCGTGGACGCGAAGATCCGCTCGCTGGGCACCGCGGCCTGTCCGCCGTACCACCTGGCCATCGTCATTGGCGGCACCTCCGCCGAATACGCGCTGAAGACGGCCAAGTACGCCTCCGCGCGCTACCTGGATTCGCTCCCCACCGAGGGCAACAAGCTGGGCCGCGGCTTCCGCGACGTGGCGCTGGAGCAGGAGATCCTCAAGCTCACGCAGCGCACCGGCATTGGCGCGCAGTTCGGCGGCAAGTACTTCTGCCACGACGTGCGCGTCATCCGCCTGCCCCGCCACGGCGCGTCCTGCCCGGTGGCCATCGCGGTGTCGTGCTCGGCGGACCGGCAGATTCTGGGGAAGATCACCCAGGACGGCATCTTCCTGGAGCAGTTGGAGGCCGACCCGGCGAAGTACCTGCCAGAGACGACGGACGGGGAGCTGGGCGGCGAGGTGGTGAAGATCGACCTCAACCGCCCCATGAGCGAGATTCGCGCAGAGCTGTCGCGCTACCCCATCAAGACGCGCCTGTCGCTCAGCGGTCCCCTGGTGGTGGCGCGTGACATCGCCCACGCGAAGATCAAGGAGGTGCTGGACGCCGGCAACGGCATGCCCCAGTACCTCAAGGACTACATGGTCTACTACGCGGGCCCGGCGAAGACGCCGGAAGGCTATGCCTCGGGCTCCTTCGGCCCGACGACGGCCGGCCGCATGGACGCGTACGTGGACCAGTTCCAGGCTGCGGGCGGCAGCTTCGTGATGCTGGCCAAGGGCAACCGCTCCCCCGCCGTCACCGAGGCCTGCAAGAAGCACGGTGGCTTCTACCTGGGCTCCATTGGCGGCCCGGCGGCGCGGCTGGCCAAGGACTGCATCACCAAGGTGGAGGTGCTCGAGTACGCCGAGCTGGGCATGGAGGCCGTGTGGAAGATTGAAGTGGTGGACTTCCCGGCCTTCATCGTCGTGGACGACAAGGGCAACGACTTCTTCGCCAACATCAACAAGCCGTCGGCGGCGAAGAAGGCCTGAACGGGAGCCACCCGCCCCTGACGCTCAGGGCCGAGGCGGCTCCCCGACCTTGGGAGCCGCCGTGGCGGAGGCGCGGCGCTTCGGGATGATGGAGCGCCGCGGACCCTTGAGGGCCACGCCCAACAGCATGGTGGCTGGGAGCAGCATTCCCAGCCCCTGACTGAAGTTCTCAGGGGGCTTCACGATGGCCCCCAACACCAACACGGAGAACAGCAGGCCACAGACGAGCCGGACGGCGAGAGCGTTCACGCCTCCAGCCTAAACAGCCCGTGGCCGCTGTCCACCGGCCCCATACCGCGGGGCTACCAGATCTTGACGCGCTGCTCGGGCGGCAGCCAGTTGGCGTCCCCCTCCTTCACGCCGAAAGCCTCGTAGAACTCCGGCATGTTCCGGACCACGCCGTTGACGCGGTACCGCGGCGGCGAGTGGGGGTCGGTCAGCAGCATCTGCCGCATGGCATCGTCCCGGTACAGGCCGCGCCAGATCTGCCCCCAGCCCAGGAAGAAGCGCTGGTCGCCGGTGAAGCCGTCGATGACGGGTGGCGTCTGGCCTTGGGTGGACAGCTTGTAGGCCTGGTACGCCACGGTGAGGCCGCTCAGGTCGCCGATGTTCTCACCCAGCGTGAGCTTGCCGTTGACATTCATGGCCTCCAGCGGGCTGAAGCCGTTGTACTGATTCACCAGCATGTTGGTGCGCTGCTCGAAGCCCGTCTTGTCCTCGGGCGTCCACCAGTCACGCAGGTTGCCGTCGCCGTCGGAGCGGCTGCCCTGGTCGTCGAAGCCGTGGCTGAACTCGTGGCCGATGACGCCGCCGATGGCGCCATAGTTCGTCGCGTCGTCCGCCTCCGGGTCGAAGAACGGCGGCTGGAGGATGGCGGCCGGGAAGACAATCTCGTTCATCGTGGAGCTGTAGTAGGCATTCACCGTCTGCGGCGTCATGCCCCACTCCTCGCGGTCGATGGGCTTGCCCAGCTTGCCCACCGCGCGCTGGTGATCGAACAGCTCGCCCCGGCGGACGTTGCCCACCAAATCACCGGCGACGATGTCCAACGACGAGTAATCCCGCCACTTGTCCGGATAGCCGATCTTCACGCCGAACTTCTCCAGCTTGGCCTGGGCCTGCGCCTTGGTGGCGGGGCTCATCCAGTCCAGTCCGTCGATGCCCTTGCGGAAGGCCTCGCGCAGGTTGGCTACCAGCTCCTGCATGCGCTTCTTGGAGTCGGGGCTGAAGTGGCGCTCCACGTAGAGCTGGCCCACTGCCTCGCCGACGACCTCGTTCACCTGGGCCACGCCGCGCTTCCAACGCGGGCGGTTCTCCTCCAGGCCCTGGAGCGTCTTTCCGCGGAACTCGTAGTGCGCCTGTTCGAAGGCGCTGCTGAGCAGCGGCGCGCGGGTGTCCAGCACCTTCAGCGCCAGGTACTGCTTGATGACCGGCAGCGGCGTGGACTTCAGCAACCCGCCCAGGGCCTCCAGGTAGTCCGGCTGACGGACGATGACGGAGGGCGTGGCCTCCGCACCGGACGCCTTGAGGAAGCGGCCCCAGGAGAAGCCCGGCGTCAGCGCGTCCAGCTCCGCGACCGTCTTGGGGTTGTACGTCTTCTCGCGGTCGCGGTTGCGTGCCCGGTCCCACTGCTTCGCGGCCAGCGCCGTCTCGAACGCCATCACGTCCTGGGCGGCCTTCTTCGCGTTCTTCTCACCAGCCAGCGTGAGCAGCTTCTCGATGTAGGCCACGTACGCGGCGCGGACCTCGACGAAGCGAGGCTCCTGCTTGGTGTAGTAGTCCCGGTCCGGCAGGCCCAGGCCCAGCTGCGTGGCGTAGACGGTGTAACGCGTGGCCTGCTTCTGGTCCTGGCCCACGAAGATGCCGAACGGCACCGGCACGCCTTCGCGCAGCAGCGTCGCGAACAGCTCCGGCAGCGCGTCCGCGCGCTTCACGGCCTTCACGCGCTCCAGTTCGTCGCGCACCGGCTTCAGGCCCAGCGACTCGATGTGCTGGGTGTCCATGAAGCTGTTGTAGAGGTCACCCACCTTCTGCGCGGTGGAGCCCGAGGGGCGCTCCTTCGCCGCGGCGGACTCCTCGATGATGGCGCGCATGGCCAGCTCGGCCTTGTCCACCAACTCGATGATGGTGCCGTACCGGGCGCGGTCCGCGGGGATGGACGTCGTCTTCAGCCAGTTGCCGTTGACGAAGGTGTAGAAATCGTCCTGCGGCCGGATATCGCGGTCCAGGTGCTTCAGCTCCACGCCCAGCGAACGCACGGCTTCCGTAGAAGCGGCCTGGGCGGCGGGCACGGCCGGAGGAGGCGCGTCATCGGAGGGGGCCGGCTGCTGCGTGGTGGCACAGCCGGTGAGAAGCAGGGTGCCCAAGGCGCTGCGGGCCCAGGCACGGCGGGAGAAGGTCTTCAGGGGGCTCAATGCGGCTCCGTGAGGAATGAGGGGCGGCGAATGCTGCCAGACGCGGAGGGTCGTCGTCCCTCCGGGCAGGCAGGAAAAACACCCGGGCCCGTCCCCTATTCCATGGAGCGGGCCCCACCCGCACATTCCGCGCGGAGGGGCCCCTCGCAGCGTGCGCTAACGCTGCGGCTGGCCCAGCACCGGCGCCGGTACAGGCGTGGGCGCTGGCGCGGCAGGCGGAGGAGCGGGCGTCACCGCGACGTCCTGGGCCAGCGCGTCCACGTCGTGGAAGCCCTTGGCGCTCACCTCGGCGCCCCGGTACAGGGCCCAGCCCGGCAGGCCGCGCTGATAGGCGCGCGTCATGTGCCAGAGCTGAAGTCCACTGTTGGACACGAACAGGTACATCGACCGCTTCGGGTTCCAGGGGTTCGGCAGCGCCACGGCCAGGCCATCATCCGGGCGGCCGTACGTCTTGCCCTGCCAGCGGAAGTAGCGCCGCCCCAGCTCCACGGGGAGCTTCTTCTCGGTCGCCAGCCGCGCCAGCAGCGCGTTGTCCTCCGCGCCGCCGAAGAGGACCAGGTCCCGGTCCGCCAGCTCCGCGTCCGTCACCTCGGCGTCCGGCTTGATGGGCATCAGGTACTCCACGAACGCGTCCGCCAGCACCTCCCGGTAGCCCAGCGCCAGCGTGCGCATGGACTCCGTCTGGCGCGCCGTGCCGTGCACCAGGAGCAGCTTCTCCCAGGCGTCGAGTTGGTTCGACAGCGTCTGGTGATGCTCGCGCGGCACCGGGATGTCATTGCCGGCGTTGAACACCACGCGGACGGGCGGCTCCGCCGTGCGGAAGGTGAACGTCTCGTTGAGGCCCTTCACCTCCACGCGCTCCAGCGTGGCGCCCTTCGCGGTGCGCACCTCCACCATCGCAACGAAGTGCCAGGGGCGCGAGCCGGGCTGCTCCACCTTCAGCGTCACCTCGTAGCCGTCCTTCACCTGCTCGGCGCTGGCACGAATGCGCGGCTGCGGCAGTCCGGTCTGCTCCACCCACTGCGACACGAAGAGGCCCACGTCCCTGCCGGTGGCCTCCAGCACCGCGCGCTTGAAGTCCGCGGTGGTGACGTTCTTGTTGGCGTAGCGGCCATGCAGGGCGTTCATCGCCTTGGAGAAGTGGGCGTTGCCCAGCAGCAACCGGAGCTGGTGCAGCAGGAAGGTGCCCTTGATGCGCGGCAGCATGTAGGTGCCGTAGCGGCCGTAGTCCGTCTTCGCGGAGGCCGGCACCACGTCCGCCTCGCGCGAGGTGGTGAAGAGGTAGCGCGCGTTGAGGTCGGCCAGCGCGTTGCGCTGGTACTCGAAGGCCTTGTCGGACGTGTCTCCGTCCGCCGGCAGGTCCTTGAGCAGCTTCCAATACGCGGCGGTGCCGCTGACCAGCCAGTTCTCCCCATCCGTCGCGGGGAACACGGTGTTGGCCCACAGCAGGGGCCTGCCGAAGACGAACGCGTCCTTCACCTTCGACACGTCGCGCTTGAGGGCGGCGGGCTCGGCGGGAGCCGTCCAACCCTTGCGAGCGGCCTCCAGCTTCTCCGCGACGACGACGGGGCTGAAGGCCGTGTACCCCAGCGACAGGTGCGGCGTGGCGCCGGGCAGGTCGGGAATCCACCGGCCCCCCACCATCTTCTCGCGAAGTGTCGTCTTGCCGTAGTGGGCCAGGAACATCAGCTTCTGGGCCATCTCCGACGTAGTGACCTTGCCGTCACACGCGTGGGGCCGGTTGATGGGGCTGGAGGCCATCATCCGGATGGCGGTGTCCAGGTCGAAGCCCTTCTTGCCGTGCTTCGCGTAGTACTCCCAGAAGGCGATGTCGCGGTTCCAGGTGTTGAAGGACAGGTCCACCGGAGCGTTGTCCGGGTTGGGCACGTACTCCTTACGCACCTCCAAATCCCGGTTGTTGTTGTTGGCCCAGATGAAGTCCTTGAGATTGCCCGGCGTGTCCCCGGCCTGCCCCTTGCCGCCGGTGCGCCACAGGCGCGTCTTCTTCGTCCCCAGCAGCAGGCACGCGCCCTCGTCCGTCTTCGTGTCCGCCAACGTCCAGTCGTTGGTGTAGAGGCCGTTGTTGCCGTCCTTCATGATGCGGGCGACGTCGTCGATGGACGACGCGTACTGCGCGGCCTTGCGGATGCGGTTGCTCTGGGGCGTGCCATTCATGTCGAACGGCGACTGCCCCACTGTCGTCTCGCCAATGACGATGCCGGCGGCATTGACGTACCAGTCCGAGCCGCTGTGGATGCCACCCGGGAAGGTCTGCATCACGAAGCGGTGGCCCTTGGTGGGCTTCACGTCCAGCACCACGTCCCAGTGCACGCCCGTGTAGCCGCCCCACATGAAAATCTGTCCCATGATGGCGCGGCCATCCGGGGTGGCGGACCTGGTGGCCACGAAGGAGGAGCAGTGGTCCCCCTTCCCCGCCCGCTCCGCGTCCTCCTCCGCCTTGAGGAAGGTGCGGCCGGTGAGCGGCGTGCCCGTGGCCCGGTTCGCCTCGGCGAGCTGCCCCGCGTCCACGGCGGAGTTGAGCGTGACGATGTCCAGCAGGTCCAGCTCGCGGTCCTTGAACTTCGCGCCCGCCTTGTTGGCGCCGTCCGCGATGCCCTTCATCTCCTCCAGGAACTCCGCGTCGTACTTGCGCAGGAAGAGCGCGTCCGCGAGCAGCCGCTGGTGGTTCCACCCCTTGGAGGCGTCCGTCTTGTCCTTCTCGATGCCGAGCTTCTCCATGTAGCGGACGATTTCCTGCGGCACTAGCTGGCCGAACTGGTGGCCCCGCTCGTAGGGCTCGCCCTCGATGTGGACGTAGATCCACCCGCCCTCGTCATAGCGGAAGCCCTTGCCGGCCCAGCGCACCGACTCCAGCGGGATGTAGGCGGTGATGTCCTCCACCTTCTCGATGCGGACGTCGTCGAACCAGGCGGTGCCCGTGGCCTTGCCGTTGCGGCCCAGGTGGAGCTGCACCCGGTCCGAGGACTGGGTGGCGAAGAAGAGCACCGACGCGCGGGCTCCCGCTTCCGCCGCGGGCGCGGGTGAGCAGTTGGTGAAGGGGAAGCTCTTCATCGACAGGCAGGCGCCGTGCGCCGTGGGGTAGCGCGCCTGCGGGTCCGTCTGGACGCCTCGCGTGCGCACCCAGGCGCTGAGCCGATAGAGCTGGCCCACCTGGAGCTTCATCGCCTCGGACTCCACCGTTGTCTCGGCGCCGCCCACCGGGTTCTCGATGGCCAAGCCGCGAGCGCCCTCCACCTTCGCCGCGGCGCTGCCGGACGCCTTCCCCTGCCCTCGGGACTTCCAGAAGGCGGGGAGCGAGCCGGAGCCGCCCGCAATCTCGAAGTTCCCGTTGGGCACGGCGACGGGCGTGGAGGCGGGCGCGGCGGCCCATGAGGGTGCCGCATGGAGCGTGCTCGCGGACAGCAGCAGCGCGCCAAGCAGCTTGGACGTCATGCGAAAGGCGGACATGAGGCTCCCAGCCCGGAAGGGACACCGGGCGACGGGTGGAGGTGGCCGGGGCGCATGACACCCCCGCCCTCCCCGAGCGTCAATCGCGATGAACCACGACACGGCGATGACGCACGGCGGCTACCGCGCTGTCCGCATGTCCGTCCCTCAGCGAAGGACCCAGGCGCTCGTGCGGAGCAGCAGCCGGGCCGCGCGCCGCACGGCGTCCACGCGGCGCGCCGCGGCCGCTGGCGGGGTGATGGGCGCATCCCAGTCGAAAGTGCGGAGCCGGTTCAGGAAGCCCTGTTGGACGCAGCCCTCCAGGCTGAAGACGTGGAGGTCATGCGTCCAGCGCACCGCCAGACGCAGGTCGCGCGAGAACTCCGTCCAATCCAGGGGCTTCGCGGCGAAGGCGCCGGGTAGCTCCACGCCCCCGCCAGTGACGCCCACCGCCAGGGACTGACTTCCGGGCCCGTAGCTCCAGAGCACGGAGGGGCCATGGGGCCGCAGGAAGCTGGTGTAGAGCATGAGGACCTCGCGGTCCGCCGGCAGGTCGAGCACCCCCGCCAGCCGCTGCACCAGCGTGGAGCGCGACTCCCGCTCGTCCACGATGATGGGGAACTGGTAGGCATCCACCCGGTAGCCGTCCGCGCGGATGCGCTCCATCAGCCGCGCGTACCCTGCCCTCGCGTCCCGGATGCGGTGCCCCTGCACGAGCCTGGGCAGGATTTCGCCCAGCTGCCGCCACCCGCCCTCCATCCACCGTCGCAGCTCGCGGATGTCCGGCTCGATGTCCAGCCCCACGCCCTCCCACGTCAAGTGGTGCTCGGCCGTCCATGCCTGGAAGGCCTCGTAGCGCGCCGTGGCCTGCGCCACATTGCCGGCATGGAACCAGTAGCCCTCGTCGGTGGGCAGCAGCAGCCACGCCGTGACGGGAATGCCCATCCGGTTCAGCCGCTGGACCACCTGGGCCCGCTCCGGCCCCAGGTCGAGCAGGCCCAGGCTCACCCCGGCATCCAGCGCCGCCAGGTCCTCCACGACGCCAGGAGTGGCGAATAGCTCACAGAGAGGCTCCGCCTCCAGCTCGCAAAAGAAGGTCAGCATGTGAGGTTTCATGTCAGCCTCGCGCCTCCCCGCGCACCGCTCGACGTCCATGAGCCATATCACCGTGAAGGCGCAACATGGAGTTCCACAAGGGCCGGCTGTTCGATCACGTCCATCTGCGCGTCCAGGACCTCGATGCCAGCAAGCGATTCTATCGCGCGGTGCTAGACGTGTTGAGCGTGCCCTTCTTCAGCGAGAGTCCACACCACTTCTCCGCCGACGAGCTGTTCGTCGACCGGGTGGACCCAGGGACGCGCTCCTCGGATTCCGTGGTGATGAAACCAGCGTTCTGACGCGGAACGTATGCCTGGCCGCGAACCGACGGTGGTGTCTTCCGGTTCGCACCCGCGGCCGTACGCCGCTGGACGCTCGGGCGCTCCGGGCGTCAGAAGCTGGACGGGATGCACTGCGCGCTGACGTGATGGTGACCTGCGATGATTACGAGCAGGTCATGGCGTCCCCAGATGGCACTGACACCCTGCTCCTCATCGAGAGCGTCAAGCCCCGGCTCCGAGGCGTCTCCCACGCCGTGGCCTTCGTGGCGGCGCTGCTGGGGTGCATCCAGCTGGCGCTGCTGCCAACGCGCGGTCCCCAGTACCTGGCCGACCTCGTGTTCGGTGGCAGCCTGGTGCTGATGTTCGGCGTGAGCGCCACCTACCACCGCTTCACCTGGGGCATGGCCGCGTACCGGCGCATCCAGCGCTTCGACCACGCGGCCATCTACATCCTCATCGCGGGCTCATTCACGCCCATGGCCACGCTGGACACCACGGGTGACACCAGCCTGTATCTGCTCTGGTTGATGTGGATCGCCGCGCTGACAGGCGCGGGCCTCACGCTCCTGGGGGTGCACACCTCGCGAGGACTGCGCTCCGCGCTCTATGTCGCGCTGGGCGCCGTGGCCGCGCCGGTGATGCTGCGGCTACCCGAAGTGATTGGCTCCGGGCGCGTCGCGTGGCTCGTGCTGGGCGGCGTGCTCTACGCCGTGGGCGCGGTCATCTATGCGCGCCGCTGGCCCGACCCGATTCCCACCGTCTTCGGCTACCACGAAATCTTCCACCTGCTCGTCGTGGCCGCGGCGGGCGTGCACTACGCCGTCATCCTGGACATCGTCGGCAGCGCCTGACGCCGGTGTGGCGGCGCTATCGCCGGTGGCAGCTGTCGTAGGGCCATTCCCGCTCGCGCTCGCAGCGGACGAAACAGGCGTAGCAGTCTCCCACCCATCGTCCCCTCCCCGCGTCCTTGCACCGGGCATGGGTGTCCACGCAGCGCCGCTTCCATCCCGCCTTCGCGCCGTCGTCCCGATTCGCCTCGCGCTCCTTCGCCACGGCCTGGATTTCCGCCAGGTACACGACGGCTTCCGAGGCCGAGAGACCGCACAACTCAGGCTGCGCCGGATGACGTTGGAGGCAACACGAGATGGTGTCGAGACACGCCGTGGCGGGCGTGGAGGCTTCGCGACGGCTGACAGCGCCCGTGGCGCCGCTGGAGCAGCCCAGCGACAGGCTCACGAGCACGATGAGGAGGGACGCGGAGAGGTTCGGCATGGAAGAGGCCTAGAACACGAGGCCCCTTCCACCGACCATCACCCTGGATGGGTATTCCCAGGGCGTCCGCGCCGCCTCGGCGGCCGCGGATTCAGTACGACCAGGGGAAGCGCTTGAAGTCGCGCTTGCGCTTCTGGACGAAGGCGTCGCGGCCTTCCTGCGCCTCGTCGGTGCCGTAGGCCAGGCGTGTGGCCTCGCCCGCGAAGAGCTGCTGGCCCACCAGTCCGTCGTCGGGCAGGTTGAACGCGTACTTCAACATCTTGATGGCCGTGGGGCTCTTCGTGTTGATCTCCGCCGCCCACTCCAGCGCGAACTCCTCCAGCTGCGCATGGGGCACCACGGCGTTGACCATGCCCATCTGGAAGGCCTCCTCCGCCGAGTAGTTGGCGCCCACGAAGAAGATCTCCCGCGCCCGCTTCTGACCAATCTGCCGAGCCAGCAGCGCTGAACCGTAGCCCGCGTCGAACGACGCCACGTCCGCGTCCGTCTGCTTGAACACCGCGTGCTCCTTGCTGGCGATGGTCATGTCACAGACGACGTGGAGGCTGTGCCCACCGCCCACGGCCCAGCCCGGCACCACGGCGATGACGGCCTTGGGCAGGAAGCGAATCTGCCGCTGGACCTCCAGGATGTGGAGGCGGCCCAGGCGCGCGGGGTCGGACTCTCCCTCCTCGCCCTCGTACTTGTAGCCGTCCTTTCCGCGGATGCGTTGGTCTCCGCCGGAGCAGAAGGCCCAGCCGCCATCCTTGGGCGACGGCCCATTGCCCGTGATGAGCACGCACCCCACGTCCGTCATGAAGCGAGTGGCCTCCAGCGCGCGGGACAGCTCATCCACTGTGCGGGGCCGGAACGCGTTGCGGACCTCGGGGCGGTTGAACGCGATGCGGACCGTGCCCTGGTCCACCGCGCGGTGGAAGGTGATGTCCTTGAACTTGAAGCCCTCGACGGCCTTCCAGCGCGCCGGATTGAAGATGTCCGAGACCATGGTGTTCTCACTCGGGGGGATTGAAGTGGATGCGCGCGGACCCTAGGCGCAGCGGCAGCGCCCGTCCAGGGATGCGCGCGCAGCCCGCACGGGCGCCATCTGTCCGAACCTCGCGGAAGTGCTCAGACTCCGGCCGGAGCCCTCCGTTGGGTGCCCTACAGCGAGACGCGGCACCACCCGGGCCCTGCTTGTGCGCGGCGGGAAGAGGGGTGTTCCCTTCCGCCATGCAAGTCCTGAGCGAGGGAGAACCATGCACCTGGACCCGAGGTTCCTGCTGCACCGACGCGCAGTGCTGACCGCGATGGTGGGAGGCACGGCCGCCTCCGTTCTGGGCTGCCGGAGAAAACCGACGTCCACCCCCACGCCGGGAGGCGTCTACATCCCAGACGTGAAGTCGGGCGAGGACGTCTTCGGCTACGTCCAGCGGCTCCGGGGCGGCTTCGACGACACGCTCTACAAGCAGGTGCTGGGCGCGGCCAATACCTTCAAGGAAGGCGACGCGCTCGTGGGTGTCGCCGCCGCCGATGAGAACTCGCGTGCGAATGCGCGCAGGCTCTTGGGGCACACGCGGCTGGCGGACGTGCGGCGATACCCTTTGCACCAGGATGCCTTGCACGCACTGAGCCTGGAGGCCGAGGACTCGCAGGCGGCGGCGCTTACGGCGGACTGGACGTTGGGACGGCTGAGGAAGTTCCTGCTGGAGTCCGACGAGGCGGCCATTCATGCCATCAGCCCCGGGCTGGGCAGCGATACCATTGGCTGCGTCGTCAAGCTGATGAGTGACGCGGAGCTCATCGCGCTGGGAAGCAAGGTGTTCAACCCGCTACCAGGCAGCAAGGTGGGCGCGCGGGGCTACATGGGGGCGCGCATCCAGCCCAACTCGCCCACTGACAACGTGGACGACATCCGCTGGCAGGTGTTCGACGGCTTCTCATACGCGGTGGGTGACGTGGTGCTGGGATGCAACCCGGTGTCCTCCACGCCGGAGTCCGTGGCCGCCATCGAGTCCGCCCTGCTCGAGGTGCTGGTGACCTTCGGACTGACGGACGTGCTGCCCCACTGCGTGCTGTCCCATATCGACGTGCAGGCGGAGGTGGAGCGGCGGCAGCCCGGCACCACGGGCGTCTGGTTCCAGAGCATCGCTGGCAGCGACAGCGCCAACGCGACCTTCGACATCTCCGTGGAGAAGATGCTCGCCTACGCGGACGGGCGCACTGGGCCTTACGGGCTCTACTTCGAGACGGGCCAGGGCGCGGACTTCACCAACGGCCACGGCCACGGCTACGACATGGTCCTCCACGAGTCGCGCAAGTACGGCTTCGCGAGGGCCCTGTCCCAACGTGTGTCCCGGGCGCGGCAGGGCGCGGCGCCATGGGTGCACCTCAACGACGTCGCGGGCTTCATCGGGCCGGAGGTGTTCCGCACCCGCGAGCAGTTGGTGCGCTGCTGCCTGGAAGACATCGCCATGGGCAAGCTGCACGGGCTCACCATTGGCCTGGACATCTGCTCCACGCTGCACATGGACGTGTCACTGGACGACCTGGACTGGTGCATCGAGCGCATCATGCCGGCGAATCCGGCGTACCTCATGGCGCTGCCCACGAAGAACGACCCGATGCTGGGCTACCTCACCACCGGGTTCCAGGACCACGTCCGCATCCGCGAGCAGTTCGGCTACAAGGTGGATGACCGGATGTGGGCCTTCTTCCAGCGCCTGGGCGTCATCGACGCAGAGGGCAAGCCCACTCGCCACTTCGGTGACCCGGTCTGGGTCTATCTCCAGTACCTGCGCGCAAAGGGCGACAGCCGGCCGGAGGCGGACATCCGGGCGGACGCGGAGCAACAGCTGTCGGCGATTCGTGCGCGCGGCGTGTCCATGGCACGCGGGCACGGCACGCACCCGTGGGACCTGGAACCCGCGCTGGACGCGGAGTTGCGCCGTGTCTACGCGGACTCGAAGAAGAGCCTGTGGACGGAGCTGACGCCCGCCTTCATCACCACCGTTCCGGAGGGCGTGCGGCTGGTGTCGAAGTCGCAAGACCGGACGGAGTACATCCTCCACCCGGAGACGGGCGAGCAGCTCGACGCCGCGTCCCTGGAAGCGGTGCGCTCGATGAGGGCACGCCATGCGGGACGGTACGACGTGCAGTTGATGGTGTCCGACGGGCTCAACGCGCTGGCCATCATGGATGAAGGACAGCTCGCGCCCTATCTGGAGACACTGCGCGCGGCGCTGATTGCCGCGGGGTACCAGCCTGCTCCAGAGAATCTGGTGCTCACGTCCGGTCGCGTGCGCGCGGGGTACCGCGTGGGCGAAGCGCTATACGCAGGCCTGGAGGACGCGGCCCGGCACCGGGGCCTCATCCATGTCATTGGCGAACGGCCCGGCACCGGCCACCACACCTTCTCCGCGTACATCACCGCGCCTCCCGGAGCCGTCTGGTCCCAGCCCGGCAAGGTGGACCACAACATCACCCGCGTGGTGTCTGGGGTCGCGCTCACGGCGTATGCGCCCTCACTGGCGGCGCCGGAGACAGTGCGGCTGCTTCAGCAACTGGCGCCCCGGGGCGGGTGACGTCCGGGGGCGCTCGATGACGGGGGACGGCGTGAGTCAGTCCACGACCGCCGTGGCTTCAATCTCGACGAGGACGCCCGGCTCGAAGAGCACGGAGACGCCAATCAGCGAGGCTGGCGCCGGCACGATGTTCAACTCCTTGGAGACCTGCTCGATGCCGGCCAGGAAGTCCGGCATCCGCTCGTGCTTCCAGTCGACCACGTAGATCGTCAGCCGAACGACGTCGTTGAACGTCGCCCCGGCCGCCGCGAGAGCGATGGCGACGTTGCGGTAGGCTTGCGCGACCTGCCCTGCCAGATCTCCTCGTGCGACGAGTTGCCCATCCGCGTCGTACGCGACCTGCCCTGCGATGTGCACCTGCCTGCTGCCGGTGGCGACCGCCACCTGTCGGTACACGTCGGGCTTCATCATTCCTTCGGGGTTCATCAGGGTGACAGGCATGGGTGCTCTCCAATGGATGAGGTTGAGGAAAGGAGCGATTGCCGGACGCGTATACCGAGCCCACTGACGAACGGCGTTCCCCACTCCAGCGACAGGAGGGCTACAATCGAGAGCCCGCCATGAAACGCGCCCATCTGGATGAGATCTTCGCCTTCATGGCCGTCGTGGACGCGGGCAGTTTCGTCAGCGGTGGCCGGGCCATCGGGCTGACGCGCTCGGCGGCTGGCAAGGCTCTGGCCCGGCTGGAATCCCGCCTGGGGGTGCGTCTGCTCAATCGCACGACGCGCCACCTGAGTCTCACCGACGATGGCCGTGTCTTCCATGAGCATTGCCAACAAGTCCTGGCGGCTTTGGATGAAGCGGAAGCCAGCGTCGGAGATCGCACGGGCACGCCCCGGGGCGTCTTGCGAATCACCGTGCCGGACGCATTCGGCAGACTGCATGTCCTGCCCGTGCTGAAGGAATATCTACAGACCTGGCCCGACGTGCAGGTGGAGGTGAGCTTCACCGATCGCGTCGCGGACATCATCGAGGAGGGTTACGACCTGGCCGTGCGCATCAATGTCACCAGCACCGATACGCGACTGGTGTCCCGGCTCGTGGCGCAACATCGGGTGTTCGTCTGCGCCGCCCCCTCCTACCTGGCCGCGCGCGGCGAACCCCAAACATTGGAGGAGCTCGCGACGCATGATTGCCTGCTCTTCAGTAGCCGGGCGCGACGACAGCGCTGGCGACTGCGCCCGAAGGGTGGCTCCTATGTGACGGTGGAGGGTCGAAGCCGCCTACGGCTCGACAGCGGCGAGGCCATCCGGGACGCGGCTGTCGCGGGACTGGGCATCGCCTTTCTTCCCAGCTTTCTGGTCGACGAAGACCTGGCCCGTGGACGACTCAAGGCGCTGCTGCCGTCATGCGAGACGGAGGTCGTCCGGATCATGGCGTTCTACCCGAGCAAGCGTCACCTGCCAGCCAAGGTGCGGCGCTTCATCGACCTCTTGGTCGAGCAATAGCGCGCGAAGTCGCCCCCCGCGGTGTCTCAGGTATCCGTGGGGCGGAGGACCTCCAAGCTCCCCGGGCGCGAGAAGTACCGAGCGTGCTGAGACTTGCGAATGCGGCAGGAGACCGAGTCTCCTGCCGCCAATTCGCGAGCCTGGCCCGGCTCCGCCGGGACATAGACTCGAATCGTCGAGCCCTCGATGCCTCTTGAGAGATTGGCGAAGCCCTCGACGACCTGCACGTGCGTGACGGTGAGTTCGAGAAGACCATGGCGTGGAACGTCACTCTGCGGCCACCATGAGAGGACTTGCCCCCGCACATCGGCCCAGTTCTCCTGAATCTGCACCATAAGCGTCGTCCCTCGCGGCCAGCACCGCGCGCTCACTCAGGCCAGTCATTGACAAGCTGCTGCAGGACGTCTCTGGTTTTCTGTGCCCTGTTGACTTCGACGTGAGCCGTCATTGACATCCCGGAAGGGCTGATGTCGGAAATGGACACGCAACTGTCACGCCCGGAATACGCACGGGAACTCGGATGGGTGTTGAAATCAAAGCGAGAATTACCAGAACGACCCGGGAATGGATCCCCGTCGTCGCCCCGGTTGACGGCACGGTCCAAATCCTCCAAGGCATCTGCCTGAACCAGGCGAACCCGAGGATGGACTTCGTTCGTATTGTCCGGAATGGACTCATCCACGTGATACACGAGCAGTCCCGAACCAGGCAGGAATCTGTCGTACTGGTTCTGCTGGCGGTTCTCGACCAGGAAGTACTCGGAGCCCGGCACCCCGTTCTTCCAAAGCCTGTGCACCGAGTGTTCCGTCTTGACGTCGGCGAATTTCACGCTCCTGTTGGCGGTGTAATTGACGATGGAGACCCATCCCTGCCTGGCCTTGCACCAAGCGGATGGATGGGCCGGGACATCGCCTTTGTTGTTCCAGCTTCCACCCGCCATCAAACACCAGTTCCCGAGCCCTTCCGAGGAGCCATCCGCGTCGTACAGGTCCGGCCAGCCGAACACGAGGTGTCCGATTTCATGGCAACAGACGCCGATCTTCGCATCCTCCGGGATGGTCAAATACCCGAAGATTTTGGCCCCCTGCGCATTGTGTTCCCCCCCGACAAGAACCCACTTGTGCGACCAGATGTCACCAGCGCTGCCGGTCTGCTCTGCGCCACCGCCTGAGTGAACCACGATGAACGCGTCGACGAAGCCGTTTCCATCGTTGTCGTAGGGCGAGAAGTTCACGCTGGCCGCGGCTTGGGCGGCATGCCTCGCCATGGTCCGCGCGTTGGGCTCCGGATTGTCAGTGCCCGAACCGTTCCCAGCGTACTGGGCCAGCTTGCAAGGCATGCGATACGGACCGACGACCTGCCCTACGATGTCGACGAGCCCATGACTGGCCTCCTCGAAATATTCCCGCACACTTCCCGTCGGGATCTTCTTCCCTTGTGAGAAGAAAAGGTCCTCGAATTCCTGCTGGCTTCGATTCATGGGCCTGTCTTCGAAGTCGACGAGGACGACGATGACGCGCACTTGCCCCCGAAGTGGCTGGCGCTCAAGGGCGAAGTTGCGGACCCGATTCGGCCCGGTCCCCAGCGGGAAATACGAGCCAGGGATGATGAGGCCGTCGTTCAACCCCATGGCGTGCGTCTCACGAAGGAGAAGCCGTCGGCCAAAGAGGTTTTCCGATACGGCCTGGATACCCTGGAAACGCTCCTTCATCCTGCTCCGGAGTTCTGGACTTGGAGGAACGCGGCAAGGCCGCTCGATAGGTGAATGATCGCTGCACATGTCCCACCCCTTTCGCCAGGCCAGACACCCAGACACCTCTTGTCCGACTGTCTCATCCTGGCGCCTGTCTGAACTGCACAGTCAGTGCCAGAACCTTTTCGGCGAGAGGGTCTGTCTTCGAAGCAACGCCTGGATCGAACCAGCGGACGACATGGACCGCGCAAAGGGCTGCCCACTGAACTGTCGTTGCACTCGGACTCATCAAGGGGTCCTGCGAAAAGGGATGAAGAGAGAAGATGTTTGGGGCGACTGCCGGCATGGGAGCCACGCCCCCTCACCTGCCCAGGGCGGCGCAGAAGCAGCGCGACCTCTACGTATTCGGCTTTTCCGCGACCAAGCGCCTGCTGAGCGGCGCCCAAACGCTCGTGGCACATGTCAGACGCTCCGAGTAGGGTGGTGGTTACTCACGCCACCATGAATCCCGCCGAGAAAGCCGCCCTCTTCCTCGAGCGCCTCCGGGAAGCCCATCCGGATGCGCGCTACGAACTCAACTGGTCCACACCTTTCGAGCTGCTCGTCGCCACCATCCTGGCCGCGCAGTGCACCGACGAGCGCGTCAACCGCGTCACCGCCACTGTCTTTCCCAAGTACCCGGGTCCACAGGCCTTCGCCGACGCGGACACCGCCGCGCTGGAGGAGGACCTCAAGCCCACCGGCTTCTTCAAGCAGAAGACGAAGTCCGTGCAGGCCATGAGCCGCGCGCTCCTCGACAAGTTCGGCGGAGAGGTCCCCCGCACCATCGACGAACTGGTGACGCTCCCGGGCGTGGCGCGGAAGACGGCCAACGTCGTCCTCAACACCGCCTTCAATCTCCCCTCCGGCATCATCGTCGACACCCACGTGGCGCGCGTCAGCCAGCGCCTGGGCCTGACGAAGAAAGACAAACCCGAGGCGATTGAAGAAGACCTGATGAAGCTGGTGCCCCAGGATCAGTGGACCTTCTTCGGCCCCGCCACCGTCCTCCATGGGCGTTACACCTGCACCGCAAAGAAGCCGAAATGCGACGTCTGCATCGTAAAGGATGTGTGCCCGCGTATCGGCGTGTAGCCGAATCCCTGTCCGCCTGTGGGATATGAGTGTCTTTTCGCGTACGCTCCTGGGACGCGAAAAGACGCGCATCAAAAACGGAGGAATTCGCAATCGACGTGGCTGTATGACGTTGTTCAGTCATCATGCCCAACGCCCCTTCCTCCGTTGCATCCGCACCGCTCGCCGAAGCCCGCCCGGTCGAGGCAGGTGAGCGCCTGGAGCTGCTCGACGCGCTGCGTGGCTTCGCGCTCTTCGGCATTCTCATCTCCAACGTGCAGATGTGGTTCAGCGGCAGGGTGTTCCTGCCCCGGGAACAATTCGAGGCGTCCATCGCCAATGCCTCGCTCCTGGACACCATCACCCGGTATGCCTTCGAGGTCCTGGTCTCCGGGAAGTTCATGACCCTCTTCGCCTTCCTCTTCGGCCTGGGCTTCGCGGTTCAGCTCGGCCGGGCCGAAGCGCGAGGTGGCGGCTTCGTCCCGCTCTACGCGAGGCGGCTGACGGTCTTGCTGGTGGTGGGTGTCCTGCACCTGTTCCTGCTCTGGTACGGCGACATCCTCTCCTCGTATGCGCTGATGGGCTTCGGCCTGCTGCTCCTACGGCGGCGTTCGGAGCGGACGCTGCTCATCATCGCGGCGGTGCTCGTCCTGGTGTGGCCGCTGCTCATGAGCCTCCTCTGGCGGCTGCCGCAGCTCCTGGCGGACTCACCCGAGGCCGGTGCCGCGGTCATGGCCGCGGCCCGCGAGAAGTCCGCCGCCATCCATGCGCGGATGCTGACGGCCATCACCGGGGGAAGCTGGTGGGACGTGACGAAGACCAGCGCCGGGTTCTACCGCGATGAGTTCTTCACGATGATGCTGGCCGGACTGCTGACCTGTCTGGGCCGCTTCGCGCTCGGGCTCTGGGCGGGACGGCGCGGCATCTTCCAGGACGTCCCCTCGCACCTGGGTTTCTTTCGCCGCCTGCTCGGCTGGGGGCTGGTGGCCGCGGTGGTGGGCTCCGTGCCCGGCGTGGTGGTGACGGTGCTCATGCAGAAGAAGGTGCTCACGCCGGAGACGATGCCCGTGTGGCTGCCCCTGGTGCTGGCCCCGCTGCGCAACCTGGCACAGGTGGGGCTCGCGGGCGTGTATCTGGCGGGCATCACCCTGCTCTTCCAGCGCGCCACCTGGCAGCGGGCGCTGGGACTGCTCGCGCCCGCGGGACGCATGGCGCTGACGAACTACCTGTCTCAGACGGTCATCAGCCTGCTCATCTTCTACGGCTATGGCCTGGGGCAGGTGGGCAAGCGGGGCCCCTTCGCGTGTGTCGTCATCTGCGTCGGCATCTTCTGTGTCCAGGTGCTGTGGAGCCACCTGTGGCTGTCACGCTACCGCTTCGGTCCAGTGGAGTGGGCGTGGCGCTCGTTGACGTACGGGAAGGCACAGCCCATGCGGCGCGCCGCGTCCGACACGCCCGCGCCCCTGACGGCGTGACGGGCTCGACCTGGCGACGTCAAACGGATGACCATGGCGCTACCCCCCAAACGGCCACCCGCGCTGACGTGGGGGAAACCATCACCGGGCTCATCCACAAGGAGACGGACCTGGACGCCATCTCGATTCCGCTCGACGCGGATGTGTTCTACCGGCTGTCCTGCACCTGGGCATGTACGCTGACGACGCGCACTTCCGGCGCCCCCCTCTACATGCTGAAGGTCGGGGACGGCTTGTGGCACGTCCATACGCCGGCTTCGGGGCTCGTCACGTTCATCGTCAGCTCGAGGTCCATTCCCTACGACTTCACGTTCAAGTTGGACCAGGCGAGCACGGATGACCACGGCAACGACGCCGAACACGCCACGCCGCAGACCGTTCCCGTGAACGTGGCCGGTGTCTTCGAGTTGGGCTCGGACGTGGACGTCCTTTCCTTCGAGTTGGAGGCGGGCCGGACCTACGTCGTGCGCGGCAGCAGAACGACCATCCGGATCCTTGATCCCCATGCCGCGCAGGTCGCCCTGGCGGACGAGGAGGCAGGAACGGGGAACCAGACCTTCACGGCCCCATCGTCCGGGACGTATGTCGCGGAGCTCGGGTCTCAGCAGCCCTACCTGCAGCGTGAGACGGCCTGGAGTTTCTCCCTGCGCGAGCAGTGAGCACTTTCCCCGTCGCCGCACAACAGCGACCGGAGGCCACAACGTGCGCTACCGCACCGGACTCAAGGGCCGACTGGTCGCTGAATTCAAGGAAATGCGGGCCCGCCACCTGCCCTACTGCCAGGTACGCTACGCGTTTTGAGCCGGACTCAGTTTCATGGACGTGACGTGGGCGGCCCGGCCTGTGGCAGACTCTGCCGACAATGTCGGATTGGATCCGCCAACTGGCGGAGTGGTCGCGGGACGATGTTCCGTTCGCCGTGGCGACCGTGACGGTGTGTCAGGGAAGTACCCCCGCCAGGCCCGGCGCGAAGCTGCTCGTCCGCGCGGACGGGACGTTCCACGGCACCGTGGGCGGTGGCCACCTGGAGCAGCTCGTCCTCGCGGACGCCCGCGCCTGCCTGGAGAAAGGGGAACCCCGTGCGTACCGGTATCCGCTGGGCTCGAAGCTCGGCCAATGCTGTGGTGGCGTGGTGGACGTCTTCATGGAGCCGTTGAACCACGGCCCGCGCCTGTACCTCTTCGGCGCCGGCCACGTGGGTCAGGCCCTGTGCCGCACGTTGGACGGCACCCCCTTCCAGGTCCACCTCGTCGACGAGCGCCCCGAATGGGTCCACGGCGAGCGCATCCCCGCCTCGGTCATCCGCCACGAGGAGCCGTGGGACGTCTTCGCCTCGCGCGCTGTCTGGGACGCGCGCCGCACGTACATCGCGGTGATGACGCACCGGCATGACCTGGATCAGGACATCATCGCCTTCGCCTTGGAGAAGCCCGCGCGCTACGTGGGCCTCATTGGAAGCAACACCAAATGGGCCCGCTTCCGTCAGCGCCTGGAGGCCCGGGGCGCGACGGCGGCTCAGTTGGCCCGCGTGCGCTGCCCCATGGGGCTGGAGATTGGCGGCAAGTCGCCCCAGGAAGTCGCGGTGAGCATCGCCGCCGGACTCCTTCAGCTCCATCACCAGGGCGCAGACACCGAAACTACCGCCGAGGCCCCGCCCTCGGAGACGCCCCGCATGCGCGGGGGCTCGTCAGGAGAATGAGCAAAATGTTCGAGTTCCAGCTCAATGGCGCGACGGTCCGCGTCGATGGCGTCTCCCCCAACACCACGCTGCTCGACTTCTTGCGTGCCCGCGGCCTCACCGGCACCAAGCAGGGCTGCGCCGAGGGCGACTGCGGCGCGTGCACCGTGGCCCTGGTGGACCGGGACGCCCAGGGCAACCGGTGCCTGCGCGCCTTCAACGCCTGCATCGCCCTGGTGCCCATGGTGGCCGGCCGTGAGCTGGTGACGGTGGAAGGCGTGGGCAGCTGCGAGAAGCCCCACCCGGTGCAGCAGGCCATGGTGAAGCACTACGGTTCGCAGTGTGGCTTCTGCACGCCGGGCTTCATCGTCTCCATGGCGGAGGCGTACTCCCGCAAGGACGTCTGTACCCCGTCAGCCGTGGCGGACCAGCTCTGTGGCAACCTCTGTCGCTGCACCGGCTACCGCCCCATTCGCGACGCAATGATGGAAGCGCTGGCCCAGCGCGACGAAGGACCGGCGCCCGCCACGGCGATCCCCTCCGCGCCGCTCGAAGGCCCCGCCGAGCCCCTGTCCCCGCTGCGCTACGAGGCCGGTGGACAGACCTTCCTGCGCCCCACGTCGTGGGAGGAGTTGCTCGACCTGCGCGCGAAGCACCCGGAGGCCCACCTGGTGGCGGGCGCCACTGAATTGGGCGTGGACATCACCAAGAAGGCCCGCCGCTACCCCTTCCTCATCTCCACCGAGGGCGTGGAGTCCCTGCGCGCGGTCCGCCGTGGGGAGGATGGCTGGTACGTGGGCGGCGCGGCCTCACTGGTGGCGCTGGAAGAAGCCCTGGGTGACGAGCTGCCCGAGGTGAAGAAGATGCTCAACGTCTTCGCCTCCCGGCAGATTCGCCAGCGCGCCACGCTGGCGGGCAACCTGGTGACCGCGTCGCCCATTGGCGACATGGCGCCGGTATTGCTCGCCCTGGATGCCTCGCTCGTCCTGGGCTCGGTGCGGGGCGAGCGCACGGTGGCGTTGTCCGACTTCTTCCTCGCCTACCGGAAGACGGCGCTCCAATCGGACGAGGTCGTCCGCCACATCATCATCCCCCACGCCGCCGTGCCCGAGGGCGGCCGGCGGCTCTCCGACTCCTTCAAGGTGTCCAAGCGGCGCGAGCTGGACATCAGCATCGTCGCCGCGGGCTTCCGCGTGGAGCTGGACGCGGGCGGCGTGGTGAAGCTGGCGCGCCTGGGCTACGGCGGCGTCGCGGCCACGCCGGTGCGTGCGCGCCGCGCGGAGGCGGTGCTCACCGGGCAGCCCTGGACGGCCGAGACGGTGGCGCGCGTGCTGCCCGTGCTCGCGGAGGAAATCACGCCCATCAGCGACCTGCGCGGCAGCGCGGAGTACCGACGGGGACTGGTGGCGGGCCTGCTGGAGAAGTTCTTCTCCGGCTCGCACAGCCCGGCCCTGGACGCCGCGCCGGGCTTCGACGCGGGTGAGGTCCAGGCCCCCGCGGACGCGGGACGCGCGCTGCGGCACGAGAGCGCGCTGGGCCACGTGACGGGCAGCGCGCGGTACGTGGACGACATGGCGCAGAAGCGGCCCATGCTGGAGGTGTGGCCGGTGTGCTCGCCCCATGCGCACGCCCGCATCCTCAAGAGAGATCCCACCGCGGCGCGCAAGGTGCCCGGCGTGGTGAAGGTGCTCATGGCCGAGGACATCCCCGGCATGAACGACACCGGCCCCATCCGCCACGACGAGCCACTGCTGGCGGACCGCGAGGTGCTCTTCCACGGGCAGATTGTCGCGCTGGTCGTGGGCGAGTCCGTGGAGGCCTGCCGCGCGGGCGCCCGCGCCGTGGAGGTGGAGTACGAGCCCCTGCCCGCCATCCTCACGGTGGAGGACGCCGTGGCGCGGAGCAGCTACCACACCGAGCCGCACGTCATCCGCCGGGGCGACGTGGACGCCGCGATGGACAGCAGCCCCCACCGCCTGTCGGGCACGCTGGCCATTGGCGGGCAGGAGCATTTCTACCTGGAGACGCAGGCCGCCTTCGCCGAGCGCGGTGACGACGGCGACATCACCGTCGTGTCCTCCACCCAGCACCCGTCCGAGGTGCAGGCCATCATCTCCCACGTGCTGCACCTGCCGCGCAGCCGCGTGGTGGTGCAGTCACCCCGCATGGGCGGCGGCTTCGGCGGAAAGGAGACGCAGGGCAACGCGCCCGCCGCGTTCGTCGCGCTGGCCGCGTGGCACACGGGACGCTCGGTGCGGTGGATGCTAGACCGCGACGTGGACATGGCGGTGACGGGCAAGCGCCACCCGTTCCATGCCTCCTACGAGGCGGGCTTCGACGACCAGGGACGGCTGCTGGCCCTGCGCGTCCAGCTGGTATCCAACGGTGGCTGGTCCCTGGACCTGTCCGAGTCCATCCTGGACCGCGCGCTGTTCCACCTGGACAACGCGTACTACGTGCCGGCGCTGGCGTACTCCGGGCGGGTGGCGAAGACACACCTCGTCTCCAACACCGCCTTCCGCGGCTTCGGTGGTCCGCAGGGCATGCTGGTGACGGAGGAGGTCCTGGCCCGCGTGGCCCGGGCCGTGGGGCTGCCGGCGGACGAGGTCCGCGAGCGCAACCTCTACCGCGGCACTGGGGAGACGAACACCACGCACTACGGCCAGGAGCTGGAGGACGAGCGAATCCTCCGCGTCTGGGAGGAGCTCAAGAAGTCGTCGGAGTTCGAGCGCCGGCAACGCGACGTGGCGGGGTTCAACGCCCAATCCCCCTTCATCAAGCGGGGACTCGCCATCACCCCGATGAAGTTCGGCATCTCCTTCACCGCCACCTTCCTCAACCAGGCCGGCGCGTTGGTGCACGTGTACCGGGACGGCTCGGTCATGGTGTCCCACGGCGGCACGGAGATGGGCCAGGGCCTGCACACCAAGGTGCTGGGCGTGGTCATGCGCGAGCTGGGCGTCACGGCGGACGCCGTGCGGATGGCGAAGACGGCGACGGACAAGGTGCCCAACACCTCCGCCACCGCGGCCTCCAGCGGCTCCGACCTGAACGGCGCCGCCGTGCGGGTGGCCTGCGTCACCCTGCGGGAGCGGCTGGCCCCGGTGGCCGTGCGGCTGTTGTCGGACCGGCACGGGCGCAATGTGGCGCCGGATGCCCTGCTGTTCAGCGATGGGAAGGTGGGCCTGCGCGGTGAGCCCGAGCTCGCCCTGCCCTTCGCGGACGTGGTGGAGGCGGCGTACCTGTCCCGGGTGGGCCTGTCCACGACGGGCTACTATCAGACGCCGGGCATCGGCTACGACAAGGCCAAGGGCCGCGGACGCCCCTTCCTCTACTTCGCCTACGGCGCAGCGGTGTGCGAGGTGGAGGTGGACGGCCACACGGGCGTCAAGCGCGTGCTGCGCGTGGACCTGCTGGAGGACGTGGGCGATTCGCTCAACCCCGCCGTGGACCGCGGGCAGATTGAAGGCGGCTTCGTCCAGGGCCTGGGCTGGCTCACGGGCGAGGAGCTTCGCTGGGATGCGAATGGCCGGCTGCTCACGCACTCCGCCAGCACCTACGCGGTGCCGGCCTTCAGCGACGCGCCCATCGACTTCCGGGTGCGGCTGCTGGAGCGGGCGCACCAGCACAACACCATCCACGGCAGCAAGGCCGTGGGCGAGCCGCCGCTGATGCTGGCCATGTCCGCGCGCGAGGCCCTGCGTGAGGCGGTGGCGGCGTTCGGCCAGTCCGGTGGCGATGTGGAGCTGGCTTCCCCCGCCACGCACGAAGCGCTGTTCCTCGCCATCCAGAAGCGGCTGGCGCGCGCGGCGGCGGCGGGCGGGCGCGAGGCGGCCTGAAACGTCGCTCGGATGGACAGTGGTCCAGGCTCAGCGTGGGGCCTGGAGCCGCTCTCTCCGGAAGCCTTCCGGGCTCACTCCCCACCAGCGCTTGAAGGCGCGGTGGAAGGCCACCGGGTCCGCGTAGCCGAGGAGGAAGGACACCTCGGAGATGGACATGCGGCGCTGGAGGTAGGACTCGGACAGCTCTCGGCGCAGGGCTTCGACGATGGCCGCATAGCTCTGCCCTTCGCCCGCGAGCCGCCGCTGGAGCGCTGGGTCCCCGGCGCGCTGAGGGACTTGACGACCGACTACCTCCACACCGTCAGCACGCGCCTGGGCATCTTCGACGCGGCGGCGGAAATCCTGGCGCGCGGGCTGAACGCGGCGCAGGGCCCGGACCTGGTGGACCTGGCCTCCGGCGGCCGAGGCCCCCTGCCCCGCCTGCGCCAACTGCTCGCGGAGAAGCACGGCATCGACGCGCGCGTGGTGCTCACCGACAAGTTCCCCAACGCCCAGGCCGCCGAGCGGGCGCGGGCAGAGGGCGTGCAGTACCTGGAACGCTCGGTGGACGCGCTCCAGGTTCCGGCGGACCTGCGGGGCATGCGGACCCTCTTCAACGCCCTGCACCACTTCCGGCCGGACGAGGCCCGCGCGGTGCTCGAGGACGCCCAGGCCCGCGGCGTTCCCATCGCCGCGTTCGAGACGGTGCGCCGCACGCCCCCGGCCATCCTGTCCATGTTGCTGGTGCCCCTGCTGGTGCTGCTCTTCACTCCCTTGGTGAAGCCGCTGACGCCGCTGCGGCTGCTGCTCACCTACGTGGTGCCGGTGGCGCCGCTCATCATCTTCTGGGACGGGCTGGTGTCCGCGCTGAGGACTCATCAGCCCGACGAGCTCCGGCGCATGACGGAGGCCCTGGCGCGCGAGGGCTACGCCTGGGAGGTGGGCGAGGCGAAGGCCCCGGGCAAGGCCGCCATCACGTACGTGCTCGGGCGGCCCACGCGCGGAAGCGTCAAGGTGCGTGCAGCAGCATCAGCAGCACGAAGAGGCCGTTGAGGCCCACGCCCACGGACATGTAGTTGCCGCTCGCCCGGGACATGCCAGCCGCGACGTTGACGTGGCCGAAGTACCCCAGGGCCAGTCGCGTGCCCACCTCCGCGCCGACGTTGAAGCCCGGGTCGCGTGATGCGCGTGTCGCCGTGCCCATCATCAACCGGCCGTAGGGCACCACCCAGGCATTGACGAAGTGCTGGTAGCCGACGAAGCCGTTGAACTCGGAGATGCCCCGGCTCGTGTAGGCCAGGTTCGAGCCGATGTTGAGTCGCCGTTCCAGGAAGGCCATGGGCTGGATGTTGAGGGCGAGGTCCGCCGTCGGCCGCCAGGCCCCCACCCGGTACTGCATGGCGAAGTCGAAGGCCGGTTTGTCCAGCGCCGGTGCCTCCCTCCGGAGCTTGGCCGCTGCCCGAGCGTGGGCCTCGCCACCGCGCGCGTCGTAGAGGTCCGCGAGCGCCAGGGCGCCCTCCTCGCTGTCCGTCTCGTACACCGTGACGAACGGCGCCTCGGCGCCCGCGAGGTTGCCGTCCGCCATGCGCAGGCGCCCCAGGGCCAGGCACCCCTGCGTCGAGCCACCGTCACACGCCTTGGAGAAGGCCGTCTCCGCCTGGCTCCGGTCTCCGTCCTGGAGGAGCTGCTCTCCCCATTCGTTGCACGCCCACAGGCTGCCCTTCTCACAGGAGGTGCTTCGGGGCACCACCTGGCTGGTCGTGGCACACGCCACCAGGAGAGGAGCCATCACCGCCAGGAACGCCAATCGCCGCATGTCCGGTATTCAACCACAAGCGCGCCCGCGCTTCCTCGGTATCCAAGCCCGGGACGGCGCGCCCGGAGGCCTGGCCGCCCTCCATCCGAACGGAGCAGCCTGGCCAGCCCTCCATTCCCTGGGAGCCCCCTGGTCATGGGGAGGGCGAGCACAGACCTTGAGGGCATCGAGGAGGACCTGTGGCGCCAGTTGCCTTTCACGAAGACACCTTCCGCCCTCAACCCGCGCAGCCGCTCCCGCGGAAGGAGCCCCGATGAAGGTTCCGGAGATGCTGGAGCACCTGCCGGGGGTCGGCCCCCTGATTGGCCGGATGGCGCACGGGCACGAGGGCGCCCTTCCGCGCCGGGAGACCACCGTGACGCTTCCGGACTTCACCGCGGTGTCCCTGCCCAATACGGAGCGAGCGCTGGGCGACGGCCGCACGCTGGTGGTCCGCAACCCCGCGGTGCGCTCGCCGCGCGGGCCAGGGCTCACGGTGATGACGTACAACATCCTGCTCGGTGGGAAGCGCCGCCAGGCGCTGCTGGACTACTTCGACAACCTGGAGGCCCGCGGACGGCTGCCGGACGTGCTGGGCCTGCAGGAGGCCAACGTCCCCATCGCCGTGCTCCTCGCGGAGCGCTACGGCTTCCACCTGGCGTACCAGGGGCATGACGGCGGCCCCGGCGCGCGGCTGGTGAACGGAAAGGCCTTCCTCACCCGGCACCCGCTGGTGGACGCGGCGCACTTCACGTACGCCACGCCCGACGCGGAGCGGGACGCGGCCATCATGCGGCGTGGCGGAGACCCCTGCGAGATTCCCGAGGACCGGGGCGCGCTGTACGTGCGCCTGGAGGTGGAGGGTCACCCGGTGGTGCTCTACAACGTGCACCACACCCTGGGCGACTCCGGCATCAACGCCCGCAACCTCCGCCAGCTCAACGCGTTGCTGCAGCACCGGGAGGTCATGCACGCGGTGGTGCTGGGGGACTTCAACGCCAACACCGCCATCAAGACAGGCGGCTCCTGGCTGATGGCCCACCTCAGGACGTACGACGACACCGACACGGTGGAGGAATACGAGGTGCGCTACGGCGAGCCCCACGCCAGCGTGGGGGACGAAGGGGTGGGCAACATCGCCGACCCGCGGTTGCGACACGAGCTCCACGTGATGGAGCAGAGCCTGCCGGAGACCATCGCCCATGCCACCACCGCACAGGTGCGCCTGCCGGATGGCTCGCTCATGACGCCGAAGCAGGCGTGCGCCGAGCTGCGCTCCGGCCAGGTGCAACGCGGCAGCGAGCAATGGCTGCGGCTCCAGGACATCGCGGACAGCGCCACCCTCACCTCGCTGCCGGATGAGAATGGCGTGGTGCCCGCGACGGGCAAGCGCTTCGACAACCTCTACGCCAGCCCTGGACTGGTCCCCCGCCTCTTCGAGGTGGACCGCAGCACCGAGTCCTCCGACCACCAACCCGTGGTGGCGCACTACGACGTGCGGACGCCAGGGTTGAAGGACGGCAAACCCGCTTCCGGCACCGTCCAGCGGCCCACCTGAGGCGCCAGCCTCACAGATGCTGGCGCCCCCGTCCCGCGAGGCCTCAGGGCCCCGCGGGACACGCAGGCAGGGACGTAATCCACGCGTCCACGAGCCCCGTGCCCTCTTTGTCCTTCACCGCGCTGGCTAGCGGCGGCATGCGTGGCGTCGACAGCGAGTGCATGCGCCGCGACAGGACCGACTTCAACGGGTCTCCCGGCGCGACCAGCATCGCTCCGGCCACGCCCAGCTCACCGTGCTCTGGCGCCACACCACAAATCTTCGTTGCGGCGAGCGACGTGGAGAAGCGCAGGTCCAACTCACCGCGGCCCAGGCCATTGGGCCGGTGACAGACGGCGCAGTTGGCGTGCAGGTAGGCCCGCGCGCGCGTCTCCACGGGCTCCGGTCCGGCGTAGGCAGGCATCCGGGGCAACTGCTCCACCGGGGCCGACAATTTCAGCACGCCAATATGCTCCAGGGTCCGGAGCTGCGACGCGATGCGCCCGCCCGGGTATGTGTAATCCCCGTTGAGCTGCGCGACCTCCAGGCCCAGCACGAAGCCCGCGGCGGCGGTATGACACTGCATGCATTCACCCCGGCTGGGGTACGTCCACGTCTGCGTCCCCACCGGCTTCACCTTGCCCGTCTCCAGCAACGTCGCGTCGGTACCCGCCTCATTCCACTCGTACGTGTAGCCCGCCCAGATGCCGTCCGGATGGCGCATGAAGAGGCGTGTCTCCACGCGCTTCCCGCCCAGGAGGAACGTCTTCACCGTCACGGTGCCGGGGGGCGCGTCCAGCACGCCCTCCGGCCCCACCGTCATCACCGCCCCGTCTGGCACGCCCAGGAACCGCTCCTTCTGCGCGCCGTCCGACCACAGCGGGGCATTCACGCCATACGGGATGAGGCCCGCCGAGGGGAGGTTCGGGTTCGTCGGGTCCGCGCAGCCCGTGGCGGACAGCAGTGTGGGGAACGCCTCGCCACCCGGCGCGGCGGGCAGAGACGCGTGGATGCGGTGCAGTCCTCCCCCCGCGAAGTCCAACACCAGCAGTTCGCCGTCGTTGAGCTCGGCGAACGAGGAGATGCTGAGCGCCGTGGTGGCGAGCAATTGGGGCGCCGCGGCTGCACCAGGAAGGGCGTCACCCGGCAGCGTCCAGATGCGGCCCGAGCCGAAGTCGCCAAAGACGTACTTGCCCGCGAGCGCCGGTACGGCGGTGCCGCGGTACACGTAGCCTCCGGTGACGGAGACGCCTTCTGCGCGGCCATAGACAGCCACGGGCGGCGTCAACCCGGTGGGTTTGCAGCCGCTACCGCGCGCGCACTCGGTTCCCTCCAGGATGCTCCAGCCGAAATTGCCTCCCAGCTCGACGCGGTTGATTTCCTCGAGGAGCTTTTCGCCCACGTCGCCCAGCCAGAGCGCGCCGGTGCTCCGGTCGAAGCTCCAGCGCCACGGGTTGCGGAAGCCGGTGGCGTAGATTTCCTTCCGCCCGCCGACAGTGGCGTAGGGGTTGGTGGGCGGAATGGCATAGGGCCGCGCGCTGTCCACGTCGAGCCGCAGCATCTTCCCCAGCAGGAGCTCCGGATTCTGGGCCGTCCGGTTCGGGTCCATGCGTCCGCCACCGTCACCGAAGGCGAAGTAGAGGAAGCCATCCGGTCCGAACGCGAGGTGGCCGCCGTTGTGGGTGGAGAAGGGCTGGTCCTGTTCGAGCACGACCTCCGCGCTCGCCGGGTCCAGGGTGGCCCCGCCATCCGGGCTGCGGTAGCGGACGATGAACGTGCGTAGACCGCCCATGGCGTTGTTTCCGACATAGGAGAGGAACACCTGGCCATTGGTGGCGAACGCCGGGTGGAAGGCCATCCCGAGCAAGCCCGTCTCGTCATGCTCCACGTTCACCCGCCCGGAGATGTCGACGAACACGGAGCTGACGGGCGGCGTGGCGTCCTTGTCGAACACGCGAACCCGTCCCACTCGCTCCACCACGTAGATGCGACGGCTGTCCCCCGGCGCCTGGAGAGCGAACAAGGGCTGGGTGAAGCTCAGCTCCGGGAACGCGCGGGTGACGGTGGCCCCCGCGGGGTCCGGGGGCCGGGGAGGTGCTACGCACGTAGGGTTCGCGGGACGCACGTCCAACCCGAAGGGCACCTGGGCATCCGGGCCCCCACCATCTGGCGCCATCGGAGCGCTCCCGTCTCCGTCCGTGCCCGGCCCCCCGTCGGATGGGAGGTCGATGATTTCACCGTCGTCCCCAGGGCGACCGGAACGGTCACCCGAGGAGCCAGGACATGCGAGCGAAATGCCGAGCAGGCCCATCGCGAGCGCCACAACGCCCAGCAGCATCAGGAGAGACGGTCGTCGTTGTTTCATGGCGCTGCTGTGGTGGTTCGGGAAGGCGCGGAACGCCAGGGGTCGGACCGCACATCCAAGGCGTCCTCTGCTGGATGCCGGACCGCGTGGGTGGCAGTCGTCGTGAAGTAGGCCCGCGCATCGTTCCCGCGACGTCTCCCCCCGGACGCGGCGCGCCATCCGACAATCTTCCCGAATGAGGCAGGCGGCGGAACGACCCCTTCCCTTGCCGCATTGCCACGGGGCGGACGGCCGTGCGGGAGCCGGCCTCACCGCGCGGAAGCCCCTAGATTGCTCGGGAAGGAGGCCTCATGAAGACAGGCAGTGGGACATCCCGATTCTTTCGTCCGTTCGCGGGCGCGGCGCTCACCGCCGTGCTCGGCCTCTTGGGAGTGCCCGCGGCCGCGGCCGCCCAGGGCGTCGTGCCGCAACTGTCCTGCTACCAGCGCGCGACCGACGGCGGACTCGACGATTCCCTGGCCGCGCAGCTCTGCCGCGGCGCTCGTTCATCCACGCCCGCCGACTGCTTCGTGCGCGCCCAGGATGAAGCCTCCCTCACGCAAAGCCAGGCCGTCCAGCTGTGTCAGTTCGCCGCACCCGACGAAGACCCCGCGAGTTGCTATCTCCAGGCCCGGGAGCAGACCTTCACGGCCCCAGCGCGCGTGTTGCAGCTGTGCCAGCCCGCGGTCCAGAACTGTCCCGGCTACGTGGAGTGAGCCGGCACGGCTCGTTTCCTCGGCAGCAGCAACTCACGCAGACGCGTGAGGTCCACCGGCTTCACCAGGTGCTCGTCGAAGCCCGCATCCAGCACGCGGGCCGTCTCGCGCATGCCCTGGGCCCGGGCTTCGCGCTGTGACGCCGCGAAGCGGTTCACCGCCCCCGCAGCGAAGTGCACGAGCGGCACCAGCAGGCCGAGCGCGAGCAACCCGAGATAGAAGCGGAGCGAGCGCGGCTTCATCGACCTGCGACCTTCCAGCGGAGCATCGCGCCTCATCCTGCACGGGCGGGAGGACGAGTTGCCCTCCAGTACACAGGAGTGACGTGGGCTGAACAGTCTCGCGGAGGATGGGTTCGAACGTCGACTCGAGGCCCGGGCGCGTTGACTGCGGGCGAAGCCCGGGCGCACAGTTTTCCGCGCCATGAACGAAAAGAGCGCGTCCTACCAGTCGTGGCTGGAGTCGTTCGCCAGCGAGCACGGAGCCACCGCGGGCACCGTCCACCTTCAGCGGGGAGACGACCTCTTCCTCGTGGCTGCCCTCAACATCCCGCCGCCGTTGATGGCGGCCGTCCAGCACGTGCCACACGGCAAGGGGATGGCGGGGCTCGCCCAGGTGCGCAAGCAACCCGTGCAGACGTGCAACCTGAAGGAGGACACGTCCAGCGACATCAAGCCGGGCGCGAAGGCGGTGGACGCGCGCGCGGCGGTGGCGATTCCAGTGCTCGATGCGACAGGCCGTGTGCGCGCGGTGGTGGGCATCGCCTTCACCGAGGAAGGCTCGCTGGCCGCTGAGCGCGAGACGTCCCTGATGGCCGCCGCGTCCCGGCTCCCCATCGCGGATGGCTGAGCCCACGCCGGGCCTGACGGCGGCGAGCGAAGGCCGGCTGTCCGGTCGCGCCGTCATGGGCTGGGCGGCCTTCAGCGGGCTGCTGCTGGCCTCCATCCTGGTGCCCTTCGCCTGGTTCGGTGACAGCCTGGAGGCGGCGTCCGCACACTTCCTGGCCACGCGGCCACCATCCTGGCAGGTGGCGCTGATGCTCGGGGGACTGCTGGCCGGTGATGCCGTGCTGCCGGTGCCCTCCAGCCTGGTGGGCACCGCCGCAGGGGGACTGCTGGGCTTCTGGGCCGGCGCAGCCACCTCCTGGCTGGGGATGATGGCGGGCTGTGCGGTGGGCTATGGCCTGGGCGCGCGGGCCGGAACGGCGGCGCTGCGGCGCATGGCGGGGGACGCCGAGCTGGACCGGCTGACCCGCGCCGCCGAACGGATGGGGCCCTGGTTCCTGCTCGCCTTCCGCGCGGTGCCGGTGCTGGCGGAGACGTCCGTGCTCTTCGCGGGCACCAGCCGCATGCGCCCCCGGACGTTCCTCACCGTGAGCGCCCTGGCCAACCTGGGCGTGTCGGTGACCTATGCCGCGCTGGGCGCCAGCGCCGCGCGGCTGGAGTCGTTCCTGCTGCTCTTCGCGGGCATGGTGCTGCTGCCCGGCCTGGCGCTGGCCTGGATGCGGCGAAGGACACCACCGCATCCTGACCCGGCGACACGCTAGACGGCCTGCTCAGCTCCGCGCCGTGCGAGCGTCGCGGCCCCGGGCGCGGGCGGCCTTGGCGAGCGCGTCCGCCCCCTGCTCGTCGCCGCGCATCCACTCCTTCATCGCGGGGACGACCGTCTTGCTCCAACCCTTGCTGGCGCGCACCGACAGGTAGTCCTGCACCAGCGCGTCCACCATAGCGGCCAGCTGCTCCATCAGGAGGAGCCGCTCGGAGAGCTGGTCATCCTCCTCCTCGCTCATCAGCGCCGGCAGCTTGCCCGCGCGGATGTCGAGGAACTCGGAGTCCACCGTGGCCTCGAACTCCCTCTCGCCCTGGGTGAAGCGCAGGCGGGCCTGGGCCACCAGCAGCCCGCGGTCCAGCGAGTGCTTCACCTGCTCGGAGTACGGCGCCAGGGTGCCCTTGGCGCTCATCTCCGTCACCTCACCGGACACGCCACGCAGCACCACGCGGCCCATGAAGAGGACGCTGACGCCTTCACCCTCCACCTCGACGAGCGGCCCGCCGGCCTCGGTGCGCCACAAGAGCCACGTGAGGAACTCGCGGCCCAGATAGGCGCGGCCACGCAGCAGCTGATCTTGCGCTTTGCCCTTTTCGACTTCGGCCTCGTCCTTCGTCTCCTCGGTGGCGCCGCCGTCCACGCCGACATCACCGCGCATGAAGGCCGCTTCGGCCCGCGCCTCGTCACGCCTCGCCATGTGCCACCTCCGCCGTCACCGGCAGGTCCATGCCAATCAGCTCCGTGGTGGGCCCCAGCAGGGACTCGTCGATGCCCGCCGTCTGCGCCATGGCCGACGGCGTCATGCCGAAGAACTTCACGTTCAGCCCGCCCTCCAGCGCGACGGTGATTTCGTCCACCACCTTGCGCGACGCGGACCAGATCTGCACCTGCTGCGTCTTCAGGTTCCAGCTCACGTCCACCGTCGACGTGCGGGGCGTGGCGCGGGTGCGGAGCATCTGGCGGATTTCACCGCGGCTCTGCGTCTTCTCGCCCCGGCTGGGCGGGCGGCCATTCTCCTTCTCGAAGGCGGCGGCCCACTTCGCCAGCTCCGCCTTGAGCGCCGCGGCCGGCACCTTGATGGTGTCGATGCGGAAGGCGAACAGGGCGTACTCGCCATAGTAGAGACGGCCGGCGGAGAACTCGCTGGACTCCTCGTTCTCCAGCTCCACGAAGCCGACGGCGCGCTCTTCTTCGGAGCGGCGGTCGATGGGCTCGAACGCGTGCGCCTTGAGGCCGCGCGTCAGCCAGCGTTTGACATCCGAAGGCGCTTCCTTCGCCGGTTCGACCCGGAAGCGCGACAGCGTGACAGCACCACGAAGGACAGGCATGGGGCGCGGCAGGATGGGGTGCGAGCGCCGTGCCGTCAAGGCACTCGGTGTGGCTGACGGCGCCTTCCTCGTGGCCGCGCTCCCTTTCCAGGCGGCCTGTCCCCGGCCGAATGACAGGTCCGCCCCTCGGCGGTAGCGTGCCGGGCGACATGCGCTGCGTCCTGTCCGCCTTGCTGCTGCTTGTGGCCCCCCTGGTACTCTCCGGCTGCTTCCGCGAGACGCGGCCCGAGGGCGACACCCTTCCCTCCCTGGCCCGCGCGCTCTTCGACACCTTGGAGGCCGAAGGCGCCCTGGCCAGCGCCTACGTGGTGGACGCACAGACGGGCGAGCCACTCTTCACCCACCGCGAGCACGTCCGGCTCCTACCCGCCTCCACGCTCAAGGTCGTCTCCACCGCGTCGGTCCTCTCCGCGCTGGGCGCGGACTTCCGCTTCCAGACGCCGGTGGCCCTGGAGGGCACGCTGGATGGCGGGCTCTTCCTGGGCGACATCGTGGTGGACCCGACGGGGGACCCGTCCCTGGGCTCGTGGCGCTTCCCCGAGACGGCGCTGGCGTGTGAGCAGGTGGCGGACGCCCTCCAGGCGCGCGGCATCCGCCAGTGGCGCGGGCAGGTGCGCGTGCGCGGCGCGCAGGAGGCGGAGTTCCCCTTCGGCCCCGGCTGGGCCTGGGATGACGCCGCCTATGCCTACAGCGCGGCGCCAACGGCCTTCGTCTTCCGGGAGAACGTGGTGGACGTGGCGCTGTCCCGGGCGGCGGGCGCGGACTGCGCGCAGCCCGCCACCATCCAGGTGACCCCCGCCTTCGCGACGCTGACGGCCGTGGTGGGCGTGGACACGAACGCGGAGCGCCCCTCCCTGGCCTGCGTGCGCCAGCGTGGCGGGCCCGGCGTGCGCTGCCTGTGGCGCTCCACCGCGGACACCTGCCCCCGCTCCGCCGCGGTGAGGCTGTCGGTGGACGAACCCGAGCAGCTCTTCTCCGCCTGCGTGGAGGCGGCCCTGCTCGCGCGCGGCATCCCCCGACTGCCCATGACGCTGGAGGCGCCCACGCCGCGGCAACCGTCCGTGCCCGCGCCCCTGGTCACCCTGGTCAGCCCGCCGCTGTCCGAGCTGGTGAAGGTGACGAACAAGGAATCCCTCAACCTGTACGCGGAGCGCCTGGGCCTGCGCTTCGCGCGCGAACTCACGGGCACGGAGAGCTATGGCGCCCTGCGCACCGCGCTGACGGAGGAACTGACCCGCCGAGGCATCCCCTCGCGTGACTTGCGCCCGGTGGATGGCAGTGGCCTGTCCCGGTACAACCTGGCCACCGCGCGGGGGCTGGTGCGCGTCATCTTCACCAGCCTGCGTGAAGCCTACGGCACCGCGCTGCTGGACAGCCTTCCCGTGGCCGGCCAGGACGGCACGCTCGCGGCCCGCCCCGTCACCGCCGACACCGCGGGCCACATCCGCGCGAAGACGGGCACGCTGTCCGGTCAGCGGAGCTTCGTGGGGGTGGTGGACCGGCCAGGAGACGCGCGGCACCCACGCGTCGTCTTCGCGCTGATGCTGGGAAACATGGACGACGGCACCGCACTGCCCGCCAATGAGGCGTTCGACCGGTTCGCCGCGGGGCTGGTCACACTGCCGCTGCGCTGACCGCCAGGACGCACCGTCTCATTCCCAACGGTTGCACGGCGGAGGCGCGTGCGAACACCCAGCGCACGGCGGCATTCCCAACGCAACGAAGCCGTTTCCCCTCCCAAGGGACGTGGCAGGCTTCGTGCGCGTCTCCCAACCCCGAGGTGAACCGTGAAGCTGAAGACCGCATTGACGGCGGCGGTGCTGACCCTGCCGCTGGCTGCGCCAGCCGCCCCCGCCCCCGCGCCGGCCGCGACGGCGCCCCGCAAGGCCGCCGCCAAGGCGCCCGCGTCGCCGAAGAAGGAGACGGTGGACACCTACCACGGCACGGCGGTGAAGGACCCGTACCAGTGGCTGGAGGACTCGTCCGACGCGCAGGTCAAGCAGTGGAACGACGCGCAGAACGCGTACACCCGCGCCCTCCTGGACAAGCTGTCCGGACGCGAGGCCATCCGCCAGCGCGTCTCCGAGCTGCTGAGCTGGAAGTCCCCTGGCTACGGCGGGCTGCACGAGGCCGGGGGCACGATGTTCGCCATGAAGGCCCAGCCGCCCAAGCAGCAGTCCTTCCTGGTCGTGCTCGGCTCGGTGGATGACACGTCCAAGGAGCGCGTGCTGGTGGACCCCATGGTGGTGGACCCCTCGGGCCACACCACCATCGACTGGTACGTCCCCACGCTGGACGGCAAGAAGATCGCCGTGTCGATGTCGAAGAACGGCACCGAGAGCGGCGACGTCACCGTCTATGACGTGGCCACCGGCAAGCCGCTGCCGAATGAGACCGTGCCCCGCGTGAATGGCGGCACCGCGGGTGGCAGCCTGACGTGGACGGCGGACGGCAAGGGCTACTTCTACACGCGCTACCCGCGCGGCGAGGAGCGTCCCGAGGCGGACCGTGACTTCTTCCAGCAGGTCTACTTCCACCAGCTCGGTATGCCCACGGAGAAGGACACGTATGTGCTGGGCAAGGACTTCCCGCGCATCGCGATGACGGAGCTGGACACGTCTCACGACGGCCAGCACATCTCCGCCGTCGTGGCCAACGGCGACGGCGGCGAGTACATGCTGTACCTGCGCGACCCCGCCGGGAAGTGGTCGCAGGTGTCGAAGTTCGAGGACAAGGTCATCCGCGCGCGCTTCGGCCACGACGGCGCCATGTACCTGCTCAGCCGCAAGGACGCGCCGCGCGGCAAGGTGCTGCGGCTGCCGCTGGCCACGCCCACGCTGGACAAGGCCACGGTGGTGGTGCCGGAGGGTGAGGCCAGCATCCAGGGCTTCTTCCCCACGAAGTCGCGGCTCTACGTGAGCGAGCAACTCGGCGGGCCTTCGCAGCTGCGCATGGTGGACCTGAAGGGTAAGGCGCTGGGGATGGTGCCCACCCTGCCCGTGTCCTCCGTGGGCGGGCTCGTGAGCCAGGGCGATGACGACGTGCTCTTCATCAACACCAGCTTCACCCAGCCGATGGCCTGGTACCGGTACTCGGCGAAGGACAACACGGTGAAGAAGACGGCGCTGGCCCGCACGTCGCCGCTGGACTTGAGCGACGTGGAGGTGGTGCGCGCGTTCGCCACGTCCAAGGACGGCACCAAGGTTCCCGTCAGCATCCTCAAGAAGAAGGGCACCAAGCTCAATGGCAACAACCCGGCGCTGCTGACGGGCTACGGCGGCTTCAACATCTCCATCAGCCCGAGCTACAACTCGCTGGCGGGCTTCTGGCTGGAACAGGGCGGCGTGTTCGCGGTGGCCAACCTGCGCGGCGGCTCGGAGTTCGGCGAGAAGTGGCACGCCGAGGGCTCGCTCACGAACAAGCAGAACGTCTTCGACGACTTCCACGCCGCCGCGAAGCTGCTGGTGGACCAGAAGTACACGCAGCCGAAGAAGCTGGCCATCCAGGGTGGCAGCAACGGCGGCCTCCTGATGGGCGCGGCCGTCACCCAGCACCCGGAGATGTACGGCGCCGTCGTGGCGCGCGTGGGCATCTACGACATGCTCCGGGTGGAGCTGACGCCCAACGGCCAGTTCAACATCACCGAGTACGGCACCGTGAAGAACCCGGAGCAGTTCAAGGCGCTGCACGCGTACTCGCCGCTCCACAACGTGAAGGACGGCACGGCCTACCCCTCCGTGCTCTTCACGTCCGGCGCGAACGACCCGCGCGTGGACCCGTTCCACTCGCGGAAGATGGTGGCCCGGATGCAGGAGGCCACCAAGGCGCAGAACCCCATCCTGCTGCGTGCCAACGCGGAGACGGGCCACGGCGCCGGCACGCCGCTGAACGCGCGCATCGAGGAGGAAGTCGACGTGTACTCGTTCGTGTTCAACGCCCTGGGCATGAAGTACCAGCCCCCGGCGAAGAAGGTCGCGGCGCCCAAGCCGCAGTAGCCGCGTGAGGCCTGCATCCACCGCCGCCCGGACGCTGGCGCGGCGGTGGATGCGGTGCTGCACGGCGAATCAGCAGGTCCAGGTACAGGCCGTGCCGCCCCACACCTGATTGCAGCGCCCTTCCGTCTGGGGAAGCGAGTCGCAGAAGCTCTGCGCCGTCCCCGGAAGCGCCTGGCAGCAGCCCGTGCACGTCCAGATGCAGGAGTTGCCCTGGTTGACTTCATTACAGCGCCCCGGCGTCTGGGGAATCGAGTCACAGAAAGCCTGGGTCGTCCCCGTCAGCGCCGTGCAGCACCCCGTATTGAGCGCCGCCTCTTCGCTCACCCCGTCGGACGCCGCGCCTTCTTCGTCCACCACACCACAGCCCGTGAGCCCTGCGACGGCCAGCAACACGGCACCGTGAAGCGCGAACCGCTTCAGTGAACCCCGCATGCGAAACCACCTTTCCTGAGCAAGCTGCATGGGCAGCCTAGCCCGAGAAAAAGCTGGAAAGCACGACTCACTGGCGAGTCGTGCAGAGCCTGCTGGACCGACTCCTCGGCATCGGCAGCGTCGCCCTCATCTCGACGGACAAGACGTCTCCGGTCTCGGTCCTTCGCTGGATGGCCGCGCCGCGCTCCCTCCGCGAGCTCATCCGCACGCGGGCCTATCAGGTGAGCCACAGGCATGTGTTCACGCGAGCCACGTGAAGCCTGCGTGCCAGGCGAGCGCTTCCTCAAGGCCTCAACGCAGAACGCCACTGCGTGTGCGGCCGCGTGTCAGCAGGACGCGCGCTGCCATGCCTGGCCCCACCAGCGGTCTGGAGTACAGGGCCCGGCGTCCCGCTGCTAGCTCAAGAGCGCCGTGCCTCCCGTCGCAGGCGCGACGTACACAAACTCCGGCGGCGTGCGGCCAATCGACACCGCACCACCACTGGAGAGCCGAGAATGAATTCGAATCAGTCCAAAGCGGCGCGCCCCCACCTGGAGTTCCTCAGCGTGCGGGCCTTGCTGTCGTCGCTGGTCCTCTTCGGAGGAAGCGCGAATGCCGCCGAGATCATTCAGCAGTTTCGCCAGCCCGAGTCGCGCGATGCGACGGGAAAACTCATCGTCGAGGAGTCGGTCGTCAGCATCATCAACTGCAATGGCCCGGGTGAGAACGGCGGCCAGTTCTACATCTACCAATATGTCAACCGCCCGGGAGTTCGGGCCATCCGGCCACCCGACTGGAGCCAGCCAATCGGCGGACGCGATTTCGCCGCCTTTGAAGAGGCGGTCGGGGCGGCCTGTGCACCCGCTTCTGCCCCGGGAGGCCCGACGCCGGGGGCCCCCACCCCTGCCGGCTGCTGGGGATTCTCCGGCACCTGGTCGGACAACATCTTCGGGACCATGCAATTGGTCCAGATTGGCGAGAGCGCCAGTGGCACCTATTCCGGAACGACATCGCCCGGCGCCATCAACGGCAAGGTCACGGGCCAGGCCTTCGATGGAACCTGGGTCAGTCGTGAGGGCACGTCCGGCACCGTCCATCTCGAGCTGAGAGGGGATGGGAGCACCTACGAGGGAGAGGCGAGCACCACCGGCTGGGGGAACAAGGTCAGCGGCAAGTGCGTGGGCCCGCCGCCCGCGGGGTGATGCGGGGCGCGTGGGCACCTCCACGGGCAGGCGAAGCGGGGGCGCGCCTCGCTTCTGCCTGCCGCAGCACCGACAGCCCGGCAAGAGTGCGGACGGGCGGCTCCGCAGCGTGCGAGACTGGCCGGATGGAGCTCTGGATCAACCCTGCCTGTTCAAAGTGCCGCGCCGCGATGGCCGCGCTGGATGCGTCCGGTACAGCCTACGTCGTCCGCCGCTACCTGGAGTCGCCCCCCACCGCTGCGGAGCTGGAGGCCGTACTCGGGAGGCTCGGGCTGGAACCCTGGGAGCTGGTGCGCATGGGTGAGGCCGCGGCGACCAAGGCCACGCTGGAGATGCTGCCCAGAGACGCGACACACCGTGCCGACTGGATTGCAGCCATGGTCCAGCACCCAGAGCTGATTCAGCGGCCCATCGTTACCGCCAGCGACGGGACGACTGTGGTGGGGCGAAGCCCGGAGGCGCTGGAGAAGGTGCTCGCCGCGGAGCGCGGCTCGGGAACCTGAGCGGGGGCTTCAGGCCGAGTGAGCTTCGTCCGCTTCCGGGGGTGGACATCATGTTCAAGTGGCCCGATAGCGAGCTGTACCACGAGCGCGTGAAGGCGCCTGTGGGCTCCAAGTCGGGCGCGAAGGCGTGGGGTTAGCAGCGGCAGGCCGAGCTGCTCTCACGAGGCCGCACGGCCGTGGAGAAAAAGGCGGTGCCTACGTTGAAGGAGTTCGCGCCCCGCTACCTGGACGAGGGCGCCAGGGCCAAAAACAGGGGCAGCAACCTCTTCCCGAAGGACGGCACCTACGGGTCGTGCCCGCGGACCTCAAACGTGCGGGCTTCGGGCTCCATGAAACGCAGGAGCGCCTCGCCCTCCTTCACCAGGGCGTCACGGTCCTTCTTCTTGATGGGCGCAAAGGGCTCGACGACGAGCGTAGCCGCCGCGCGTTTGCGCTCCACCGTCCACGTCCCGGCGATGAATCCGTCCACGAGGAAGGTGGCGGGGACTCGCAGATTCTTGGTGATGAGCTTGGAGCGGTACGCGTCATCCACCAGCCGGGCCCGGTCCTCATGGCCGAGCACCAGGCTGTCGAACTCCGGGAGGAAGCGCGCGGGTGCAGCCGTGTCCTCGTCCGGCCGGGGTGCCTTGGGCAGGTCAAACAGCTCCCGCCCCTTCTCGTCCCGGAACGTGCGCAGCGAAGGCCGAAGCGCCTCGAAGGTGGACTTCAGGCCCTTGAGGCCGGACCAGGTCTGGGCATCCGTCACCGATGCGGGACCGAAGGCCGCGAGGTAGCGCTGCACCAGCGTGGGAAGGTCCGCTTCGGCGCGCAGCGGTGCGCCCAGCCAGGACTCCGCGACCGCGAAGTCCGTGGTGCCGGGGTAGCCCCACTCCGTCTCCGTGGGGACCTGGATGAGGGGTAGGAACATCCGCACCGCGAAGCCCATGGCGCGTTCGTCGTTCTGGGGATGCCGGGCCACCAGGTGGTCGCGCAGCGCCTCGAAGGTGCGCGGCGCTTCATCGAAGAAGGCGCGCGCCTCCTTGACGAGCGGCGCGACGTCCAGCCCCTTCGCGCGCTCGCGCAGCACCGACGCCACAGAGGCTTCGAGCAGCGGTGTGAAGCTGGCTCGCAGGTGCCGGTAGTCCTCCGCGCTCGCCAGGTGCAGCGTGCCGCGCATCAACGTGGCGCGGACCACCTCCTTGCGCTGGAGCAGCACCTGGAGCACGTCTCGCTCGAAGCCCGCGACCCGTGACCACAGGCCGATGAACGGCGGCTTCGCCTGCTGGGCCTGAAGCGCCAGGAGCTGCTCCACCGCGCCGAGCACGGAGGTCTGCTCACGCGCCAGCAGCATCTGTCGCGCCAGCGTCGCGCGGTTGAGGGCCCTGAGGGTCAACGAGGTGTCTGGCATGTGGCCTCGCCCGCGTGACGAGCAATGGATGCGGCGACGCACCTCGCGGGCCGCAGAGGTGTAGCACTTCACGGACGGGAGGCGAACGCCCCTGCCCCCCTGGAGCCGAGCGCTTCAGGGTGCCACCATGCAGGGCATGGACGCGACCTCGCTGGACATGATGACGACGCCCGCCGCCCTCGTGGACCTGGACCGCGTGGACGCCAACCTGAAGCGCGTGGCCACGTACACCCGCCAGCATGGCCTGCGGTGGCGGCCACACACGAAAACGCACAAGACGCCGGAGTTGACCGCGCTTCAGCTCGCCGCTGGAGCCCAGGGCGTCACCGTGGCCACCGTGCGCGAAGCCGAGGTCATGGCCGCCGTCTGCGACGACGTGTTGCTCGGCTATCCGCCCGTGGGAGAGGACCGGCTCGTCCGGCTCATGCGGCTGCCACCTCAGGTCCGGCTCACCGTGGCCCTGGACTCGGCCGAAGCGCTGGAGCTGTTGAGCCGCGAGGCCCGCCGGGCCAGCCGCACCGTGGGCGTGCTGGTGGAGCTGGACCTGGGCATGCGGCGCGTGGGGGTCCAGTCCCCCGAGGACGCCGTCACCCTTACCCGCGCAGTGACGTCCAGCAGTGGCCTGGAGTACCGGGGCATCACCTTCTACGCCGGACACCTGCGCATGCCTCAGGCGGAGCTGGGCGACGCGATGCGTGAGCAATCCGCGCGGCTGGCCACCTACGTGGACACCCTGGCGGATGCGGGACTGCGGCCCGAAACCGTGAGCGGCGGCTCCACGCCGACGCTGTGGCGTTCGCACGAGGTCACCGGGCTCACGGAGATTCGCCCGGGCATCAACATCTTCAACGACCGCAACTCCGCGACGGTGGGCGCGTGCGCATGGGACGAATGCGCGTACTCCGTGCTGGCCACGGTGGTGAGCACCACGGTGCCGGGACAGGCCGTCATCGACGCGGGTTCCAAGGCCCTGGCCAAGGAGGAAGGCTTCACGGACGCAGGCGGGTACGGCGCCCTGCTCGACCGGCCGGACGTCCTGGTGCGCGGCCTGTCCGAGGAGCACGGCCTGCTGGACCTCTCCCGCACCGACTGGCGGCCCCGCGTGGGCGACCGCGTGCGCGTGGTGCCCAACCACGCCTGCGCCTCCGTCAACCTGCACGACCGGTTGCACCTGCTGCGCCAGGGCGCCTGGGCCGGCACGCACGCCATCACCGCGCGCGGCTGGTGACGCGCGCGGCTCAGTCCATGCGCTGGAGCTCCTTCGACAGCAACTGCTCCAGCTCGCGAATGTTGCGGTAGACGATGCAGCGATAGGACGCGACGTCGAAGCGGAGTTCCTTCACGTCACGCACCAGCAGCAGCGTGGGCCGGCCCCGCCCCCACGCATAGCCGACCTCCAGGTACACGTTTGGATTCGCCAGGGACAGGTCGGCGATCACCACCTTCGCCGTCTCGATGCGCTCGCGGATGCGCTGGATGATGGGGCCGTCGAACAGCTCCTGGTCCACGCGCTCGCACAGCATGCCCGCGGCCTTCACCGGACCCTGGATGCCATAGTGGTACGTGTCCTCCAACTCGGGTGCGAAAGGCATGGCCACGAAGGCGTGAGGCTTTGCCATGGACACGGTGCCCGCCGTCGCCAGAGGCGGCGCCTGCGTCACGGCAGACATTCGCCGCACACGAAAGCCACCCTCCGGAAGCGGCTCCACGCCAGGCGTTGCGCTCAAGCCGCGCGTGAAGGCCTTTGCCAGTCTTTGCGCCCGGCTCGCGTTCCGCTCCACCACCGTGAAGCGCGTCAGGGATTGGGGCCCTGAGCCACGTTGGAAGGCTTCAACGAGCCCGCCCACGAAGGCGAGCACGGCCTCGTCTTCATCCAATCCGTAGTTGGGGCCATGAACGGTGCCCGCGACATGCGCGAGGCCCGAGTGGTTCTCCAGGGCCGCCAGCGCGCGCACCGCGAACTGGCGAATCTCGTGGTAGCCGAACTCCCCCAGGCGAACGGTGCCCACGAAGAGCGCCCGTGACGCGGTCAGCGCCCCCCGCGTCTCCACGAGGCGCGTCGCGCCCGGCGCGAGCTCGAGCTGCGCCAGGGGAACGCCTGCCTGCTCCAGGCGCCGCGCCGCTTGACCCGTCGCGCCATAGAGACTTTGTGCGTATTTGAACAGCACCGCGTCCGCGGTGAACTCGGTCAGGTCTCCTACCTTCAACGCCACGTCGAGGAACTGGGCCATTGCGTCCCACTGTAAAGCCTCGCACCTGCTGTTCCCAACCCGACGTCCACGTCTGCCCATCAGGGCATGACGCAATGCGCCTCTCTTTTTCTCGGCTATCAAGTACGTCCTGTCTGAAGATCTCCGTTTGTGTTGTGTTAAGGAACGCCCCTGGCCCTTGGGGGGTCCATCCCGACACAGCCATGACGGCACGGGGCACGGAGGAGAGTCATATGGAGCGCATTGCAATTGTTGGCGCCGGCACCGCGGGACTTCACCTGGGTCTGAAGCTGCTGTCCCACGGTGTGCCCGTGACGATCTACACGGAGCAGGAGCCGAGCAAGCTACGGGTTTCCCGTCTACTCAACACGGTGGCGCACCATGCCCCCACGCGCATGCGCGAGCGCATCCTGGGAGTGGACCACTGGAGCGGCCCCAACGCCGACATGTTCTACATTGGCATCCATGTGAACGGCGGCCCTCACCCGTTCAGCCTCCGGGGCCGCCTGGATTCCCCCTCCATCTTCGTGGACTACCGGCAATACCAGCCGCGCCTCGCGGAGGACTTCGTCGCGCGCGGCGGCAAGATGGAGGTCCTTCCCGTGGACCTCGACGTGCTGGAGCGCCTGGCCCAACAGCACGCGCTGATGGTGGTCGCCACCGGCCGCAATGGCCTGACACGCCTGTTCCCTCGCGTGCCCGCACTGTCGCCGCACACGCAGCCGCCGCGCATGCTCTTCGCAGCGCTGCTCAAGGGCGTGCGCATGCAGGAGCCCATTGGGATGAATGCCAACCTGATTCCGGGCCAGGGCGAGATCTTCGAGTCCCAGGTCGTCACCGCGGACGGCCGGGTCCCCAGCGTGCTCATCGAAGCCCTTCCCGGCAGTGAGCTGTCGCGGCTCAGCACGCAGCGCTACGACGAAGACCCGCGCGCCTTCGAGGCCATGCTGATGAACTTCCTGCGGCGCTTCGCGCCCACCACCTACGAGCGCGTGGATCCGGCGAGCTTCGGCGTGCGAGGTCCCATGGACTACCTCCAGGGCTCCTTCACGCCGACGGTGCGCCAGGGCTGGGCGCCCCTCTCCAACGGCCGCTTCGCGCTGGCAGTGGGCGACACGCACGTGACGAACGACCCCGTCGCGGGCCAGGGGGCCAACGCGGGGTCCGCTTCCGCCTTCGCGTTGGCGGAGCACATCGTCACCGCGCTGGCGGACAACCGTCCCTTCGACGAGGTCTTCTGTCGGGAGGCCGAAGCGGGCTCGTGGGCCGCAACCGCGTCGGCGACGCACTGGACCAACGCCCTGCTCCAGCCGCCGCCTCCGCACGTGATTGATTTGCTGGCCGCTGGCAGCAAGGACGCGCGGGTCGCGGACGCCATCGCCACCGCCTTCGTGACGCCCGAGCTCATCCTCTCCGCAAGTGCCAGCCCGGAGAGCACCGCGGCGTTCATCGCGCGGCACCGCCCCATGGTCCGCGAGGCCGCGCCGCCTCCCAGCCCCCTGGCGTGGCACCCGCCTCCCGAGGAGCCCAAGGTCACTGTGTCGTTGACCCGCTGAGGACCATTGAAGTCGTCGCGGCGAGGCGGCGAAAGCAGGCCGTCTCGTCGTGCGACTGTGCTCCAACACAGCGGCCTCGCTCGCTGATGCGCGGAGTGCGAGCGCGTGATTCAGCCCTGCCCCGCTGGGGACGTGCGGTTATCTTCCGCGCCATGCGATTCGCCATCTTGGGCTCTGGAGGCGTCGGTGGTTTCTTCGGCGCGAAGCTGGTCCGCGCCGGGCATGACGTGACGTTCCTCGCGCGCGGAGCGCACCTGCGCGCCATGCGGGAACACGGGCTCACCATCCACGGCGCCGAAGGAGACTTCACCGTCGCGGTCAAGGCCGACGATGACGTCCAGCGCTTCGGCCCCGTGGACGTCGTGGTCCTCGCGGTGAAGAACTACGACGTCGCTTCCGTGCTCCCCGCGGTGAAGACGTTGCTCTCCGCGCGAGGCGCACCGGCGCCGGGCGAAACGCCGCCCTTCGTGCTCACCTTGCAGAACGGCGTGGACATCCCCTCCGAAGTGGCCGCCGCCGTGGGCGAAGCCGCCGTCCTGGGCGGCACCACGTACATCTCCGCCGCCATCAGCGAGCCCGGCGTCATCACCCAGACCGGAACGAACCACCGCATCGTGCTCGGAGAAGTGTTCGGTGACACCTCGCGCATCTCCGACCGGGCACAGTCCCTGCGGGACGCGCTGGCCGGCGCGGGCGTCACCGTGGAAGCCGTGGCGGATGCGCGCGGAGCCCTCTGGGACAAGCTGTCCTTCCTCGCCTGCATGTCCGCGTTCAGCACCGCGTCCCGGCTGCCCGTGGGCGCCCTCCGGGACAATCCGGCCTTCCGCGAGGTGTTCCGGCAGGCCGCCACCGAGGTGCTCAGCGTCGCCGCCGCGGAGGGCGTCACCACCACCCGCACGCCAGACGCCCTGGTGCAGTACATGGACGGGCTGCCCGCCCACATGCGCCCATCCATGCTGGGCGACCTGGAGAACGGCAAGCCGCTGGAGGTCGAATACCTCCAGGGGTCGGTGGTGCGACGGGGCCGTGCGCGGGGCGTCCCCACGCCGGTGATGAGCACCCTCTATGTCCTGCTGCTGCCCCACGCCCAGGGAGAACGGAAGGCCTGAGCCATGACGTCCGGCTGGAGGCCAGCCAACACCCATCCCGCCTTCAGGGCCCGCGCAATCGCCGGGCCCGATGGGCATATGAACGTCATATGACCGAGCCGAAGCCCCGTCCTTCCGAGAACGAGCTGCCCCCCGTATTGGGCCGCGTGGCCTTTCTCGCCGTCGTGTCCGGCCTGACGCCGCTCATCCCCGTCCCCTTCCTGGACGACTACGCGCTCCGGCAGGCCCGCGAGAGCATGGTCCTCACCATCCTCTCCGAACACGGCCTCCCCAGACCGGCCCGGGCGGTGGAGGTCCTCGCCGGCTCACACATGGGGCGGACGGCGGGTGGCCGACTGATGAGCTACATGAAGGGCCTGGTGCTCTTCCCGGTGCGCAAGGTGTTCCGCAAGATCTTCTTCGTCTTGTGGGTGAAGGACTGCGTGGACGTGGCGTCATCAGCGCTGCATCACGGCTACCTGCTCAACCATGCCCTGGACCGTGGCGACCTGAGGCCCGAGGACCTGGAGGGCCCGCTGCCCGGGAAGATTCACGACGCCATCGTCGCCGCCTGCGCGGAGTTGGACCCGCGCCCCATCAATCAGGCCCTGCGCCGGCTCTTCGTCGGCAGCCGCCTGCTCATGGCCGAGGCCACTCGCGCCTTCTTCAGCTCCGACGCCCTCGGCCCCCGTACGCCCGAGCCGGGCGAGAGCGCCGAGATGAAGACCTTGACGGAGCGCCTCATCGCCGCGCTCTGGGAGGAGCGCGGTTACTTCGCCGCGCTGCAACAGCAGTACGACAAGCACCTGAAGGCGCGCCACGCCCCTTAAGGGACCTGGCGTGTCACGGCAAGGTGTCGGCGGCGGCCAGCGGCTCGCGGATGCGCCGCGAGAAGTCCGGGCGCCCGTCCGCCGCCTGCGCGCGCGCGTTGATGTGGTAGCGCTTGCGCACCTGCTCCAGCGGCGCGTCCCGGTCGATGAGCTCCAGCTCATACGCCAGGGCGTCCGAGAACGCCGGCAACAAGGTGCGATGGTCATAGGGCACCTGGCTCTGGCTCACCTTCTCCAGGTGCCGCACCAGGTTGGTGGTGCAGTTGTTGGTGAGCGTGTCGTAGAACTCCGGCTTCTCGTGCAGCGCGTTCATCCGCGCCACCATGTCGAGGAAGAAGTGGGTGATGCGCTCCTTCGACGCATCCACCGGGTAGAGGTAGACCTCGTCCTTGCGGTGGTTGGAGCGCAGCTGCACCAGGTCCCGCTCGTCCCCCACGACGTAGGTGAGCTCGAACTGGCGGAACAGGCCGCCCAGCGCGGAGAACGTCTCCCCCTTCTCGCGGCGGACCTCCACGGAGAAGACGAGGTAGCGCCCATCCGCGAAGCCGAAGCTCACCATGGTGTGGGCCGCGCCCCAGACGCCGGAGAAGGGCTCCACGATGAACCACGCGCCCGTGAGCTCACGCGTGTCGTATGTGGCCGAGTACCACGACGCATCCCAGTCCGACGTGGTGCGGTAGCGGAAGTCACGCACGTCATGCAACGTCACACGGGAGCCCTCCACCACCGCCCGGGCGGAGCGCGCCAGGTCCGGCGCCCAGTCCGCCTGCGTCGCGGGCCGTACCGTCTGGGTCCACCCCCAGATGGCCACACACCCGACGCCAATGACGGACAGGGCCGCCCCTTGTGAGTGACGCCGCCAGGCAACCACCGCGCCCACCGCGAGCAGCCCGGCCCCCAACGCCCGCAGTACGTGCGCGCCCTCGGGGCCCGCCCCCGTCAACGCCAGGGCCAGCGCGGCCCAGGTGACGCCCAGCGCGAGGAGCAGGGCGGTGATGACACGGAAGACACTTTGCATGGCCGGCGAGTATATGCGGGCTTCAGACGCCGACCGCACCCACGCCTTCCGTGTCTTGACCCCTTTTCCTGGATTGTGGCCAGAATACGCCCCGTTCCAGGGAGAGATATCAATGGCGGATGAGCGAGAGGACACGACCGTCTACAAGGTCGTGGTGAACCACGAGGAGCAGTACTCCATCTGGCCGGCCGACCGCGAGAATGCGCTCGGCTGGAAGGATGCAGGCAAGCAGGGCCTCAAGGCCGAGTGCCTGGAGTACATCAAGGAGGTCTGGACGGACATGCGTCCGCTGAGCCTCCGCAAGAAGATGGAAGAGTTGAAGTCGTAGTCACGGCACCGTCCGTGCGCACGCCCCTCGCGCCCCCTGGCAACGGCGCCAGGGTCCGGGGGGCGTGCTGCATGAACGGAACGACAGCGACGCCTAGAGGTCCGGCGGCGGCCGGACGCCCAGGTGGCACGCCCTCAGCGCCAGCTGCGTGCGGTTCTCGGCGCCCAGCTTCCGGTAGAGCTGCGTGACGTGGGACTTCACGGTGCGCTCGGCGATTTGCAGGTGCGCGGCAATCTTCAGGTTGTCCGCGCCGCCCGCGACATACGCCAGCACCTCGCGCTCGCGCTGCGTGAGCGCCAGCAGCACGCTCGCGGTGGGTGACGTCACCGGTGGATGTTCGAAGTCGTTCCTCAGGAGCTGCACCGGAAACAGCCGCTCGCCTCGGACCAGGGAGTTGATGGCGGACGCCACCGCCGTCGTGCCCAGTCCCGCGCGGAACAGGTAGCCGGAGGCACCCTCGTCGAAGCACTGCGAGATGATTTCCGGTGTGCTCACCGCGGAGAGCAACAGCATCCGCACCTCCAGCCGGCGCTTGCGCGCCTCCCGCAGGAGATTGATGCCTTCCGTGACGGAGCAGCCCACGGCGGCCTCGCTGTCGCCCTCCACGTCCATCACCGCGACCTGCGGCGGGTCTGTCCCCAGGCTGTCGAGGAACAGGCGCACGTCCCTCGTCACCGAGGAGACCTGCACGCCTTCACCACGGAGCCCGTCGGCCAGGCCCTGCCAGGCCGCCCACGGTCCTTCGAGAATCGATACACGAATCGCTGCTTGATTGGTTGCCATGCGAAGGCCCCCCAGCCGTCATGGCGAAAACTGCATGAACAGACAACTGACCACAGCCGGCTCCGGTACCACCTGGGCCAGTGGGTTGCATGACAGGGAAGAACGAGCGCGTCCGCTGAGCCACTCCGGAGTCGACCTACCGATGTACGACTCGACTCCAGGCTGTTTTTGACTTTCAGCTACTCCTGACGTCCCTGCGGGCCGCACCTCCTTCGGCCCAGGTTCATGGTCCAACGCAGAAACCCTATCACCGGGAAAGCGCAGACGCGAACCAGCCCCAATGGGAGTGTCCAGTGTGCATGAATCAGAGCCCGTTACAGGGGTTTCATCCGTTGGTTCGTCATCGCTGTCCGGAGCCGGACACGCCGGGGCGTCCACAAGTCGATGAAAGCCCCCTCCCGCACGGCGCTGACTGTCAACCGTGACACATGCGTCTGGGCCCTGAAAATCCCGCAACTCCAAGCAAAAAAGGGAGTGCGACATGGACGCGTGGGAGGAAGGCAGACGTGTATGCTGCCTACCCCGCATGCGCTCCGCTCCGACTCCCCATCTCGACGTCGCCACCCCCGAGCGCGTGGCGCTCACGCTTCCCATCGCGGGCATCGGCTACCGGTGCCTCGCGTGGCTGGTGGACGCGAGCCTGCTGTTCTTCTTCTGGCTGGTGGCCTACTTCGTCTTCACGTTGTTGGTGTCGGACGTGCTCGGCGTCTTCCAGGCGCTGTCGGGCGTGGGGCAGACGCTGCTGGTGGTGGGCGTCTTCGCCACGCAGTGGCTGTACTGGACGGTGTGCGAGGTCTTCTTCCACGGCCAGACGGTGGGCAAGCGCGTGCTGGGCATCCGGGTGGTGCGCACGGACGGCTCGCCTGTGGGTGTCTACGAGAGCGCGGTGCGCAACCTCTGCCGCGCGGTGGACTTCCTGCCCATGCTGTACGCCGCCGCCTGTGTCAGCATGCTGCTCACCCGCCAGCACCGGCGCCTGGGAGACCTGCTGGCCGGCACGCTGCTGGTGCGCGAGGAGCGCATCGACCTGGACAAGTACACCGCCGCTCCGGCCGCGTCCGTACCATTGCCACAAGGCACGGGTGCGCGGCCCCTGTCTCCGGAGGACGTGGAGCTGGTGCTGTCCTTCCTCTCGCGCGCGCCGGGGCTGTCGCCGGAGGTGCGGCAGCGGCTGGGCACGCGGCTGGTGGAGCGCGTGGGGCCTGACGACGCGGAAGCACGCGCGGCGGTGCTGGCGTCCGCAGAGAGCACCGAGGCCTTCCTGCGCGCCCGCGTCCAGGGAGAGCGCTGAGATGGCCATGCCCCTGCCCGCCTACGTGGCCCAACGCCGCACGGACTGGGATGCGCTCCAGGCCCTGCTGGCGAAGCAGCGCTCCGGCACGCTGAAGCTGGGCGAGCTGCGCACGCTGGACACGCTGTACCGCCGCGCGTCCGCCGACCTGGCGCACGCGCAGACCTTCTACGCCGGCACGGATGTCCACCGCTTCCTCAACCAGCTCTGTGGCCAGGCCTACGCGTCCATCTACCAGCCGCCGCGCGAGCGCTGGCCCGCGGTGCGGGACTTCTTCCGCCGCGAGTTCCCCGCCACCTTGCGCCGCGAGCGTGGCTTCGTGGGCGCCAGCGCCGTGCTGTTCATCCTGGGCATCCTGCTGGGCGCCCTGGTGGTGCTGTGGGAGCCCCGGGGCGCCGAGCTGCTGGTGCCCTCCGGCGTGCGCCACTACGTGGCTCAGGGCCGCATGTGGACGGATGACATCCTGTCGGTGGCGCCTCCCAACTCGGTGGCGTCCGGCATCGCCACCAACAATCTCACCGTCACCATTGTCACCTTCGCGCTGGGCCTCACCGGCGGCCTGGGCACGCTGTTCCTGCTGGTGAACAACGGGGTGCATATCGGCGCCATCAGCGCGCTGTGCGCCCGCGAAGGCATGCTGGGGGGATTGCTGGACTTCATCGCCGCGCACGGCCCGGTGGAGCTGTCCATCCTGGTCATCGCCGGCGGGGCGGGACTGATGGTGGGCCAGGCGCTCATCGACCCGGGGGAGCTGCCCCGGGGACAGGCGCTGGCGGTGCGCGGACGGGAAGCGGTGAAGCTGGTGCTGGGCTGCGCGCCCTTCCTCGCCCTCATCGGCGTGGTGGAGGGCTACGTCTCCCCAGGGGACTTGTTCCCCACCTGGCTGAAGGCGGGGCTGGGCCTGGTCCTGGGAGCGCTCTTCTGGGCCTACCTGCTGCGCGCGGGAAGGACGGTCGCGGAGGCCACGGGCGTTCCGGCCGACAGCGCCTCCTGACGCTTGCGCTGGCGGTGACGGAGGATGCGCTCATAGGCCGCGTTCAGCTCGCGCATCTTCTCCGCGGAGCCGCCGCGGTCCGGGTGCTGCTCCATGGCCAGCGCGTGGTAACGCGCGCGGACCGTGTCGGCCGAGTCCAGCGGCGAGACACCCAGCAGCCGGTAGGGGTCCTGCTCTTCCAGCGCGGACAGCCACCGGTCCAGCCGGTCCTTGACCTCGATGAACTGCTCGTCCTGGGCGCCGGTGTCCTTCACCGGGTGCGTGCGCACCTTCGCGTCCGCCCGGAAGACGTCGGAGTACACGCTGGACACCCAGCGGTGGCACCCGGAACACCGGAAGTAGCGGACTCGGGTCCCCGGTTGCTGGGTCATCCGGATGCCGCAGTGGGTGCACTCCACATCGACGTTTTCCAGTGTCTGCCAGTTCGCTGCCGCCGCGTTCATCGAACCTTGCTCCCGTTTGCAACACGCCTGTAGCGCGGGGAAGGTCCCACGATGGGAGATCGCGTCAAGAAAATCTCTCCGCCCCAGGTTAGAAGGGCCTCCATGCGTCCCCTGCTTCTCGCTGGCCTGCTCCTTACCACCGCCGCCCGTGCCCAAGCCTCGCCCCCCCCGGGTCCGGCGCCCACGCCCCCGGTGGAGGCCGCCCTGGCGCCCGCGAAGGACGACGCCGCCCTCCTGCGGGGCCTTCTGGGGGCGGTGCGGCCCGCGCCGGAGGAGATTCGGGCCATCGCCATCGAAGACCTGGCGCTGCTGGGAGATGCCCGCGCCCTGGACACGCTGGCCACGCTCCTGTGGGACCCCAACCCCCGCATCCAGCAGGCGGCATTGAGGGCCGTCACGCTGTTCCAGCACGTCCGCGCGGAGGAGATTCTCGCCAATGTGGTGCGCCACCCCCGGCTGCCGGACGCGCTGAAAATCCAGGCGCTCAACGGGCTCGTCTTTCAGCGCACGCCCACCGCGCGCCGGGCCGTCCAGGACGCCGCTGTCGACTCGCGGCTCACCGCGGGGGTGCAGAACGCCGCGCGCACCGTCGTGTCTCAGTGGGACGCGACGCGACGCTGACGCCCGCCCGTCGGGCAGCCATGCAAGCACCACCCGCCAGCGCCGGCGCCCAGGTCAAGGGCCGTTTCCTGGAGATGCGACGCCCCTGCGCTACACTGCGGCGTCATGAAAATCACTCCGCTCGACATCCGGCAGAAGCGGTTCGAAACGGCCCTGCGCGGCTTCTCTCGCCGTGAGGTGGAGGCCTACCTCGAGCTCATCGCCGGTGAATTCGAGGAGGTGGTGAAGGAGAACATCGCGCTCAAGGAGGAAGTGAAGCGCACCCAGTTCAAGGTGGAGCAACACCAGGAACGGGAGCGCACCCTCCAGGAGACCATGGTCACCGCCCAGCGCATCAGCGAGGACCTGAAGGACGCCGCGAAGAAGGAAGCGGAAATCATCATCGCGGACGCCGAGCATCAGGCGGAGAAGATCGTCCACGGCGCCCACCAGCGGCTGGTGCAGGTGGTGGAGGACATCAACGAGCTGAAGCGCCAGCGCACCCAATTCGAGTCGCAGGTCCGCTCCGTGTTGGATGCCCACCAGAAGCTGCTGGAGACCTTCAAGAGCCCCACGTTCGCGGACCGCGACTACGCGCGCGTCGAGGACAACGTGGCGTATCTGTCCCAGAAAAAAGCCAACGGCGACTCCTGACGCACCGCGCCGCGTGGTGAGGTTGCTGCAACCTGGGACGAGGCTGTTATGTCAGTGGGAACGTGAGGCCGCCGCACATGCGCCACCTGCTTGTCCTGCTCCTGCTGCTCGCCGCTCCTGGGGCCTGGGCCCAGGGACCGGGCGGCCCTCATGGCCCCCACGCCCATGACGTCGTGAATGACGCCGCGCTGGTGCCCCTGACGCGTCCGCCCCAGGTCAGCGGGGACGTGACGACGAAGCGCTTCCGCATCCTCCACACCGCCGCCGCCACCGCGGCCGCCCACGAGCTGTCCCGGCAGATTGAAGGTGTCCGCGACCGGTTCGGCACCATCCTGGGCAAGGACTGGCCGGGCGTCACCGAGATTCGCCTGGGCGTGGGCCGCACGGAGTTCGAGGCCCTGGCGCTGCCTGGCGGAAAGCCCCCGGGGTGGGCCGTGGCGCTGGCCTACCCCGCCCATCAAATCATCCTGCTGGACGCGCTCAGCCTCCATGAGCCGGAGGGCCAGCAGACGCTCCGGCACGAGCTGGCGCACGTGGCCCTGGGGCAACTGGCCCCGTCGTGGCCCCGCTGGTTCCAGGAAGGCGTCGCGCAGTACGTCACCGGGGAGCGCTACTCCCTGACGCACTACTCCGCCCTCTTCCGGGCCGTCACCCAGGAGCGCGTGTTCCACTTCGAGCACCTCGACCGGGCCTGGCCGGACGTGCCGTCGGACGTGGAAATCGCCTACGCGCAGAGCGCCGCCTTCGTCGCGCACCTGTCGGCGAAGTTCGGCCCCCAGGCCATGGCCGCGCTCGTGGACGGCGTGGCGCGCGGCGAGCCCTTCGAGACGGCCTTCGGCAAGGCCTTCCGCACCTCGCTGTTGGTGGAGGAGACCGACTGGCGTGAAGGCCTGGCCGCGCGCTACGGCTGGCTCCCGCTCACCACCAGCTCCGCGCTCGTCTGGCTGGGCGCGTCCTTCCTCTGCGTCGCCGCCTATGCCCGCCGCCGCCAGCAGCGCGCCGCGAAGCTGGCGGAGATGGCCGCCCAGGATGCCGCGGAGGACGCCGCGCTGCGTCTGCTGGCCGCCCAGGCCGCGCAGGCCCAGGCGCAGGGCACCGCCGTGAGTGCCGGGGATTCCACCTGGCCAGACTGGCCCGCGGGCTCGCAGGGCACGGAAGCCCACCTGGAGGCCCAGGACGGCGAGGCGCCCGCGGACAGCGCCGTCGGCGACCTTCCGGGTGAACTGGACGACGAGGACGGCCCCAACGGCCGGCCGCCGAAGCCCACCCTCCACTGAGCGCCGCCCTTTCCGTCCTGCCATGACTACAGGGCCGGGCCTGTAGTTTCTACGGCCGTGCTGCTCCTCTGCCTGCCCATCCCTTCAAGGCAAATGGCTGATTTCACTGGGGAGACTTATCCCAGGGGCATTGGCCGATGGATTGCTTTGGCTTCCGTCCGCGATGCGGAAGGCACTGGACATGAGCGAGCGTGGACGTAAGGCAGCCGTGCTGGCGCGGTTCTTCCGTCAGCAGCCGGATCGAATCTCCGCGCTGTGGCGACGGATGGTGCTGGCGGCGCCCGATTCGGACGCGTCGCGGGGCGCGCCCACCCAGTTGGACAACCTGGTGGAGCCCTTCATCCGCGAGCTGGGCCGGACGCTCGCGGGCGAGGAGTCCAGCCCCTGGAGCCGCACTCGCGCGGTGCTGCGCTTGTCGGCGCATCGGGGCGCACGCTCGCTCTACGACGAATTCGCGGCGCTGCGGCGCTGCCTGGTGGATGCCTCCGAGGTGCTCGGTGGCGGGGATTGGGAGCGCGAGCGCATCAACCGCGCCGTGGACGAAGCCGTGGACTCCGCGGTGGCGCTCCTCCAACGGATGAAGGACCCGCGAGCGGATGGCCCGCGGGTGCCCTTCGGTGGGCTGGTCGTCGAGTACTTCGAGCGTCCTTCCCGGACGCGGCGCGTGTCCCCGGACACGGGAGATGGACGTACGGCAATGCACTGAGGGCGTGTAGGGGTTGGCCGGCCCGTTCGACTTGACGTGCCCAGAAACGGGCGCGTCCGAGACCGGCGGGAGGGAGTGTGCCTGGGTGGGGGCCCATGGCGCGCTTTGTGGGAAGGCGTGCTCCCGCTGGGGAGTGGTGAGCGCGCTCCGCGAGCCGCTGGCAAGACGCGTGGATGGGGGTCCACGCGACTCGCCGGTCGGACGGGTCGGCGCATTTGTCGCAGGGTGTGCAGCAGCGGCTGTGGGGGCCGCGGGTGGAGCATGCGGGAG
>NZ_JAAEAH010000043.1 GCF_010998615.1 Myxococcus sp. CA023 | reverse complement strand
GGGGCGGGGTGGGCAAGGGTCAGTTGACGGCGGGACTGTCTCCCGACGCCCAGCGGAGGTTGGAGAGCTTCACCACGCCCTGGCAACGGCCGCACACACGGCCTTCACCGTCGTACACCCGGGCGGTGGCGAAGAGGAGGGACACCGTCTGGCTGTCGATTTCGGACTCCACGCGCAGACTGTCGCCGGTGACAGCGCGCTCGAAGCTCATGGACAACTGCACGGTGGCGCAGCGCCGGCCCGGGTCCACCAGGGCGCCGGTGCAGCCCACGGCGTAGTCGAAGAGGGCGGCGAGGATGCCTCCGTTGACTGCGCTGGCGCTGCCAGCGCCGCCCCGGTGTTCGGGCCGAAGTTCGGGGATGGTGACGACCACCTTCCGGCCCTCCGGAAAGCTGAGTTGCGCGCCGAAGAGGCGCAGGGTGAGGCTCTGGGAGAACTGCTCGGCGTAACGGTCCAGGTCAGCCTGGGAAGGCCTCGAAGGGGCGCCGGACGTGGAGTCGGACATGGAGTCGCACCATTATATAAGCGCACCGCATGCCTTGGGGGCCGGGCGGCCGGGCGGGACTGCGGAAGGGCGCCCATTGGTGGGGGAAAGACGTTAGAAGCATGGGTTCCCTCCCGAATGTCTCCCGCGAACCCACACGAATCCGCCCTCCTCGAAGACCTCAATGCGCCACAGCGCGAGGCCGTGTTGCATGGTGACGGCCCCCTGCTCGTCCTGTCAGGGGCGGGCAGCGGCAAGACGCGCGTCATCACCCGGCGCGTGGCGTATCTGGTGAAGGTCCACAACGTCTACCCGTGGCGCATCCTGGCCGTCACCTTCACCAACAAGGCGGCGCGGGAGATGCGCGAGCGCCTGGTGCAGTTGCTGGGGGCACAGGCGAACGAGCTGGTGGTGAGCACCTTCCACTCGGCGGCGGCGCAGATTCTCCGCCGCGAGGCGGAGCACGTGGGGCTCACCCGCTCCTTCGTCATCTACGACGACTCGGACCAGCTCAACGTGGTGAAGCGCGCCATGCGCGAGGCGGGCATCGAGTCCATGCAGCCGCGCGAAATCCTCCACCGCATCGACCAGGAGAAGAACGCGGCCCGGCTCCCGGAGCACATGCAGGTCGCGCCCGGCGACGAGCGGGGCCAACTGGTGCGCAAGGTGTACGCGGCCTACCAGGAGCGGCTGCGCGCGGCCAACGCAGTGGACTTCGGAGACCTGCTGCTCCTGCTGGTGACGCTGTTCCGCACCCGGCCGGACGTGCTGGAGAACTACCGGCGCCGCTTCCACCACGTGCTGGTGGATGAGTTCCAGGACACCAACCCGGTGCAGTACGCGCTGCTGAAGCAGCTGGCGCCGCCTCCTTCCGCCAACCTGGTGGTGGTGGGCGACGACGACCAGTCCATCTACCGGTGGCGTGGCGCGGACGTGGACAACATCCTCGGCTTTCCGCGGCAGTACCCCGGCGCGAAGGTGGTGAAGCTGGAGCAGAACTACCGCTCCGACCAGAACATCCTGGACGCGGCGCATGAGGTCATCCGGAAGAACACGCGGCGCATGGAGAAGAAGCTCTGGTCCGAGCGCCAGCGGGGCCAGACGCTCAACCTGATGCTCAACCGCGATGAGCGGGCCGAGGGGCAGGAGGTGGCGCGGCAGATTCTGGCACTGCAGCGGGAGGGCTTCATCAAGCTCTCCAGCATGGCGGTGTTCTACCGGGCCAATGCGCAGAGCCGCGTGCTGGAAGAGGCGCTGCGCCTGGCGCGCGTCCCGTACACCCTGGTGAGCGGACGCAGCTTCTATGACCGGGCGGAAGTGCGGGATGCCTCCGCGTATCTGCGGCTGATGGTGAACCCGCGCTCGGACGCGGACCTGCTGCGCATCATCAACATCCCGGCGCGTGGCATTGGCGACACCACGGTGGAGCGGGTGACGGACTTCGCCAACGCGCGCGGCGTGAGCCTCTACGAGGCTTTGTCCCAGCCGGAGCAGATTCCCGCGCTCAATGGTGCCGCGGTGAAGCGGCTCAAGGGCTTCCGCAACCTGCTGGAGTCCCTGACGGCCTTCGCCCAGACGAACGAGGAAGCAGCGGGCGCGGTAGACCAGATGCTTCGCGAGACGAAGCTGGTGGAGACGCTCCAGGCCGAGGGCAGCGACGAGTCTCAGACGCGCGCGGAGAACCTCCGCGAGTTCCTGGGCGCGGCGCAGGAGTTCGACCTGAACCGGGCGGCCGCGGCGGTGGCGGCCGCGGCGAATCCCCCCAGCGACGTTCCTCCCGAAGTGGACGCGGCCCCGCTGACGGCGGACGTGCCGGCGCTGCAGGCCTTCCTGGAGCAGATTTCGCTGGTGGGCGAGGCGGACGCGGAGGTGGGCGAGGGCCGGGTGGCGCTGATGACACTGCACGCGGCCAAGGGCCTGGAGTTCGACGCCGTCTTCCTCACCGGCATGGAGGAGAACGTCTTCCCGCACTCGCGCGCGGTGAAGTCCGAGTCCACGTTCTTGAACGAGGTCGCCTCGGCGGAGGGCGAGCCCTCGGAGGAGATGGCCGAGGAGCGGCGCCTCTGCTACGTGGGTTTCACGCGCGCGCGAAAGCGGCTCTTCGTGAGTCTGGCGCAGTGTCGCTCGCTGTTCGGTGAGCTGCGCTACAACGCGCCCAGCCGCTTCCTGCGGGACGTGCCGCCGGCGCTGTTCGGCATCAGCGAGCAGGAAGTCCCCGAAGCGCCTCGGCCCATGGTGCCCTCGACGCAGCGCAAGCGGACCTGGGATGAGGACGACGGGCCGCGCATCGACCGCTCGTACTCGCAGGCGTCGGACATGGACGGCGTGGGCGGGGACGTGCGCGGCATGCGCGTGCGCCACGAGCAGTTCGGCGTGGGCCGCGTGGTGTCCGCGGACGGCAACGGCCCCAACGCGAAGGTGACGGTGGAGTTCGGCGGAGGCGTGGGCCTCAAACGCATCATCGCCCGTTTCCTGATGCCGGGCTGAGAAGAGGTCACCCGAGTGGACAAGCCGGTTTGGAGACTTGTGGGAGCGGCAAAAGAAAGCCCGCGCGCCTGACAGGGCGAATGCGCTGGTGGCAGAGTCTGGCGCGTGAGACTCGCCTCGCTGACCTGGTGCCTCCTGCTGATGTGGTGTGGCTTCGGCTGTTCGCGAAGCTTCTCATCGCAGGACCTCGGTGTGCAGTACGAGCCGCCCTCGGGCATGGACCTGCGCTCCGTGGAGGCCGGGCCCCCGGCGCTGGCCCGCTTTGACGGGGGATTGGAGCTGCGCTCGGTGCGCGGCGCGGCGCCCGCCCTGGAGGCAGGCCCGGAGGCCGTGCTGGCGGCGGCGGGGTTGAAGGCGCCCGGAAAGTTGCTTCAGGACACGGAGGGCACGCTCCCGGCGGGGCCCGTGGCGCGCTACGAATTCTCACAGACGGGCGGCGCGCGCACGCTGGTGTACTTCGTGCCCAGGAAGGACGGCTTCGTCCTGGTTACCTTCTCCGCGCCCGAGCGTGACTACGGCACGCTGTCCGCCCGCGTGGAGCGCTCACTGTCGACACTGCGGACGTGGTGAAGCCCGCGGCGGCGTCCTGATGGGAGGCTCAAGGGTCGGTCTTGCGCAGCCGCCACGACAGCACGCGGCCATCCAGTCCCAGGACGATGACCTGGTCGCCGAGTACCACGGGGCGGGTGCGCAGCGGCGTATCCGCGCGGACCGAGAAGGCCTGCGCCCAGGTCGTCGTGTTCAACGCGATGAGCCGTCCCTGACGCCCGCTGGTGGGCACCAGCAGCAGGTTCTCTCTCACCGGCGTCACCTCCGAGACGAGCGGGTCGGGCAGCGTGACGCGCGTCACCTCCTTTCCCTCCAAAGGGGACAGGCCGACGAGCGCGGAGGACTCCCCAGCCGTGCCGACCCACACCGTTCCCAGCGCCAGCGAGGGGGGACTGCTCAGGGCCTCCGCGGGGGCCTGCTCCCACAGGGACGTGCCGTCCCCGAGCCGCAGCGCCAGGACGTGGCCTTGGCGGGTGCTCACGTAGAGCGTGTCCTGCCACAACGTCATCCCCAGCACGTCTCGGACGTTCCGCTGCCAGCGCTTCGCCCCATCCTGGGTGGCCAGGGCCATCAGTCCGGCGTCACCGAGCGCCACCACCAGCAAGCCGTCCTGGAGGACCGGCACGGGATATCCGCGGGGCGCGGCCGTCGGCTCGGGCTTTCCAGGTGGGGGGCGCTCCCAGTCCGTCTTTCCCGTGTCCGTGAAGAGGGAGCGGACCGCCCCATCCGGCGCGACCAGGAAGACGAATTTTCCCTCCGCATCCGCCACGGGTGCGGTAAGGACGGGGGGCTCTCCGGTGAGGCGCCACTGCACCGCGCCATCCGCGAGGCTCAGTCGGACCAGGTCTCCGCCCACCGTCCCGGCGATGACGCTATCCCCCAGCAGGGCCGGGCGTGTGGCCACCTCCCTGTCCAGGGCGACCCGCCAGGAGACCTGGCCGCTCCGCTCCAGGCGGACGATGGTGCCCGCCTCATTGGCGGTGAGGACGCCGTCCGGCAGGGCCACCAGCCCCGCTCGAGACGAGGCGTCCGTGGAATGGCGGAAGTCGCTCGTCGCGGGCTCCCGGCACCCCATGGCGGCCACCAGTGTCAGCGCCAGGGCGGGCAGCAAGGGCGTGCATGGACAGGCGCGAGACGACATGGTTTGGAGGATGACGCAAGGAAGGAACTTGGACCATGCCTACCATTCGTGATGATGAGATTCCCAGCGCCACCGGCATTCCTTCGTCCGCCCGTCGGACGGACTTCGTGCCGCCGCCCACGCTGGCGGTGACGGAAGAGCTGCTGCGCGCGCTGCCCAAGACGGACCTCCACTGCCACCTGGACGGGTCCATGCGCCTGAAGACCATCCTGGAGCTGGCCGAGCAGCAGAAAATCAAGCTGCTCGCCGACACCGAGGATGGGCTGGCCAAGGCCATCCACATGGGCGAGGTGTGCGAGAGCCTGGAGGAGTACCTCGTCGCCTTCGACGTGACGCTCTCCGTGCTCCAGACGGCCGAGTCCCTCTACCGCGCCGCCTACGAACTGGCCGTGGACGCCGCCGCGGAGAACGTGCGCTGGCTGGAGGTCCGCTATTCGCCCGCGCTGCACCTGCAGAAGGGCCTGAAGATGACCACGGTCATCGACTCCGTGCTGGAGGGCCTGCGCGCCGCGAAGCGGGAGACGGGCATCAAGTGCGGCGTCATCGTCTGCGGCATTCGCCACATCAACCCGCAGACGTCCATGCGGCTGGCGGAGCTGGCGGTGGCCTACAAGAACCGCGGCGTCATCGGCTTCGACCTGGCCGGCGCGGAGGCGAGCTTCCCGGCGAAGGACCACCGGGACGCCTTCCAGCTCATCCTCAAGAACAACGTCAACTGCACCGCGCACGCGGGCGAGGCCTACGGCCCCGAGTCCATCTCCCAGGCCATCCACAACCTGGGCGCACACCGCATCGGCCACGGCACGCGGCTGCGCGAGGACGGGGACCTGCTCAACTACGTCAACGACCACCGCATCCCGCTGGAGGTGTGCCCCACCTCCAACGTGCAGACGGGCGCCGTGACGAGCCTGTCGGCGCACCCGCTGAAGTTCTACTTCGACTACGGCCTGCGGGTGACCATCAACACGGACAACCGCCTCATCACCGACACCACGGTGACCAAGGAGTTGTGGACGGCGCACTCCGCGCTGGGCCTGTCGCTGGAGGACCTGACGACCATCCTCGTCTCCGGCTTCAAGAGCGCCTTCCTCCCGTTCCGGGAGAAGCAGGACATGCTGCGGGCGGTGAACGAGGAGATCGCCCAGACGCTGGCGGCCTTCGACCAGAAGCGGCACCTGGTGAAGCAGCCCGCTTGATGACGTGACGTCCGGCGTCCCGGCCCCGTGCGAGGTGCAGTCGCCTCGCGGGGGCCGGTGCTGGTCGCGAGGAGGTGGCACGTGGACCTGGAACTGGGCGGCAAGGTGGTACTGGTGACGGGTGGCTCGGAGGGGCTGGGAGCCGCGGTGGCCCGGCGGCTCGTCCGGGAGGGCGCGAAGGTGGCGCTCTGTGCCCGTGGGGCGGAGCGGCTGGAGGCCACCGCCGCGGCCCTGCGCGCCGAGGGTGGGGATGTGCTCACCGTCCAGGCCGACGTGTCGCGTGCGTGGGAGGTGGAGCACTTCGTGGATGCCGCCCACGCGCGCTTCGGGCGCATCGACGGGCTGGTGAACAACGCGGGCACCGCGGCGGGCAGGTCCTTCGCCTCGGTGAGTGACGCGGAGTGGGAGGCCGACCTCCAGCTCAAGGTCTTCGCGGCGATTCGCGCCTCGCGGCAGGCGCTGCCCTTCCTGAAGGAGTCGGGGAGCGGCGCCATCGTCAACGTGCTGGCCATCGCGGCGAAGACGCCCGGCGCAAACTCCACGCCGTCGTCGGTGTCTCGCGCAGCGGGGCTCGCCTTGACGAAGGCGCTGTCCAAGGAGTTGGGCCCCCACGCCATCCGGGTGAACGCGGTGCTGGTGGGCATCATCGAAAGTGGCCAGTGGGCGCGCCGTGCCAAGGAGGTGGGCAAGCCCGTGGAGTCCTTCCAGCAGGAGATGGCGCGTCACGCCGGGATTCCGCTGGGCCGGGTGGGGAAGGCGGAGGAGTTCGCGGACACCGTGGCCTTCCTGCTGTCGCCCCGTGGTGGCTACATCAGCGGCGCGGCCATCAACGTGGATGGCGGGCTGTCCGCGGCCGTCTGATTTCCCTTCGTCAGGAACGGGCCTGGTGCCCGTGTGTGGACGGTGAAGACGGTTTCGCGCCGTCTGGCGACCGCGGCTGCTGACCCCTGGTCCCTCATCTCTCCGTCACGTCCCCCTGGCAGGTCCATGCAAAGGACCCCGGGGCATTCCTGAGTTGGGTCATGCAGCCGAAACTGAACCGGCTTCTCCGGGCACTCGCCCGCGAGGGGCTCGAGGTCGCCTATGACGGCCGCCTCTATTCCGTCCGCCTCCTGGGTGACGCGCATGCGCCGCCCGCCGAAGTCCTCCTCCCGCCGGACCTGCCTGTGGAGGGCAAGGCCTTCCAACAACTCGCCCAGCTCGCGGCCCTGAGACACCCCGGTGGTGGCGAGGTGCTGCGGGTACGTGCCACGCCGGACTTCCACCCGGGAGACTCCGGGGTGGCCATTGGCTCGGTGCTCCACACGCGCGGGCTGGTGGTGCCCGGCGCCATTGGCACCGACATCAACTGCGGCATGCGGCTGCACGTCGCGGACCTCTCCGTGGAGGACTTCCTGGCGAAGCGGTCGGCTTTCGTCGAGCGGATGAAGGGCCACTACTTCTTCGGTACGCGTGACGTCACCATGGCCTCGCGGGCCTCCGAGGCGCTGCTGCGCGACGGCGTGCAAGGCTGGCTCCTGGAGACGCTGGAGCAGCCGCTGGGGTGCGCGGGACGGGCCGACCTGGCCCAGCTCGACGCGGAGGTGTCGCGCATCCACCTGGGCGGCGGGCTGCAGGGCCATCCGCGCTGGGCGCCCGAGTCCTTCACGCGCGAAGGGCTGGTGCGCGACGCGGGCCTGGCCACCATTGGCGGCGGCAACCACTTCGTGGAGGTGCAGCGCGTGGAGGCCGTGGAGGACCGGGCGCGGGCGTGGGACTGGGGCGTGCGCGAGGGACAGCTCGCGTTCATGATTCACTCTGGCAGCCGGGACGTGGGCAAGCACGTGGGCGTGGCCTGGCAGGACCGTGCGCGCCAGGCGTGGCCCTCGGGAACGCCGCTTCCGGCCAGCGGCATCCTCCCCCTGGGGGATGCGCGGCTCGTCACCGAGTATCTGGAGGCGGAGGCGACGGCGGCCAACTACGCCTTCCTCAACCGCCTGCTGCTGGCGGAGCTGCTGCGCCAGACGCTCCGGGAGCTCTTCGGGGACGTGGAGGCGCCGCTCGTCTACGACGTGCCCCACAACCTGACGCTGCCCTATGAAGGCGGCTGGCTGGCGCGCAAGGGCGCATGCCCGGCGGGGGCGGAGCAACCCGTCATCATCCCCGGCTCCATGGGGGCCACGTCCTTCCTCATGGTGGGGTGTGGGGATGCGCGGGCGCTGGAGTCCGCGTCGCACGGCGCGGGCCGCGCGCGCTCCCGCTTCTCCCTGTCGCGGGGCGGCGCGGACCAGAGTGAGGCCGCCCTGGGGCTGACCGGCGTGGACTGCATCACCCTTCGCGCGGAGCGCCGCGTCGAGGAGGCGCCCGCGGCATACAAGCCCATCCGTCCGGTGGTCGATGCCCAGGTGGAAGCCGGCATCGTCCGGGAGGTAGCCCGGCTCTCCCCCCTGCTCACCTTCAAGGCCTGAGCAGGGAGGGAAGGGGGCACGTCATTTCACTTGGCGTGCTCCCCCGTCTGCGAGTGGAATGGCCGCGCGGCGGGCCCACTGCCCGCACGGCATCTCACGCGGCATCGAGGGGAACTGGGGACCATGGAGAACACCTACGGAACGATGAACTCTCCCGGCGGAGCGGGCGCGAAGGAGGCCGTGTCGCTGCCGGCCATCCTGCTGATGGTTCTGTCCGCCATCACCGTGCTGCTGGGGCTCATCAACGTGCTCCAGGCCTTCGGTGGAGCAGACCCCGCCGTCGCGGAGGCGCTCAACAACCCCGACCTGCCCGAAGGCGCCCGGGAGATGCTGGCAGGGATGACGAGCACGGGCGGACAGCTGCTGCTCGCGCTGCCCACGCTGGTGCTCAACGGCATCGTCTTCTTCGGCGCGCTGAAGATGAAGAACCTGCAGAGCTACGGGCTGGCAATGGCCGCCGCCATCATCGCCGTCATCCCCTGCTGCGGCCCCTGCGCTTGTCTGGGCATCCCCGTGGGCATCTGGGCCCTGGTGGTGCTCAACAAGCCCGAGGTGAAGGCGGCCTTCACCTAGCCGCGGCGCCAGGCCGGCCATCGCCCCAGGGCCATGGCCGGCCGCTGCTTCTGCATCCGCACGAACGCTAACTGGACGTCGACCGTGAGAGTGCGCCGGGCGGAGTGGACGGAGGCATAGCCGTGCCGCTGATAGAAGTGTTCGGCGTTCAGGCTGGCGTCCAGCCCCAGCAGCGCCGCGTTGCCCCGCCACACGGCGGACTCCAGGGCCGACAGCAGGGCGGGGCCCACGCCCTGGCCCGCCTCGTCTGGCACCACGTAGAGCGCTTCCAACTCACCTGGCGCCGCGTCCACCTGGCCGAAGCCCACCACGCGCCGGCTGCGCTCCGCCACAAGCACCGTGCGCGGACGCTCTGGCCGCAGGTAGCCCTCCGGTTTCAAGAGCCGCACCCAGGTGCTCACCTCGTGCGGCGCGTACGCGCGCGAGCACAGGGCTTCCACGGCCAGGGTGTGGATGCGCCACAGCGTGCGGCGGTCGGACTCCTTCGCGGGCCTCAGGAGGAGTCCGTCCGCGCCCATGACCGTCTCAGGTCACCTTCATGCCCTTGGGAATCACCACGACGCCCCCGGGCGTGACGTGGAATCGCCGCCGGTCCTCCACCGGGTCGAACCCGATGGTCATCCCCGGCGGAATCTCCACGTTCTTGTCGATGATGGCCCGGCGGATGCGGCAGCGCCGGCCGATGGTGACGTTCTCGAACAGGAGGGAGTCCTCTATCTCCGAATACGAGTTGACGCGCACCTTCGGCGACAGCACCGAGCGCCGCACGCTGCCGCCGGAAATGATGCAGCCCTCCGCCACCAGCGTGTCCATGGCGTGGCCCACGCGGTTGTTCTGCTCGTCCGCGAAGACGAACTTCGCCGGCGGGTAGTTGTTGGGCTGGGTGTGGATGGGCCAGCGGTCGTTGTAGAGGTTGAACGTGGGGTCCACGTCCACCAGGTCCATGTTGGACTGGTAGTAGACGTCGATGTTCCCCACGTCCCGCCAGTAGCCGCGCTCCTTGGCCTCCTGGCCGGGGACCTCGTTCTGGGCGAAGTCGTACACGTACACCGGCGCGCGCTTGTACAGCTCGCTGATGATGGACTTGCCGAAGTCGTGCGCGCTCGCCTCATTCGCCGCGTCCCGCACCACCTCCTGCACCAGCACGTCGGTGGAGAAGAGGTAGTTGCCCATGGAGGCCAGGCACATCTTCGGGTTGCCCGGCATGGGCGGCGGGTCCTTGGGCTTCTCCAGGAACTGCCGCATCCGCCCGTCCGGCCCCACGTCGATGATGCCGAACTCGCGGCCCTGCTCGATGGGGACGGGAATCGCGGCCACCGTGCACGCCGCCTTCTTCGCGCAGTGGAAGTCCAGCATCTGGCGCGTGTCCATCCGGTACACGTGGTCCGCGCCAAAGACGAAGATGTAGTCCGGCTCCTCGTCGGTGATGATGTTGAGGTTCTGGTAGATGGCGTCCGCGCTGCCCTTGTACCAGTCCACCCCCGTCCGCATCTGCGCGGGGACGGCTTCCACGTAGTGGCCCAGGAACGCCGTCATCCGCCACGCGCGGGACAGGTGGTTGTTGAGCGAGTCGCTCTTGTACTGCGTCAATACCTTCATCCGGTACACACCGGAGTTGGCGAAGTTCGAGAGAACGAAATCGATGATGCGGTAGCGGCCGCCGAAGGGGACAGCGGGCTTCGCGCGCTCGCGCGTCAGGGGCTCCAGGCGCGTGCCAGCGCCTCCAGCCAGAATCATCGCCAGGACTTTGGACATAGGTGTTCCGGACGTTAGTCGTCCCTGGGGGGCCGGCAAGGGCACGTGTGCCCGCCTGCCAGCCATCGTTGAATGCCGAACCGCCTGTTCAGGTGTCCTGACCGGCGCTGGACGTCCCGACGCCTCGGGTTGTCGGGCCTCGCCGGGCGGCTGCTCCTGGGTGGCATGTGGGAGAAGCGCCGCCAAGGGCCGAAGAACCGGCCCCTGCTGCGTTGCATGGCGTCTGCCGAGGCTATCGTGCTAGCCTCGTTTCTGATGGCCGGCGACGAAACCCGCGTCACCAAGATCTCAACGCTCAACGTGCATGCCCACCGCAGCACGGAGTGTTGTCTCGTGCAGATTCATGGCCCGGAGCTCGGCAAGAAGTACCTCATCGAGGATGCCGAACTCACCATCGGGCGGGATCAGCACAACCACATCGTAGTGGACCTGGACAACGTGTCCCGCCGCCACGCCCGGATTCTGGGGCGTGGGGGGAAGATGCTCGTTGAAGACCTGGGCTCCACCAACGGTACCTTCCTCAATGACCAGGAAGTGCTTCAGGCCTCTCCGCTGCGCAGCGGAGACCTGGTCAAGGTCGGAGGCTCCATCTTCAAGTTCCTCGATGGCGACAACATCGAGACCCAGTACCACGAGACCATCTACACGCTGACCATCGCGGACGGTCTCACCGGCATCAACAACAAGAGGTACTTCCTGGAGTACCTCGAGAAGGAGATGGGCCGGTCGACCCGCTATCAGCGCACCCTCACGCTGATGATGTTCGACATCGACCACTTCAAGCAGATCAACGACGTCCACGGCCACCTCGCCGGGGACTACGTGCTGCGGGAGTTGGCCCAGTCCATCAAGCGCCTGGTGCGCCGCGAGCAGTGCTTCGCCCGCTACGGCGGCGAGGAGTTCGCCGTCGTCCTCCCCGAGGACGGCCCGGACAAGGCGCGCCTGTTCGCGGAGAAGATTCGCCGGCTCATCGCGGAGAAGTCCTTCGTCTACGACGAGAAGGAAATCCCCGTCACCATCTCCATTGGCGTGGCCGAGCAGACGCCGGACATGCTGGAGCCCACGCACTTCATCAAGGTGGCGGACGCCAACCTGTACAAGGCGAAGAAGTCGGGCCGCAACCGCGTGGTGGGCTAGGCCGTGGCCGCCAGCGCAAGCGAAGCGGGTCCGTCCTTTCTCGCGCGGTTGGTGCTCGTGCTCCTGGGCTGCGCCTTCCTCGGCGCGGCCTGGGTGTGGAGCCACCGCGCGGAGCCCTGGGCCGCGCGCCTGGTGGACAACGCCCAGCGCACGGTGGGTGTGCCGCAGCGCTAGGGGTGAGGTGAAGCACCTGGCGCGGTGCCGCCGGGCGGCGTCGCCCGGACGGCTCCGGTAGCGGCGCGACGCGGGGCTGCGGTGCACTCCCCGCGGCCAGGCCAGGGGCGGGAGTCCGGTGCCCGGAAGCTCACGCCGCGAGCCGCGCTCAGGTGTTCTCGCGCAGCTCCGCCAGCCGGCCCTTGGTGCCCGGCAGGCTCTGAGGCGGCATCTTCCCGTAGATGTGCTGCACCGTCTCGGAGAGCGTCTCCTGGATGTCGCGCGCGCGGAAGCCGAGCTCGGCCTCCGCCTTGGATGCGTCCAGCCAGAACCAGTGCTCGCCGATGTCGATCTCCTGCGGGTCCAGCGTCGGCGTGGTGCCGCGCACCTTGGCCCAGCGCTCCAGCAGCTTCCCGCCGAGCACGTTGACCTTGGAGGGGAGCTTCAGCTTCGGCGCGGGCACGCCGGACAGGCGCTCCAGCCGCTGGAAGAAGTCCTTCATGGACAGATTCACCCCCATGAGGTGACGGCCGTACACCTCGCCCCGGGTGAGCGCCTGGACGAAGGCGTCCGCCGCGTCGCGCGCGTCCACGAAGGAGATGCCGCCGCCCGGCATGGCCGGAATCTCGCGGTTGAGGAACTTCACCACCGTCCAGGTGGAGGACAGCCGGTCATCCCCGGGCCCCATCAGCAGGCTGGGGTTGAGCACCACCAGGGGAATCTCGTGCTTGCGGCAGTACGCGAGCGCCAGCTTCTCCTCGTAGATTTTCGACAGGTAGTAGGGCCACTGGCCCACCACCGTAATCGGGTAGTCGGCGCTCTCGTCGCGGACGTGCGCCTCCTTCGACACCGCGATGGTGCCGGAGGTGGAGGCCAGCACCACGCGCTTCACGCCGGCCTCGCGCACGTCCCGCAGCAGCTCGCGCGTGCTGTCCACGTGCAGCTCGAACATCTTCCGCGCGTCCTTCGGCTGGAAGGAGACGAGCCCCGCCAGGTGGTAGACGGCGTCCACGCCCTCCAGCGCGCGGCGCACCGCGTCCCGGTTCTTCAAGTCACCGGGGACGTACTCCGTGCCCGCGTAGGGGGCGCCCGAAGGCTGCGAGCGGCCGATGAGCCGCACCTCGTGGCCCGCCGCCACCAGCCTGGGCACCAGGTGCGTGCCCAGAAAGCCCGTGCCTCCCGTCACCAGCAGCTTCACGAGTCCTTCCCTTCCGTGGACGTGGACGCGCGGGGACTGGCCCCGGCCGGAGGCAGGTCCACGCGCTCCAGGTTCAGCACCCGGCCGTCGCGCAGCGCCCGCATCGAGTCCTCGGCGATGCGCGTGACGTAGCGGTAGCCCTCCGAGCGCGCCATGCCCTGCACCCGCGTGCGCAGGTCCGCGTGGCCCAGCACCGGACCGATGTTCACCCGCAGCGGCGTCTTCGTCTTGGGCAGCACGCTGCCCTTGGGCAGCGCGTCGAAGGCGCCGCCGATGTACAGCGGCAGCACGTCCATGTTGAAGGTGAGCGCCAGGTAGCCCAGCGTGGACTTGAACTCCATCAGCTCACCGGTGGTGGAGCGCGTGCCCTCCGGGAAGATGAGGACGTTGAAGCCCTGGCGCAGCGCCTCGCCCGCCATCCGCAGCGACTCGCGCAGCGAGCCCTGCCGTTCAATGGGGACCAGGTTGGTGAAGTTCTCGAACCAGGCGCGCTTGAGCGGCGTGTTGAAGAAGTAGTCGCGCGCCGCCAGGGACACCAGCCGCTCGCCCTGGTCACCCAGCGCCACGCGTACCAGGCCCGCGTCCAGGTGGCTGGAGTGGTTGGCGATGACCAGGAAGTTGCGGTTCTGCGGGATGAAGGACTTGCCCGTCACCTTCACGTCGAACACGCCGCCGTAGAGCACCTTCTGCCCGAAGGACAAGAGCTGACGGCCCACGTCCGCCACCACGTCGGGCACCGGAATCTCCACCTCTTCCGCGCGCTCGTTCTCCTTGGAGATCTCCTTCGCGCGCGTCTCCACCGTGGGGCGCTTGCCGGAGGACGCCACCACCTTGCGCAGGTCTTCCACCGTCTGCACCTGCGTCAGGTCGTCCACCGCGGGCAGCGGCACGCCGGCGGCCTCCAGCGCGGAGGACAGCTCGGTGAGCATCAGCGAGTCGAAGCCGAGGTCCCCGCTGAGCAGCGCGTCTGGACGCACGTCGGACACCGGCCGGTGGCTGACATCCGCGATGAGCGGGAAGAGCCAGTCCGCGATGCCGCCCGTGGCGGGGTTGGCCGCCTTCTCGCGCGCCTTGCTGGCGCTGGCCGCCATGCGCTCCTGGCGCTTGAGCTCCTCCACCACCTGCTTGCGCTTCACGCTGCGCTTGGCGGTGCGGGGCAGCTCGCCGTCCCACAGGCGCAGCACCTTCACGCGCCGGTAGAAGGGCATGCCCGCGCTCACCTTGCGGAAGTGCTCCTCCAGCTCGCGGCGCACTTCCTCGCGTGGGCGGTCCGCGTAGTCGGGCACGCACAGGCACGCCACCTTCTCACCGCCCGCGTCGTCGGGCAGGCCGACGATGGACAGCTCCTTGATGTGCGTGTGGTCCTGGTACAGCTCCTCCAACTCGTCCGGGTAGATGTTCTTCCCGTTGTGGTCGATGATGACGTCCTTCGCGCGGCCCACCAGGTACAGGTGGCCCTCCGCGTCCAGACGTCCCAGGTCGCCCGTGTGGAGCCAGCCGTCCTTGAGCACCGCCTCGGTGGCCTCGCGGTCGCCGAAGTAGCCGGGCATGACGTTGGGGCCCTTGGCCAGCACTTCACCCAACCCGTCGTTGTCCGGATTGAGGATGCGCAGCTCGATGCCGGGCAGCGCGCGGCCCACCGTACCGGGCTGGCGCTTGTTGCCGGGCTTCGTCACCGCCAGCACCGGCGCGGCCTCCGTCAGGCCGTAGCCCTCCGTGATGTTGAAGCCCAGCTCGTGGAAGGCCTTGTGCACGTCGTCCGGCAGCGCCGAGCCGCCCGACACGATGACCTTGATACGCCCGCCGAACTTGCGGTGCACCGGCCAGAACAGCAGCTTGCCCAGGTTGATGTTGTTGCGGTTGCGAAGCTCGCCGTGGGTGGCCATCAGCGCCTTGAGCGCCTGTTCGATGAACGGCGGGCGGCTGGCGAACTCCTGCGTAATCTTGCGGTGCAAGAGCTGCCACAGCGCCGGCACGCCCACCATGGCGGTGATGCGGCCCGTTTCGAACACCTCGCCCAGCCGGTCCGACGTCAGCTCGTCGATGTAGGTGATTTCCGCCCCGCGCCAGAACGGGGTGAGGAAGCCGGCGGCGAACTCGAAGGTGTGGTGCAGCGGCAGGACGGACAGCACGCCGTCGCCCACGCCGATGTCGAAGGTTCCCGCCAGCTTCGCCACCAGCGCGGCGAAGTTCCGGTGGGTGAGCATGACGCCCTTGGGCGTGCCCGTGGTGCCGGAGGTGAAGATGATGCTGGCCAGGTCATCCGCCGCGGCGGACCTGCGCACCGGCCCGATGCGGTCCGGGTGCGCCGGGTCGCCCGTCATCGCCTCCGCGAGGCTGGCCACGGTGACGCCGTCACCCAGCGCGGCGAAGAGGCCGGGGAAGTCCCGGGCCGCGTCCTCGGAGACGAGGCACGCGCGCGCGTCCGCCCGGCGGGCGATGTTGACGAGCTCCGCCTCGCTCAAGCCCGGGTCCACCGGAACGACGGTGGCGCCCGCGCGCAGGATGCCGAAGTAGCTGATGCCCCACTCGGGCCGGTTCTCCGACACCAGCAGCACGCGGTTTCCGTGCTTGATGCCTGCGGCCAGCAGGAAGCTGCCCACGCGCGCGGCATAGCGGTGCACCTCGCCGTAGGTGAAGCGCTCCTCCCGCTCGCCCGCCACCATGCGGAAGGCCACGCGGTGCCGGTACGCGTGCACCGTGGCTTCCATCAGCTCCAGCAGGTCGCGGTGCGCGGGGATGACGGTGCGCTTCTCGCGCTCCGACTCCATGCCCGGGAACACCCACTTCTCCAGGCCGGGGAGGTGTGTCCCCAGGAAGTAGTCGCGCCAGTCGATGTGCTCCGGGTCCCAGGGCACCTTCAACCGGTCCGCGTGCGCCATGCGCGCATACACGGAGCGGGTGTTGTCGCAGCGGAAGACGTAGCGGTTCTCGTAGAGGAAGGGGAGGAACAGCTCCGTCAGGGCGATGATGCCCTGGGCGTTGTCGTCCACCTCGTCCAGCGACACCTTCGCCTTGTCCAGCATGGCCTGGACGGCCGGGGCGCCCCACGCGGGACGCACCTCGTCGATGGCCTTCTTCAGGAAGCGCGCGCCGCGCGACAGCATGGGCGCGCTGAACAGCTCGAACTCCTTCTTGCTGACCGGCTGCGGCTCGACGCGCGAGCGCAGCTTGTTCATCAGCGCGTTGCCAGACTCGCGGTTGCGGTAGTAGCGCCGCCGGTACAGGCCCACCAGCTCCACGGAGCGGCCGGCGTAGAAGGGATTCTCATCGCCGGAGGCGAGCTGGTAGATGCGCCGCTCCTCCACGTCCATGGCATGCGCGGTGATGCCGATGGTGGCGCCCGCCACCTGGTCCACCGGGATGATGTCCAGGATGGTGTTCTCGCCCGCGGGGATGCCGCCGGGGCCCTTGATGCCCGCGAAGGCCAGGGGCGCGGAGGTGGTGAAGCCCTCGTTCCAGCCAGGGAAGGGGAAGTGCCGCGCGCTCTCCACGATGGAGGGCCGGACGATGGAGTAGCGCAGTCCCGGCGTGGCCGCGAGCACCTGCTCGCCCAGGGACTTGGTGTACGTGTACGTGTTGGGCCAGCCCCAGTGGGCGGCGCGCTCCATGCCGGCGCGCACCAGCTCGCCGCTGAGCCACAGCTTGCGCTCACGGCCCACCGCCAGCCGCAGCGTCTTCTCGTCGTTGGGGTCGCGGCCTTCTTCCTCCAGCCGATCCAACGCCTTCTTGCGGAAGGTGGACGTGAGGGCCCGGTCCTCGGCCTGCTCGCGCAGCCGCGCGACGATGCGCGCCGCGTCCTGCAGCTCCTGCTCCAGGCTGAAGTCGCGGCCGTCCATCTCCTCCCGCTTGGGGAAGTAGCCGCGAATCTCCTCGTCCTCGAAGACGAGCCCGCTGCGGTTGCCGGCCACGAAGGACGTGGACATGTGAATCAGCGGGACGGACCAGCGCAGCGCCAGCGCCGCGGCGAACTTCAGGCCGTGGGTGTTGACGTTGAGGCCCACCTCCAGCGACGGGTTGAAGGACACCAGACCGGCGCAGTTGATGAACGCGTGCACCTTGCCGGTGAGCGCCTCCACCTGGGGCTCTTCCAGGCCCATCCACGGGTCGGTGATGTCGCCGTCCAGCACCTCCACCTTCTGGCGGATGAAGGCCAGCGCGCCTTCATCCCCCAGGCTGTCTCGCAGCGGCTGGAAGGGCTCGCTGGTGGCGACCTTGTCGAAGAAGCGGCGCTCGGCGGACGCGGCGCTGCCCTTGCGGACCAGCACGTACACCTTGTCCAGGTCCTGCCCGTAGCGGGTCAGCAGCATGGACAGCGTCACCTTGCCCACGAAGCCGGTGGCGCCCGCGAAGAGCAGGCGCTTGCCGGTGAAGGTCTGGGTGACGTTCAGCTCGGGAAGGGCGGCCATGGGCGTCCTCACTTCACATCCACCATCACCGTGGGCGCGATGCGCAGCAGGCTGATGGTGGCCGAACGGCCCATGAACCCGCGGGCCTCTTCAATGGCCTCGGTGAGCGTGTCGGTGCGGTCCCAGCCCATCAGGGCGGGGACGTGGTTGTTCTCCGCGCCCGCGACAATGACCTTGCCCACGTGCTGGCGGCCATTCTCGCCCCAGTACCACATGTAGAAGGGGTGCACGCCGTGGTAGGCGTTGCCCTTGCGGTACAGGTGCACGTAGCTGGGGTTCTCCGCGAACTCGCGCTCGTACTTGTGCTCCAGCTTCATGGAGTCGCGCGTCTCCGGCAGCAGCCGGTGGAAGAACTCGATGTAGCTGGGGTGGTGCTCCGGGTCGAACTCGTCGTAGGCCGGGTGCAGGAGGATGAGCACGCCGCCCTTCTTCACCAGCGGCACGCCGCGGTTCAGGTTGTAGAAGTAGCCCAGCCCCATCACCTGCACCAGCAGCGGGTTGAGGATGGAGTTGACGCTGTACGGGGAGATGAACGGGATGGGGAAGATGACGATGTCGCTCTGTCCCTCCACCGGCACCACGTACTGCTTGTAGCTCGTCTCCAGCGTCTTCTGGTGCGTGGGCTCCGTGGCGCCGGCGTAGACGCCCGTGACGTCATAGGGCGCGGGGACGGAGTTGAGCACCTTGCGCGCCGCCGCGCGCGGCAGCTTGGACAGCGCGAAGCGCATGGCCTGGAACTTCAGCCGGTCCGTCTCCGTGTAGTCCTCTTCCTTCTTCGCCAGGAAGTCGGTGGGGCCGCCGAACATGCGGTTGTTCAGCGCCGTCTCGATGTGGAAGACCTTCAGGTGCTTGTCGATGTTGCGCCCGATGCGCTCGTTGCTCTTGTAGAGCGCGCTCGTCTTCGGCTCCATGTAGCTGTCGGAGGCGCGGATGGTCTTCGGGTTGTGGTGGTGGCGCAGCGACGCGTAGTTGGACACGCCGGTGCCCATGGACTTGTGCCCGCCGTTCATGGGCACGAAGTTCACGTTCACATAGACGATGAGGTCGCTCTCCGCCACGCGGCGGTTCACCGACACCTCTTCACCGTGGGACGTGCGCTCCAGCGCGACCATCCCGTCCGGGTCCTCGGCGTCGTGGTTGTAGTAGCGGTCCGGGTAGTAGGCGTCGAAGATCTTCTCGCCCACCATGCGCTTCATTTCGCCTTCCGTCATCCGGCGGTGCAGGGCGTTGGCGATGATGAGGTGCACGTCGTCCACGCCGCTGTCGGCGGCCAGCTCCAGGACGATTTCCAGGATGGTCTGCCGCACGTCCGGCGTGACCATGGGCGGCAGCGGCACGCTGATGTCGTCGATGACGCACGTCAGGCGCATGCCCGGCTTGAGGAGCGCGTGCAGCGGCTCCATGCCCTCCGGGTTGTTGATGGCGTAGCGGATGGCGGCCTTGACGTTGGGCACGCCGGCCAGGGGCGGGCGCGGGAAGATGACGCGCGTGCCGACCGGAAGGTCTTCCTGCAGGAAGTTCTCACCGTGGAACAGCACGCGCGGGGGGCTGCCCTTCTCGGTGATGACGACCTGGCTTTCCTCGTCGTACAGCTTCTGGAGCGTCTTGAACGGGCGCATGGCGTGGGGGCTCTTACTTGAGGTCGAGGATGGGCCAGTTGTAGGCGCGCGCGATGGAGCGCAGCCGCAGGTCCGGGTTCACCGCGGTGGGACGGCCCACCACCGCGAGCATCGCGTAGTCAGAGGCGCTGTCGGAGTAGCCGTGGCACTTGTCCAGCGACAGGCCCTCCTTGGTGCAGTAGGCGCGGATGGCGTTCGCCTTGTTCGCGCCTTCGATGATGGGCGGAATCACCTTGCCGGTCGCCTTGCCGCCCACGAACTGCATCTTGTTGGCGATCATGTCGTCGGCGCCCAGGTGGCGCGCCAGCGGGCGCATGGTGAAGTCCAGCGCGCCCGTGACGAGGACAATCTTGCATCCGCTGCGGCGGGCCTGGTCGATGAGGTCCTGCGTCTGCTCGAAGAGGGCGGGCTGCAGCACGTCCTCGAACATGTCCTCGGCGATGGTGACCAGGCGGTCTTCGCTCAGGCCCGCGTAGTAGCGGTAGAAGAACTCGTTGAACGTCTTGCGGTCCACCGCGTCCATGACACCGAAGAGCGGCACGCTGAGGGCGGTGCTCAGGGTCCGCCCCGCGATGCCCAGGACGGAGCCGCGGTTCATCGCGTAGTACGCGTAGACGTGGACGACGTTCGTCTTCACGAGCGTCCCGTCGACATCGAAGAAGGCAGCTTTCGAGGACATGGGGCTGCGGGCTTCCTGACACTTCGAGGGGGGGGAGGTCAATGATGCCGGGAGTTTGGCGTGCCTCCCGGCGGCTCGGGGGAGAAGGGGCTACAGCCAGCCCTGCTCCCGGTACCACTGCACGCTGCGACGGATGGAGTCCGCCAGGTCGCGCTGGGGGTGAAAGCCGAGCAGCCGCTCGGCCTTGGCCCCGGAGCACGTCCAGGCAGGCGCCAACAGTTGTTTCGCCATCTTCCGGCTCAGGGCCAGCTTGCGGCCCGTCAGTTGGGACACGCCGTCCGCCGCCGTGGCCATGGCCCGCAGCAGCGCGGGGGACACGCGCACGGTGCGGGGCGTCAGCCCCAGGGCCTGCGCGCCCAGGTCCTGCACCTTCTCCAAAGACAGGGGCTCGCCGGGGCCCGCGCAGAAGAAGGCCTCACCAATGGCCGCCGGGTGGGTGGCCTGCAACAAGAGGATGTCCACGACGTCCTCCACATCCACCATGGTCAACGGGCGAGGGCCGCCGGACAGCTCCAGCCGGATGCCGCGCTGAGCCATCTTGAAGAAGGGAAGGTTCTCCCTGTCCCCGGGCCCCAGGATGCGCGGCGGCCGGGACACCGTGACGGGCAGCCGGTCTCCATAGGAGAAGGCGATGCGCTCCGCCTCCGCCTTGCTCTCCCCGTACCATTCGTGGGGATGGAAGGCGTCTTCCTCCACGTGCGGCCGGGTGGGCGTGGACGGACCGCAGGCGGCCAGCGAGCCCGTGAGCACCAGCCGGGGGCGGTGGCCCGCGGCCACCATGGCCTCGCACAGGTGGCGGGTGCCCTCCGCGTTGACGCGCATGAAGTCGTCGCGTGTCGCGCCGCGGCGAGCGCCCGCCAGGTGGAAGACGACGTCCTGGCCCGCAACCGCGGCTGAGAGCGTGGAGGGCACCGTCACGTCGCCCTCCACCCGCGTGTAGGTCAACCCCGCGAGCCCCGAGGCATCTCCTCCCGGGCGCAACAGGCATGTGACGCTGTCTCCCCGCGCGGCCAGGGCCTTGGCCAACCACATTCCCAGGAAGCCGCCTGCACCGGTGATGAGGGCTCTCATGTTGGGGTTTCATCCAAAAAAACACACCACGACCGCAAGGAGAATCCGGCGGCCGCTTCCGGGAGTGATCCACGCCGATAAGGGGTTTCCCGAGGGCAGATAGCGTTCGGGAGCCTGATTTTCGGGCTCCGGACGCGTTCCGAAGTGAAGGCGCGCGAGGGTACCGAGTGCTCCGGAGGCTGATTCTCGGGCTCCAGCCGCGTTCGTAGAGGGGCGCTCAGAGGGAAAAACGCAGGAGAGGGCTGTTTTTCGGGCTTGGGCGTGCTACTTCTACGCCGCATCGGCTCTCGCTTCACATAAGCAAAGCCGTACAACGTCCCCTTCGGAGGGGAGGAGACTCAAGACGAATGGCCGCCAAGAAAGCTGCTGCGAAGAAGGCTCCCGCCGCGAAGAAGGCTCCCGCTGCGAAGAAGCGCACGCCGAACGCGTCGTTCATGAAGGAGATGACGCCGTCTGCCGCGCTCGCTGAGATCGTCGGCGCGAAGCCGCTGCCGCGCACCGAGGTTGTCAAGAAGCTCTGGGCCTACATCAAGAAGCAGGGCCTGCAGGACGCGAAGAACAAGCGGCAGATCAACGCCGACGACAAGCTCAAGCCCATCTTTGGTGGCAAGAAGAGCGTCACCATGTTCGAGATGACGGCGCTGGTGAACAAGCAGCTGAGCTGAGCATTGGCCGGGGCCTCCCGGTGGCCGTACTCGGGGCTCGCCGCGACAAGCGGCGGGCCCTTTGCATTTCCAGGGGGTGGCGTGTCGGCGCGGAGCGTTGGATAGAGGGCGGACGCGTTTCTGCGTGCTGGCGGTCGGCGCGCGGGCGGCCTACCTCTGCGCCACATGTTGCTCGACGCCTTGGAAGAAGAGGGGGCCGCCTCGAATGGGGCGGGTGGCGCCACGATGACGGCGGAGGCCCTGGCCGAAGGGCTCTACGCGCGCGTCCAGTCGGAGTTGGATGCGCGTCCGCACACACCCCTGTCCACGTACCGAGTGCAGTTCCACCAGGGCTTCACCTTCGAGGACGCGCGGCAGGTGGTGCCGTACCTGGCCCGCCTGGGGGTGAGTGACCTTTATGCCTCGCCCTATTTGAAGGCCACGCCGGGAAGCACGCACGGCTACGACTGCGTGGACCACCAACAGTTGAATCCCGAAGTCGGGACGCCCGAATCGCACGCGGCGCTCTGCGCGGCGCTGCGTGAGCAGGGCATGGGGCAGGTGCTGGACGTGGTGCCCAACCACATGGGCATCGAGCGGGACAACCGCCTGTGGTTCGACGTGCTGGAGAACGGCCCGTCCTCCGTCTACGCGAAGTTCTTCGACATCGACTGGTCGCCGGTGAAGGAGGAGCTGCGGGACAGGGTGTTGCTGCCGATTCTGGGGGACCAGTACGGCATCGTCCTGGAGCGAGGGGAGCTGAAGCTGTCCTTCCGCGACGGCGCCTTCTTCCTCCATTACTACGACCACCTGCTGCCGGTGGCGCCGCGTCAGTACTCCCGCATCCTCCGCCATGGTCTGGAGCGGATGGAGTCGCGGCTGGGGGGGGAGCACCCCGGCATGCTGGAGTTCCTGTCCATCCTCACCGCCATCGACTACCTGCCCTCGCGCACGGAGGTGGAGCGGCCGAAGGTGGTGGAGCGCCACCGGGAGAAGGAGGTCGTCAAGCGCCGGCTGGCCGCGGTGACGGCGGAGTTCCCAGAGATGCTGGCCTACATCGAGGACAACGTCCGCGTCTTCAATGGCGAGTCGGGCAACCCGCGCTCATACGACCTGCTGGACTCGGTGCTGGCGGCGTGCAGCTACCGGTTGGCGCACTGGCGGGTGGCGGGCGAGGAAATCAATTACCGGCGCTTCTTCGACATCAACGGCCTGGCCGCGCTGCGCGAGGAGGACCCGGACGTCTTCCAGGAGGCGCACGCGCTCATCTTCCGCTGGCTGCGCGAGGGGCTCGTCACGGGGCTGCGCATCGACCACCCGGACGGCCTCTTCGACCCGACCGCCTACTTCCTGGACCTGCAGGAGGCGTACTTCGTGGAGCGGGCCCACGCGCTCTTTCTCCAGACGCATGCGGAGGATGACACGCGCTGGCCGGCGGTGGAGTCCACGCTGCGCGAGCGCTGGCGCGCGGAGGTGACGCAGCAGCCGGACAGCCGGCTGCGCAAGGCGCTGTACGTGGTGGTGGAGAAGATTCAGGGCGGCCGCGAGCGCATGCCCGAATCCTGGGCCGTGCACGGCACCACGGGCTACCGCTACGCCAACGCGGTGAGCGGCCTGTTCGTCCAGCCGGACGCGGAGAAGGCGCTGACGGAGACGTACGAGCGCTTCGTGGGAGGGCAGGCGGACTTCGCCGAGCTCGTCTATCAGCAGAAGCTGCTCATCATGCGCGTGTCCATGGCCAGCGAAATCAACGTGCTGGCGCACGCGCTCAACGGTATCTCGGAGATGAACCGGCGCACGCGCGACTTCACGCTCAACTCGCTGCGTCGGGCGCTGGTGGAGTTCATCGCCCTGTTCCCCGTCTACCGCACCTACGTGGACGGCTGGCGCCCGGAGCTGGACGGGCGCGACGTGCAGTACATCGAGTGGACCATCCAGCGCGCCAAGGAGCGCAACGCCACCACCAACGCGTCCATCTTCGACTTCCTGCGCGACATCCTCCTGCGCCGCTACCCGGAGCACGCGGACGTGCGCGAGCGGGCGGACATGCTGCGCTTCGCCATGAAGCTGCAACAGGTGACGGGGCCCGTCATGGCCAAGGGCCTGGAGGACACCGTCTTCTACATCTACAACCGGCTGGTGAGTCTCAACGAGGTGGGCGGCGAGCCGGAGCGCTTCGGCGTCCACGCCAACACCTTCCACCTGCGCAACCAGGAGCGCTCGGAGCGGTGGCCGTCCAGCCAACTCACCTCCAGCACCCATGACACCAAGCGCAGCGAGGACGTGCGCGCGCGCATCAACGTGCTGACCGAGGTGCCGGAGGAGTGGCGCAAGCGGGTGAAGAAGTGGGCCCGCCAGACGGAGAAGGCGGTGTCTCAGCTGCCGTCCGGTCCGGCGCCCACGGCCAATGACATGTACCTCTTCTTCCAGACGGTGGTGGGGGCGTGGCCCATGGGCGACTCCCACTCCGCGGAGGAGATGGCGGACTTCCAGCGCCGGGTGCGCGAGTACATGGGCAAGGCCATCAAGGAGGCCAAGGTCCGCACCTCGTGGACCAACCCCGACAGCGCCTATGACGACGCGGTGGCGCGCTACGTGGACGCTTGCTTCGACTCGAAGGTGGCGGGCTCCTTCCTGGCGGACGTGCGGGACTTCAAGCGCTTCATCGAGCGCGCGGGCCAGTACAACGCACTGGGGCAACTGCTGCTGAAGATGGCCTCGCCCGGCGTGGTGGACACCTACCAGGGCTGTGAGCTGTGGGACTTGTCGCTGGTGGACCCGGACAACCGGCGGCCGGTGGACTTCGCGCTGCGCGCGCGGCTGCTGGAGACGCTGGACGCCGAGGCGGAGAAGGACCGGGCCGCGCTGAGCGCACGGCTGGCGGCGAACCTCGATGACGGCCAGGTGAAGCTCTACGTCCTGACGGAGTCCCTGCGGCTGCGCCAGCGGCAGGCGGCCCTCTTCCGGAAGGGTGGCTACCGGGCGATCGAGCTGACCGGCGCCCGGGCGAAAGCGGCGGTGGCCTTCGCCCGCGAGCACGGCGACACGGTGTTGGTGGCCTGCGCGCCGCGTTACACCCTGTCCGCCCTGCAGTCCCCCGAAGGGCTGGCGGGCGCTTACGGCAGCACGTTCCTGGACCTTCCGGAGGCATATGCGGGCATGATGTTCCGCGATGTGTTCACCGGACGTCAGGTGCGGCCCGAGCGTGGACCGGGTGGTGCGGTGTTGCCCCTGGGGCCGCTCCTGGCGGAGTTTCCGGTGATTCTGCTGGAGAGGAGCGCCGGATGAGGAGGGCCGAGGTGCTTCCAGGGAAGCCGTATCCCCTGGGCGCCACGTTTGATGGGCAGGGCGTCAACTTCGCGGTTTTCAGCGAGCACGCGAAGAAGGTCGAGGTCTGTCTCTTCGACCCGGAGGACCCCGCGAAGGAGACGCGCCGCTTTCCCTTGCTGGAGACGACGCACCAGGTGTGGCACGGCTACGTGCCTGGCCTGGCCGCGGGCGCCCTCTACGGACTGCGCGTGCACGGGCCCTACGAGCCGAAGAAGGGGCTGCGCTTCAACCCCCACAAGCTGCTGGTGGACCCGTATGCCCGAGCCATCCACGGCCAGGTGGACTACCAGGCCCCCATCTACGCCTATACGCCGGGCACCAAGGAGGACGACCTCGCGTTCGACACGCGCGATGACGCGGCCGCCGTGCCCAAGGGGGTGGTGATGGGCGCGGACACCTTCGACTGGGAGGGCGATGCCCCGCCTCGCGTGCCGTGGCACGACACGCTCATCTATGAAGTCCACGTGAAGGGCTTCACCAAGCTGCACCCGCGCGTCCCGGAGGCGCTGCGGGGCACCTACGCGGGGCTGGCGCACCCGGCCAGCATCGAGCACCTGAAGAAGGTGGGCGTCACCGCGGTGGAGCTGCTGCCCATCCAGCACATCGTTGACGAGCCCTTCCTCATCCAGCGCGAGAAGGTCAATTACTGGGGCTACAACACGCTGGGGTTCTTCGCGCCGGACGCGCGCTACAGCGGCTCGGGTTCGCTGGGCGGGCAGGTGGACGAGTTCAAGCGCATGGTGAAGCAACTGCACCGCGCTGGCATCGAGGTGCTGCTCGACGTCGTCTACAACCACACCTGCGAAGGCAACCAGTTGGGCCCCACGCTGTCCTTCAAGGGCGTGGACAACGCGGCGTACTACCGGCTCACGGAGAAGGACCCGCGCTACTACCTGGACGTCACCGGGTGCGGGAACTCGTGGAACGCCACGCACCCGTACGCGCTGAAGCTCGTCGCCGACTCCCTGCGCTATTGGGTGGAGGAGATGCACGTGGACGGGTTCCGCTTCGACCTGGCCACCACGCTGGGAAGAGACAGACACGGCTACGACACCCGCGCCGCCTTCTTCCAAATCATCCACCAGGACCCGGTACTCAGCCGGGTGAAGCTCATCTCCGAACCCTGGGACGTGGGCGACTTCGGCTACCAGGTGGGCAACTTCCCGGTGCTGTGGAGCGAGTGGAACGGCAAGTACCGCGACACCATCCGCCGCTACTGGAAGGGCGATGACCGGCAGGCGGCGGAGATTGGCTACCGCCTCACCGGCAGCTCGGACCTGTTCTCACTGTCCGGCCGCATGCCCTCCGCGAGCGTGAACTTCGTCACCGCGCACGACGGCTTCACGTTGCACGACCTCGTCACGTACAACGACAAGCACAACGAGGCGAACGGTGAGGAGAACCGCGACGGCGCCAACGACAACCACTCCTGGAACTGCGGGGTGGAGGGCGAGACGACCGACGCCAAGATCAACGCGCTGCGCGAACAGCAGAAGCGCAACTTCCTGGCCACGCTCTTCTTGTCCCAGGGCGTGCCCATGCTGGTGGCCGGCGACGAGATGGGCCGCACGCAGAAGGGCAACAACAACGCCTACTGCCAGGACAATGAGCTGTCGTGGGTGGACTGGGCGCTGAACGACACGCAGCGCGCGCTGCTGGACTTCACCTGCGCCCTGACCAAGCTGCGGCGCGAACAGCCGGTGTTGCACAAGCGGCGCTTCTTCCGCGGCGCCCATATGTGGGACAGCGAGCTGAAGGACCTGGCGTGGTTCCGGCCCGACGGCAAGGAGATGTGCAAGGACGACTGGGAGAAGCCCTACGTGCGCTCCCTGGGGTTCCTGCTGGGCGGTGACGCCATCACCGCGCCGGACGATGAAGGGAACCGGATTGTGGGGGACACCATCCTGGTGCTGATGAACGCCCACCACGAGCCCATCACCTTCATGCTGCCCCCCGTCGAATGGGGCGCGGACTGGGAGCTGGTGGTGGACACGGCGTTGGCGGGGGAGTCGCCTCGTACGCATACGCCGGCGGGGGGCACCGTGCAGGTGGTGGGCCGCTCCCTGGCGGTGCTGCGCCGCCCAGCGACGGAGTAGCCCCCGCGGGGCCGGAAGGGGCCCGCTGGACGAAAGGAGGAGGTCTAGCGGGTTTCACGCGGGGGTCGACGCCCAGGCATCCCGCCGGTAGGGTGCGCCCCGTCGTACCCTGCAACAGGATTGCTACGTGAACACGCAAGTCGCGCTCTGGGTGGGTTTCAACGTCTTCGTCCTCGCGATGCTCGCGCTGGACCTCGGGCTGTTCCATCGCAAGGACCATGCGGTGACGCCGAAGGAGGCGGGCCTCTGGACGCTGGTGTGGATTACCCTCAGCCTGATTTTCTGCGCGGGCATCTGGCACTACCAGGGGCCCACCGTGGGGCTCCAGTGGTTGACGGCGTACGTGGTGGAGTACGCGCTCTCCGTCGACAACCTCTTCGTCTTCCTGATGGTGTTCAGCTACTTCCGGGTGGCGCCCGAGCACCAGCACCGGGTGCTCTTCTGGGGCATCCTGGGCGCGTTCGTCATGCGCGCTGGCCTCATCATCGCCGGCACGGCGCTGGTGAAGCAGTTCCACTGGCTCATCTACCTGTTCGGCGCGTTCCTCGTCTTCACCGCGGTGAAGATGCTGGTGTCCAAGGACGAGGAGATTGACCCGGAGCAGAAGGGCATCGTGAAGTTCGCGCGCCGGGTGCTGCCGGTGGCCCGGTTGGGTGAAGGCAGCCGCTTTCGGGTGACGGAGGATGGCCGGCGCAAGTTCACGCCGCTGTTCATCGTGCTGCTGGTGGTGGAAGCCACGGACCTGCTCTTCGCGCTGGACTCCATCCCCGCGGTGCTGGGCATCAGCCAGGACGCCTTCATCATCTACACGTCCAACGTGTGCGCCATCCTGGGCCTGCGCTCGCTGTTCTTCGTCGTGGCCAGCCTGATGGAGAAGTTCCACTTCCTGAAGGTGGGCCTGAGCGCCATCCTGGGCTTCGTGGGCGTGAAGATGCTCATCACCTTCTTCGACATCCACGTCCCCATCGGCATCTCGCTGGGCGTGATTGCCGGCGTGCTGGTGGCGGCCATCATCGCCTCGCTGGTGTGGCCGAAGCAGCCCGAGCCCGGACAGGACCGGGAAAGCGCCAAGACCTAGGCAGGGCGCTGGGGCTCCCAACCCAGCGTTTTCCTTGCAAGTGGCCGCCGTTGCCGCCAAATCTGGGGGCATGTCCTCCAGCGCCACCACCGACGGCATCCGCATCACCGTGAAGCCCGCCTACTGGCCGGAGCGCAGCGCTCCGGAGTCCGGGCAGTTCGCCTTCATGTACACGGTGGAGATTGCCAACGAGGGCGACGCGCCGGCGCAGCTCAAGGCGCGCCATTGGGTCATCACCGATGCCACGGGCAAGGTGGAAGAGGTGAAGGGCGAGGGCGTGGTGGGCCGCCAGCCCAACCTGGGGCCCGGAGAGCGGTTCGAGTACACGAGTTGGGCCATGCTGCGCACGCCCTTCGGCACCATGCGCGGCACCTATGACATGGTGCGGCCGGACGGCACGCACTTCGAAGCGCGCATCGCCGAGTTCGCGCTCACCCTTCCCAACTCCCTGCACTGATGCCAACGCCCACTTCGAAGCGAGGGCTGCTGCTCGTCAACCTGGGGACGCCGGATGCCCCGCAGACGGGGCCCGTGCGCCGCTACCTGCGCGAGTTCCTCAATGACCCGCGCGTCATCGACATCCACCCGCTGGGCCGCTGGGCGCTGCTCAACTTCATCATCCTCCCGATGCGTCCCGCGAAGAGCGCGGAGGCGTACCGCAAAATCTGGATGAAGGAGGGCTCGCCGCTGCTCGTGTACAGCCAGGCCCTGGCGGCCCAGGTGGCCGAGCGGCTTGCGGGGGAGTACGAGGTGGTGCTGGCCATGCGGTATGGCTCGCCCTCCATCCCCGACGGCATCGCGGCGCTCAAGGCGCGCGGCGTGTCGGAGTTCACCGTGCTGCCGCTGTACCCGCAGGAGGCCGCGTCCTCCACCGCGTCCTCGCTGGCGCGCACCTACGAGGTGCTGGCCCAGTCGTGGGACGTGCCCTTCGTGCGCGCGGTGCCGGCCTTCTTCGAGCACCCAGGCTTCCTGGATGCCTTCACCGCAGTGGCGCGGCCGGTGATTGACGACGCGCGCGCCGACTACGTCCTCTTCAGCTTCCATGGCCTGCCGGAGCGGCACATGCGCAAGAGCGACCCGACGGGGACGCACTGCCTGTCCACCGCCTCGTGCTGCGACGCCATGACGGACGCCAACCGCCACTGCTATCGCGCGCAGAGCTACGCGACGGCGCGGGGGCTGGCCCAGCGGCTGGGCCTGCCAGCGGATGGGTGGAGCGTGTCCTTCCAGTCGCGGCTGGGCCGCACGCCGTGGGTGAAGCCGTACACGGACGTGGTGTTGCCGGAGCTGGCGAAGAAGGGCGTGAAGCGCTTGGCGGTGATGTGCCCGGCCTTCGTGGCGGACTGCCTGGAGACGCTGGAGGAGATTGGCCTCCGCGCGCGGGAGCAGTTTGTGGAGGCGGGAGGGGAGTCGCTGACGCTGGTCCCCTCCCTCAACGCCCACCCGGCCTGGGTGGACGCCGTGGTGCGCATGGTGCGCGAGTCGGACGGGCCGCCTACTGCTGTGGCTGGGCCGTCGGCGCCGGCGCCGATTCCACCGCGGTGAGGCGCAGCTTCAGGGCGCCAGTGGGCACCTGGACCGCGGCGGTGGGGAAGCCGCCCTTCGTCACCGACGTGACGGTGCCTTCCCAGGAGCGCCACCGCCCGGCCTTCACCAGGAACTCGCCGCGGCCGGTGATGTTCACCTCGGCGCTGGCGCTGGTTTCGGGCGTGGCCCGGGGCCGGGGGCGTTCCGAGTCGTCCGCCTCCGCGTCTTCCTCCGCGGCGCGTGCGGGCGAGGTGGGGGGCTCATCCTTCGCGCGGACCTTGCCGGCCAGCTTCTCGGAGATGTCGTACTCCAGCGTGGCCACCTGCTCGCCCCCGTCGGCGGGCGTCAGGCTGGCGAGCTTCACGCGGTTGCTCCGCTCGGGCTGGCCGGCCTGGAACTGGGGCCCCAGCGCCTCCATGAGGATCAGCTCGGTGCCGAGCGACCACGTGTCACCGGTGCCCACCGGATCTCTCGGCAGCTCCAGGACCAGGGTGGCGGTGTTGCGGGTGGCGCCCTGCAGGCCGTCGAGCACGAAGCCGCGCTCGCTCAGCGTGGCCGTGTCCGCGTCGGCGTTGCTGCCCACGGGGACGACGCGGAGGCGGTAGTCACCCGAGTCGGTCCGCTCCATGAAGTAGGTGACGGGCCCGGGCAGGGCCGCGGGGGCAACGGCGACGGGCGCGGGCTTCTCCTTGCCCTTGCCCTTGGCGCTCTTGGGGGACGTGACTGCCTCGGTGCTGGCGGGCGCGCCGCCGGTGCGCTCGATGTCGAGCCGGTACGACGTGGGCGCGCCCTGGGGAATCTTCCACCGGAGGACCACCTTCGACGGGTCCACGGGCGGCTCCGCGGCAGCCGCGGGAGCGGCCTCCGCGGGAGGCGGGGCGTCCTTCATCCCCGGCGGGCGGGGAATGGGCTCCATCTTCCCACGAGGCTCTTCCTTGCAGGCGGTCAGTGACAGGGCGACGACCAGACCAAACACGCTTTGCTTCACGCGGGGACGCTCCTTGGCAGCCCTCGCGGGATATCGAAGCAGGCGAGGTCATTCAAGTACGTCACCCGGCCGCTTCGAGGACGAATGGGCGAGATACACGTCGACCTGCGTCTTGACGCGTCCGGCGAAGTCTGGGTCGAGCCGCTCCATGATGGCCCATTCGAGTTCAAGGTCCCTGCGGAGGTTGGGCCTGGCGGAGCGCACCAGCACGGGCTCGGTGGAGAGCAGGACCGTGGGCATGATGTTCTGCTTCTCCTCGGGGGCCGTCATGGTCGTCGTCTCCGGCGTCGGCAGCGACTGCGTCCGGGCGGGCATGTTGGCGGCCATATGGTATGCGCGCACGGTGAACCGGCCGTCGGGACGCTTGTGCCCCTCGACGTAGACGCGGGACCAGTGGGTGAAGACGTCGTAGTTGCCGGAGACCTTCCACGGCGTGATGAGGAACATCGGGTCCGTGCTGGGTAGCAGGGCATAGCCGCGCTCACTCAGAATCGCCTCGGCGGCCTTCATGACCTGCCGTGCGGGCATGTCGTACACCACATAGCTGCTCGTGCGCTCCAGCAGCGTCTTGCGTTGGTTCGTGCAACCCACCAGTGCGAGCAGCGTGAGGATGCTTACGAACGCGGGGGTCATCGTCATCGGCGGGCCTCCGTGTGGGACGCGGGACGTGTGTCGTTGGGTGAAAACGCCACGGCCAGGGGGGCCATATCGGCAGGGACATACGGAAAGTGGAGCGGGGCCGTGCAGGGGCAGCCAGCCGTCTTGCGTCCTCGCGTCACGGGTCTGCTTGCGTTTCGTGCGTGCTTTGCGAAGAAGCGGGTGCATGTCCGAGCCGCCTGAGAAGCCCGTGACTCCCTTGTTCGATACGACCCGTGACGCGCTGGCGTGGCTGCGGGCGCAGGGGCTCGAGCACTTGTCGCGGCTGAGCCTGGCGGTGCTGATGCCGCTGGTGGAAGCGGCCTGGTTGCCCCAGGCACGTCCCGTGCTCGCCCGCCGAAGGCTCGTGGAGTTGCTGAGCACGGACTCGCTGGCGCGTTGGATGACGGAGGCGATGCCGTCTCCTCGGATGAAGGAGCTGCTGCCCACGCTCGCCTGGCGCTTCGTGGAGGCGGAGCGGCTCGGCGCGGAGGCGTCGCGGGCTTCGCTCGAGGAGCGGCTCGCTCCGCCCGCCGAGTCCCGCACGCACCGCGTCCATGGTCTGCTGCTGGCGCTGCGTGCGCGCGTTCCAGCGTCCGTCGCTCCCCGGCCCATGCACGCGCTGGTGCCGGATCTGATGCAGTACGACGCTCCGCTCCCGGGCTTCCGCCTTCGCGAGACGCGCATCTCCGAGCTGCCAGTGGGGGCGCATGCGGGCTTCATCCTTCCCGAGGCCCGGCTGATTTTCGCTCCCACCGAGGTGACGGGGGACTGCTCCTGTGGCGCGACGTTCTGCGTCCACCTGTTGGCGGCCATCGACACGGCGTTGCTGTGGTTGCGCCAGCCCTGGTCCGAGTCCTTTGGAGAGGAGCTGGAGGAACTGGTCCGTCCCGGTTGGGAGCGCGCGCTGCGGGCGCTGGAGCGAGCCGTTGACGACAGTCCCGGTGGGCCCGGAGGCGGCGAGGTCTCCTGGCGGCTGGACGTCATCAACGGGTACGGCGTGGAGCTCGCGGCCTACGTGCACAAGCGCAACAAGAAGGGACAGCGCAGCACGGGCGCGAAGGTGAGCCGGCGCAAGCTGCTGCAGGACCATGGCTCGCAATTGTCGGCGGCGGACGCGCGCCTGGCGGCGTTGCTGCCGGAGTCGGAGGCCCCCGCGTCGCGCGCGCTGCTCTTCGAACTGGTGGGGCATCCCCGCATCCACCTGGATGAGAACCCGGACCTGCTGGTGCGCATCGAGCGCGCGAAGGTCGGGCTCGTCGCCGAGGACCGGGGCGGCGTGGTCATCGTGAGCGCGGGGGTGGATGGCGCGATGCTGCCCATGGCGATGCTGGACCGGGTGCGCAAGGCTCAGCCGGAGGAGGGGCTCTACATCTGGGATGACAGCCAGCGGCTGCTGACGGTGCTGGACGCGGGCCCCGAGGTCCGCGCGCTGCTGACGGCGCTGAACCGCCACGGCAATTCGTTTCCGCCGGAGAGCCACGTCGCGCTGCTGGACCAGCTGTCGAAGCTGTCCCTGCGCGTGCCGGTGGCGCTACCTCGGAGCGTCTTGGGGGAGTCGGTGCCGCTGCGCTACGCCCCCGTGGTGCGCATGGAGGCGCATGCGAGCGGGGCGGTCCGTGTGGAGCTGCGCACGCGCCCGTTGCCGGACAGTCCCACGTTCATTCCGGGCGAGGGGGCACGCGACGTCCACGTCCGGCGGGGGGCGGGGGCCGTGCACGCGGTGCGTGACTTCATTCAGGAGCGCGACGCGGCGGAGTTGCTTCAGGCCCGGTTGCCGCTCGACACGGCGGAGCCCGAGGAGCTGCCCTTCACCTTCCGCTTCACCAGCGCGCAGGGCGGCCTGGCGGTGCTCTCGGCCTGTGTGGAACTGGAGCCGAAGCCGGAGCTGGAGTGGGTGGGGGCGCCGGTGCGGCTGTTCCACGCCGCCGCGCCTCCGGCGCTGAAGGTCATCCTGGAGCGGAAGCGGGACTGGTTTGGCGTGCTGGGTGGGCTCTCCGTGGAAGGCGAGCGGGTGGAGTTGGCGCGGCTGCTCGATGCGGCGCGGCGGAAGGAACGTTTCGTCCAGGTGGACTCGACGTCCTACGTGGAGATTGAAGGCGCGCTGCGAGAGCACCTGGAGCGGCTGGCGGACCATGCGCATGCCACGCGCCATGGCCTGGAGGTGGGGCCTTCCGCGGTGGAGACGCTCACTGCGCTCCAGGACGCGGGCGCCGAGGTGGAGGCGGACAAGACGTGGCAGTCCCTGGTGGAGCGCATCTTCGCGGCGAAGGAGCTGAAGCCGCGGGTTCCCACGGGACTGAAGACGGCGCTGCGGGATTACCAACTGGAGGGCTTCCGCTGGCTGACGCGACTGGCTTCGTGGGGCGCGGGTGGGGTGCTCGCGGACGACATGGGCTTGGGCAAGACGGTGCAGGCGCTGACGGTGCTCCTGGACCGGAGCAAGCTGGGGCCCGCGCTGGTGCTGGCGCCGACGTCGGTGGCCTTCAACTGGATGGACGAGGCGAAGCGCTTCGCGCCGTCGCTGCGGATGAGGCTGTTCTCGGACGCGGCGGACCGGGGCCGGACGTTGGAGCAACTGGGGCCCAAGGACGTGCTGGTGCTGAGCTATGGCCTGCTCACGCGGGACATCGAGCGACTGTCGAAGCTGCGCTTCTCCACCATCATCTTCGATGAAGCGCAGACGTTGAAGAACGCGACGACGCACCGGTTCCGGGCGGCGCGGGCGCTCCAGGGGGACTTCAAGTTCGCGCTGTCGGGCACGCCGCTGGAGAACCACCTGGGCGAGCTGTGGAGTCTCTTCGCCGTCGTCTTCTCGGGGTTGCTCGGGAGCTGGGAGGCGTTCCGTTCGCGCTTCGCCGCGCCGATTGAGCGGGGCGTGGACCCGACGGCCGCGCCCGCGTTGGCTCGGGTGCTCCAGCCCTTCCTGCTGCGCCGGACGAAGGCTCAGGTGGAGGCGCAGCTTCCTCCGCGGACGGACATCCGGGTGCCCATTGTCCTCTCGTCGGAAGAGTGGGCGCTCTACGAGGACGCGCGGCTGGCGGCGCTCTCTGATTTGGAGACGCGCAAGCCGAAGATGAAAGAGCAGGAGCGGCGCATCGAGATTCTGGCGGCGCTCACACGGCTGCGGCTCCTGGCTTCACATCCGCGGCTGTATGACGCCGGGTCGAAGCTGGAGTCGGCCAAGCTGGAGCGGTTCATGGAGTTGGTGCGGGAGCTCCGCGCGGAGGGGCATCGCGCGCTCGTGTTCAGCCAGTTCACCTCCCACCTGGCTCTGGTGCGCGGGGTGCTGGACGCGGAGGGGATTGATTACGAGTACCTGGATGGGCAGACGCCCGCGGGGGCTCGGGCCGAGCGGGTCCGCGCGTTTCAGGAGGGGGACGTGCCGCTGTTCCTGATTTCGCTCAAGGCCGGTGGTTTCGGGCTCAATCTCACGGCGGCGACCACGGTGATTCACCTGGACCCGTGGTGGAACCCCGCCGTGGAGGACCAGGCCTCTGACCGCGCGCACCGGATTGGGCAGGAGCGGCCGGTGACGGTGTACCGCCTGGTGACGCGGGGGACCATCGAGGAGCAGATGCTGTCGCTGCACGAGCACAAGCGCGCGCTGGTTGCGGGTGTGCTGGAAGGGAAGGATGCGGCGGGACGGCTGTCGACACAGGAGTTGCTGGGGCTGTTGTCCCAGCGGCTGGCTCCGCCTGGGGAAGAGGAAGGGCCCCGGACTCGGCACTGATTCATGGGGGATGCAGGGGCCGACCCTGGTTCTCGTGCTCCGACGTCGAACACCCGTCCATCACATCGAGGGCGTCTAATGAAAAGGGCGACTCTCACGGGGTTCGAACATGATCAAAAGGCTATCGGTTCTCCAGGGGAGCGCGGCATTGAAGGAGAGCTCCCTGTTCAATAGGCTTAATGCCCCGAGGATCGTGAGGCTTGCGAGCAGCGACACGGCCAGCGAACTCTGTCGGTCTTGCTTCATGCATAGCCAGATGACGGCCACGGCTGAAATGATGCCTCTTAATGGCCACCAGAAAAGGGCGGAGCGAAGCAACGTCTCAAAATCGGGCGGGGGCGAAGCACTGGACCACGCGATGAGGGTGGCGGTAGGGACGAATCGGATGAATTCAGTGGTGACGATGCCAGTCCAGAATGCTCTCGGACCCGTTCTTCCAATCATGAAAACAGCCACAAGTTGCGCAAGGCCTGTCATGATGTCTGAGACCCCGTCGCCGAAGTACATGCAGTCCCCTGGCCCTCCCGTCATGGAGTAATGCCACTCGTCCGATACCCGTCTGCTCGCGAATTCGAAGACCTGGACTGCGAAGAGCGCCGCCCAGGTCCATCCGAAGATTCGAAGCCATTCAGGACGGGGCCTTGCCAGCGCAGCGCTCGCAGTCGCAGAAGGTTCCATTTCAAAAGCGTACTGTATTTCTCCTGTCGATGCGGAGCGGAGGCCTTTCGGCGGCATGCGTCAGGCCTGATTCAGGTCGCGTCACGACGACTTGCTCCACGTCAGCCATTCAATCGCATCGGCGGCCTTCTTCCCGATGGTGTCATCCCAGCCGGGCACCGGAGTTGAATCGCCGAGCAGTGCTTCGAGTGCCGGGATGAGCGGGGGATGTTTCGTCGCGCCGATTGCGAAAATCGCGTTGTAGCGGACCTCAAGCGACGGGTCTGAGAGTGCCTCCAGCAACGTCTTGACCGCGAGTTCGAACTCAGGCGAATCGGCTTTCACCAGGTCGAACATGTAGGCGAGTCCCTCCGCGGCTTGTCCTCGTACCTTGGGGGCCTCTTTGTCGTCGGCGAGGATTCGCACCATGAGGCCCCATGTCCTGAGGTCGCCGTGCCAGGAGAGCGCATGGAGGATTCCCTGTCGCGGCTCGGCCCTGTTTTCGGCCTTGAGCAGCTCCAGCAGTTCCCCTGTCGTTGTTGGGTCCCCCGAAAGGAGTGTTGCCGCGTTGACGATGGCGTGCTGGTCGGAACCCACGATGTCTTTCATCGCGGCTCTGCGTTGCTTGCCGGAGAGTGGCTCTTTCTTGTTCTTGCTCAGTGTGGAGGTCCTCGTAAGGCCAGTTGCAAGAGGAGGTCAGTTCTCCATGGGAGGATGAAATTGACGGGGAAGTCATCCCACCGCAGGCTCAGGAGCATTAGCAGTGTGACACTCGCGAGCCCCGAGACGACCATGTCATGCGGGCCTGGACCTTCTCGCTTCATGCAGAGCCAGATGGCGGCCCCCGTCGCGATGAGTGACCTGGACGTCCACCAGAAGATTGCGGAGTGGTGCAGTGTGCCCATTTGGATGGGAGTGACCGCGATGACCCACGCCATCAGCGCAGCTGAGGGGACGTACCGAACGAATTCGGTGGTCACGACGCCAGTCCAGAAGGCGCTTGGGCCTTTTCTGCCGAACAGGACTACGGCCAAGACTGGCGTCATGCCAAGGACGACATCGGAAGTTGCCGACCCGATGGAAATGCAATCGCCCTGTCCGCCGGACGTCGTGTACCTCCCTCCGAAAGAGGTCACCGCCGAGAGTACAAAGTTCACCACGACCGCGACGACGGTCCAACCGACCCAGCGGCCCCATTCCAGGTAGCGTGTCCTCAGTGAGGACGCTGCGCTCGGTGAATACTCCATTCGCGGAGCATATCGCCTTTCTCTAGGTTACGGAGACGGACGGTCCTTGGCGGGTCGCGAATTCGCTGAAGCGAATGCCACGCAAGGAGAGGTGCTGCACTGCGGCCACCATGCGTTCGCTCGCCACGATGAGAGTGGGCCAGTTGTAAAGCCGGAAAAGATCTGGAGGATCGGGCATCGAACGAACATCGAGAATTGGCGGCCGAGGTAACTCGTGTCGGGACACCCCGCATGTCAGGCAGACAGGGCTCTCTCCTGGCGGCACGCCATCAATGTGCAGTCGGCCATGGAGTTCCAACTGCATGGCGAGCAGCTCGGGCGGGTTCTTTCCTCGGAACCGCACGTTCAGCGGGCAGCCTGACAGGCCATGAATGCCCGCGCCCTGAAGGCGCTCCACGGCTTCACGGCGGATGTAGAGCGACCATGGGTTCTGCAGGAAGAGGTCGCCAAAGGTGCCGCTGCCCGTACCGGTGGGCGGACCGAAATCGGCGCCTGGTTCCAGCCGAGCCCAGTCGGGCGCGAATGGACGAACCAAGTCCCTCAATCGGGAGAATTCCTCGAAGCTGACCTGCCGGCCTGGGTTTTCGAGCGCCTTGCGCTGCTGGAGGCCCGACAGGTCGACACACGGGTACTGGAGGCCAGCCCAGCCGCCTGCGGCTCCACATGTGTCGCAGGGGCTGACGCCTGGGAGTCCCCAGGGCGGCACGGCTCGTAGGTTTCCGGTGAACCCAGCGGCCCTGTCTTCTTCAACCACGTAGAGTTTCAAGAGCCCTGCTTCCTTGCCGTGACCTTGCCGGCAGACGTGCTCGGGATTCACCAACATGAATGCCGTGCGCCTTGATGCCGGGTCACTGCGCGAGCAGTTCCCAAAGGAGTTGGCTTCTCCCTGGAAGGATGAGGTCGATGCCGAACCCGTGGTGTTGCATGCTGACCATCCACAGCAGTGAAACGCTGGTGAGTGCCGAGACGAACACAAGGCCCACGCTTGGACGCGCTCGTTTCATGCACAGCCAACCGAGGCATGCGGTTGCGACAAGGGCCCTCACTGTCCACCAGACGAACGGGCTGTAGTGCAGCGTTCCAATTTCGAATGATGTGGTCGCAGCAATCGCAGCGAGCAGTGCTGCCCCGGGGGCAAATCGAACGAATTCGGTGACGATGATGCCAGTCCAGAAGGCAGGTCGGCCCTTCCTCCCGCACATGAAGACGGCCAGGTACTGCGCAACGCCAGCCGATACATCCGAAAGGATTTCGCCAGCATAAAGGTGGACGCGTGGAAATCCATTCAGGTTGTAGGCCGTCGCAGCCCCCAGCCCCTTGGTTATAATCGCGAAAACGAGGCTGGCTAGGACTGCGGCGCAGGTCCAACCGAACCATCGGACCCAATCCATGTGAACGGACGAACTGCTGGATGCGCTGCGCGCTGTCTCCATCCGCCCACTGTACCGAAGGTGGGCCCCGATTGCGTAATCGCTACCCCCGCGGCGCGGCGGCCCGCGACAGCCGGTCCCGGACCGCGATGCCCAGCCCACTCTCCGCCGGGAGGCACGCCACCAGCACGTCGTGCCCCTGGGCATCCGCTTCACGCAGCCGGGCGTACAGCACACGCGCTGCCCCAGCAGGCTCATCCGGTACATCGAAGCGCGGCACATCGGGGGGCAACGCAAGGCTCGCCGGTCCGAGGACACCCACGCGCAATCCCTGTCCACGCAGTTCCTGGACGCGCGCCACCGCCTGTCCAGGCTCGGTCAGCACCACGCCAGCACGCGGCGCGTAGTGCGACTCCAGTGAACCCGACACGCGCACCGTCGACGACGTGCGCACCGGCACCTTGCGCCCCAGCACCCGCTCCACGTCCTCCGCCGCCAGACCGCCGGGCCGGAGAATCGCGGGCTCATCCGAGCTCAAGTCCACGATGGTCGACTCCACCCCCACCGTGCACGGGCCTCCATCCAGGACGAGGTCTACGTCTCCGCCCAGGTCCTCCCGCACGTGTTCCGCCGTGGTGGGGCTCACCTTCCCGAACCGGTTCGCGCTCGGTGCCGCCAGGCCTCCGCCCAGCTTCTGGAGCACCGCGAGCGCCACCGGGTGATTCGGCACGCGCAGAGCCACCGTGTCCTGCCCACCCGTGACGGCATCCGTGGCCCGCGCCGTGCGCGGCAGCACCAGCGTCAACGGCCCGGGCCAGAAGGCTTCGGCCAGCTTCCGTGCGGCCTCCGGGACCTCACGTGCCCACGTGTTCAGGTGTTCGACGCCTGGGATGTGGACGATGAGCGGGTGGGTGGCGGGGCGTCCCTTGATGGCGAAGACGCGGCGCACGGCCAGTTCGTCCTCCGCGTTGGCGGACAGACCGTAGACGGTTTCCGTCGGCAGGGCGACGACACCACCGTGCCGCAGCAATTCCACCGCGCGTTCAAGGGACTCTGGAGCAATCATGCGCCGCCGCACTGTCGCCCCAGGAGGGAACATGGGCAAGTCGCACGTCTTCGATGCTCGCACTCGGATGCCCGTTACGGCCAAGGACCTCTTCGCCTGGCATGCCCGGGAAGGGGCGCTCGAACGCCTGACGCCCCCCTGGGAGCGGATGGAGGTCCTGGAGCGCACCGGCGATGGCATCCGCACCGGCGCCCGCGTCGTTGTCCGCATGCGCGTGGGCCCCATCCCCCAACGCCTGGTGGCCGAGCACACCGCCTACGTCGAAGACGCCATGTTCCAGGACACGCAGATGTCCGGCCCCTTCGCGAAGTGGGTCCACACCCACCGGATGTGGCCCGAGCCCGCCATGGGCACGTCCATCCTGGATGACGAAGTGGAGTACGTCCTCCCCGTGGGCCCCCTGGGCAGCCTCTTCGGCGGAGGCTTCGCCCGGCGCACCCTGGAGCGGATGTTCGCGTACCGCCACCGCGTCACGCTCGAGGACTTGACGCGTCACGCCGCCTTCGCGGGGCAGGGGCCGCTCACCATCGCCGTCACCGGAGCCTCGGGGCTGGTGGGCTCGTCGCTGGTGCCCTTTCTCACCACGGGCGGCCACGCGGTGAAGCGCATGGTGCGCGGCAAGGCGGACTCCTCGCGGAACGAGGTCACCTGGGCGCCTGACAAGGGCGAGGTGGACACCGACGCGCTCGAAGGCGTGGACGCCGTGGTGCACCTCGCGGGCGTCAACGTGGCTGGCCAGCGTTGGACCCCCGAGTACAAGGACGCCATCCTCAAGAGCCGCACCCAGGGCACTCGCACCCTGGCCGAAGCCCTGGCGCGGATGAAGCGCAAGCCGAAGGTGCTCGTCTCCGCGGGCGGCAGCAGCATCTACGGGGACCGCGGCGACGAAGTCCTCACCGAGGAGAGCAGCACGGACGGGAAGGGCTTTCTCTCCCAGGTATCACGCGAGTGGGAAGCCGCCGCCGCGCCTGCCGAGGCCGCGGGCATCCGCGTGGTGCACCTGCGCATCGGCCCCGTCCTGGACGCGCGCGAGGGCGCCCTGGCGAAGATGCTGCCAGCGTTCCTCGCGGGAGGCGGCGGGCCCATCGGCTCTGGGCAACAGTGGATGAGCTGGGTATCGCTGGAGGACGTGCTCGGGCTCATCCACTTCTCTGTCTTCACCGACGCCGCGCGCGGCGCCATCAACGCCGTGGCGCCGGGGGCGGTGCGGCAGGCGGACTTCGCCCGGACGCTGGGCAAGGTGCTGCGGCGTCCGGCTGTCTTCCCGGTCCCCGCGCCTGTCGTGCGGACCCTCTTCGGACAGATGGGGCAAGAGGCGCTGCTGGATGGTGCGCGAATCGTGCCTCAGGCAGCCCAGCGGCTGGGGTTCGCCTTCCTCCTTCCCGACCTGGAAAGCGCGCTGCGCTTCACGCTGGGGCGCACGACGAAGGGCCCTGAATACCGCCATTCTTAGCAAGTCCGGCGCTTGACAATCCCCTCCGCTGCGACAGAAGGAACGACGCTTTCGAAGGGGAGAGGACTCCTGATGATTCAGGTCGAAGGGCTGACCAAATATTACGGTGAGCACGCGGCGATCCGGGACCTGGCCTTCACCATCAGCCAGGGAGAGGTCATTGGCTTCCTGGGCCTCAATGGCGCTGGAAAATCGACGACGCTGAAGGTCCTGGGGTGCGTGCTGCTGCCGACCTCGGGGCGTGTCGTCATCGACGGCCATGACGTGGTGAGCAATGCCCACGAGGTCCGCCAGCGCATCGGCTACCTGCCGGACGTGCCTCCGCTCTACGAAGAGATGACGGTGGGTGAATACCTGGCCTACGTCGCGCAGCTTCGCGGCGTCACGTCCCGGGACACCGCCAGCCGCGTGGGCGAGGCCGAGGAGAAGACGGGCCTGCGTGACGTCCACGGCGAGCTCATCTCCACGCTCAGTCACGGCTACCGCCAGCGCGTGGGCGTGGCGCAGGCGCTGGTGCACAAGCCCGCCCTGCTCATCCTCGACGAGCCCACCAGCGGGCTCGACCCCCGGCAGATTGTCGAGATGCGCGACGTCATCCGGGGGTTGAAGGGCGCGCACACGGTGCTCGTCTCCAGCCACATCCTCCCGGAAATCTCCCAGACGTGTGACCGGCTGCTCATCATCCACAAGGGGATGTTGGTGGCGCAGGGCACGGAGGAGGAGTTGGCGGCGAAGATGGGCGGCCGGGGCACCATCGAGCTGGAGGTGCGCGGCGACAAGGCGCGCGCGGTGGAGGTGCTCCAGCGCTTTGGCGCGGTGGAGGTGGACCGCGTGTCGGACGGCCTGGTGGCGCTGACGGTGCGGGCCTCGCCCGACCAGCGGCCCCTGGTGGCGCAGGCGGTGGTGGGCGCGGGTCTGGAGTTGTTGCGGCTGGACCAGGGAGCCGGTCAGCTCGAATCCATCTTCTTGCGGCTGACGCACGGCCAGGAGGCGCGCGCGTGAAAGCGCTGCTCATCGCCCGCCGCGAGCTGTCCGCCTATCTGCGCACGCTCAGCGGCTACGTCATCATCGCGGTCATCCTCGCGTTGAACGGCTTGTTCTTCAACGCGTATGCCCTGGGCGGCGCCAGCAAGCGCTCCGCCGAGGTGCTGTCGCAGTTCTTCTATTACTCGAGCGGCTTCACCGTCGTCGCCTCGGTGTTCATCTCGATGCGCCTGCTGGCCGAGGAGCGTCAGACGGGCACGCTGTCGCTGCTGTACTCGTCACCGCTGCGCGACCGCGACATCGTCCTGGGCAAGTTCCTCGCGGGATTGGCCTTCCTCGCGTTGTACCTCCTGTGCACTGTCTACATGCCGCTGCTGGTGATGGTGAACGGCAAGGTGTCCTTCGGTCACGTGGCGGCGGGGTACTTCGGTCTGCTGCTGCTGGGCAGCGCGTCGCTGGCGGTGGGGACATTCGGCTCGGCGCTGGCGCGCAACCAGTTGCTCGCGGCGATTACGTCCGCGGTGATGCTGGTGGCCCTCATCCTGTGCTGGCTCCTGGCGCGCATCACCGAGCAGCCGCTGGCGGATGTCTTCAGCGCGATGTCGCTGTGGAATCAGCACTTCCCGCCGTTCCAGGCGGGGCTCATCCACGTGCGTGACGTCGTCTACTACCTCGTGGTCACCTACGTGGCGCTGTTCGCGGCCACGCGGGTGCTCGAGGCGCGGAGGTGGCGATGAGCGCGCGTCCTTCGAGCGGGGGGCTCCCCGTGACGCTGGCCTTCGTCTCGGGCCTGCTGGCGGTCTTCCTCGGTGAGCGGCTCTTTGGCATCGGCACGGGCCGCACTGTCCTGTCTGGCCTGGGGGGGGCGGTGGCGGTGGGCGCGCTGGTCTGGCGCTTCGCGCGCAGGCGGTCGGCCAGCGCGGACCGGCGCGCCGTCGAGGCGTGGGTGTCGGGCCTGTACTGCGTGGGCCTCCTGGCCCTGGGGCTCTACTTCGTCCAGTCGGACGTGGGCACCGGGCTCTTCGGCGGCCCCTTGTCCCAGAAGGCGCCTCGGCTGGCGGTGTCGCTGGCGGCGCTCTTCCCGGCGTTGCTCGCATGCTGCCTGCTGCCGCTGGCGATGGTGGAGGTCGCCGCCGCGGCGATGACGCGCGCACCCGTGCTGGAGACAGGCCGTGTCCGCAGCGCGCTGTACTCTGGGCTGGGGCTGGCCTTCGTGCTCGTCTTCGCCTTCGCGTCCATGTTCGTCGCCACCCAGGCTGACGTGACGTGGGACCTGTCCTACTTCCGCACCGCGAAGCCCGGCGACGGCACGCGCAAGGTGATTCGCGGGCTCAATGAGCCGCTCCAGGTGACGCTCTTCTTCCCTCCCGCGAACGAGGTGGGCGAAGCGGTGGGGCAGTATTTCCGTGACCTGTCGGTGGAGAGTCCAGGCCTGCTCAACGTGGTGCGACTGGACCAGGCGGTGGAGCCGGCTCGGGCGAAGTCGCTGGGCGTCCACAACAACGGCACCATCGTCCTGGCGCGCGGCGACCGGAAGGAGCCGCTCACAGTGGGCCTGGAAGTCGAGCGGGCGCGCGGCCAGCTCCAGCGGTTGGACCAGGAGGTCCAGCGCCGCCTGCTGACGGTGGCCCGGCCTCGCCGGGTCGTCTACTTCACGTCCGGCCACGGTGAGCGCGCCGAGTCGCGAGCGGTGCCGGGCGAGACGACCCGCCCATCCGTGGAGAAGCTGAAGGAGTTGCTGCGCGCGCAGAACGTGGACGTGCGGCCGCTCGGTGTCTCCGAGGGCCTGGGCACCGAGGTGCCGCGTGACGCCTCCGTGGTGGTGGTGGCGGGCCCGACGCAGGAGTTCCTCCCCGAGGAGCTGAATGCCCTGCGCGAGTACTCCGCGCGCGGCGGTCGGCTGTGGCTGGCGCTGGAGCCGGAGGGGCCTGACTTCCAGCCGCTGCTGGAGTCCCTGGGCCTGAAGTACCTCAAGACGCCGCTGGCCAATGACCAGGTGTACTTCCGCACGTCGCGGCAGCAGAGCGACCGCGGCAACCTGGGCACGGCGACGTTCTCCTCGCACCCGTCCGTCACGTCGCTGTCGTCGTTGGCGGGACAGGCGCCGGTCGTCTTCCTGAGCGCGGGCGCCCTGGAGCAGATTCAGCCGTTGCCGGGTGGCATTGCGCAGGACGTGTCGGTGCGCGCGCACGGCGCCACCTTCGCGGACGCCAATGGCAACTTCACGTTGGACGCGGGCGAGATGCGGCGGCCCTGGCCCCTGGTCATCGCGGTGGAGAAGCCCGCGCCGGCTGGCCAGGAGGCGATGCGCGCCGTGGTGATGGCGGACGCGGACGCGGTGAGTGATTTGCTGATGGGCAACATGGGAAACGCGTACCTGGCGGTGGACACGCTGCGGTGGCTCACCGGTGAGGAGTCCATCTCCGGCGCCGTGTCCTCGGAGGAAGACACGCCCATCCAGCACACGCGGGAGCAGGACGTCCTCTGGTTCTACGCGACGGTGTTCCTGGGGCCGGCCCTGGTGCTGGCGGTGGGCTTCGTGACGACGCGCCGGCGGGGACGCCGCGCGCCGCGCCCCGCGGTGGCGGGAGGTGAGCGATGAAGGTTCGGGACCTGGCCCTCCAAGGGGCCCTGGCGGCGGCCGCGTTGATTGCGGCGTTCGTTGTCTGGCAGCGCGAGCCCTCCGCGGGCCCGGGTGAAGTCACGGTGGTGGATGTCCCGGCGCGCGCGCTGGACAGCATCCGCTACGAGGACGACTCCCGCTTCGTGGACGTGTTCCGCGATGCCAGTGAGCGTGACCGGCTCTGGGTGCGTCTGGGCTACAAGGCCTCCAGGGCGGCTTCCGGTGGTGCGAACGCGGGCGCCACCGACGCGGGCGTGGCCACCGCGGCCGTGGGCACGGACGCGGGCACCGGCGCCGCCGCGGGACAACCGCCCGTGGCCGTGCGCGAGGAACCGCCACCGCCGCGCGAGCTGCGCGCCAACGAGGTGGCGGACAAGCTGTTCTCCCGCTTCGCGCCCATGCGCGCCATGCGGGCGCTGGGTGAGCTGGACGCGAAGAAGCTGGAGGAGGTCGGCCTGGCCACGTCTCCGCGCAAGCTGACGCTGACAGTGGCCGGCAAGGCGCGTGTGTTCGCCCTGGCGTCGCCTCCGGGCGGCTGGGGGACGCCGTACCTGCGCAGCGAGGAGGACGGCCGCGTGTACCTGCTGGGCCCGGCGATGCTGCCGGACCTGGAGAACGCGAACAGCCGTCTGGTGGACCGCCGGCTGCACACCTTCGACCTGGGAGACTTCGACGCGGTGACCATCAGCGCGGGTGGCTCCACCCGTGCCTTCCGGGCCACGGGCAAGGCGCCCGGCCCGGTGGTCCTCGCGCCGGAGGCCGCACCGGAGCGGCCGGACGACTTCGCGCGCAACTGGCATGACCGCGTGTGGCGGATGATGCCGGTGGACCTGCTCGGCCGCGACGAACCGCTTCCCGGGGGCGAGCCGCAGGAGTCCTTCCGCGTGGACTACCTGCGCGCGGGCCGGGCCGTTGGCCACGTCATGGTGGTGAAGAGCGAGGGGGGCTTCTACGCCCGGACCGAGCACACCTCGGGCTGGGCCCAGCTCCACGCCGGGATTGACGCGCTGGCGGAAGAGGCGGTGCGGGTGACGGCGCCCGTGTCCTCCGCTTCAGGGAAGTGACCCGCGGGGACCTGGGCTCAGGTCCCCAGCTCGTCCTCGTCACGCAGGCCCAGATGCACGTCCACGAAGCTGTACGGCGCCCAGGGACCGGTGAAGCGGAACGTGTACGCGTCCAGCACGCCGGACAGTTCGCCATGGGCCGTGCGCAGCACAGCTCGTACCTGGGCCTCGGACGCCATGACGGTGCCGAAGGCCACGGGGAGCACGATGTGCTCACGGAGCAGGGTTTCGGTGACGCGCTGGTGCCCAATCCGATGCGCCCGACGTCCAGGGGCGCGGTGGCACGGACGATGCCGTAGAGATACCGGAGCCCGTCGGGCGTCACCGTCTCCGCCGTGGGAGGCGAAGGCCGGGCGGCCTGGGCCGTGCGGCTGTCGCCGCGAGCCGCCCCCTTCCGGGGCCGTGTCCTCCGGGACATGGTGCGCTTCACCTCGCCGATGCGCCTCCGTGGGTGGCGAGCACGCGGCGGACTTCATCCACCAGCGCGTCCGGCAGGCAGGGCTTGGTGACGAAGGAGTCGCAGCCCGCGCCCTTGGCTTCGTCGGACTGCCCCGTCATCGCATGGCCCGTGAGCGCCACCACGGGGATTGCGCGCGTGCGGTCGTCGCCCTTCAGCCGCCGTGTCGCCTCCCAGCCGTCCATGATGGGCAGCGACAGGTCCATGAGGATGATGTCGGGCCGCAGCTCGAAGGCCTTGTCCAGCGCCTCCTGGCCGTTCTTGGCCTCGGCGACGCGGAAGCCCGAGAACTCCAGGTACTCGGCGTACATCTCCCGGGCATCTTGATAGTCGTCAACGACCAGCACGAGGGGCTTCGGGGTCTCAGATGGGTTCATCATGCGCGCCTCGCGCGTCGGGGAAAGTGCAGGGTGAATGTCGAACCCTCGCCTTGGGTGCTTTGGAGGGTGACGCGCCCCCCCAGCATGGCAGCCAGGCGACGGCAGATGGAGAGCCCCAGACCCGTGCCTCCATAGGCCCGGGTCGGAGAGCTGTCCACCTGCTGGAAGTCCTCGAAGATTTTTTCCTGGTTCGCTGGGTCGATGCCAATGCCCGTGTCCGTCACGGAGATGGTGAGCGTGGACGTAGCAGCCACGTACTCCGCCTGCACCTGCACTGAGCCTTCGTGCGTGAACTTCAACGCATTCGACAGGAGGTTGAGGACGATTTGTTTCACCTTCTGCCGGTCACTGTACACCGCCGGCACGCGCGGGCCGAGGTGGGCGCTCACCGTCAGCTTGCTGCGCGCGATGATGGGGTCCATCTCCGCCATCACCTCCTGGAGCAGCTCCGGGATGCCGAAGTCCGACAGGTTCAAGGGCATGCGGCCCGCTTCGATGCGGGTGATGTCCAGAATCTCGTTGATGACCTCCAAAAGGTGTCTGCCGTTGGAGTCAATGCGCGTGAGGTTCCGCTTCTGCGACGGGTTCAGTTCGCCGGACACGCCCTGCAGTAGCATGTTCGTGTAGCCGAGGATGGCGTTGAGCGGCGTGCGGAACTCATGGGACATGTTGGCCAGGAACTGGGACTTGGCCGCGCTGGCCTGCTCCACCTGGATGGCCTGCCGGCGCAGCATCTCGTTCTGTTCGGCCAGCTCCGCGGTGGCGGCCTGCACGCGCGCCTCCAGGTGGACGGAACCTTCCTTCACCCGCTCCAACAGCCGCGCCTTCTCCAGCGCCTCGCTGCGGTCGTGGAAGAGGGTGACGATGCCCGTCAGCTCACCGGAGTCGCCCAGGACCTTGCTGGCCACGGCCTCCATGGGGAGCGTGGCGCCCGTGGCCGGGTCCACCAGCCCGAGCTGTCCGCGCCAGCGGGGCCGACCTTCCGCGTCCAGCAGGTTGGCGAGGAACGATGAGAAGCTCGCGTTGTTGGAGCGTAGCCGCCGTATCACCGCCTCCCCACTGTCGGGGTGCGTGGCGAAGAGCTTCTCCGCCGGGCCGTTCATCATCACCATGCCGCCCGCAGGGTCGGACAGGATGATGGGGTCCGGCACGGAGTCCAGCACGCGGTCCAGCCGGTGACGCTCGCTGCGGGCCTCCCGCTCCGTGTCGCGCAGGCGCCGGTAGCTCTCACCCAGCGCCTGGGTGGCGCGGCCCAGGTCCGTCACGTTGCGCAGCACGCTCACCAGGGACTCGCGGCCATCCGGCTCGAGCACGGGCGTGCTGACGACCTCGAAGAGCAGGTCGATTCCCTCCACCGGGTCCACCAGCGGGACTTCCCGGCGGCGCACGGTGGACGTGTCACCGCTGGCGAAGCTGGCCAGCGCGGAGGAGAACACCTGCCGGTTGAGCTCCGTCGCCCGGCGGCGGCCTTCGCTCGCATCCGGCCCGGCCACCAGCAGCACCTCCGCGCGGGTGTTGGCGATGTGGGGCCGTCCCTCCAGGTCCGTCAGCAGCACGGGGTCCGCCACGGTGTCGATGATGCGACGGAGCAACTCGCCGCCCGCCACCTCGCGGCGCTCCGTGGGGAGCATGGCGGCCAGCCGGGGGCCGACGTGCGCGCTCACCCAGGCTGCGTCCGGCGTCAGCGTGGGGCCGTCCGCGGACAGCAGCAGCAGGCCCGCGGCGGGCGCTCCGGGGCGGCCCAGGGGCACCGCGATGCACCCCACTGCCGGCAGCGGGGCCCGGGGGGCGGCGAAGAAGCAAGGTGCCCCCTGCGTCAGCGCCTCGGCCAGGGGATGGGAGGTCTCATCGGGCTGGAACGCCAGGGCGCCACGCTGGGCCTCGGAGAGGTTCCGGGCCGCGAGGCAGACCCACCTTCCCGTGCCGCTGTCGCGCACGAGCCAGGCGGCGATGTCCGACGGCCGCTCGCGGGTGAGCCACGCCACCACGTGCTGCGCGCACAGACGTGGCTCGTCGCAGGCGAGCAGGTGCTCGGCCAGGGCGAGCCGTGCTTCGACGTCTGGCTCGGGGGTTGGGGTGGGCAGTGCGGTGGGGGGGACCACTGCGTCAGGCTCCACGGGAATGAGGAGTGGGCGTTCGCACCTCCACGAACTTCACCACGATGGTGCGTGTGGATGCGGGTGGCCAGTCCTGGAGCGCCTGCCCGTGGACGTTCGCGTCCCAGCGCAGACCTCGGTCCAGCACCCGGTCCAGGACGTCGACGAGGCTGGCGCTTCCAGCCAATCTTTCCACGGGCATCGTCGAAGCTCCTCGGCTCCTGGGGCCGCGTTTTTGTAACGCGCGTCGGCGAGCCACCCCAGAGCAGGCTTGCCCGCACCGTGATTTGCGAACACGAGAGGGCCGGCAGTGTTCGCTCGTGTACATCTGCAACGCCTTGGTGTTGGGTAGGCAGCCAGCCTTGCAGTCCGCTCCCGTGGCTTATCGCTCCGGGGCGCCGTTCCTAGCCTTGGGCCATGGACGACGAGCAGCGGGCGCACAGGTCGCTTTGGACGGTGACGGCCCCCCCGCGCGACTTCCCGGCGCTGCCGGGTGACGTGACGGTGGACGTGGCCATCATTGGCGGGGGGATGGCGGGGCTGACCACGGCGTGGCTCCTGAAGCGCGCTGGCAAGCGCGTGGCGGTGCTGGACATGCACCGCATCCTGTCGGGGCAGACGGGCCAGACGACCGCGCACCTCACCGAGATGCTCGACACGCCCTACGCCACGCTGCGGCGCGACTTCGGTGAGAAGGGGGCTCAGCTCGCGGCGTCCTCCAGCCGCGCGGCCATCGAGCAGATTGCCGCGTTGGTCGACGAGCTCGGCATCGACTGTGACTTCCAGCGCGTGCCCATGTACCGCTACGCGGAGACGGCGCGCGAGCTGGCCGACCTGCACCACGAAGTCACCGCCGCGCGCGAGGCCGGCTTGCTGGCCACCTTCACCCAGGACGTGCCCTTGCCGTATCCCGTGAAGGGGGCCCTGCGGGTGGAGGACCAGGCGCTCTTCCATCCTCGCAAGTATCTGCTGGCGCTGGCGGACCGGATTCCCGGCGACGGCAGCCACCTCTTCGAGAACACGCGGGTGACGGAGGTCCACGACGGCGCGCCCTGCCGCGTCGTCACCGACCGCGGCACCGTCACCGCCGCGGCCGTGGTGGAGGCCACCACCACGCCGCTCAACCGCGTGGCCATGCACACCAAGCTCTACCCCTACCGCACCTACGCGGTGGCGGGGCCGCTCAACGGGCCGCTGGAGCCGGGCCAGTACTACGACAGCCAGGTGCCCTATCACTACATCCGCACGCAGCAGGTGAACGGGCGCACCTACGTCATCGTGGGCGGCGAGGACCACAAGGTCGGCACCGACGAGGACACCGCCCGGCGCTACGCCGCGCTGGAGGCCTACGCGCTGCGGCGCTTCCCGGTGACGGACATCACCCACCGCTGGTCCGGCCAGGTCATCGAGTCCGCGGACGGGCTGGCGTACATCGGTCGCAACACGGCCAGCCGCCACGTGTACGTGGCCACCGGCTTCTCCGGCACGGGCATGACGTTCGGCACGCTGGCGGGGATGATTCTCTCCGACGCCATCCTCGACAGGCAGAACCCCTTCGCCGCGCTCTACTCGGCGACGCGGGTGAAGCCCCAGGCAGGCGCGAAGGACTTCATCCAGGAGAACGCGGAAGTCGCCTTCCGCTTCGTCGCGGACCGCCTGTCCCGGCCGGCCGGGAATCGGCTGGCGGACGTGGCGCCCGGCGAGGGCAAGGTCCTGGAGGTGGCGGGACAGAAGGTCGCGGTGTACCGCGCGGAGGACGGCACCACGCACGCGGTGTCCCCGGTGTGTACGCACCTGGGCTGTCACGTGCACTGGAACGGCGCGGAGCGCTCCTGGGACTGTCCCTGTCACGGGGGGCGCTTCAGTCCCACCGGCAAGGTGCTCAATGGCCCAGCCGTGAAGGACCTGCCGGCGAAGAAGCTGCCGACCTGAGCCACACGCCTTCACACCTCAACACGACACACATCATCCACACGGAAGCGGGCGCGCAAGGACGCTATCGAACTGTTGAAGCAGCAGCACGACGAGGTGAAGAAGCTGTTCAAGAAGGACGAGAAGTTCTCGGAGGGGGCGGAGGCGAAACGCCAGGAGCTTTTCGAGATGATTTCCGACCGCTTGAGCGCGCACGCCTCCATCGAGGAGCAATACTTCTATCCCGCGGCGAAGGCGCAGGACACGGAGGCCCTCTTGCGCGAGGCCGCAGAGGAACAGCTGTCCGCCAAGCGCCTCATCGCCGACCTGCTGGACCTGGAGCCGTCGGACGAGGAGTTCGACGCGAAGATGCAGGTGCTCCAGGAGCAGATCGAGCACCACGTCGAAGAGGAAGAGGGCGAGCCGCGCACCCAGGTGCCGGCCGAGACGGAGCACGCCGCGCCGATTTGAGCGGCGGCGGCTTGGCGCAAGAATCGGGTTGCGTGAAGGGGGCTGGGCGGCGGCATCATGGTCGCCGCCCATGCCGCGTCCTCCTCCCGACGTCATTCGATACCCCAGCTACTACACGCCCTCGGTCCGCCGTGCCCTGTCCCGTGCGGACCCGACGCTGGGCGCGTTGATGAAGCAGGTCGGTCCCTTCCGGCTCCAGGTGCGCCCGCTGCACAGCCCATTCGGCGCGCTGGCGGAGTCCATCGTCTACCAGCAGCTCCACGGCAAGGCGGCCGCCACCATCTTCGGGCGCGTGTGCGAGCGCGTGGGCTCGGGACGGAAGTTCACGCCCCAGGCGCTGCTGGCGGTTCCGGACACGTCGCTGCGCGAAGCGGGACTGTCCGCCAACAAGCTGGCCGCGCTCCAGGACCTGGCGCGCAAGACGCTGGACGGCACCGTGCCGCCGCTGGCCAAGGTGCGGCGCATGGATGACGCCGAACTCATCGAGCACTTCACCCAGGTGCGCGGCATTGGCCAGTGGACGGTGGAGATGCTGCTCATGTTCCAGCTCGAGCGGCCCGACGTGCTGCCCGTGGACGACTACGGCGTGCGCAAGGGCTTCATGAAGGCCTATGGCCTGCCGGAGATGCCCAAGCCCAAGGTGCTGCTCGCTCATGGCGAGCGCTGGAGGCCCTGGCGCTCGGTGGCCAGTTGGTACATGTGGCGCTCGGCGGAGCTCCCCGACGCGCCACCCGTGGAGGGCTGACTGCGTTCCAGGGCTGTGGCCTCATGCGGTGTTGAGCGCGGTGCTCGGGGCGTGCTTCTGGCGCCGCATGGGCACCAGCAGCACCAGGAAGGCCACGGACAGGACGATGCCCAGCAGGAAGACGGGCGCGTAGCCCAGGCCGAGCCCGTGCTTCGCGTCCGCGAGCCAGCCCGCGAGCGGGCCCGCGGGCGCCTTGCCCCAGACCTCCATGCTGGCGAGCAGCGTGTAGTGCGTGGCGCCGATGCGCCGGTCCACGCGCGACATCATGAAGGCGAACATCACCGTGGTGAGCGCGCCGCCGAAGAGCTCCTCGGCCATGGTGACGCCGATGATGCCCGCGTCGGTGACGCCTCCCGTGGCCAGCAGCCACCGCCCCACCAGGGGAATCACCCGCAGCGACGCGGTGAGCCCCACGGCGCCCAGCAGCGGCATGCGCGAGGCCAGAAGTCCTCCGGCCAGTGAGCCGACAATGGACGCGCCCGTGCCCCACGTACCCACCCACAGGCCAATCTGCGCGGCGGTGAAGCCCGCGTCGACGAGGAACGGCTTGAAGAGCACGTCGGACATGCTCTCGCCCAGCTTGTACGTGGTGATGAAGAGCAGCAGCCAGCCCGCGCCCGGCAGCAGGAGCGCCTTCTTGAGCCGCTGGAACAGCTCGCGCCAATCCGGCTCCTGCCGGGCGGTGGGCGTGGACGGCGTGGCATGCGTCTCGGGGGGAGACTCCCGGGCGAAGAGCATCACCGTGAAGACGGCCAGGCACAGCAGCGCCATGGCGACGAAGAGGCCGGACCAGCCGATGCGCGCGCTGGCCCACACCAGCAGCCCGCCGCCCGTCAGCATTCCCAGCTTGTAGCCCACCACCTGCGCGGTGTTGCCCAGGCCCAGCTCACTGGGGCGCAGGGTGTCCACGGCGAAGCCATCCACCGCGATGTCCTGCGTGGCGGCGAACAGGTTCATCAGGAAGACGAGCGCCAGCAGGGCGGGGAGCGCGTCCCGCGAAGCCGCGACCGCCGCCGCGGCGCAGCTGGCTGCGAGCCCCGCCTGCATCGGCAGAATCCACGACTTGCGCCGGCCGATGCGCGCCGAGCCATACCGGTCCACCAGGGGCGCCCAGAGCGCCTTGAGGGCCCAGGGCAACCACAGCGCGCCGAGCAGTCCAATGGTGGTCAGCGAGACGCCCTGCGAGCGCAGGTACACCGGCAGGGCGGTGGCCTGGAAGCCGAAGGGCAGGCCCTGCACGAAATAGAGCATGCACAGCAGGGCGAGCCGGGACGACGGAAGTCTCATTGACACCCAGCATAGAGCCATCGTGTCGGGGACGAGGAAGTGTCCGCTCGCCAGTCCGGATGTGGGGCTCTGTCCACGGAAATGCAGAGGGGCCCTCCGTCTCATGGACGGGGAGGGGACGGTCCCTAGGCTCATCCTCCCCATGGCCGGGTCCCGGCCTCATCTTGCGCCGGACGGCGGAGGCTGCCGAGGCGCGTGGAGCACGTCACCATGCAGGAGCAGCAACCAGGAGTCGAAGTCTTGAAGCGTGGTGAGTCCGCGCCGTCGCCGTCGTTGCGTGTGCTGGATGTGATGGCCCTGACAGTGGGCATCGTCCTGGGGGCAGGCATCTTCAAGGCGCCCTCGCTGGTGGCCGCGCAGTCCGCCAGCGGTGAGGCCATGCTGCTCACGTGGCTGCTGGGCGGTGTCGCGTCGCTGGTGGGCGCGCTGTGTTACGCGGAGCTGGCCAGCGCCTGGCCACACCCGGGCGGGGACTACCACTACCTGTACCGCGCGCTGGGCAAGGGGCCCGCCTTCCTCTTCGCGTGGGCGCGGCTGACCGTCATCCCCACCGGCTCCATCGCACTGCTGGCCTTCGTCTTCGGGGACTACGCCACGCAGCTCTTCCCCCTGGGCCCGTATTCGTCGCCCGTCTATGCGGCCATGCTGGTGGTGGGGCTAACGGCGGTGAACATCGCCGGACTTCGGCAGGGGACCCGTACGCAGAACCTGCTCACGGCCCTGGAGGTTCTGGGCGTGGGGGCTGTCGTCATCGTGGGGCTGCTGTTCACGCCCGCTCTGGTGCCCGCGGAGGCGGCGCCGGCACCGGCCGCGTCGTCAGGGACCGCCTGGGGCCTGGCCATGGTGTTCGTGCTGCTGACGTACGGCGGCTGGAACGAGGTGGCGTACCTGTCCTCGGAGGTGCGGGGTTCGCGGCGCACCATCGCCTGGTCGCTGTTGGCGAGCATCGGGCTGGTGACGGCGCTGTACCTGCTGGTCAACGTGGCCTACCTGCGCGGCCTGGGGCTCGAAGGCATGGCGCGTTCGGAGGCGGTGGCCGCGGACCTGATGCAGCGCGCGGTGGGCAGCGGGGGCGCGCTGGTGCTGAGCGTCATCATCGCCATCTCCGCGCTGACGTCCGCCAACGCCACGGTGCTGACGGGGGCTCGGACCCACTATGCCTTCGGGCGGGACAGCGTGCTGTTCAACGGGCTGGGGCAATGGCACGCGAAGTCCAATGGCCCGTCCCGCGCGCTGCTGGTGCAGGGGGCCATCTCCCTGGCGCTGGTGGGGCTGGGGACGCTGACGCGTCAGGGCTTCGAGACGATGGTGGAGTACACCGCGCCCGTCTTCTGGCTCTTCTTCCTGCTGACGGGCGTGTCGCTGATGGTGCTGCGCGTGCGTGAGCCGGATGCGCCGCGGCCGTTCCGCGTGCCGCTGTATCCGCTCACGCCGCTGCTCTTCATCGGCATCTGCGCCTACGTCCTCTATTCCAGCCTGGCCTTCACCGGCCTGGGCGCGCTCGCGGGGCTGGCAGTGCTGGGCACGGGCGGCGTGCTGCTCGCCGTGGAGGTGGTGCGCACCCGCAGGGGCTCGCAGGGGACCTCCCCCAAGGTCACTTCCTCTCCCAGATTGCAACGAACGAAGGAGGCGACATGAAGCGAATGATGGTGGTTTTCGCGTTCACGGCGGCGATGGCCTCGAACGCCGCAAGCGTTTCGACGGCGCAGCAGACGGTGACGGTGCAGGTCCGCGGACCCTCGGGCAGTTCGATTCAGTCGCCCGAGGTTCCCTTCGTCCCCACACCGGAAGGTGCCGTGGACGGGATGCTGGCATTGGCTGGCGTGAAGCCCGGGGACACTGTCTATGATTTGGGCAGCGGAGACGGTCGCATCGTCATCTCCGCTGTCCAGAAGCACGGGGCGAAGCACGCCGTGGGCGTGGACATCAACCCGGAGCGCATCGCCGAGGCCAACCAGAACGCGAGCCAGGCGGGCGTGAAGAACAAGGTGGAGTTCCGCCAGGGTGACCTCTTCGACGCGGACATCCGTGACGCGTCGGTGGTGACGCTCTACCTGCTGCCCTCCGTCAACGAGCGGCTCAAGTCCAAGCTGCTTTCGGAGCTGAAGCCAGGCACGCGCATCGTGTCGCACAGCTTCGACATGGGGGACTGGGCGCCGACCAAGACGGTGCAGAGCGAGGGACGGACGCTCTACCTCTGGGTCGTCCCGGAGCGCGGCACGGGCGGCGCGCCCCGCTGAGCAGGGCTGGAGGCGTCCGGGTCCGGCAACCTCGCATGGAGGGGCCGGGCCATTTCACGTCAGGGTGCCGGTGGCGGCTGACCCGGCGTGCGCGAGTAGTGGAGCACCATGGCCTCCAGCCGCGACAGGGCCTTCTCCAGCGTCTCCATGGACGGGCCGAAGGACAGGCGTACGTAGCCGCGGAAGCGCGAGGGGCGCGCGCGGCGCTTGCCGGGATTCACGTCGAAGAACTCGCCTGGAACGGCGATGATTTTCTGGTCCAGTGCGGCGCGGAAGAAGCCCATGCCGTCGTTGAGTGGCGGCGGCAGCCCGGACACGTTGCCCCAGACGTAGAAGGTGCCGTCCGGTGCGCGGTCCGTGCGGATGCCGATGCGCTCCAGCCGGGAGTGGAAGCGGTCCCGCTTCTCCCGGAAGGTGTTGTGGATGGCCATCGTCTCCGCCACCACGGGTTCCTCCTGGAGGAGTTGAATCGCCGCGCGCTGGAGCGGCCGGCTCCCACCGCCATCCAGGAAGCTACCCGCGCTGGAGACAGCATCGATGACCTGGCGCGGCCCCACCGTCCACGTCATGCGCCAACCCGGGTAGCGCCAGTTCTTGGTGAAGCCGTCGAACAAGACCACCGGGTCCTTGTTCACGTCCTCCACGTAGCGGGCGGCGCTCTCCACCGGCAGGTGTCCGGGGCGGCCCGTCCAGATGTAGTGCGAATAGAACTCGTCGACCAGCAGCGCGCACTCATGCTCGCGGGCCACGCTCACCCAGCGCGCCATCTCCTCGCCGTGCACCAGCTTGCCGGTGGGGTTGCAGGGGTTGGAGAAGAGCAGGGCGGACAGGCCCCGGCCCTGCACCTCGCGCCGCAAGTCCTCGGCGGTGAAGGCATAGCCGCGCTCACCCTCCAGGAGGATGGGGATGGCGGTGAACGCCTTGAAGACGTCCAGCAACTCCTCGTAGGCCGTGTAGTCCGGCAGGAAGTGGCCCAGGTTGACGGCGCCCAGGCTGGCCGCGGCGCGGGTGAGTGCCGCGCGGCCACCGCCAGACAGGCTCACGTTCTCCGCGCTGTACTGGCTGGGCATGCCCCGGCGGTAGAGCCGGTTGTAGAGGCTGGCGATGGACTCGCGCACCTCCCAGAGCCCGGCGACGGGGGCGTACTCCATGTCCGCCACGTTGATGGTGACCTGATTCAGCCGGGGCGGCGCGCCGGGGAGGTCTCCCGTCTCCGGCTGGCCCTGGCCCAGGTTGCACCACTCCGGGTCGCTGGAGCGGTAGCCGCGGCGGGTGGCCTCGGCGGTGACGAAGATGACGCCGGTGCGGGGCACGGCGCGGAATGCCGGAAGGGGGACGTCGTCGCTCACGGCGTCACACCCTAGCGGAAGTCCGCGCCGTGCGCGCTGCCTCCGCGCGCCTGCTCAGCGGACGATGGGCACCGTCACCGGCTCCAGGTCGTCGACCGTCACCTCGGCCTTGCCCAGGCGCCATAGGACGGGCTGGAAGCGGGCTTCCACGCGCCGCCCGTCCGCGGTCTCCAGCACCGCGGTGCCTTCCTTCGGCAGGTATTCACCCACCTCGTAGTGCAGCCCCGTCAGCGTGAGGCGGTCGGTGCCATGAGGGCCCGTCAGCTCGCCTGGACCGTCCAGCACCAGCGACGTGCCACCAATCACGGGCATGCCGGCTCGCATGCCCACGCGGCCATCGACTCGGAACGTGTGGCCCTGCCGTCCAGGGACGCCGCCCTGCACATCCGCCCACAGGCGCGTCTCGTCGCCGCACGTGCCGTAGCCCACCTCCGCCTGGAGCGAGTGTCCGTCCACAGTCAGTCCGCGCAGGTCCGCCTCCACTTCCATGAGGTCCTCGCCGCCGCGGTAGAGGAACGCGGCCTGGCCGGCGAAGCGCAGGCCGTGCACGTCACAGCCGCCTTTATCGAAGGTGAGCACCACGCGGTCCGTCACGCTGTCATGGGGCTCCACCGCGGCGCCGGCGCAGGCCCACCGCTTGCGCACGTCATGCGCGGCGGTGCTGAGGAAGGCGCGACGGGGCTCACCGCAGGTGTACACCGGCAGCACGCCCAGGGCTTCCAGCGCGCCGCGCACCTGATGCGAGGCCGCCACCACGCGCTCCACGCGCTGACGGGCGGCGTCCACTTCTTCTTGCGTGGGGGCTCCACCGCCACAGGCGGTGACGAGGACGGTGAGGGCAAGACAGGTGATGCGTCGCATGGGCGCTTCTCCAGGGGGTGCATGACACCGCGGCTTCGCGGCGGAGCATGCCCCCGTGGAGAGCAACCGTCATGCCCGGTGCAACCTCGCGAGAACACGAGGCTCGGCCGGAGCAGGGCCCGGGATGTGCGTGCAGCGGGGTGCACAGCCCCGGCGGGCCCGTCCGGGTAAGGCGGTTCAGCCTTCGAGCGAAGCGCGCAGGAACCACGCGTGCTTCTCGAACTCGGTGATGATGTCCGTGGTGAGGCCTTCGGAGTCCGAGTCCCCGTTCTCGACGAAGAGGGCGCGGCTCTTCCGCAGGCCGTCCAGGTAGATTTCGATGCGCTCGGCCAGCAGCTTCACGTGCTCCATGTCGCGCGTCGTCTCCTGCGGATACTCAGGCAGGCGGCTCGTCTTGCCCACGTGGCGGCTGGTGCCGTAGGCCTTGCCACCCAGCGTCACCGCGCGCTCGGCGATGGAGTCGTTGTGCGTGGCCAGGCTCACCGCGAACGTCTCGAACAGCGGGTGGAGCGAGGCGAACTGCGGACCCTTGATGTTCCAGTGCGCGACCTTGATTTGCGAGTGCAGGTCGAGCCCGTCGGCGAGCCGCTCGTTGAGTGATTCAGCGATGGCGGCGCGGGCCTGCTCGGGAAGGGGGCTGGGGCTGCGGTACATGGTGTCTTCCTTTCGGCTGTGTGTTTGTCGGTGTCGGCAGGTTGGATGCGCGGCGGCCAAAAAGGGAGCGCCCCCCGGTGTTTCCACCGGAGGGCGCTTGAAACTTCGGCGATGCCTCGCGACAGAGGGGCTTAAGACTCCAGTCCCACCGCCGCCGCGTGGATGACCGACGCGATGCGAACCGCGTCGTGCACCTGGTCCTCGGAGAGGCCGCCCTCGAGGACGACCTTCTCGTGGGACTGCATGCACATCTCGCAGCCGTTGATGGCGCTGACGGCGAGGCAGACCAGCTCGAAGTCCACCTTGTTCGTCAGCACCTGCGCGAGCCGGTTCATCCGCAGCCCGGCGCGCTTGGTCGAGTAGGACTCCTTCCCGATCATGTGCCGGAAGCGGTAGTACACATTGTTCATCGCCATCAACGACGCCGCCGCACGCGCGTCCTCGATGACAGGCTCGGGATTCGCGAGGGCCTTCTTCGCCTCGTTGAGCATGGCCTCCTTCAGCCGCTCATTCCGAGCGGCGAAGGCGCATGCCACGGCCACACCCCAACGCTGCTCCGCGGTGAGGCTGCCACCTTCCAGGACACCCTGGAGGTTGAGGCGGGTGTCCTTGTGGGAGTCCGCGAGTTCAGAGCGGACGACTTCGAGCGAGGCCATGGTGGATTACCCCGCCTTCGACAGCTTCTGGGTCAGGGTCTCCTCACCCTTGGTCCAGTTGCAGGGGCACAGCTCGTCCGTCTGGAGCGCGTCCAGCGTGCGAACCGTCTCGGAGACGTTGCGGCCCACGGACAGGTCGTTGACCGTCACGTGGCGGATGATGCCCTCGGGGTCCGCGATGAACGTCGCGCGGAGGGCCACGCCCTCTTCCTTGTGGAGGATGCCCAGCGCGTTGCACAGCTCGTGCTTGATGTCCGCCAGCATCGGGAAGGGCAGGTTCTTCAGGTCCGGGTGGTGCGTGCGCCACGCGTGGTGCACGAACTCGCTGTCGGTGCTCAGGCCGAGGACCTGCGCGTCACGGTCAGCGAAGTCCTTGTTCTTCTTGCCGAACTCCGCGATCTCCGTCGGGCAGATGAAAGTGAAGTCCTTCGGCCACGCGAACAGGATCAGCCACTTGCCCTTGAAGGTCTCGTTCGTGATGTCCTGGAACTCCTTGCCCTTCTCCAGGGACACGGTGGCCTTCACCTTGAAGTTCGGGATCTTGTCGCCAACGGTCAGCATTACGGCTCCTTGGGATGGGGGGCCCGGCGGTGAGCCGACCCCAGTGAACGTGTTCTGTCCTACCGCTTAGCAGTCACCGTGCCAGAACCTCGAATCAATGATTCCAGGGGTTTGGATTTCACCCCCACTGGGTCGGTGCCACTGGGCCGGTGTCTAACGAAATCTCGGTGCGTTTCGCCACTGCAATTTCGGTGGATCGACGAACCGGGGGAGACTGGCCGCTCGTGGTCCTCACGAGCGGGCGGAAAATACGAGAAGTGCCGCGTGGTTGCACCCACTCCGGACAGGCAATGGCTCGAATGTACGGCCGCGAACGCGTGCTCCGTTCACCTACAAGGGGCGATAGTCCTCGTCGCGACGCATCAGGGCCGGGCCATGGGCTCACCTCGACAGCCAATCGCCCGCGTTCGCGCGGGCCCTCCCCGAATGTTCAAAAGAATCTCTTTGTGTTCCGGGGGTTGCGACGGATCTTCCGGCTTGGAGCGGCTGTCTGGACGGTAGGTCACGAAATCTCGGTGCCTGCCTCACTGCAATTTCGGTGGAACCCTATTATTTCGTAGGTATGCAGGACGACTTTTCAGGCGCCATCGACGGTGCGAAGGACGCTCGGGACCTCCTCGAGCTGGCAACGGCGGAGGATTCCGTCGGGGATTTGCTGCGCCGTGGGCTCGACTGGCTGACGCGGGTGGTGCGCTTCGACCTGGCGACGGTGTTCCTCCTGAAAGAGGGCCGGCTGGTGTCGGTGGCCGCGCGAGGGCCGTTGGCCAACGCGAAGGTGCGGCAGCACTCGTTGCAGCTGTCGGAGTTCCCCTCGCTGCGGCAGGCCCTGGAGACGCGGCGGGCGAAGGCCTTCACGGAAGAGGACCATGCCCACGGGGATGGAGACCCTTTCGACGGCGTGCTGGATTTGCCGCCGGGGCATTCGTGCATGGTGGTGCCGCTGTGCGCGGGTGAGCGCTGCTACGGCGTGCTCTCCTTGGACCGCGCCGAGTGTGAGACGTACCCCCAGCCGGTGGTGGACCTGGTGGAGGTGTACGGGCAGATGCTGGCCACGGCCATCCAGGCTGCCGAGCAGCGCGCCACCTTCGAGCGTCTCCACCGTCAGGACCACGAGCACGCGAAGCTGCTGGAGGCGCAGCTCGGCGGAGACTCGGAGGGCATCCTCGAGACGTCGAAGAGCCCGGTGATGCGAGACCTGGCGCGGCGGGCGCGGCAGGTGGCGGAGACGGACACGCCGGTGCTGATTACCGGTGAGACGGGCACGGGCAAGGAGCGGCTGGCCCGCGCCATCCACCGTTGGAGCGCCCGCGCGGACCAGCCCTTCGTCACGCTCAACTGCGCTGCCATTCCGGCGGGCTTGCTGGAGAGCGAGCTGTTTGGCCACGTGAAGGGCGCCTTCACCGGCGCCACGAAGGACCGGGCCGGACGCTTCCAGATGGCGCATGGCGGCACGCTGCTGCTGGATGAAGTGGGCGAGCTGCCCTTCGACCTCCAGGCGAAGCTGCTGCGGGCGCTGCAGGAGAAGACATTCGAGCCGGTGGGCAGCGACAAGACGGTGCGCGCGGACGTGCGCATCCTGGCGGCCACGCACGTGGACCTTCAGCAAGCCATTGCCCAGAAGCGCTTCCGCGAGGACCTCTACTACCGGTTGAGCGTGTTCCCCCTGCGCCTGCCGCCGCTGCGCGAGCGCCGCGAGGACCTGCCGCAGCTGTGCGCCTTCCTCCTGGAGGAACAGGCGCGCCGGACGGGACGGCGGGGCATGCGGGTGACGCCAGCGGGCCTGGTGCGGTTGGAGGCCTACGAGTGGCCGGGCAACCTGCGCGAACTGGCCAATGCGCTGGAGCGGGCCACCATCCTCACGCGAGGGACGGAGCTGGGGCCGGAGTCCTTCGACGTTCCCACGCGCGGCGCGGCCGCGGTGGCGGCCCTGCCGGAGGAGCCGGCGCCCGCGGCGGGAGGGCCGAAGCTGGCCCCCGTGCTGACGCTGGCGGCCGTGCAGCGCGAGCACATCATGCGAGTGCTCACGCTCACGCGGGGCCGCGTCTACGGTGCCAATGGGGCCGCGGCGCTGCTGGGGCTCAAGCCGTCCACGCTCCAGAGCCGGATGAAGAAGCTGGGCATCGCCCGGCTGGAGCAGTTCGTCGTCGACGAGGCGTGAGCCTTGAAACCGCGCGCCTAGGAGACGCGCGGTGCCGAGGGCGCCACCGGGTAGGTGCCCCGCTGACCGAACGGCGGGTCGAACAGCGCCGGGTCCGACTGCCGCGAGCGGAAGAGGTCGACGATGTAGTTCATCCGCTGGTCCAGCTTGCTCCAGTCCTTCGCCCCGGAGCCCTTGAGGCTGTCCTGGCTCTTGTCGAGCTGGCCCAGCAGCGCGCGCAGCTCGGGGTTTTCGATGGAGCGCAGGTGCGACGGGAAGAGCGTCGACTCCATGCCCGGCGGCGGCGGCAAATCATTGCCCAGCTTCAGCGCGCCGCCCGGCACGGCCAGCTTCATCATGTGCTCGGTGGCGACGCGGCGGAACACGTGCGCCACGCCATCCACCACGGGGTTCAGCGCCGCGTCCACCAGGCCCGTCTTCAAGGCCGCTTTGCCCGCGAGGTTGGCGGGGAAGGGGAGCGCATTGATTTGCGCCTCGACGGTCTGCTTGAGGATGTCGCGGAAGGTGTCCTTCACCGGCGAGTTGAGCCCCTTCTCGACGTAGGGCTGGAGCTGCGTCTGCTCGTGCAGGCCCACCTTGTCGTTGGCCAGGAGCATCAGCTCGGCCTTCTTGTTCGAGTCCTTCTCAAACATGGCCTGGGCGTAGTGGCCGAAGGCCTCCTTCAGCAGCGGCTTGTCCGCGGGGAAGCCGCTCAGGTACTTTTCCACCTTGGCGGCGTCATACTGGGTGTCGCCCTGGAAGGTCTCCACGAAGCGGGCGAACTCCTGGCCCACCTCCTCGAACACCAGCTTGTTGCCGTCGGCGATGGCCTTGCTGACGTTCTGGAGCGCCTGATTGCCCGCCGCGGCGATGTCACCCAGCGGCAGCGAGGGGAGGCCCAGCTTGCGCAGCAGGTCGTCCACCTTGGACATCGGCCCCATGACGCCGTCGGCGCCCTTGAGCGCGTCCGTGAAGAACTTGGGCATGTCCTCGCCACGGATGCTCACGCCGGCTTGCTTCGAGGCCCAGGTCGCGAAGGTGGACCAGTTGGCGTTCTCCGTGCCCAGCAACTGCCCCATGGCGTTGGACAGGTCCGAATAGCCCTGGGTAATCGCATGGTTGCGCGCCACCGGGTCCTGCATGGCGGCGATGTTCCGCACATCCGCGGCGGTGGGATAGCTGCCCGGCGCGACGCTCGGGCCGCGCGCCAGGGCCGCGGGGGCGTTCAGCGCCACGGGCTGTTGCCGGGCGGGCGGGGACTCGAACTGGGACACCCCGGACATGCCGGGCCGGGTCACCTGGGCCTTGGCCTGGGGTTTGACCTCGTTGCGAGCGGGGCGGGGCGGCTCGCGGAGCTCGGTGGGACGGGCGGGGACGCGGGAACCGATTTTTGGGGGACTCATCTTCTCCAGTATCGGTTGAAACCGGAAAAAGTTGCGTCCCCTGGATGCTGGAACTCAGGGGGGCGGGGTCGGCCTTCCGCTGATACCGAAGTGCTCCGCGTGTTGTCGCCACGCCTCCCGTGCCTCTTCGAGGCTCACTTCCTGGAACCGGACAGCGGCTCCTGGACGGCGGGCGCACAGCCGGCCCCAGTCGGTGCGAATGACTGTCGCGATGAGTGGATAGCCACCGGTCGTCGGATGGTCGGGGCCCAGCACGATGGGCGTTCCTGAAAGCGTCACCTGGATGGCCCCACGAACCATGGGGCGCGACGTGCCCGTACCTTCGTCGCCATGGGTGAGCGATGGCCCTTGGAGCCGCATCCCCACGCGGTCGGTTGCCGCGGACACGGTGAAGGCGCCTGACAGCAGGGTGGCCACGGTTGCTGGTGCGAAGCGGCGGTTGTCAGGTCCGAGCGTCACGCGGATAGGCGCCGCTGCATCCAGTGACGCACCGGGCGCTCGCGCCTCGGCGCGCTTGTTCGCGTCACCCAGGGGCAGGCTGTCTCCCGAACGCAGCAGGCGGCCTTCGTGTCCGCCCAGGCGCGCGACCAGCAGTGTGCCGCGTCCTCCCAGCACTTCCGGCACGGCGAGCCCGCCGTCCACCGCGACATAGCGCACGCTCGTCGACTCGGGCGCGGGGACGGTGAGGCGCTCTCCATCCGCCAGCGTGAAGGCGTGTCCGTCCATGGACACGCGAACGCTTCGGCCTCGGGCGCGCAGCTCCAACCGGCCGAAGGCTTCCAGCGCCGCCGTTCCACTCGCGTTGCCCACGGCGAGATTGGCCAGGGCGAGCAGCTCCGGGACCAGCGGTCCTCCCGGAGGCACGCCGTGGTGCATCTTTCCCGGCCGTCCCGCGTCCTGCACCGTGACGGGCGCACCCACGCCCGTGATGTCCAGCCAGCCCGTCATCGGTCCACCCGCTCGAAGCGCACCCGGTCCCCGAGTTGAAGCACCGAGCCCTCCTCGGGTGTGAAGGCGGTGAAGTCCAGCGCGGTGCCGATGAGGTTCCAGCCGCCAGGTGATGCGAAGGGATATACCCCCGTGCGCCCACCCGCGATTCCCACCGCGAGGGCAGGCACTCTCGTGCGGGGCGTGGCCAGCCTGGGGACCGCGATGCTCGGGTCGACTTCGCCCAGATAGGCAAACCCGGGGAGGAATCCCACGCAGCGTACCGTGTACTCGCGAGCCGTGTGGCGCCGCGCCACTTCGTCCTCGGTGAGGCCCGCGCGTTCCGCAACCGCGCCCAGGTCCTGCCCGTCGTAGCGCACGGAGATGGTCGTGAGGGGCCGGCCGGCCACTGGGGCTGGGACGCGAAGCAACCGCGCCAGCGCGAGCCGAGGCTCCTCGGGTGGTGCATCCGGGGCGAAGTACACGCAGGCGTGCTCCTCGGTGATGACGGCGTCGAGGACGCCGGGCATGGCACAGAGGGCCTCGCGCGTGGCGCGTCGCTCCAGTCCCTCGGGAAGGACCAGTCGCAGGGCGCCTTCACCCAGAGGCTCGGCGCGAAGCGCGAGCGCGTCCAAGGTGGCGCGGACCTCGCGCGCCAGCTCCACCGCGCCGGGCGTGTCGCCGTGAACGCAGACGGTGTCCACGCTGCCGCTGGTGGCCAGGCGCACGGTGTTGGCCCGCGCCTGGGCGTGGTCGGTCAGCACCGCGCCGGGCTGGCCTCGGGGAATCAGCGAGCCGTCTGGCCGGGTGCCTCGGTCCGCGAAGCCTTCGCGGGCGTAGGCCAGTCCCGCCGCCAGGGCCGCGTTGTGCAGCGCGCCCGTCCCGGGGCCAATGAAGGTGACGGCGGCCCCCAGCGCTTCCACGATGCCCGCCACCACCGCGCGGGCCAGGGCCGGTGTTGCATTGGCGGCGTGGTACAGGGCGCCGTGGGGCTTGGCGTACGTCACGGGCAGATGACGGTCAGCCGCCAGCTTCGCGAGCCGGCCGCACTGCGTGGCCACTTGCGCCCGGAGGTGCTCCGGCGTGACGTCGAGCGCGCGGCGGCCGAAGCCCTCTCGGTCCTCGTAGGACGGGTGCGCGCCCACGCGCGTGCCGTGCCGCTCGCACCGCTCCAGCGCCCGGCGCATGGAGGCATCGTCCCCGGCATGCCCGCCGCAAGCGATGTTCGCCACATGGGCCAGCGCGTAGAGCTGTTCGTCTTCACCCGGAAGCTCGCCCAGGTCGACGTTGAGGAGGCACTCCGTCATGCGGCGCACCGTACGCGAGCGGCGGCGCGGGTGCAGCCGTCCCTGTAGCCGGAGACGCTGGCGTGCCAGCCGACGGTGCGGTGGGAAGTCCCACGCACCACCCCGGGGCTGGGGCCGGTTGGCACCGGGGTGGTACGCGCCCAGCGAGTGCCTCGACGAGGTGCCCGCTGAGAACTTCCAAACGGGATACGCCAGCAGGGGTTTTCCTCGGTCATTTCCGGGACGTTTTTTCCGCGTGCTTCGGGGCGCGGCTCAGCGCGTGGTGGAAGTCAGCGTGGCCGGGCCTCCCGCCTTCACCCAGCGCACCAGTGCACGCGCGGTCTTCTCGTCAATCAACTCCGCGTAGGTGGGCATGGGCGTGCCGGGGAGGAACTGCTCGGGGTTTCGCACCCACCGGACCAGCTCGGCCTCGCTGCGCGAAGCGACCTTGGCGAGCCGGTCGTGATACCGCGCGCCAGGAGCGTGGCAGCTCGCGCAGCCGAGCTTCACGAAGAGGGCGGGGGCGTCCACCTTGGGCGCAGCGGGGCGCGGCTTACGGGTGGGGGCGGGCTTGCTGGCCAGCGTCGAGGGACCGGGAGCACCGGTGTTGGCCGCATCGGGTTTCGCGGGCGGTTCCGATGCCGCACTCTTGTGGGGGGCGCCGGGCCCTGTGCGCGTGGCCGCGCCGGAATCGGTCGTCGGGGCTGAAGATGTCACGCCGGCATGGGCGTCTTCTTCCGGTGTGGCCTGAGGGATGGCTGGCGTTTGCGCGAGGGGCGCTGGCGGAGCCGAGGCTTCTTCCTCTGCTCCCTTCTCGGAGGTCTTGGCACCGGGAACATCTCCCTCGCTCTGCTCCTCCGCGACCCAGTCCGGGCGCACCGACGCCGAGGTGAGCCGCGGCCGCGCGCCCTTCACCGCGTTCTTCTTGAGCGGCACCGAGCGCAGATAGTCATAGAGCGCTCGCGCCTCCACCTCGTCCATGCCCCGGAAGCGAGGCATGGGCGAGCGCAGCACGGAGCCATCCGGTGCCAGTCCGTCACGCACCGCGCGGGTGAAGTCCTCCAACGTCCAATGCGCCAGCCCCGTCTCGTGGAACGTGATGTTGCTGGAATGAACGTTCCTTCCCTCCGGGTCGACGAACGCCATGCCACCCGCGAACACGTCATCGCCCTCTGTCTTCCGAGGGCTGAAGCCATCCGTGTGACACGAGGCGCAGTCATAGACGTCATGCGCCATGTAGTGGCCGTACTCCCGGGTCGCCGCCTTGGGCGGCACGGGGATGCCCGAGGCGGGCCGTTCCACCGGCTCATTCCCGGTGATGAAGCGGAAGCCGATACCGCCGAAGAAGCTGAACTTCGACGGGGGCGCGGGCACTGAATCCGGCGTGAAGAGCGGGTGCCCGGAGCGCATGAAGCCCAGCACCGCCGCCAGGTCCGCGTCGCCCATGCCGTAGCTGGGCATCACCATCAACCGCCCGTCGCGGCTCACGGCGTAGCGGATGGCTCGCGCCAGCGCTTCATCCGTCATGGCGCCGATGCCCGCCTCGGCATGCGACGTGAGATTCGCCGCGTAGAAGCGCCCCATGTACGAGGGCAGTTCGCGCAGCGGCGCGCCCGACGCCGTCTCCGCGTCGCCCCCGCGGTGACATGACTCGCAGCTTGCGTGGAAGATGGCGGCCCCTCGCTCCAGGGCGGCGGGGGACAGGTCCGCGCGGATGGGCGGGTAGGGCGCATGAACGGTTCCCGCGCAGCCCGCCAGCAGGGCGGCGCCCACGAACAACGTGTTCCTCATGGCGTCCAGGATGGTGCGGCGCATGGGTCCTCCGCGTCGAGCAAGACCCGACGCATATCGCATCCGCGAGAGGGACGGAAAAACCGCCCCGTCTGTCCAGGGCGGACACCCGGCCTTCACGAAGTACGGCGCGGCGCGGCGACGTGGCTACACTCCGGGCACCATGACGCGCTCGCTCGAGTCCTACCGAGACCTCTTCCCCGTGCTGAGGGAGCAGCTCTACCTCAACCACGCTGGTGTGGCCCCCACCAGCCTGCGCGCCGCCGAGGCCGTGCGCGGGTGGATGGAGGACATCGTCCACCACGGCATCAAGCACGAGCGCGGCTGGGAGGCCCACTGCGAGCGCGTGCGGGGCTTGGCCGCCCGCCTCATCAACGCCGAGCCCGGCGAGATTGCCTTCGTGCGCAACACCAGCCACGGCCTGGGCCTGGTGGCCGAGGGGCTGGACTGGAAGCCCGGCGACGAGGTCGTCGTCGCATCCTCGCTGGAGTACCCCTCCAACGTCTATCCCTGGCTGCACCTGAAGGACCGCGGCGTCACCGTGCGCGAAATCCAGACGCCCGAAGGGGGCGTTACGCCGGAAGCCGTGGCTGCCGCGCTCACCCCGAGCACCCGGCTGGTGGCGGTCTCCTCCGTGCAGTTCGCCACCGGCTACCGCACGGACCTGGACGCGGTGGGCGCCCTGTGCGAGCGGGCGGGCGTCCTGTTCTGCGTGGACGGCATCCAGAGCGTGGGCTGCATCCCCGTGGACGTGAAGAAGAGCCGCATCCACTTCCTCAGCGCGGACAGCCACAAGTGGATGCTGGGCATCGCCGGCATCGGCTTCCTCTACGTGGCCAAGGACGTCCTGCCCAAGCTGCGGCCCGTGCTGGTGGGCTGGCGCAGCACCACCGACGCCTGGAACTTCAACCGCAGCCACTTCGAGCTGCGCCCGGACGCGGGCAAGCTGGAGGAGGGCAGCGCCGCGTACACCGGCATCTACGCCCTGGGCGCCGCGCTGGAGCTGCTGCACGAGGTGGGGGTGGACGCCATCTCCGCGCGCATCCGCGAGCTGCTGGGCCAACTGGAGGCAGGGCTGCGTGGGCTGGGCTGCGACGTGGGGCCCGCGCCGGAGCACCGGGCGGGCATCCTCACGTTCCTGCCTCCGGAGGGCGAGGCCCGCGCGCTCGGCGAGTGGCTCGCCGGACGGGAGGTGGCCCTCTCGGTGCGCCGCGGGCGCGTCCGCCTCTCACCCCACTTCTACAACCTGCCCGAGGAGATGGAGCGGTTGGTGGAGCTGGTGCGGACGCACCGCGGCTGAGGGCCCTTTGGACTACTGGGCCGGGAAGAGCGGCTCGATGGAGAGGTAGCGCTCGCCCGTGTCGTAGTTGAAGACGAGCACGCGGCTGCCGTCGGTCATCTCGCCCAGCTTCTGATTCACGGCGGACAGCGCGGCGCCGGAGGAGATGCCTACGAAGATGCCCTCCTCACGCGCGGCGCGGCGGGTGAACTCGAAGGCGTCCTCCTCGGTCACCTGAATCGCGCCGTCCAGCGCGTCCTTGTGCAGGTTCTTCGGGATGAAGCCGGCGCCAATGCCCTGGATGGGGTGCGGGCCCGGCTGGCCGCCGCTGATGACGGGCGACTTGGTGGGCTCCACGGCGAAGACCTTCAGCTTCGGCCAGACCTTCTTCAGCTCCTCGGCGCACGCGGTGATGTGCCCGCCGGTGCCCACGCCGGTGATGAGGTAGTCCAGCCCGTCCGGGAAGTCCTTGAGGATTTCCTGCACCGTCGTGCGGCGGTGGACCTCGATGTTGGCCTCGTTCTCGAACTGCTGCGGCATCCACGAGTTGGGCACCTGCGACAGCAGTTCATTGGCGCGAGCGATGGCGCCCTTCATGCCCTGCGCGCGCGGGGTCAGCTCGAAGGTGGCGCCGTAGGCGGCCATCAGCCGGCGGCGCTCGACGCTCATGGACTCCGGCATGACGAGCACCAGCTTGTAGCCCTTCACCGCTGCCACCATGGCCAGGCCGATGCCGGTGTTGCCGCTGGTCGGCTCGATGATGACGCTGTCCTTCTTGAGCAGGCCGCGCTGCTCCGCGTCCTCAATCATGGACAACGCGATGCGGTCCTTGATGCTGCCGCCCGGGTTGGCGCGCTCGAGCTTCACATGGACCGTCACGCGGGACGGAAACAGCCGGTTGATGCGCACGTGCGGCGTGTTTCCGATGGTCTCCAGGATGTTGTTCACCTTCATGTGGGGGGCCTCGTCGGTGGGTCAGATGTGGAATTCGAGTGCGTCCAGCGAGCCATTCTCGCCGCGCTGACGCACTTCGCTGCGGCGGGTAACCACGGATTGAGAGGGGATGCTCTGCGTGAGCCAGGCGTTGCCGGCGATGATGCTGCCCCGGCCCACCACGGTTTCTCCGCCCAGGATGGTGGCGTTGGCGTACACCACCACGTCGTCCTCGATGGTGGGGTGACGCTTCTTGTCCGTCAGCCCCTTCTCCACGACGAGCGCGCCCAGGGTGACGCCCTGATAGATTTTGACGTTGTCACCAATGAGCGTCGTCTCACCGATGACGACGCCGGTGCCATGGTCGATGACGAAGCGCCGGCCAATGGTGGCACCCGGGTGGATGTCCACGCCGGTTCGCTGGTGCGCGTACTCCGTGAGCAAGCGAGGCAGCAGCGGGAAGCCCAGGGCGTGCAGCGCGTTGGCCACCCGGTAGATGGCGATGGCGGTGAAGCCCGGGTAGGTGAGGATGACCTCGTCCACGGTGCGTGCGGCCGGGTCCGCCTCGAAGATGGCGTCCGCGTCCTGTCGCAGCCAGTCATAGAGGCCGGGCAGCCGCTCCATGAAGCGCGCCGGCAAGTCCCGTTCAATGCCCGGGTACAGGGGCGCCAGCGTGTCCCGGATGCGGTGGAGGCTGGCCTCCACGGTGGTGACGTCGCGGTGGACGGCCGCGGCCGTACACTCCAGGCGCTCGGCGAAGTGGGGGAAGAGCAGGCCGAGCACCTGGCCTACGAATTCGGGGGCAGCGCGCCGTACGTCCGCAGGGAAGCAGTGACGCTGCCGGGCTTCCAGCAGGGCCGCGACCAGCCTGGCGTTGGAGTCGTCCATGAGTCCCGGTTTCTAACGCGGTGCGTGGGCTGGCTGCACGGCGTAATGGCTGATTTCAGGGCTGACTGTCGTTTCCCAGGAGGGGACTGGCCCCCCGGGGGCCCTCGCTGGCAGTGCATGCCGCCTTCCCCCATGCCCCCCTGCCACGCGTTGGACAGCGGTGGTTCGCGGCGCTTGCCGCGTGTCCGCCTGGGCGGGACGATGACGCCATGTCCCAAAACCCGGTCCCATCCTACGCCCATGGCACCAGCACCACCCCGCTGCTGGGGGAGACGATTGGCCAGAACCTGCGCCGCACCGTCGAGCGCCACGGCGACCGGGAGGCCCTGGTGGTGGCGTCCCAGGGGTTTCGGGCCACGTATCAACAGCTCTGGGCGCTCACCTCGCAGGTGGCCCGGGGGCTGATGGCCCTGGGCGTTCAGAAGGGGGACCGGGTGGGGCTCTGGTCACCCAACCGCTTCGAATGGGTGGCCGTCCAGTACGCCACGGCCCGTATCGGCGCCATCCTGGTCAACATCAACCCGGCCTACCGCACCTCGGAACTGGAGTACGCCCTCAACCAGTCCGGCACCAAGGTGCTGCTTCATGCACGGGGCTTCCGGCAGACGGACTACCGGGGCATGGTGAAGGAGGTCCAGCCGCGCTGTGCAGGCCTGGCGGCGGCGCTCGTCCTGGAGGACGACTGGCAGCGGCTGCTCGATGGCGCGGAGGATGTTTCAGAGGACGCGTTGGCCGCCCGCGAGGCGTCGCTCCAGTTCGATGACGCCATCAACATCCAATACACGTCGGGAACGACAGGCTTCCCGAAGGGCGCCACGCTGTCGCACCACAATGTCTTGAACAACGGCTTCTTCATCGGGGAGGCCCTGCGCTACGGCCCCGAGGACCGGGTGTGCATCCCGGTGCCATTCTATCACTGCTTCGGCATGGTGATTGGCAACCTGGCCTGTACCAGCCACGGCGCCACCATGGTGATTCCCGCCGAGGCGTTCGACCCGCTGACGGTGCTCCAGACGGTGCAGGCCGAGCGCTGCACGTCGCTGTACGGCGTGCCCACGATGTTCATCGCGGAGCTGGACCATCCGCGCTTCGGTGAGTTCGATTTGTCGACGCTGCGCACCGGTGTCATGGCGGGCTCGCCGTGCCCGGTGGAGGTGATGAAGCAGGTGCAGTCGCGCATGCACATGCGCGAGGTGACCATCTGCTACGGCATGACGGAGACGTCGCCGGTGTCCACGCAGAGCGCGCTGGACGAGCCGCTGGACAAGCGCGTGTCCACCGTGGGGCGCGTGCATCCGCACCTGGAGGTCAAGGTCATCGACGCGGGCTCGGGCGAGGTGGTTCCTCGCGGCTCGCCGGGCGAGCTGTGCACGCGTGGGTACAGCGTCATGCTGGGGTACTGGGCCAACCCCGAGGCCACCGCAGCGGCCGTGGACGCCGCCGGGTGGATGCACACGGGCGACCTCGCGGTGATGGACGACGAGGGCTACGTGAAGGTGGTGGGCCGCATCAAGGACACCATCATCCGGGGCGGTGAGAACATCTCCCCGCGCGAGGTGGAGGAGTTCCTCCACACGCACCCGGGCGTCAGCGAGACGCAGGTCATTGGTGTGCCGAGCAAGAGGTACGGCGAGGAGGTCATGGCCTGGGTGCGCATGAGGCCCGGGGCGACGCTCACCGCCGAGGAGCTGACCCGGTTCTGCACGGGCCGCATCGCGTCCTTCAAGATTCCCCGCTACTGGAAGTTCGTGGAAGCGTTCCCGATGACGGTGACGGGGAAGGTGCAGAAGTTCAAGATGCGCGAGGCGTCCGTCGTCGAGCTGGGGCTGGAGGACGCCGCGGCCATCAAGACGGCTTGACGCGCGAGGTGCGCTTCTTCGCGGCGGGCTTCTTGGCCGCCGTGGTGGCCTGGGGCTTCCTCGGTGCTTTTTGGGCGGTCCGCTGCTTCGGTGCCGCGTCCTTTGCCTTTGCCTTTGCCTTTGCCTTCGCGTTCTTCGCGGGCGCCTTTCGCGGCGTCTTCTTCGCCTTCTTCAGCGCGGCCCGGTTCGCCGCGTCCACGGCCTTCCGGGCCCAGGGCAGGAGCGCGTAGGCGTCATCCGCCGCGTCCGCGGGCGGAGTCCAGTAGCCCAGCTCCACCGGGGTGCTCATGCCTTCGTAGACGAACGGCCGGCATCCGGCGGCCTGGAAGTCCGGCCTGGTGACGTCATCCACCTTCAGGAACAACTGACCGCCGCCGATGAGCCCGAACATCCGCCCGCCGAGGTAGAGCCCCCAGCCGCCGAACATCGACCGGGATTGCACGGCCCCGAGCTTCTCCAGCAGCTCCACTGTGTACTCAACGAAGCTGTCCGTCCGGGCCATGATGCGTCTCCGTGTCTCGCTTGGTGGGGCACGCCCTCGGCGGCGCGTGCCTGGCTCCCCCAGCGCCTCGTCTTAATACGTCTCGGCCTCGGCCAGGTCTGCCGCCTTGTAGAGGTCGACCCATGCGTAATCCGGGGCACCCGTCGGGCCTGCGCGGTTGACCTGGAGCTGGTGCTTGGGGATGAGGAGCGCGTACTGGGGGTCGAGGTCGTTCACGGTCTTGTCTTGCGGCGGACTCTGCGAGCTGTCCTTGAAGGTGATGGTCTCCTTGTTCGGCTGCGGCACGAGGTGGGAGACAGGGGTGAGGAGGCGAGTCGCCTTGGTGCTCGGGAGCTGGTCGTCCGTGCTCGGGTTGGCGTCATCGATGGTGCACGCGTCGCTCCCCGCCGGCCCATCCACGTTGAAGACGAGTGTGCCCTTCATCCCGCAGAGAGACTTGGGCTTGATATGGGCGCCCCACGAGGGGATGAGCTGGACTTGCACCTTGGCCGCCCCGGCGGGTGGCGCATTGAAATACTTGGACATGCGCCCGTCGAGGTGGTCGAGGCAGACCTCCAGACCGAAGGTGATTCCATCCATCGTGAAGATCGAGCCCCCGCCGAGCCCGGTCGAGGTGACCTCGCCCGAAACGGGGTTCTTCTTGCGACCGAGGGTCTCGTCCGCGCCCTCGGTGGGGAGGGCGATCACGTCCTTGTCACCGAGGTAGACGTTCCGCTGCCCGGGCGTGGCCCACATGTTGTCTTTGTTCCGGAGGAAATCGATGTGCGAGATCTTCTCCTTGTACACGAGGCTCTCGCGCAGCCCGGCCACCGCGTCCGGGCCGCCCCGCTGGACGAGCGCGTAATTGAGGATCTCGGCGGCGAGGGGCCCGTGGAGCACGAAAGGGTCGTCCTTGTCGACGCTCACCGCGGCGGGGAGCGTGATTTGATAGACGTCCGCGTCGACCTTGGTGACGGCCAGGACGACCTTCTCGCTCGACGTCTTGCCGCTGAGCTTCACCCGCCACTGGGCGACGAGTGGGAGTTGTGCGTTCTCGGCGGGGATCTCCTCGCAGGCGCCTGCTTTGTCCTTGCCGCCGTGGGTCACCTTGATCACGGTCGAGTTCGTCGCCGCCTCAGCCACCTTCAGCGCGTGCTGGGTGTGCTCCGAGGGGGCCTGGGGAATCTGGCCGATCGCCGTTCCGTACACGAAGAGCCAATCCTTGTATTTCGCGTCCTGGGTCTCCTCGCGCATCGTGGCCATGATCAGGTGAAGATCGTCCACCGGATAGGCGCCGTCCGCTCCGCGGAAGTAGAACTCGGGCGCCATGAAGATCTTCAGCTCTTCGGGCTTGTTATCCGTCTCCGCGGCGTGGGCCGTCTTGATGGCCGCCTTCATCAGGAGGCACCGCGCGAGGAGGTCCTCCTGGTTGTTCGGCAGGCCCATGTACTGTTGGTCGAAGGGCAGGGTCAGCTTGCAGCCGTGGTAACAGGGGCTCGGGCCGTTGATGGCATCGGTGTAGTTGTGCCCACTCTTCCAGCAGGTGTGTTGATAGAGGTCGTTGATGACGTGGAGGGAGGGACCGCACCCGCCGGTCGCCCAGGCACCGCATGTGGTGCACCAGGGGAACGGGCCAGCGGTGACGTTCGACACCACCGCGCACGTGGCGCAGTCCGTGGCCGCCGCGGGGAAGAAGGCTCTGCACTGAAAGCACTGTTTGTACAGGGCGTAGCCGCACGTACCGCAGTTCGTCGATGTCTTCGGGTTCTGCACGGAGCACTTGCGACAGCGGAGCCCCTCGGCATACCCCGGCATGACGTTGTACCCGATGAAGCGGGCCTTCTTGTAACGCGAGACGGTGAACCGCACCTCGGCGGTCTTCCCTGCCTCGACCTTGAGCGTGACCTTGCCCTTGCTGTTCGGGCCGAGCCGCCACGTCTCTGTCGCCTCCTGGTTCTTCAGGACCTTGTCGTCGAGGTCCACGATTTCGATCTGATAGTCGCCCGGATCGAGGTCGCCGACCTCCTTCCAATCCTCCTTGACCTTGACCTTGCGATTCCCCTCCCGCTCCACCTCGACTTCGCGCTCGGCCGTGGTGGGCGCGCTGACCGGGTTGCCGAGGTCGCTCGTCTTGGCGACCTTGAGCTTGACGCGCTCCTTGAGCGATTGACCGTCATAGCGGTTGATGAGGATCCGGACCGCTCCCTTGGGGAGCGCGACCTCGACGATGAAGGTCTTGTCGTCGCCTTCGGCCAGGGTGAGCGTGTCCGTGCTCTTCAGCACGGGCATGTAGCCGGCGGCTGAGACGGCGATGGCGTAGTCGCCCGGCAGGAGGCCAGGTTGGTCCTTGGTGACCTCGGTGATGCCGCTCGGTCGAGACTTGTCGAGATCGCGCTCTTTGTTGTCTTTCTTCGCCGTGAGCTTGACTGTGATTCCCTCGATCTCCCTCTGGGTCGCCTGGTCGACCACCTTGATTCTGGGCGCCGCGAGCGGGATGAGCTCGCAGACGACGGCCTTGTCCTCGCCAGGGGCGAGCCTGAAGGCGAGCGGCGCTTCGGGCGGTGCATAGCGCTTCTTGTCCTCCTCCGAGAGGACGACCGTGAGCTCGTATTGACCGGCCGAGCGCTCCTCGAACGCGGCCTTGCCGTCGCCCGCGGTCTTCTTTTGAAGCGTGTCCTTGGCGCCCTCCTTGAATTCGAGGGTGACCTCGGCGTCGTTGAAGTGCTTCTTCGCGTCTCCCTTCTTGACGACCTGGGCGGTCACCTTCGCCTTGCGGGAGAGCACGAAGGCCACGTATCCGATGTCGCGGCCGGACACGGTGAAGTCATGGGTCTTGGGGGTCGGCGGATCGTACTTCTTGAGGAGGTCCTCGTTGAGCACCGGGCCGACGGTATAGGTGGCCTTGTCGAGCGCACTGAAAGTGGCGAAGCCGGTCCTGTCGGTCTTCTCCATTCGGCCGGAGGCCCTGACCGGAATGTTCTTGAGGGACGTCCACGCGTCGTCCACGACCTGGGCCCAGAGCTCGCCCCGCTCCACCACGCACTTCGTCTTGACGGAGGGGTGCTGCTCGGATTTGGGGCACTCCTGCTCGTAGCCGCAGATCGCACACTTCATCATGGGTCTTTGTCACGGCGGCGAGAGCCGCCGCCCTCCCGTCATGGCGTCGAAGCGCGCGCGAATCGCGCGCACCTTGACGTCGCCTGGCAACGCTTCGTCGGCCAGCATCTGCTCCGCCCAGGCGCGCTCGGGTGCGCGCTCGAAGCGCTCGCCGAACTCCACCATCAGCTCGATGAAGGTGACGGCGGTGCCGTCGCCGACGATCCCCAGGCGGGTCCTCGCCTCCAGGCCTGTCTTCACGAGCGCCCGGAGGCGCGCCTCCCCGAGCGCTCTGGCGTGCTTCGGGTACGTGTGGGCGATGTGTGCCTCCACCCGCTCCGCGAAGTGCCTTTCGACCTCTGTCTGGAAAGCAGCCATCTGTTCGCGACGGATAAGCAGCACCTCACTGTCCGTATCACCGCCTTGAACACTCCGTCAATGATGGCTCAATGCGATATCATCCCGACTCTGAAGGTGAACGTCGCTTCGAGGTGCGCTCCCTCGGCGAGGTTGACGAGGAGCGCGGTGCCATGGCCCGTCGATTTGATTGAGCGCCGCCTTCTGCAGGGGAGAAGGCGGGAGCACGCACGGAACTTGTGTCGCGCCGTGGGAGCCGTGGTGCCTGTCGGCGCTGGTGGGGCTGGCGGCGCTCGGCCTCAGCCCGGGCCCGGCGCTCGGTCGCGCGCGAGGGGCGGCGCCGGTGCTCGTGCCGTCACCGACGCATCTCCATTCAGCGCGTGGGGCCACAGCTTCGCCAACGCGGTGCGGAGCTCGGCCGCGGTCCGGTAGCGGTCGTCGGGGCGTTTCTCCAGCAGCCGCAGCACGACGCGCTCGAAGGGCTCCGGCAGCGCCGGCCGTAACGTGCGCGGCGGCACGGGGCGCTCCTGGACGTGCAGGAACATCAGCGGCACGGGCTCCGGGTGGCGGAACGGAAGCTGTCCGGTGAACAGCTCGTAGGCCACCACGCCGAGCGCGTACAGGTCCGTGGCGGGTGACACCGTGGGGTTGCCCGTCACCTGCTCGGGAGCCATGTACTCCGGCGTGCCGAGCACCGCGCCCTGGGCCGTCGTTCCCATGACGTGCGTGCTCTTGGCGAGTCCGAAGTCCATCAGCTTGAGCACGCCGGTGCGGGTGATGAAGAGGTTGGCGGGCTTCACGTCGCGGTGGAGCACGCCCCGGCCGTGCGCGTGTTCCAGCGCCACCGTCGCGTGGGTGAGCCAGCGCAGCGCCTCCGCCAGCGTGGCGCGCCGCTCCAGCAGCCGCTGACGCAAATCCACGCCGTCCAGCAACTCCACGGTGAGGAAGTGCCGCTCGCCGTCCACGCCCACATCGAAGACACGCAGGATGTTGACGTGCTCCAGCGCCCGGGCGTGCTCCACCTCCTGGCGGAAGCGCGCCACCATCGAGGCATCCGCGTGGGGCACCGCGAGGACCTTGAGGGCCACGCGCAGGTCCTGGTGGAGGTCGATGGCCTCGTACACGGTAGAGCTGCCCCCGGCGCCCAGCCAGCGCTCCACGCGGTACCGCTGGGCCACCGTCTGGCCGGGCACCAGGCCTCGCATGACGCTGGAGGCCGCGGGCACCACAATGCCCTGGAGCAGCGTGCCGTGCGGCGACATGGGTGTCACCGGGCGCAGTGTCTCCCCGAGTGACAGGGCCGGAGGTGGCGTCACCGGATGGAACGTCGCGTCGGGAGGGGTTTCCGCCCGAGGCGGGACAAGGGGGAGGCCGGCGCGGGGCGGCGGCTTCACGATGGCCGGCGGCGGGGTCACCCGCAACTGTGGCTCCGGCGCGGCGCCCCCCAGGTACGCCACGCCTTCTTCGTCGTCGGTCGAGTGCACCTCGGCCTCCCTCGTCTGCTTCGTCGCGTCAGGGGTCGAGCAGCGAAACGTGGGACGGTGCCCCCACGCCCTCGATGTCCAGGTGCGGCGTGGGCAGGTTGTACTCGGAAGCGGCGCTGGTGGCCTCGACGATGATGGGGCCGGCAATCTCCGGCGGCTCGCCGTGGCACAGCAGGTCCACCACGTGCTCCACCGTCCATTTGCCCAGCCGGCTCACCACCAGACGCGTGCCGTCGTACTGCGCCGTGTCCGACAGGTCCCGGCTCGCGGCCAGCTTGGCCTCCACGGAGTCGCCCAGGTAGCCGCGCGCCAGCGACACCACCCGGTCCAACACGGAGTTCCAGGCCTGCAGGTGCGTGCGGTCCTGCGCCTCGTCCATGATGTCCAGGCCCACCTGGAGCTTCTCCATGCGGTCCAGGAACTGCTGCACCAGCGGCCCGCGGATGATGCGGCCGTGCTGCGGCGCAATCATCTCCACGCCCGGCTCCAGCTTGCGGATGGCCGCCACCGTGCGTTGCAGCGCGGAGTTCACCGGCATGTAGATTTGATGGAAGGCGCGGATGCCCGCCCAGTCGGATTCGTCCGCCCAGATGCCCTTGGCGTTGGAGTCCGTGAGCCCGCCGAAGAGGTCTCCGGTGAAGAGCACGCGCGTCTGCGGGTCATAGAGCATGACGGCGCCGCGGAAGTGGCAGAAGGGCGAGGGAACCGGCAGCAACCGGTGGCCCGTGGGCACGCTGAGGCCCTGCGCGAACTTCTCCGTGGGGATGAAGCGGTGGCGCGGCAGGTTCTGGTGGACGATGAGCCGCCAGGTGTCCTCCGAGCACAGCAGCCCGGCCCGGGGCGCGTAGCGCGCGGAGATGATGCTCGCCGACGAGCCCACGTCCGGGTCCTGGTGGTTGATGAACATGGCCGACAGCCGCTCCATGCCACCAATGAGGGACGTCACCTTGGTGTGGATGGTGGAGAAGTCGCTGCTCGAGCCCGGGTCGATGAGGAGGTTGAACTCCGTGGGCCGCTGTGTCTTCTTGTCCGCGCCGCGGAAGCGCAGCAGGTAGGGGTTGGCGTAGAAGATGTTGCCGGGCTCGCGCTTGCCCACCCAGAACGTCTCGGGGGCAATCTCCACCGGCACGAGGCGGAGGTCAGAGCTCTGGCTCGGGCTCGGGACTGGGGCAACGGTGCTGCTCATGGGCGCGGCGTTCCTTCCCTTTCGGGTGTATGCCCCTCCCCATAGCAAGCGCTGCGCCGTGGCTTGCTCTCCCCTGGGGCACCTGTCCGTGGGCTGTCTCTTATACACAAC
>NZ_JAAEAH010000042.1 GCF_010998615.1 Myxococcus sp. CA023 | reverse complement strand
GAGGTGCCGGCGGTGGTGGCGTCGGACTGGGCGGGGCAGGCGTCCATGCGGACACCGACGACACTGAAGACGGCCACCGCGTTTGAACCCGGAATCGAGTTTCATTTCTATCCGTAAGGCGTTTCTTCGTGCCGCTGGAACGGATAGGCGAACTGACCCAGGTAGGTCTCTGGAGGCTGGAACTTCGTCGTTCCATACCGCGACGGCCAGTGCTCGGGCAGATGCGCGGTGCCGAAAATCGCATCAATGAAGGACAAGAAGACAGCGAAGTTCTTGTCGATGCCTTCCTCATCGGACGTGTGGTGCCAGTGGTGGAATTCGGGCGTCGCGAAGACCCAACGAAGATAGGGCCAGCGGTGGCTCACGTTGGCGTGGATGTAGACGGCGTGGAAGGACACGAAAACGAGGTAGCCGTAGATGGCGGCCGGGCTGAAGCCCAGCAGGAACACCGGTATGAACCCCGCGAACCGGTTGACGAGCACGTCCACCAGGTGAGAGCGCGAGCTGGCCAGCCAGTCCATCTGCTGACTGGAGTGGTGGATGGCGTGGAACTTCCACATCCACGGCACCTGGTGGAAGGCGCGGTGCACCCAGTAACTCACCAGGTCCACCACCAGGAGGATTTCGAAGAATTGCAGCCACACGGGCTGCGCGGCCACATGGGCCTGGAAGTCCATGCGCACCGCCCAGGAGAAGAAGACCTGCACCGGAATCATCACCGAGAAGGAGATGAGCTGTACGCCCACGTGACTGACAAAGAAGTGCTTGAGGTCTGTCTGCCAGCCCTCGCGGAAGATGCGCTGCGGGTGGAGCCCCCACAGCCGCTCCATGGGGATGAACAGGAGCCCCAACACGAGGAGCTCCAGCGCGAAATAGTCCAGGCCCGCGCTCAGCGCCCGCGGCTGGTGGGTGAGTGGCTCCGCCTGGCTGCCGCCCAGCAGCATGGCCACCAGCGCGAGCAGCATGGCGATGCCGCCATGCGCCTTGGAGCGCAAGGTGAGCACGCTGAATGCGCCCAGCGCGAAGGTGGCGACGATGGCGGCCTGGAGGATGCCCCGGAACACGCCCAGGTGCTCCACGTAGAAGGCCCGGCCGTCGTTGGACACCAGCAAGTGGGGAAACAGAAAACAGAATTCGACGCACACGCACAGCACGCCCAGCAGGCCGCCGGTGACACCAGCGCGCTTGCCCAGATTGATGCGCAGGGCAGGAGTCAAGGGGAGGTCCAAGAGGAGTCTTCCTGAGAGAGATTGCCTTGGGGCAAGCCTATTCCACCTCCCGTCCGAGGCCAGCATCGGCCTCGTTGGCTCCGGCGGTCGTGTGTACCTTCCACCAGAGGCCAGGCCCCATCACCTGCAACGCACCACTCCATCCAGACAGGAACGAATGTTCCAGGACATGGCTGAATGTCGCGTGTCGCGCGCCACATCGCATTGCTGATTCCGGGCGCCTGAAGTTAAAGCCTGCCACGTTCGCCGAGCGCATCGACATCGGGGTGGGGCCCGGCTCTGGCGAACAGGGAGCGCACATGCGAGTCGCGGTAATAGGGTGGACGAGTCTGTGGTGCATCGCGCTGTTCGCCTGTAGTGGTTCCTCCGGAAGGGCGAACAGCGCGGAGCGGAGCGAGGACACGGCCGTCCTCGCGGATACCCGGACCTTGACGTGCGCCAGTCTCCAGGTCGAAAGCGGCTCCATCGGCTCGGGGCAGACCGTCCAAGGGCTGCACACGCAGACGTTGTCGGGTACGCAGGACCGCTGGGCGGAGTACGTCGAGTTCTTCCCCGGCACCTCCGCCACGTGCACGTACTCGCTCCCCGCGGACGTGGGCGCCGCCGACGTCGTCGCCGCCGAGGTGGGCATCAACTATCGAGGGCCCCTCAAGTCGCAGATGCGCTGGCTGTTCGAGGCGTGGGACTACACGGCGGGCGCCTGGGTGCTGGTGGGTGACAACACCTTCGCGCAGTCCTGGAGGTGGACCGCCACGTCGCTCGCGCTGACGTCTCCCCAGCGCTTCGTCAGCGGAGGCCCGGTGAAGCTGCGCTACCGCACGACGTCCACGGCGGATGCGTCGCTGCTGGACCTGCTCGTGGTGCGCATCCAGGTCGCGGCCTCGGACGCGGGCACGCCCAGCGACGCGGGGACTCCCACGGACCCGGGCACCCCTGGCGATGCGGGCACCTCCTCCGACGCGGGAACGGGGACCGACGCCGGCACGCCCGTGTCGTGGGAGGGCGTCCACAGCTTCACCTACCAGCTCACGAACTATCCCCAGGGGAAGCTCGACACCATCGCCGACTCGAAGTTCGACCTCGCCATCGTCGAGCTGTCGCGCGACGGCTCCGATGGCTGGTTCACCGCTGCCGAAATCACCGCGCTCAAGGACAAGGGCAAGCAGGTGCTCGCGTACTTCGAGATTGGCGCCATCGAGGAGTATCGCCCCGAGTGGCCCCAGGTGCCCGAGGACCTGAAGCTCGGCCCCGTGGCCGGCTGGCCCGACGAGCAGTACGTGAAGTACTGGGACGAGCGCTGGTGGCCCATCGTCCAGGGCCGCATCGACCAGGCGCTCGCCGCGGGCTTCAACGGGTGCTACCTGGACATGGTGGTGACGTATGAGGAGATTCCCGCGAACTCCGCGGGCACCAACCGCGCCGACCTCGCGCGGAAGATGGTGGCCCTCATCGAGCGCATCAGCCAGTACGCCAAGGCTCGCAACCCGGCCTTCAAGGTGATGCCCCAGAACTCCCCGGAGCTGGTGGATGACCCCGCCTACCTGCCCGCCATCGACGGGCTGGGCATGGAGGACATGTACTGGTCCGACGACAACGCCTGCGACGAGGGCTGGTGCGAGGAGAACCGGACGAACGCGGCACGGGTCCGCGCGGCCGGCAAGCTGGTGCTCTCCACCGACTACGCCATTCAGGCCGCGCACGTCGCGGACGCCTATACCCGCTCACGCGCGGCGGGCTTCGTCCCCTACGTCTCCGTGCGCGCGCTGGACCGGATGACGGTGAACGCGGGGTGGGATCCGCAGTAGCGGCTCTGGCCGTCCGGCGCTCCGCCACGGGTGGAAGGGGCGCCGGTGGCGGCTGCGTCCTCACCGTCTGCGTGAGCCGCCCGCCCACCAGCACGAGCGCGCCTCCCACGGCGAGCTCCCAGTGCAGGGCTTCGTCCAGCACCGTCCACGCGGCCAGCGCGGTCGCCGCCGGCTGGAGGTTGGAGAAGATGGCCACCTTCGAGGCCGACACCTTCGACAGCGCGTAGAACCAGAGCTCCCGAGGCCGCCCGCTCCGCGTCGCACCGCACCAGCACGTCGCGCCAGGTCTCCGCGCGTTCCACGTCGGCTCCGGCCTCCATGGCGTCCTGGACACCACGAAGCACGGCCTCCGCGGCCTCGGCGCCACGTCGTGAGTTTCCCGCTCCATCCGCCACCACAAGCACCGTCGCGTCACCTCGCGTCAGGGCCAGCACGCGGTCCGCACCCGTCTTACCCGCCTGTTCCACATGCCACGCCGTCTCCAAATCGCTCATGTGTCGCGCTCTTGGGAAGGCCGGGTACGTAGCTCGCGGAAAGCATCGCTGGCTTCGTCTTCCACGACGAAGGAACGGTGCTGTCCGTCGGTGAGGCAATTCAGACCGGTCTCTTCGTAGAAGAGGGGGATGGCCCGGAACCAATAGGTAACCTGTGCCCAATGCTGGTTTGTGATGGGTTTGGCTGGCGTTGCAATTGCGTCACCAGGCATGGCGGGGAAGGGGGGCGAACGCGTCTCCGACGCTTCTTCAAGACGCGCGCATGCGGGCGCTGGGATGTCCTGACCGTGCTGCTGCCGGAAGGATGATAGGAATATGTGTGCTTGCGGTCAATTCGCGATTTGCGGCTTTGGGTCTGAGTTTTCTTCGTCGTAGGGTGGTGAGCGTGGACGGGACGCGTCCACATGGCAACGCCCTCCTCAGGCGTTTCGGTTTCTGAGGAAGAAAGAACAACAATGAAGAAGCTGCTCCTGGGGTTCATGCTGGCCGTGGTTCCTGCCGTGGGCTGTGGTGTGGGCGCGGAGGATGCGCCGACGGACACAGTGGAGACGGTGACGACCGAGTCCGGTGAGAGCATCAACCTCGACTACAGCCCCCTGACCTCGGAAGAGGAGCCGCTGGCGTCGATGGGGGACGCGGACGGTGAGGTCTCCGCGATGGGCCCGAACTGTTGGGTCACGCTCCTGTACTGCAAGGACCCTCGCTACAACGGCTGGGCGACCTGCAAGCAGAACGGCAAGTGCACCGACAAGCAGTTCGTCGACAACTGCCTCGCGCTCTACAGGAAGACCTGCTAGGTCTTTTCGGAGCCGCGAGCGCGGTATGAAGAGCCCGGCACCCGCGAAGGGTGGCCGGGCTTTTCCCTGTTCGAGGGAGCGGGCTGGTGGGAGGGATTGAAACGGCTGCTGGAGGGGGGCGCGCGGACTGTGCGCCGGGCGATACAGGTCCAAGCCCGTAGAGACATGCCCTTCGCGCGAGCGTCGCACTTGTTCTTGGATCGGGCCTGGGCTTGACGCAAGGTATGTCCATGAATCGGATGGAGTCCGCGATGTTCTTCAGGTCGGTGCTGTTGTGGGTTCCCATGCTGGTGGGCGCGGGGATAGGAAGGTGGCGTCGCAATCGCGCGGGTCCCGACGTGCCCGCCGTCACTGGCGTGTGGTCCCTCGTGAGCCTCGTTGGGGCGCTGGGCGTGATGATGTCCCGCAACGCCATCATGGAGGCCAGGACCATTGCGTGGCTCAATACGCTCGGCGTGGTGCCCTTCGAACTCACGCCAGCGTTGATGCAGGGCGTCTCCGGGTTCGCGGCCTTCGTGTTGGGCTTCGGCCTTGCGTCCATGCCCTGGGGCGCCGCGCATCAGACCTCCGAGGTGCCAGCCAACGCATCGGGAGTGACGGGAGCCACGCAGGGCCCCGTCAACAAGCACTCCAGCACGAAGGTGTTGGTCATCATCGGCTCCGTGATTGCCCTCGGCAGTGGCATTGGGGTGGTGATTACGGGCCTCCGGAAAGGTGGCTTCCTGACGACCTCGGACGTGGGAGGTCTCCCCGAGTTGACTCATGTCCAGGAGCAGCTGAGACCGCTCGAGGCCTGTTCGCTCACCTACCAGCGACGCGACAAGCGAGGCCATCGCCAGCACCCGACGTCGGTCTTCATCGAGTCGTGCACGGTGGGCGAATACATCAGCGTCCTCATCGACGTCCCAGGGACCTGGGCGGACAAGGGGGTCGGCTTCGAGATGACCCGAGGCTCCGTGTCGGAGCCCTGGGAGATCCTGGTCGAGAAGGCGGACGTGCCCTTCCCCGACCTCAAGGAAGCGCTTGAGCACTTCGCGCCCCTCATCGCCGCGCGCTATCCAGAGAAGCTGCGCGAACGACGCGCGGGCGCGAGCGAGATGGAGCGCCACCTGAACGAACGGGAGCGGCAGGAGCAGGAACGCAAGGCGCGGGCGAAGACCTCCTACCCGGAGTGACTCCCCGGCGGCTCCTCCCGCCGCGCCTCACCAGGACTCTGCGGCGAAAGTCGACTCCGAGCCGCTACTCGGCGGATTCAGGACGTTGGTAGAGCATCCTCGGCATCGAGGTAGCGAACGCGAGCGAAGCCTCCGCGTGTGTCCTTGATGCGAGGGCAGGCCCCAGGCGGAAGCCTCCCACCAGTCTCTCGACCATCCACCCTCTTCATGGCCCGGTGCGCATCCCGAGCCGACGGACGAGCTCCGCCGACACGGGATAGGCAGTCTCGGGGGGGAGCAGTCGCGAGGCCTGCTCCGCGCGTCCGGTGTCCAGGTGCTTGCGCAGCTTCATCACGAGTGGCGTCAAGTCCGTGATGGAGACAATCCAGTCCTCCACGAAGCGCTGGATGATGGCGCGGCCCAACCCCACCTGGATGCTGTCATGGGGCAGTCCTGCGCCACGCAGCGTGCGCTCGGGGTCCCACTGGACATGGACAGGCGCGGCGTCGAAGGCCGCGCGCCACGCCTCCGGCGAGCCGTGGGCCTTCGGCTCGTAGGCGGTGAGGACCCCGAGCCCCAGGGCTGTCTCCCAACCACTGCGCTGGATGCGCACCGCCAGCGTCCGCTCCTGCCCGCTCTTGCGTCCCCAATTGGAGCGGTGCATGAGCCACAGGAAGCTGGGTTTTATCCAGGTCATCCTCCCGGTGGAGAAGGGCGGACCGAACTTCTGCCTCGCCACCGCCACGTCCGCGATGGCGTCCGGATACGCCTGATACATCACGATGGATGTCCGGTCGAAGTCGGCACGGACCTCCCGTTGTGCGCTCATGACCGCGCCCCCATCCCACTAGTTTGTCGCGAGCCACGTATCATGGCGAGCACGGTAGCAGGCCCACGCGGGCGTGTTGGACCACCCTCCCGGTCCGCCAGGCCGCATCAGGAGGGGCGATGCACCGAGGTCCCCAGCACCGCCGTGAGTTAGGGGGGCTGTCGTCCGCGAAATCGGCTGCCTTTGCGGCGGCTCAGTCTCCACGACGGTTCTGTCGGGGGCACACCTTGACCCTCTGTCACTTGACCATTATTACCAGTCAGTAATAACACTGCCTCCATGGACGCGGATGAAGGGCTCGTGGCCCTTGGGTTCACGGAGGTGGAGGCGCGGGTGTACTGCGAGCTGCTCAAGGGGGCGCCCGCCACCGGATACCGGCTCGCGCAGGCACTGGGGAAGGCGCCTCCGAGCATCTACCAGGCGCTCGCCTCGCTCGAGCACAAGGGGGCGGTGCTCGTCGAGGAGGGCGAGCCCCGCTCCTTCCGGCCCGTTCCTCCGGACGAAGTGCTCACGGCGCTCCAGCGTGGCTTCGAGACGCGTAGGCGCGAGGCCGCGGACGCGCTGCGCAAGCTCCACGCCCCGGTGCAAGACGACCGCATCTACCACCTCAAGAGTCACGCACAGGTGATGGAGCGCGCGCGGGCGATGATTGCCGGCGCCACCGAGCGACTGCTCTTCGACCTCTTCCCGCCGCCCCTCGCGGCCCTCACCCCGGCGCTCACGGAAGCGAGCGCCAGACGCGTGTCCATCGCGGGGCTTGTCTATGACGAACCCCCCAAGGCTCCCTTCGTCTGCGTGCGCTCGTCCAGCGCGGACTTCGTTCGGGAGCGCTGGCCGGGTGCGCAACTCACGCTCGTGGTGGATGCCCGCGAGTTCCTGGTGGCGCTGCTCACGCCGGATGGCACCGGCGTCAAGCAGGCCATCTGGAGTGACAGCGTCTATCTCTCCTGTCTGCAACACAGTGGGCTGGCCGCGGAGATCCAGTTGAGCGCTCCTCCGTCCGCGCGCACGCGGCTGGCGCGGTCCTTCTCCCTCATCAACTCGAGTCCTCCGGGGCTGCGCCAGCTCGTCGGGAGACAGCCCCGTTCCTCTTCCAAGCGCGGAGACACCCCATGAGAGGCCTCATCGCGGTTCTGCTGACCTTGCCCCTCCTGTTTGGCCCCGCTGAAGCCGGGGCAGAGGCGCTGCAGCCGCTCCTCGCACGCCACCTCGCGTGGCGTGGCGGGGACGCCTTCACGCAGCTGGAGAGCATCCACGCGAAAGGGAAGACCGTGACAGGCGGACTCCAGGGCCCGATGGAGTCCTGGAGCCACCGGGACGGGAGGGCACGCCGGGATGAGGACTACGGAGTGATGCGTCAGTCGATGGCCATCACCCCAGATGGCGGCTGGAAGCTGAACGCCAGCGGACAGGTCGAAGATGCCTCGTCCACCGACGCGCGCGATGTCCGGCACCAGGTGGCGCTCGACTTCGGGGCGGCGCTGCGGGGGAGCGCCGGCACGACGCTCGCGCTGCAACCCGACGCGCAGCGCGACGGCCGCTCCTGGAAGGTGGTGCGCGTCACCTTTGGCGATGAAGACCTCTACGACTTGTTCCTCAATGAGGCCGACGGAGCCCTCCACGGCCTGCGCATCCGCGAGAACAACGTCACCCGTTTCGTGCGACTGGGAGACTGGCGTCAGGTCCAGGGCGTGCGAATCCCCTTCCTGGAGGAGGTGCTCACCGACAACCCGGATTCCGACTCACGAACGGTGGTGGAGACGCTGGAGCTGAACGTACCCATTCCGTTCGCGGTCTTCGAACGCCCCCAGGACGTCCGCAAAGCGAGCTTCGCGAAAGGTCACCACAGCACCGGCTTCATCCCCTTCGAGTTCTTCGACGAGAACCGCGTCTACATTCCAGCGCGGGTGAATGGCCAGGCGACGCAGGTGCTTCTGGACAGCGGCGCCGAGATGACGGTGGTCGACACGGCCTATGCGCGTGAACTGGGGCTGAAGACGCAGGGGCAGCTCGCGGCGGTCGGCAGCGGAGGACATGCACAGGCCCAGCTCGCGGGCGGCGTGGACATCACCTTGGGCAACCTGCGACTGACGGGGCTGACGGTCGCCGTCATTGACCTGTCCGAGGTCGCACGGTTGATAGGCCACCCGCTGCCCGTCGTCCTGGGCAAGGAGTCCTTCAACCAGCTCGTCGTGGACGTGGACTTCCCCAACCGGCGTGTCGCCTTCCATGAGGCGTCCAGCTTCAAGGCTCCGCCGCGAGCGGTTCGGCTCCCGCTGGTCGAATCCGCGGGCGGGCAGCGCGCCGTCCAGCTCTCCATTGAGGGCCGTCCCCCCATTCCGGTGCTCTTCGACGTGGGCAATGGCGGAGCACTCTCGCTCTTCCCCGCCTACTGGCAGCAAGCGGGGCTGCTCACGGAAAGGCGCAGCTCCAAGACGCTGTCCGGAGCCGTGGGCGGACTCCGGGAGCGCGATGTGGCGACGCTGAAGGACATTCAACTGGCGGGCATCACCCTGAAGGACGTGCCCACGGTGTTCGACGACGCGGGCAAGAGTATCTCCGCCTCGGACCGGCTCCTCGGCAACCTGGGGCTCGCCGTCCTCGGACGCTTCCGGATGATAACGGACTATGCGACGGACACGCTGATGCTGGTCCCCGATGCCCGCGCGCTGCGGCAGCCCTTCCGCAAGGACCGGTCCGGCCTGATTGCCCTCCCTGCGGAGGGGCGGCTCGTGGTGAAGTTGGTGGCCCCTGGGAGCCCCGCCGCCGGCTCGGGCTGGAAGGTGGGGGACGAAATCATTGCCATTGATGGCAAGCCCATTGGCCCCGACTACGCGGGCACGGAACTCGCGCGTTGGCGAAATCGCGCAGCAGGTCAGACGGTGGTGCTCACTTTGAAAGACGGCAGCAAGCGCCGGCTCACCCTCCGCGACTACTACTGAGCCGCAGCCGAGCACGTCACTGCTCCTGGGCGCCGGCCCGCCCAGGCGACTCATCCATCCATCAAGGGGGCAACGCGACCGCTTGTGGCGCAACACCCCGCCAGCTTCGCTGGCCCCTGAGCCGCTGCCAGCGAAGCGGACCCAGGGGCAGGGTAGGCGGGGATACGGCGGCACGCGGTGGCTGCTGGAACGACATCCCGTGGATTACTGCTCGGTGATGATCTCCACGTACTCATCAGCAGAGATGGAATTCCTCCACTTGGAAGAGAACCCCAGCGCGTGCTGCGGGTTCACCACGCGGGGCGCGGCCGTCTTCGCCACGTCCAGGCGGGTGATGTCGTTCTGGAACAGGTCCAGGACGAGGCCGAACTGCTTCGCGGTGAGGAAGGCCCGCTTCATCACCTTCTCCACCATGTCCTCCCGCGTCAGCTCGTTGCGAGTGCTCTTGAGGGACTGCATGAAGCCGTGGAAGGTCTCCGCGTCCATCGCGAAATGGCCGTTGCGCTGCATGGTGCAGCCCGGGTCCTGGTTCGTCCCACAGTCGCGGAACGCGGGCTCGGGGTGGTGCCGCACATGTCGGACGGGCGTCTCGCGCGGCGCGACTTCCTCGCGATGCTCACGGTGCTCTCTGCGCTCATGTCGCCCCGACGGCGGCGGAGTTCCGGTTCCCGACACGTTCACCTCCATGCGAGCGCCGCCGCCACGAATCTCCATGTTGACGCCCGCTGCGTTGCCATCCGGGGACATGCCCTCCACGGAAATGCTGGTCGACGGCATGCCAATGTCATCGGCATGGATGTTCATCTCGACATCCTGGGCGAAGGCGGAGGACGCGGCGAACATGGATGAGGCAAGCACTGCGCGAGCAATCGAGTTCATCGAGCTTTTTCTTTCTATATGAGAAGCCGGTGGCCGCGTTGGGGCGCGGGGAGTCATTCACCGACTGGCCCACCTGGACGCTCTTCAGGGTGGATTATTCACGGCTCATTTGTCGACTAAAAAGCCTCGCTGCTCGTGGTGTCGTGCCCGGCGTAGGGCGCCCCGAGCCATGCGTCCCGGACCGCGATTCTTGCCGACGATTCAATGCAACGGTGCCGCCCGGCCTGTCTCATCCATTCGAGAGGAGGCATTTGAGGTGTTCGGCCGCTGCGTCTGCGCCGCCATTTTGGATAGGCACAGTCACCACATCGGCTCGCTGCGCGCTACGAATTCAGCCACGAGTGCGTCCTCGGTCGTCGCGTTTGAGTGAAGCGCAAGCGCTGGCGTGAACCGCAGGCATCCTCGCCCATTCACGAGCTCGGTCACTGCACGCCGGGTGACTACATCCTCGGTAGGCGCTGGCGAGAAGCGTGGGGCAGCGAGGCGTCTGGGGGGGGCGGAGAGGCCGTATCGCCCCGCTGGATACACGCCGGCCCAGGTGGCCCAGCCAGCCTGGCCAATGCGGCCACCCCTCGGATGCCCCTCTCTTCCGGGCGGACGTGTTCGTTTGGGGCTCAAAGAAGTGGTTGTCCGCAAGAGAGACAGCGCGCGATGGCTTTCTCATCAACTCCAACCATGTTGACGCCATCACCGGTGCGGCAGCCCGTTCGAGCAAATCGCTCGACACAGGCATGCACATGGCATCAAGGACCTTGCTCGACGCATCAGGGCGCCCCCTCTGCGTCCTATCTGCTTGCAGCGCGAGGGAGCGCCATCAATTGACGGGCGCGTGCTGCTGGAGGAACCGCCCCACCTGCGCCCGGGCGAGCTGACGGCCGAAGCCACCATCCCAGATGTCGAAGCCGTGCTCCGCGTACGGCAGCGTGAAGAGGGCATGGGAAACGCCAGCCTGGGCCAGTCGAGCGGCCAACGCTTGCGAGGCGTCGAGCGGCACGACGCTGTCGGCCCCGCCATGGAGCAGGAGTGTGGGAGGGGAACGTGGCCCGACGTGGTTGATGGGGGAGAGCAGCTCGTACAGCTCGCGGTGGCCTTCCCGCGGCACACCCGTGAAGCCCTCGAGCGGAGCAGGGGCGCTCGCGGCGTAGGCCACCAGGTCGCTGGGCGCGTAGAAGCTGATGATGGCCGCCACCGACGAGTCCCCGGGGGCGCAGGAGGACGGAAGGCGAGCATCTCCCTCGGAGTACCCCGCCAGGGTCGCGAGGTGCCCGCCTGCGGACTCTCCGAAGAGGACGAGCCGGTCCGGGTCGATACCGTAGGTGGCCGCATGGTCCTTGACCCAGCGGATGCCACACTTGACGTCCCCTGGGGCCTTCAGGCCGGTGGCAGGAGGAAAGAGCCGGTAGTCGAAGGAGATGAGCGCATATCCCCGCGCGGTGAGGAAGTCGGCCCAGGCGCGGGCATAGCCGCGCTCTCCGCCACGCCAGCCGCCCCCGTGAAAGTAGAGCACGGCGGGGCGGGCCCTGGAGGCGGAGGCATCGGGAAGGAAGACGTCGGCGTGCAGGTCGTGTCCCTCGACCACGGCGAAACGAACGGTGTGGCTCGGGAGGGGGCGGGCTCCGACGAGGGGACGGAAATACTCACGGAGGCGGAGTGGAATGTCGGCCGCCCTGGCCATCCGCCACGCGGAGGCGGCGGGCCACACAGCGAGGCTGCCGACGAGCAGTGCGGATGCCGCCGTCCCCCAGCGCAGCCACCTCCATACGTCCACGTGGGAAATCCAGACGGCCACCAGCGCGGTGAGGATCGCCGGCAACAGCATCACCAGGCTGTATTCCCGCACGATGCCCTTGAGCAGGTGGACGAGCGTGGGCATTCCAGCGGGAGCGAAGAAGACGGCCGCGAGCAGCACGCAGCCTACGATGTGCAATATCGCCAGGAGGGTCGGCATGGAGGGGAGAGGGCAGGGCGGTGACGTCATCCGGCAAGAGGGGCAGACCGTCACATCGTAGTGCCTGAGGCCCGGCGTCTGGTGCGGCGAGGCTGTAGGCACGAGGGGGGCACACCGCGAGTTCCGTGCTGCTAACGCTCACCCCTGGGCTGTCCGATTTGACGGGGACAACTCCAAGGGACATGCCCCCGCTGCAACGCGAACCGCGCACGGATGACGGCGGCGCACCGGCTCAGTCGAGGCCCGGCGACGACACGAGCGCGTCGAGCTGCTCCATCGTTTCGCGCAAGCCGTGCTCCATGCCGGACGCGAGGACGGCCTCTCGCACTTCCTTTGACGGATACAGTTCCCGGGAGACCATGTGTGTTCTGCCGTCGCGCTCGTCGAAGGTGACGGTGATGGTGACCGAACCCGCGTCCGCCATCGGTTCGAAGACCTGCGTGTACACGAGCCGCGAGGGCGGAGTGATTTCAGCGTACTGGCCGGAGAAGGCCACCTCACTGCCGTCCGGATTGCGCAGCACGTAGCGGTAGCCGCCGCCAACGCGCACGTCCGCCTCGCAGCTCGCCATGGTGACGCAGAGGGCCTTCGGCGCCCACCAGCGCTTCACCAGGTCCGCGCGAGTCCACGCGTCGAACACGATGCGCGCGGGCGCATTGAACTTGCGAGAAATGACGATGGTGCGGTCCGACTCCAACTCCACTGATGTAAGGCTCATCACTTCATCCCTTCTTCTTTCGAGCATGTCGCTGCGCTGCTTCCATGTCCTGCGTCTTGAGTTCTTCGATGAGCGAGTCGAGCTGTCCCAACCGCTCGTCCCAGATGTCGCGGTAGCGCTCCAACCACGCGTTCAGCTCGCGCAGCGGCTCCGGCCGCAGGCCGTAGAGACGCTGCTGGGCGCGCGCCTCCACGTCCACCAGCCGGGCCTCCTTCAGCACGCGCAGGTGCTTCGACACTTGCGGCTGGTTCAGGTTCAGCGCTTCTCCGATGGCACCCACCGAGCGCGCGCCCCCCAGCAGGTATTCCACGATGCGAAAGCGGTTCGGGTCGGCGAGCGCCGTGAAGGTCTCAATCACGAGGAGGTATATTCCTCGAGGGGTATATTCCCGTCAAGGAATACTTTGTGACAGGCCGAGTCGAGAGTTCGAACCGTGGACCATGCGCTCCGGAGGAGCGGCCGCGTACTCAGAGCGTGTAGCCGCCGTCGCTCAGCAAGGTCGTGCCTGTCATCAGCGCGCAGTGGCGGAGCGCGGCGCCGGTGGAGGGGCCGCGCTCCCATGGAGCACACTTTGATGGAGCGGCCCCGAAGCGTCGGGGCTCACTTCTTCTTCAACTCCTGGCTCGCCGCTGCCTCAGGCGTCACTCTTTCCGCTGCCTCCTCCTGGGGGCGCGCTTTGCTGCCACCTCGCCGGGTGTCGAGGCCGATGTGGACAGCATCCAGGCCCCAGGGATGAGCACGGGTGCGGGGTGCGATGTCCGCCTTGCATTGGCAGTGCTCCCAATCTCCTCCTGGCTCGCGAACGCGAGAGGGCGAAGAGTCCGCCGACCACCGCGAGAAACAGCTGCCCCGTACCCGCGCCCTCACATCCCCCACAACCACCGCTCTCGCCATTCACCTGCCCGTCACCAAGGACCTCCTCGGGAGGCTGTCCCCCTGGCGGCTGTCCATCGGGTGGCGTCTCCCCGATGCCCGGCTGCGGGGCCCCTTCCAGGATGCGGAAGGGCGCGCTCATGCCCGACACCGTTCCATCCTCGGTGCTGGCGACGCGCAGCAGCGCCTCCTGGCTCGGCGCGTCGGGCACGCGCCAGATGAGGTGCCCCGTGTTCTCCACCGAGGTGGCTACCGGCACCCAGTTGGCGCTCGTCTCCGTGGAGTACGCCACGTCCAGCGTCCGCACCTCGCCGAGCGTGGACCACCTCACCTCCACGTCCTGGCCCACGACGAAGTCTTCCCCGCCGGTCGGAGCGTCCAGCACCAGGCGCGCCGCGGGCGCCGTCGCATCCGCCATCCCGAAGTCGTCCACCAGCGCCCACCCCACCCCTTCCAGGGCGACGCCCACGCTCAGTTCGAACGCGTCGGCCGGCAGCGCGATGGGCAGCTCCCACGACGCCTCCGTCCAGGCCTCCGCGGGTGGCAGGCTCGGGCCGCGGTTCCACACCTTCCACATCCCATCCGCCCCCTTCACGGCCGCTTCCAGGTGCAGCGGCGTGTTGGCGCGGTACCAGACGCTCACCCGCGAACCGCTCCCAGGCGTCACGGCCGGTGCACAGGTGCCGTCGTCGCGCAGCACCTGGAGCGAGGCGGCGCCCCCGGAGGCTTCCATGCGCTCGAGCCGGTAGGACCAGGCGCCGCTGTGCGCCTCGGCTGAGCGCTCGGCGCGCACGGCGCCACCGTGGGCGGGGCCCAGCTGCCAGCAGTCGGGCACGCCGTCGACGTTCGCGTCGTCCTCGAGCGAGGGATTCTTCAGCGTGGCAGTGGGCGGCTGGGGCGAGGGGTGCACCGCGGGCCGCGCCGCACCGCCCAGGATCTCCTGCATCGTGCGCACCTCTGTCCCCATCGGTGCCCGCTGCGAGAGCCAGCCCATGAACTCCCGGAGGACGTCGGGCTTCACGCAATAGGTGCGCTTGGTGCAGTCCGGCGCCACGAAGTGGAAGACGACGATCACCCAGCCGCCCCCTGCGGCCTCCGCCGAGGTGACCCACGCCTGCAACTGCTCCAGTCCGTCGTGGCGCGTCACCGTCGCGGGCGTGCGGATTTCGTAGGGATCGAGCGGAGGGATTGTCTCGGCCGTGGGGCAGGAACCACAGGTGTCCGCGAGGCCCCGCACGTCGCGCGCGGCGTTGTATCCGCACGCCGCTGCCGTCTGGTTCACCACCGCATCGTTCGCGCCGAAGGGGAAGGCGAGGGCGGTGGGCGAGAAGCCCCAGCTGAGCAGCCGCAGGCGGTCCTCGCAAATCTCCTGTCGTTGTTTCTTGGGCGTCAGCACCGCCAGATCCGAGTGTTGCAGCGTGTGTCCCCCGATGTCGTGTCCGGCCGCGGCCAGGCGGCGCAGGTCATCGAGGTTCAAGTATCCCGTCTGGCCCACCCGCCCGCTGATGATGAAAAAGGTCGCCTTCAGCCCCGAAGCCGAAAGCATATCCAGCACCTGGCGCTGCTCCTCGAGTCCATCGTCGAAGGCCAGTGTGACGACCGTCCGCGCCCCTGGCGTTCCGGCCCACGCCCCTCCGCCCCACACTCCCAGCACCATTGCGAGGAGGCAGGTGCCCGCCCGCGCGTTGAGCCTTGCTCGCATGTTCCCCCCTGTCTCAGGCCACGACGCTCCTCTTCGCGATGGGCCCCCCTGCGCCCCGTCCCCTCACGTTTTGAGGCTGGGCGGCCCCAGGCGCAACCGGAGTGCTCCCTCGCGGACGAGGGTGATGGCGACAGCAGCGCTGCCACACGCCCTCCCGTCGCAGCTGGAGGCATGCTGGGGGAGACGGGCACGGGCCCTGCAGTGGGAGGGAATTCAACCAGGCACTGCTGTCGTGGGACGAGAGGCGTCTCTGCTCGCCCACCGGTTCTCCACTCGGGTCTCATCACCAAGGGTGTGCGAGCCGTGAAGCGAGGCGAACGCGGCAAGGCGCAGGAGAAGACGCCAGCGCATGCCACGAGGCTGCCGCGCCCTCCGCGACAGGCTACCGCGAAGGGCGCTGTCAGTGCCCGTCCGGAGCACCGCGTCGGAACGGGCTGTATGGCATTTCAGTCAAATCAGAAGCGAGCGAGGAAGGCGTCGTAGCCGCCGACGTTGGTATTGCCGCCGATGCTTCCGAAGGTCTGTCCGGTGACGTAGGCGTTGCCGGAGGCGTCCACGGCCACGCCGCGCGCGATGTCCTGGAACGGGGTGCCCAGGGTGCGGGTGCCCAGCTTGGTGCCGAACGCGTCGTAGCGGGTGAGGAAGGCGTCGAGGGAGCCAGCAGGCGGGTTGCCGTCGAGCGCGTCGGAGGTGTAGCCGACGAGCTGCACGATGTTGTTCGTGGTGACGGAGACGCCGAACGCATAGTCGGTCTGCGCGCCGCCGAGCATGCGGCTCCACTGGCGGTTGCCAGCGCTGTCGTAGCGGGCGAGCAGCACGTCGACGGTGCCGTTGTTGGTGTTGCCATCGAGGCTGCCGAACGTCTCGCCAGCGAGGTAGACGCCGCCGTCGGGGCCCACGGCGACGCTCTTCGCATCATCGAGCTCGCCCGCGTCGATTTGCCGGACCCACTGCTGGGCGCCGAGGATGTTGAGCTTGAGCAGGAAGATGTCGGTGCTCACCGGGGTGGTGGTGCCGTCAAGGCTGCCGTAGGTGTTGCCGACGACGTAGACCTCGTGGGCGGGCGTGACGGCGATGCCGCGCGCCATGTCGCTCACGGAAGTGCCGTACTGCTGGAGCCAGTAGGGGTTGCCCGCCGTGTCGTAGAGGGCGACGACGATGTCGTAGTTGTTGGGGTTGCCGCCGTTGGCGAAGCTGCCGCCGGTGTAGCCAGTGAAGAAGAGCTTGTCGGGCGCGCTGATGGCGAGGCCGGTGGCGAAGTCGTCCATTTGCGTGCCGTTCTGGCGCAGCCACAGGCGGTTGCCGGCGGCGTCGTACTTGGCGATGAAGTAATCCATGCCGCCCGCGTTGGTGTAGAAGTCGAGGCTGCCGAAGGTGGTGCCGGCCACGTACACGTTGCCGTCCGCGTCGGCGGCCACGGCGGTGGCGCGGTCCGTCTGCGCGGTGCCGAACTGGCGGACCCACTGGAGGTTGCCGGCGGTGTCGTACCGGGCGATGAAGGCGTCCTGGCCGCCGGCTCGCGGGTCTGCACCGAGCTGGCTGGTCGTCTGGCCTGCCACGTAGACGCTCGTGCCGGAGACGGCCACGGCGCTGGCCTGCTCGTCGTGGTGGGCGCCGAGCTGGCGCACCCAGGACGGGGGTGGGACCTGTGCCTCGGCGATGGAGGGGGCACCCGAGGCGCAGACGATGCCGGCGAGCCGGAACATGCTCAAGAGGGGGTGTTTCATCACGAACTCCGTTTCTCAGTGGGGGAACCAAGCCGTGGCGCCGGGAGAACGCCTGTCGTCCGCTCCGGGGGGAGACGTCTGTTGCCACGGCACCCTTGCAAGACCACGAGATTCGGGCGCGCGGAAGATGGGTACCGAAAGACACGCAAGAGACAATGTCTGACCCGGGGCTGAGTTGTCACTGACCCCGATACAAATGATGCACTGTGGCAGCTTCAGCGCCGATGCGGCTGTGACACGTGTGTTTCACCAAGGACGTGTTACAGGTGAACAACCACGGGGATCTCGATGCACTGGTTGTCTACGACGAATACCTGTACGGGTACATTCGCGACATCGAGCGAGAGGACTCGAAGGGAGTTCCCTACTTCCACGTCAGCTTCGAGTGCATCGACCAGCAGTGGTTCGGCCAACTCCATGACGATCTCCGCGACATGCCGCGCTGGAACACGGCGGGGCAGGACAGCAAGTTCTGCATCGTGGACCTGACCGTTTCGGCCAACGTGCTGCAGGACATGATCACCACGGTGGACGGCGACGCGCCCTACTTCTTTCCCGGCAACTGGGTGGAGATGGTGGTCAATCGCAACGATGACCCTCGCGACAATCGCCCCCTGGCGGCAGCTGTGCGTGGGACTCGTCGCTGGACACCACGGTTCGGCCGTGGGCCACACCCCGTACGTTCCGCGTCCCAATCGCGCGGCGGAGTACTTGATTGTCTATTCGTTCGGTTGGGGCAATGCGTTCGGCCACCCGAACATCGACGACGGCGTGACGGAGTACGAGAGCCGCGAGTGGGACGATGACCACCGGATGGACACCGGAGGGGCGGAGTTCGCCGCGAAGTACGCGGGGCCGCGGGGCAACGTGGGCATCCTGTGGCCGGGCGCGGCCCGTGGGCCGTGCTACGCGGACGTCGCCAATACTCCGGAGGAGATCAACGGCGCGGCATACCAGGCGGCAATCGAGAACAAGATTCCGCTCGTGGCCAACGCCATGCTTGTCCCCGTGGTCCAGGTGCCTGCGCGCACGCTCGCGCAGCGGGCGGCCGACATGGCGGGATTGGCGGCCACGCATGCCTCGCTCACTGGGGCCCTGGCGACCGTCGTGGCGACGGCGACCGTTGCGTCGCATCCCAATGTCCAGGCCCTGGCCGCCGCGGTCGTCAATTGCGTGATGCACGCCGCCGCGAAGTGCACCCAGGAGGTCACGAACTTCGTCGAAATCGTGATCGCGGACATGCTGAGCGACCCGTTGAACGTTCCGACGCTGCCGAGCCAGGCGAAAGAGGCGGCGGCGCAGGCGCACGGCTGTGCGGCGCACGCCGACACCATCGAGCTGGTACACGACGCCATCCATCCCTACCGACTTCGCGACGCGCGTCGTTCTCGCGGCCCACGCGCGCAACGGGGCCAACGTGCCGACCGCTGCGGAAATCAAGACGGCGGTGACCGCGGCCGTGTGCGCCGCGTCCCAGGCGCGAATCGGCCAGCCGGGTGGCAATTTCTCACAAGGGCCGGCGGAGGCAGCCGCTACCGCGGTGGCCGCGATGGCGGCCATCCGCGCTGACGTCCGCGTGGCAATCGCGGCGGCCGCCGCGCTTGCACCCGCGATTCCCATCAATCCACGGGCGTTCGCACCCGCGATGATCGTCGACAACGTGAACGCCAAGCTCCTGCCACGCATCGCCGCCGTGGCCGCCATTTGTGGCACGCCCAGCCCGGCGCTGGCGGAGGTCGCGCGCGCCGCCGTGGCGGCCGCCCGCGTCGCGTTCGCCGGTGCTTGCGGTGCCCCGCAAATCGGGTGCCATCGTCACCCGCGCGTCTGTCCGAACGGGCCTTGCTCGCTCTCCATCCACTGAGGGCACCGGGCGGGGGAGAGGAGGACCGCGGGCATGGATGCCCGCGGTTCTTCGCCGCGGCTCGCTAGTCCTTCGTGCAGACGACGTCGTCGACCTGGAGGTGGTCGCGGTCGGCCTCACTGCGGCTCGGATAGAAGAACAGGCGCCAGTCGCGCACGTTACCCGTGATGCGGAAGAACACCGGCTGCCACTCGTCGCTGTCGACGGTGAGGAAGTCGGTGGCCGGGCTCCAGCCGGCGCTCGAGTAGCTGCGATGCCGGATGGTGCCGTGGCCCCGCACCCGGTACGAGCAGGAGTAGTTGCCGCTCGGGATGTTGAACTTCTCGAGCGTGAAGCGCTCGGCGACCTGGATGGGGACCACGAACTGCAGCGCCGACGAACCGCCATGCACCGCCGCCGTGTAGCGCACGAGTCGCGACGGCCTGATCTCCGTGCCCGGGTCGGCGACGCCGTTGTCGAGCCCGTACCAGTGGTCCGGGATGAGATGGTTGCCGTGGTAGGGGATGTAGGTGGTGCTCCAGCTTTCGAATCCACCATTGAGGATGATGTTCGCGGGGTGGTCGGCGGACACGCAGCGTCCGGTCGCCGTGTCGCAGGCCGGCAGCTCACCCACGCAGTCGTACGTGGTGAAGCAGGCTCCCGCGGACAGCTCGCACACGCCGCTCGTGGGGTTGCAGCTCGTCGCCGGGTGGTTGCACACGACGCCGGCGCAAGGGTCGCCCTGGACGCAGAGGTGGCTGGCCGTATCGCAGACCGGCGTCTCCGGCGTCCCCGCGCAATCCGCGTGGCGGGTGCAGCGGTCGGCGGCGACCACGCACGTGTTCGTCTCGTCGCAGGCTTGCCACTCGCTGCAGTCCTCGGCAGCGTTGCACCGGCCGGCGAGCGGCTCGCAGGTCGCGGTGGCATTCACGCAGCGCTCCCAGGACTCGCAGCTGACGTCGTCACACGGCTCGGCGGCCCGCGTGCAGCGCACGTCATCGATGCTCAGGTGCTGGCCGCTGGTGTTGCGGATGCTGAAGATGAGCTCGAAGGTGTCGAAGACGTCGTTGGCGAGGTTGAAGTTGTACGCCACCTGCTTCCACGTCGCGCTGTCGACAGCCGTGTAGGACGAGTAGCTGGAGTAGTCGTCGTCGAAGAAGGCATTTCGAACGTCGCCGGTGCCCCGCGCCTGGAAGGTGCAGGCGTAACGGCCCGCGGGCATCGACTTCGCTCCGGTGGTGAAGCGCTGGTGCGTCCCCGAGGTGTTGGTCAGGCGGACCGCGTTCACGCCCTCGAAGGCGTTCGTGGTCACCTTCTGCACGCTGTCCGACGTGATGTTCGACTTGCTCCCGAGCCACATCTCCGGAAGCGCACCGGGCCACTCTTCGAAGCCCCAGTTGTCGATGACGCTTACCCCGGGCTCCACACCCGCGTCAGGCGTCTCACTACCGGCGTCGGGCGTCTCACTCCCCGCGTCCGGGATTTCCTCGCCCGCGTCCGGCGTCTCGCTGCCAGCGTCCGGGATTTCCTCGCCCGCGTCCGGCGTCTCGCTGCCGGCGTCCGGGATTTCCTCGCCCGCGTCCGGCGTTTCCTCACCGGCGTCAGGCGTTTCCTCACCGGCGTCAGGCGTTTCCTCACCGGCGTCAGGCGTCTCCTCCCCCGCGTCCGGCGTTTCGCCGCCCGCGTCCGGTCGCGTCTGGCCGGCGTCAGGAGTCACTACGGGATCCGAATCCCCCCCGCAGGCGGCCACGAAGACCAGCAGCGAAGTCAGACACACTCGAAACAACGTCAAAGCAATCCTCCGGTTCGCGGGAACGGGCTTCTCGTACCACACTTCCCGCAAGCGAGACCGAGCCGGCCCCCACGGTGGCGCTGTGTCTGCCACAGGGTGCGGAAGAATTCTGAGAGTCCGACTCTTCCTTGATTCTTCCGCGCTGCGTGGGCGCGTTCTTCCCCGGTAAGCCCCACACGGCGCACCCGGAAATCAAGGTGGGCGCTACCCCGAGCGGGCTGCGCGCAACTTCAGCAGCTTCGGCGACACGCGATGTTCACGCCGTGTTTCCACCAGGATGGGCTGGAGTTCCTTGTGGATGTCCGCCGCATCGCTGACCAGGTTCACCTTCGCCTATCTGGTCATGCAACGAGTCGACGAGGGCGTGGCATGCGCGGGGAGCGCCTGTCGCCACTGAATGGAATCCATTGATGCAGGGCAACCCTGGCACAATGTTGGCGCCGGGGAGTCATCCCTCGCTCACGTCGTGGAGGCATGTCTATGAACGCCGCGCTCATCGTCGCGCTCGCTCTGGCCAGCGCACCCGTGCCTGGCGGCAGCACCTCGCTCCAGCAGCTCGCTGATGCGCATGGGGCCTGCTGCCGCCATTCCCGTCTTCGTCGAGCACCTGCGCACGAAGCCCACGGTGTACCTGCTTCGCGACCTGGCGGGACTCCGCGAGCGGGGGAATGGGGCGGGCAGTGCGGTTGTCGCGTTACTGAAGAACGAGGACCCTCAGTTGCGCTTCGCCGCGGCGCGAACGCTTGGCTACATCCAGTTCACAGCCGCGACCGACGCGCTCATCACGATGCTGGGCGATGTCAGGGACTGGAGGATGGCCTTTGCCGCGGCCGAATCGCTCGGAAGGCTCCGTGCCACGCGGGCCTTGGCACCGCTCAAGTCCGTCGCGACGAAGCACTGGGCGCCGCCTGTCCGCGAGGCTGCTCGCAAGGCCACGAAGGTCATCAATGGCAAAGAGACATACCCGGCGGGCAACCCGAACTTCGCGTTCGAGTACTTCGCTGACGACCGCATGCGCTTCGACCAGCAAGCATCCCTCGAACCGTCACGGGTCGCGGCACCGGATGAACTCCCTGAATCTTCATTCGAGCCATTGACGTACGAGACCGAGGTCCGCTCGGTGGGGGTGGATGGAGAGCGCAGCACTCCCATCAAACAGACACCGCGATTCGGATTGCGTGTTTCGAATGGGCATCTGGTGGGTGCAAGTCGGGGTGCGTGGGGTGGCGAACTCATGCACATCCCGACTGACGCCGCCGCGAAGAAGATTCTGGACGCCAACGCCACTGGCATCCACAAGGTCGGCGAACACATCGTCGCGGTGACGGGCCTGTCCCATATCGTCACCAGCGACGGGATGCTGTACCGGATTGTTCCCCCGCGACGGGGCCTACGTGGCGGAGCCGTGGCGGGTACTCCCTGGTGCACCGCGACGCTCAGGGCTGCTTTCCGATGGACGCCTCTTCGTCTCTTGCCTGGGCGCGGATGTGGTCATCACGCCCGAGGGAGACATGCGGCTTGCCACCCCTCAGAACATCTCAGGCACGCAGGACCAGGCGCCACCCGTTCCGCCCCGGCGCAAGTGAGCTTCGCGCCGCAGACCGGGCGCACCTGAACGGCGTGCGCCCGGCCCCGCGTGAAATCAGCGTGTGCCTACTCCACGGTCTCCACGGTCAGGCACTTCGCCGGGCCGAACGTGGCCGCGTAGTACGGCGTGTAGAGGTCAGGCCCGAGCGTGAAGTTGCAGGTGTTCACCGCGTCCGGTGACAGCCCCTGGTTCTCCTGCAGGTAGCGCGCCATGTAGTCCCGCACGCCATCCGCGGACGTCCACAGCACGCGGCCTTCCTTGAACATGCTGTACCCGCCACCACCGCCCGCGCGGTAGTTGTTGATGGCGACGATGAAGACCTGGTCGTCGGTGACTTCATTGCCCTTGAAGCGCAGGTGCGTGGTCCGTGAGCCAGCGGGCTTCGTCAGGTCGTAGCCGTATTCGATGTGCGAGTAGAGGTCCCAGTTGTAGTCCGCGATGGAGGGCGAGGTGGCTTTCGCCTCCGCGGGCGTCGGGGGCAGGTTGCCCGGGTCAATCGTGGCGAAGTAGTTGGCGTTCATCTCCACCGCGCGCCGGAGGATGGAGCCGTTGATTTCCATGACGTACAGCGTGTTGTCGTAGATGTAGACGCTGTAGGCATCGCGCAGGGTGACGTCTCCCTCGGGCAGCGAGACATCGTTGGTGAAGATGGCGCCCAGGGACAGGTCCACGGCGAAACCGGCTTCGAGCGCGGCCTGCTCCTGCACGATGTTGATGAGGTCCCCCAGCGGGCCGTCCACGTAGCGTCCGGCGAAGCCGCCCGGGAACACGCCGGTGGTGGTGCCAATCTTCTGGTTCACGTAGGCGACCGTCGTGTCGTGGTGGACCTGGGTGCTCTGGGTGACGGCGGCATCCGCCGCCACCTTGTCGTCCACGACGTGGAGTTGGGCGTCATGGGTGTTCACGCCCCATCGCTCGCCATCCCAGGTGACCTGGAGCTGGACGTTGGCCAGGTGGCTGCCCCAACGGTTGGGCTGCGTGAGGAGGACCTCGCTACCGTCCACGTTCCGCAGCAGCATCTTCGGAATGGGCTGGTGCGTGTGGCCCGTGAGGAGGACATCCACGCCGGGGACCTGCTGGGCAATCTGGACGGCCTGGTTCTCTCCCGGGAGGTTGCCCCGGTCCGCCCACTTCGAATCATCCGCGTAGTCGGCCAGCCAGGACTCGGGGTTGCTCGCGCTGCCGGTCGGCTGCCGGTCGGGACCGCTGTGGATGGCCACCACCACCACGTCCGCGCCGGCTTCCTTCATTCGCGGCACGTAGTCCTTTGCCGTCTGCAGCGGGTCATCGAAGCGCAGGCCGGCGATGTTCTCCGCGCGCTCCCATGTCGTCACGCCAGGCGTCACCAGGCCGAGGATGCCGACCTTCACGTCGCACACCGTCTTGATGACGTAGGGCGTGAAAGCCTCGGAGCCGTCCGCGCTGTTGCGCACGTTGGCACCGAGCAGCGGGAAGTTGACCTCGTTCTTGAACTTGTTGAGGACGTCCAGGCCGAAGTTGAACTCGTGGTTGCCCAGGGCCATGGCGGCATAGCCCATCTCGTTCATGGCGGCGGCCATGGGATGCTGGGGCGTGTTGTCCACCAGGGCATAGTAGGTGCCCAACGGCGAGCCCTGGATGGTGTCGCCCGTGTCGACGAGCAGCGTGCAGTCCGGGTTCTTCTCTCGCTCCTGCTTGACGAGCGTGGCCACCTTGGCGACGCCGCGCTTCGCGTCGGGCTTCCCGGAGAAGTAGTCCCACGGGAAGATGTTCGTGTGCAGGTCGCTCGTCTGCAGCAGCGTCAGCGTACGAGGGGTGGTGTCGGGCGGGGGCTCGTTGCCGGGCCCTGGTTCTTCGCTGGAATCGCAGGCCGTCAACAGCGAGCAGGCACCCACGAGGCAGAAGGAAGTCGTGCGCAACGCGCGCGCCCAGGAAGGAAAACGCATCAGGAAACCTCTACAAAGTTGAATGCCGGGAAGAATCTCCCAGCAGGGGAGACCCTAACTCATGGCTCTGTCATTCCCGGCGCGGGGAGGTTTCGTCAGGCACTCGCTCAAGCGGCGTTTCTCAAATTCCGCCAGTGTCTCTGGGATTCTCGGGCTTCGGGAGCGCGGCGTTGCAGAGTGCCATGCTCGTCGAGTCGAAATCTCACGGGGCAAGAATTGACGCGGGCAGTCTTTGAAGCAGTGCGAAAAAGAGCATCAGCTCCGCCGCCGCGATGGCCGCGCATCCGCCATGGAACATCCGGAAGGTCCGGGGGGCGTACCAGTTCCAGTGACGCTCATGGCCCAGGTTCGCCAGCCATCCGTCAGGGAGAACGAAGCCACCGTGAACAGCGTGGGCCAGAGGGTGCCGGTCAGCAGGGGGATGCCCACGAGCCCGCGCGAGCCCAGATGACCGGCCACCGCGATGACTCGCTCTACCAGCATGGCGTTCCGTATCCAGCGCGACTTGCGCGCCCTCGCCGCCCACTGCTCGACGACGGGGCCCGTGGGGTTCGGGGACTGAAGCGCGCTCAGCCCCAGGAACAGGCATTCGATACATCCGGCGGAAACAGCGTAGGCAATCACATCCGCATGGGATGAAACATCCGCATGCCGGAACAGCAGCGCCGCCATGCCCAGTTCACACGCCGCCGACGCGAGCCCCTGGGCCGTGGCCTTGATGGCGGGGCTTCGTGCGCCGAGCCTCACGGACAGCTCCCCCGACACCGGCAGCTTCAACGCGAATCCCAGGGCCCAGGCCAGGGCGCCGAAGCCCGCGGCGCGCCAGGACGCTCCCCCGGTCAGTATCAGCGCGACGGGCAGACCGGCCCCGAGCAGGAGCGTCGCCACCCAGGTCGGAACGATCGACGTTGCGAAGATTCAGCAGCGCGCTGGGCGCGCGGAGCTCGTGGGCATCTCCTGCAACACGCTGAACTGGCCTACGGCCCGCGTCGTCGTCGAGCACATCAAGGACGTGTACCCGGACCTGCCCGTCGTCCTGGGCGGTATCCACCCGGGCGGCTATCCCGAACACGTGTTCTCCAAGTGCCGGGCGGATTTCATCGTCGCGGGGGAGGGGGAGATTCCGCTCGTGCGGCTCGTGGAGGAGCTGTCCGGTGGGCGCGACTTCGCCTCCGTCCCCGGACTTGGCTGGAGGGGCGGCGACAAGATACGCCTCCAGCCCAACGGCGGCCTGGCCTCCGTCGATGCCGTGGAGCGCCTGCCGGATCCGGCCTATGACTTGCTCCCCTCGGGCATCTACGAGTCGCTCTCCATCGAGTCCGCCCGGGGCTGCAGGTTCAAGTGCACGTTCTGCTCCACCAAGTTCCTCGGGAGCTGGCGGGGCGTGTCCGCGGGCAACTTCGTGGACCGGTTGGAGTGGCTTCAGCCCTACCTCAAGCGCACGTACTACAAGGTCTTCAGCATCATCGATGACCTCTACACGCTGGACATCCAGCGGGTCGCCGACGTCACCCGCGAGGTCAAACGCCGCGGCATGAAAATCCAGGCCACCCTGGATGCCCGCGCCACGGATGTCATCCGGGGGGAGGTCTGCGAAGCCCTGGCCCCCATCACCAACGACATGCTCATCGGCGCCGAGTGTGGCTACGACGAGGGCCTGAAGAAGATTGCCAAGGGCTGCACGACGAAGGTGCTCGAGCGGGCCGCGGCCATGCTTCAGGAGGTGGGGCTCTCCCTCAAGTGTGTGTTCTCGTTCGTCATCGGCTTCCCGTTCGAGACTCGCGAGGACTGCCTGCGGCCCATCGAGTTCGCCTCGAAGTTGCTCGTCAAATACAACGTCCGCGTCTACCTGCAGTGGTACAACACCATTCCTGGCTCGGCCATCTGGGAGGAGCTGGCGGGCAAGGGCCTGGTGTCCATCGACATGTATGACGACTTTGGCTTCTTCACGAACGAATACCTGTTCAAGGCCGGGGTCCACTTGCCGGTGGACCAGATTCGTGAAATCAGCAGCACCATCCGCAGCATGAATACGCTGCTGCTCTTCACGCAGCCGGCCAACGACATCATCCAGTTCGCGCCGCCAGACTGGTTGTTCCACGAGCCGACGGTGGACTTCCCGTCGCATGGGGGGCTGGAGAATGGCGCGCGCCCGGAGTCCCCGCGGCAGAGCGACGTGGCCGGGCTCGTGGGGCTGCGGCGTGGCAAGTCCCGCGCCGCGGGTGCGACGCCTCGGGGGCGGGAGTAGGGCGCGATACCGCCCAGGCCGGAACGAGCCGGCCTGGGACGTGTCCACCGAGAACTCAGTGCCCGCGTTGCGCGCTCACGACGCGGCCGTTCAGTGGCTGCAGCGGGCGGTTGTTCGGGTTGAGGTAGGGCAGACGCTGGAACGCGGCAATCTGCGAGTCCGACATCTCGATGGGGTTCTTCATCACATACCACTGGAGCCCTTCGGTGCACGGGGGCGTGGTGAGTGAGCCGACGTACTTGTAGAACGCCTTGTTGAACGGGAGCAGCGAGCTGGCGTTGATGACCGCGCCCAGGGGCTGGCTGTGCTCACCGACGTGCTTGGGCAGGTGCCGGAAGGCGGTGAACAGTCCCGGGTGCACGAGGCCCTCCTTGATGAGCACGCCCACGACCAGGGCCGGCGTGCCATGGGTGTCGGTGTGCACCAGGTGCACCTCGAGCGGGTACTCCACGCCGTCCTTCGTGTGCTCGCTGGGCGTATGGAAATGGAACTGCGCCAGATGATACGTGTTGCCACCCACCTGGAGGGTGCTGCCGGCGTCATAAGTGAACTGCACGGTGTGGCCGTTGTTCGTCATGCGCACGCGACTGGTACCGTAATGGAAGCTGGGGACGTCCAGGTGATGCTGCCGGTCCGTCTCCGCCGTCACCAGCGCGATGGGGGACTGGTCCAGTCCCGCCGCGCACAACGCATTGCCCGGGAGTTCGCCCCAGCGCTGAGGGCTGACCGTCTGTGAATAACCCCAATGCGCGTCCTCTTCGCTCAGGAAGACCGGGGCCGGGGTCCCGCGGAGGTCCTGGGCGAAGGCGCTTGAAGCAAGGCAAACGGATGACACCAACGCGCCCTGGAGGGCGCGCACTGAGACAGCGCGAAAACGAGACATGCGGATGCGTCCTTGGGGCTGAGACGACGAACACGAGCCGGGTGCCCCAGGCCTCACTTCAGGCCAGGGCCGCCCCACCCACGCGGACACGCACCGGGTTTCGAGCTAGTGGCCGGTGTCCGTGAATTCCATTTAGATAACGTGTTAGCCATTATTTCCGACACTTTCTGTCGGACTCGGCAGACGGCTTATCGGCGTGTCATGACGAGTCTGAAATGACATCGTTTCTTGTGCGCCGAGAAGCGCCCCCTTTGAATCGCCCTGCTGTCAGGGAGATACGTTCGGCCTTGGAAGGTCTGGTTGTTCCGGGTGGGGGCGTTCGTAGACTCTTGCTGCCTGGGGCTGACACGGCGGGGGACTGACATGGCCGACGAGGTGCGCACCACGCAGTGTTGTGTCGTGGGAGGAGGCCCGGCGGGGATGATGCTGGGCTTGTTGCTGGCACGGGCGGGGGTGGAGGTGACGGTGCTGGAGAAGCACGCGGACTTCCTGCGTGACTTCCGCGGCGACACCATCCACCCCTCCACCCTGGAGCTGATGCACGAGCTGGGGTGGCTGGATGAGCTCCTGGCTCTGCCGCATCAGAAGGCGCCGGTGTTGCGCCTCCAGCGCGGTGCCCATGACGTGATCGTCGGAGACTTCTCTCACCTGCCCACGCGCGCGCGTTACATCGCGTTCATGCCGCAGTGGGACCTGCTCGACTTCCTCGCGCGGAAGGCCGCCGAGTACCCGGGCTTCCACCTGCGCAGGTGTGCGGAAGTGATGCAGGTGTTGCGTGAGAAGGGGTGTGTCGTCGGCGTCCAGGCTCGGACGCCGGAGGGCTCATTGGAGGTTCGTGCGTCGCTGGTGGTGGCGGCGGATGGCCGGAATTCCGTCGTGCGTCAGCGCGCCGGCCTGGAGGTGGAGGTCCTGGGCGCGCCCATGGACGTCCTCTGGTTCCGTGTCTCGCGCAAGCCCGAAGACCCCGAGGACCCCATGGGCCGCTTCGAGCAGGGACAGATTTTCGTCCTCATCAACCGGGGCGACTCGTGGCAGTGCGGGCGTGTCATCGCGAAGGGCAGCTTCGACGCCTTGCGCGAAGCCGGGCTGGCGGCCTTCCGCCAGGACTTCGCCCGGCTGGCACCCTTTCTGGCGGACCGGACCCACGAACTGGCGACGTGGGACGACGTGAAGCTGCTCACCGTGCGGGTGGATCGGCTGCGCACCTGGTACCAGGCGGGCCTGCTTTGCATTGGCGACGCGGCGCATGCCATGTCACCGGTGGGCGGTGTCGGCATCAACCTGGCGGTGCAGGACGCGGTGGCCGCCGCCAACATCCTCGCGGGGCCACTGCTCGCCCGGCACGTGACGCCCATGGACCTGCGGCGCGTCCAGGAGCGCCGGGAGTGGCCCACGCGTGTCACCCAGCGGGCCCAGGTCCTCATCCAGAATCGCGTGCTCGGGCCCGCGCTGCGAAGCCCGGCGACGTCCACCGCGCTTCCCTTGCCGCTGTGGCTGGTCCAGCACGTCCCCTTCCTGCGGCGCATTCCGGCGCGCCTGGTGGGCATGGGCGTACGGCCCGAACACGTGCGCACGCCAGCGGCGCCTCCCAGGGCCTGAGCGATTCAGGCGGGCGTCAAGCCTTGCCCGCAACCTTCGCGGCCCACCACCGCAGGCCCACGAAGAGGAAGCGCCAGTCCTTGAGGAACTCAGGGGGCTTGCGCTCGAATGCATGGCCCACGAACTGGAAGCTCCACCCGACGACGAAAAGGGCGGCGGGCACTCTCCAGAGGCGAGGGACGAACGGGGATGCGGCGGCCAGGGGAACCGAGGCCGCAATCATCGGAATGCCCACCGTATGACACAGACGGTTGACGGCATGGGTGTGGCTTTTCGAGTACTCCGAAATCCACTCCTCCCAGGAACGGTCGCCGAGCATGACGCCACGGTATGCACCGTGCGCCCGAGGAGGAAGGTGCCGGGTGGGTGCTCGCCTGGCCAGGGAGGCGTCACGGCGTGTGATACTGGAAGTCACAAACCCTTGCGCGGCGTGGCGTGAATGGCTACTCGCTTTGCGTACGTGTGAAGCTTTGCATGACCGCTTCGACCGATGAGTCGGATGCCAAGCGTCTGACGCTGACGTTGACCATCCGGATCCGCGTCCGCTCCCAAGGGCATGTGCCCGGGGCGGGAGGCCAACCACTGGGGCCTCCCGCCGCTGGCGGCTACGACTACGCGGACGGCTCCTCCCACGGGAAGTGGGGGGCGCCCATCGCGGGCTTGAGGTCGAACAGCCAGGAGGCCTTCTCGTCGTACTTCGCGAAGAAGGGCCGGCCGACGAGCTCCGGGTCGCGCGCCTGGATGAAGTGGAGGACGAAGACCTTCTCGCCGGCAATCTCCGCCACACCGTCCACGCACACCTTGCCGGGCGTGGCGGACATCGACGGGCCGCGCACCGTGCGCGCCAGTCCAGACACGCTCTGGAAGGCGTTGCGGAAGATGTCGTAAGCCTCGGCGAGCGGTACCGCGAAGTAGTCCTGGGGCCCCGTATCCCGCTCGACGAACATGTAATACGGCACCATGCCGTGGCGCAGGTGCGTGCGCCACATGCTCTCCCAGGTGTCCGGGGTGTCGTTGATGGTGCGGATGAGCGGCGCCTGGGTGCGGATGACCGCGCCGGTGCCCCGGATGCGGCGCACCGCCTCCTGGACAATCTCGGGGACCATCTCGTTGGGATGAGAGAAATGCGCCATGAAGGCCAGGCTCTTGCCGGAGGCAACCACCTTCTCGAACAGGCGCAGGATGTCGTCCGCGTCCGAATCCGTGACGAAGCGCTGCGGCCAGTAGGCCAGCGCCTTGGTGCCGATGCGGATGGCCTCCAGGTGCTCGATGTCCAGCAGCGGCTCGATATACTTGGCCAGCACGGCCTCGGTCATGATCATCGGGTCGCCACCGGTGAACAGCACGTTGGTGACCTCGGGGTGCGCGCGGATGTAGTTCACCAGCGGCTCGATTTCCCGCGAGGCGAACTTCAGGTCCGCGTCCCCGACGAACTGCGCCCAGCGGAAGCAGTACGTGCAGTACGCGTGGCACGTCTGGCCCTGCTTGGGGAAGATGAGCACCGTCTCCTTGTACTTGTGCTGGAGGCCCGGGACGGGCTCTTCGTTGGCCTGCTTGGGGACGTTGAGCTGCATCTGCCCGGCGGGGTGCGGATTGAGCCGCGCGCGAATCTGGTTGGCGGCCGCGTTCAGCTCCAGGGTTGATGCACCGGAGCTCAGCAGGTCCGCCATGCGAGCCACATCATCCGTGGGCAGCATGTCCGCCTGCGGGAAGACGAGCCGGTAGATGGGGTCGGCGGGCGCGGCGGCCCAGTCGATCAGCTCGTCCACGACGTAGCTGTTGGTCCGGAAGGGCAGCACGTGCGCCACCGCTTGCACCGCGAGCCGTTCATCCGCTGAGAGCCCGGCCCGAGTCGTCAGCTCGTCCAGGTGTCGCGTGGTGTAGGCGCGGTACCGGCGACCCGTGGACAGAGCCAGTGCGGCGTTTGACATAACGCTCATGTCTCGTTTCTCCTGCGGTAGTCAGGGCGGCCACGAGGTCCACAGCGGCCACCCTGGCTGGTGGCCGGGCGTGAGCGCACACCGTTTGACCACCAACGAGGGAGAGTCCGGTTACCACGCCGAGGTGGAAGTGTCATCCCTCCGGGGCGAGCGGGCAGCCTGGATTCCACCTTGCGTTGCAATTCACAGTGACTCTACGTCTGTAGTGGCATGACGCAAGGTGTCGAAGGTCGGGGATTCTGCTGTCTCCAGTCTCCGGGCCGAGGAGTCCCTGCCGCCGCGGCGGGCCGGTAGATACCTGACATACCCCTGTCATGCGGGCTGCCTAAGTCATGGGCGTCGTTTCACTCGTTCGAGGAGATTCCGCCATGTCGAAGGACAGCAAGCTGAAGCACTACACCGGGGGATGTCTTTGCGGAGCTGTGCGCTTCGAGGCCGAGATGGACCTGTCGGAGCCCGTGAGCCGCTGCAATTGCAGCATCTGCACCAAGGTCGGTGGCACGCAGGCCTACCCGAAGCCGAGCGCCTTCCGCGTCACCGCGGGCACGGAGCACCTGGGTGAGTTCCGGAAGGGCTCGAGCCCGAACTTCCGCTCGTTCTGCAAGCACTGCGGCATCCATTGCTTCTCCGCCGGGTTCGTCGAGGAGCTCGGTGGAGAGTTCCGGTCCGTCAATATCCAGTGCCTGGACGACGTCGACCCCGGTGAGCTCAAGGTCGTGTACTGGGACGGCCGCCATGACAACTGGGAGGCCGGGACGCGCGACAGGCCCTGGCCCATCCGGAGCTGAGCCCTCGCTCACGTCCCGCGCGGCTTGCGACGGCGAGCGAGCCGCTCCGCCTGCTCCGGGTTGAGCATCTTCACGTAGGCCAGGAGGCCGTCGAGGTGCGCGCGGTGTGCCTCGCCGTCCTTCGACTGCCCCTCCTGGTGCAGCATTGCCCGGAGCCGCCGCCGCTCCTCGCGTGACAAACCCAGCGTCGTATTCACGGTGACGCCAGTGACGCGCTGGGCACCGCCTCGGCGTTGCACGCGGGTCTTCTCGCGGTTGACCTCGAAGCCTTCCTCCTGCACGTACCGCGCGGCCAGCGCGCGGACTCGCTCCAGCGCCGTGACGTCGTCGCCGGAGAAGGTGAGGTCATCCGCGTAGCGCGTGTACGTGTAGCCGTACCGACGCGCCAGTCCCGCCAGCCGCCGGTCCAGTCGCAGCAGCACCGCGTTGCACAGGGCGGGGCTGGTGGGGGCGCCCTGTACGCAGACGCGCGGGCCCACTGGAACGTGGAAGAGGGTGCCCTCCAGTTCCACGGGCTGGCGCTCGGACTCCGTCATCAGCACCGCGAGCGTGGCCGCCACGGGATATCCGTAGCCCAGGGCGATGAGCAGCCCTCGCACCCGCGCGAAGGTGACGGAGGGGAAGAAGTCCTTCAGGTCCAGCTTCAGGACCACCCGCCGGCCCACGTGCGGCGCGGCGCCCGTCTTGATGGAGCGGCCGGGCACGAAGCCATGGGCCTGTGGACTCACGGGGAGCTTCGACACCAGGAGCGCCAGCATCTGGCGTTGCAACGCCTTCAGGCGCCGCTTGGGCGCATGCAGCAGCCGGACGCCTCCGGAGCGCTTGGGCACGGCGAAGGTCACGTAGTGCCGCACCCGCTCGCGCGGGCGGTGGATGCTGTAGTGGCGGAGCACGCCCACCGAGACGCCCAGGGCCGCTGCCACGTCCTCTTCCGTGCGCCAGACCGGCAGGCCGTAGCGCGCCAGTTGTGCCTCGTCGGGCAGCAAGTCCCTCAGGTTCCGGTTCCGCGTGCGCAGCGTGGCGGAGAACAGCCGCCGGGCCTCGGCGGCCTCCATCCACTTCTTCCGGCCCGGGGTGTAGCGGCGGACGCCCTTGGGGAGCAGCCGCGCATCCCGGCGGACCTGTCGCAGGTGCCCCGGCTTCAGGGGGCCCGACGTGGAGACCGTCTCCGTCACGACGTCCTGGGGACGGCCGTGGGCATCCAGCGGCAAGTCCAGCCCGGTGGTGCTTCGCGTCACGGGACGGCTGAACAACCCCTTGAGCCAGGAGAGGGTGGTGTCGAACCAGCTCATGGTGCTCCGGAAGAGGCCAGGGGACGACCTGCGAGGCGTTGGACCCGGGGCTCCCTGCGTTGCGTACGCTGGGACCCTGGCGAAGAGATGGGGACAGAACACCCCCGCGGCGAAACACCGCGGTACTCATGGCTCATCTGCGAGCCCTGGCCTCTCCCGAGAGCACCTGCCGTTATCGTCATTCGTCGTCTCCCGGGTCAAGCGTCTCTGTGGGCCGCCGCCGCGCGTCCGCCTCCGCCGCCCGGGCCGCGAGCGCGTCCGCAGAGGCGGGCTCGGAGCTGCTGAGTTCACGGCGCTGCGCTCGCGCCAGGCGGCTGAGCGCGAGCAGGTGTGCGCAGGGGCCCTGGTTCAGCAGGTGCTCGCTGAAGTACTCGCAGCCGCACCGGCCGAAGAGGACACGGTCCTCGTCGTTCATCACCAACTCGACGCCCGACTGCGGGCCCGCGCGGCCATGCACCACCCAGTCCCGGTGAACCACCTCGCGCGTGACGGACCCCTCCGGCGTGGGTAGCGTGCGTACCTTGCGCTTCTCTCGCGGCGCCGCGGAGGTCACCTCCACCTCGCCCGCGGCCTCCAGGCGCTCCGCTTCCTCACGGCGGGCGTCAGGCGGGTACAGACGGCCCAGGTCCACCGGCGTGGCGAACAGCTCGCGGTGGCGCCAGCGCCGCGCCTCCACGTCGAAGAGGGCACGCCCGGCCGCGCATTGCGCCGCCAGGGCGCCCGCGGCCCGCGCCGTGTCCACGCCCAGGGCGGTGGCCACGTCCTCGGTCGAGGCATGAAAGCGCTCGCGCAGCACGCCGAGCACACGCTCCGCCAGCGCGTCGTCGCGCGCCGGCTCCAGCAGCAGGTCCATGCCCGCGGTGTTCGTCCAATGATTCGCCGTCCACCCGGACAGGCCCAGCAGGAAGCGCACGCCGCCGGGCAGGTGCGCGACGTAGAAGTGCGGCAGCGCGCGGCCCTTCAGGTAGATGTCCACCCGCTCCGCGTAGGGCAGCAGCGGCTCCAGCAGCCGCAGCCGCCGGCGGCCCCAGGTCCGGATGATGCGAGGCGCCGTGTACCCGTGGGCCGCGCCCTTCAAGGGCACGGGGTGCTCCCAAGGCTCCAGCATCAGCCGCGCGTCTTCGCCCGGGTGGAGTTCGTAGCGCAGCGCGCGCGGTGACACCTTGGCCTTGGTGTGGCTGAGGAAGCGCACCGCGGCGAGCAGGTCCACCGGCCGCGCGGTCAGGCGGGTGCCGGGCATCGCCATGCCGCCCTGGAGTTGGAGCAGGCCTCGCACCCAGGGCTCCGGGACGTCCACCTTCTGCTCGAAGCGACCGCCCGCGCCGGTGGTGCGCACGTCGAGTCCCTCCGGGCCGATGCGTAGGTGTGTCTCCCGGGTGGAGCGCATCTCGGCCAGCGCCGCCCACAGCCAGGCGGTGAAGTCCACGTTGGTGGTGCCGCAGCGCACCTCGCCCTCGGGCTCGAAGAGGCCGCGGTCCACGATGACGAGCCCGTAGGCGCTCTGGTCCTGGCTGAAGGCCTCGAAGAAGACGCGGTCGGGGTGCACGGTGATGAGCGGGTCCAGCAGCCCGCCGCCCCACGTCTCGTTCCACGCGTCCGATTGCCAGATGAGCCCGCCGAGCGCCTGGAGCGCCATCCGGAGAGACAGGACGTCCCGGGCCACGCGCGCGTGGAAACGCACGGGGCGGTGCGCGTCCGCGGACAGGCTGAGCTGCGCGCGCTCCCGGGTGGACTCGAACACGGAGGGCGTGGCGTAGAGAAAGCTGGAGGCCGTCACGCGCCGTCTCCTTTCGCGGGCAGGCCGAAGACGTGGGGGACTTCCGCTGTGTCTCGCAGCTCGGGCCAGCGCGCCAGCATGCGGGCCAGCAGCGCCATCAGCGACTCCTTGGGATAGCGCGAATCCGGCAGCGCGAAGGCGTCACGCACGCGCGGCACCAGCACGCGGGCGGCCTCCACGCCGTGGGCGGCGGCGTTGGCCAGCGCGTCGAAGGCGGCGTGACGCGTGCGCCGGTGCAGGGGTCTCAGCAGGGTGGCCTGGAGCAGGTCCAGGTTCTGCGCGGCCACCTCGCGGGCCTTCGCGGAGTCGCGGCCGAGCAGCCGGAAGGCCAGCGCCTGGACGTGAATCTGCGGCGCCTCCAGCAGGTCGCGCACGGCGCGGGGCTCGGCCAGGTAGAAGTCGTCCGAGCGGAGGAAGAACAGCCGCGCCAGCCGGTTCTTCTCCATCAGCCCGTCGAAGGTCCAGATGGAATGGGCGGGCAGGGCGCCCAGCGCGTTGGCGGCGCGGCGGGCGAAGACGCCGCCCTCCTTCGGCAGGGCCTCGTAGTGCGCGGCCATCGCGTCGAGCACCTTCTCCCACTCCTTCGCGCTCCCCGTCGCCGGGAGGTGCATGGCGGCGCGGCTGGCGAGGTAGTCCAGCAGGTCCTCGTCGTTCGCTTCCAGCGCGCGCATCACCAGCTTGGGGTACGCGGCGCGCCAGCCCGAAGCGACGTGCATGCGGAAGGGGCCGCGTACCAGCTCCGGAAAGCGCGCGTACAGGGCGGTGGCGGTGGCGTCCGTCAGCGGCTGCACCCGGGCCAGGCCCAGGCCGGGGAGATTCCATTCGCCGCCCGCGCCCGCCAGTTGGAGCAGCCGGCGCCGAGTCCGGGCCGGGAGCGATGCGTCGTCCTGCACCAGCCGCAGCACCTCCGCGTCATACGTCTCCGCCATGGCCGAGGTGCGCAGGAGCGCGCCCCATACATCGTCCCAGTCCCGCGCCCGCGCGAGCGCCAGCAGCTCCGGGAAGCCCTTCGCGTCCTTTCGTCCCAGCGCGCCCCAGCGAGGCGCCACCGCCTGCAGGTGGCCGAGGAGGTAGGGCACCACGTCACGTCCGCGCGCCTCCGCCAGCTCCACGAAGAGCCGCGCCGCGCCGGGCATGGGCATCTCCGGGTGGTGTGCCTTCAGCGCGGCGACCAGCTCGGCCGGGGGCTGGACGGTGCGTGCGAGCGCCAGGGCATCACGGCACCATGTGGGCTCATCCACACATCGCCGGTAGAGCGCGGAGGCCAGGGCCGCGTCCCCCCGCGCCTGGGCCCGCTCGCGCAGCGTGTTCCACATGGGCTGGCGCTCGGGGGGCCATCTCCACGGCAGATGCTCCAGGATGAAGGGCCGGGCGGCCTCCGCGTCCAGCGCGTCCAGGGCCAGGGCGGTGGGCTCGTCCAGCCGACCCCAGTCGATGTCCATCTTGGCAAGCTCGGTGTGCCGCGCCGCGCGCGTGGGCGCTTTCTGGACACGCCGCACCACCTCGGTCCGCCAGAACTCCGTCTGCCGGGGGGCGCGCAGGCCCGCGAGCTTCCAGGCCAGGAGGCGACGGAACATCTCCACGTCGTCGGCGCGGTCCGCGTCGAAAAGCCAGACCTCCAGCGCGGAGGCATTCTCCCCGAGCCAGGGGTTTCCCCACTTCCCGTCGGCGGTGACGCTGCTGGGCGAGAAGTAGGACAGCATGAGGGGGCGGAAGCGGACGCGGTCCCTGGCGTGGAGGGCGGGCCCCCACAGCCAGGTGAAGGACGGGAAGGCGGGGCGGCGCGCCAGTTCCTCGAGGGCGGCACGGAGTTCTTCGTCGGACTGTGTCCGGGACAGGACGCCACGCAGGGCGGCGTCCATCTCTTTGACCTCTCGGCGGAATCGCCGCTCCCAGCTTTCGTTCACGCTCCCCGGTTTACACCGCCCGCTCCGGGAGACACAGGGGTGAAGCGGTCAACCCATGTAGGAAGGTGGGTCGCTGGCGGGAAACGAAGACATGGAGCCTTCGGCGACGATGTCGCGATTGCCCGCCGCGTCGCGTGACTCGCCGGGGAGGATGTTCCACCGTCCGTGTTCGCCCGCGCCGTACCGCGACGGGTCGCGAAGGCTGGAGGCGCGTGCGTCGATGACCACCGGCATGCGGCTGCACGCGCGCCACTGCGCCGCGAGCAGCGCGGACTGAACGGCCGCGTCGGCCAGGAAGACGGCGGAGCGCCGCTTCCGGTTCGTGGCGTACGTGGAGACGTCGACCACCAGGATCGTGAGCGCGCTCCAGATGCCCAGCTTCCTGAGTTCCGGCGTGACGCGGCCATGGCGGTGCGCGGACAGGAGCGTCGCGCCCACCGTGCCGGCGAGTCCGCCCACCGTCTTCATCAGCCAGCCTTCGCGGATGGGCCCGGTGAGCCGGGTGACCCGCTTCTGCTGGAGCCAGGGCAACAGGCCCTTCAGCAGGAAATACGCGCCCTGGACTTCGGCCGGGTCTCTTCGGAAAAACGAAGCGAGTCGTCTGTTCATCCGCTCTCTGCCTCCCGCGCTCAAGGTGCTTCCTGGGGCGGGGAAGGGCACCCGGGCCGGGCGGACGGGCAGGCGCCACCCTGGAGGGCAGGCGGGCTGTACTGTGCAGCTCCACGGCCTGGGGCCGAACCATGGCACCAGAGAGGATGACTCGGATGTGAGGGACTCCTGGACTCAAAGGGGCAGGGACGTCAGTCCAACTGGGTGGAGACGATGGGGTCCTGCGCCGCCGTGTTCCACGGCAGCGAGGGCCACCAGCGCTCGGGGGAGGACGGCGCACCGGGTTCGACGCGCTCACCCGGCTTCGGGACGATGACGTTCACGCCCGTGGCCTCGCCCGCCGCGAGCACGCGTTCAATGGGCTCCGTCCATCCGTGGAGCGCGAGGGTGAACAGGCCCCAGTGTACCGGCAGCAGCACGCGCCCCCGGACCCACTGGTGCGCGGTGACGGCCTGCTCGGGGCCGATGTGCCAGTCGGGCCACGCGCTGTGGTACTGGCCCACCTCAATCATCGTCAGGTCGAAGGGCCCCAGCCGCTCGCCAATGTCCTTCATGGCGGGGAACAGACCCGTGTCGCCCGAGTAGTACACGCGGTGCTTGGGGCCCAGGAACGCGAAGCCCGCCCACAGCGTCGCGTCCTTGTCGATGCCCGTCCGGCCCGAGGCATGCCGGGCGGGGGTGCAGACGACCTCCAGCGCTCCCACGCGCGCACGCTCCCACCAGTCGAGCTCGATGATGCGCGACTCGGGGATACCCCAGCCCACCAGGTGTGCGCCGACGCCGAGCGGCACGATGAAGGAGGTGTCCCAGTCCTTCATCGCCAACAGCGTTCGATGGTCCAGGTGGTCGTAGTGGTCATGGGAGATGGCGACCGCGTCGACGGCGGGCAGCTCCGTCAGCGCCAGGGGTGGGGCGTACCAGCGGCGCGGTCCTATCCAGCTCAGGGGCGACGCGCGCTCACTCCACACCGGGTCGATGAGAATCCGCTGACCGTCCAGCTCCACGAGCGACGTCGAGTGTCCGAACCATGTGACGCGAAGGCCGGTGGCGGGCGGCGCGCCGAACGCGCTCCCGTCCAGCGTCACCGAGGGCAGCGCTCCCTGGGCAGGGCTCACGTCGGGACTGGCGCTGAACATGCTCGCGATGGAGCCCCAGGTGTCGTTGCGCAGGGGCTGCGGGTTGTCGAAGTGCCCGTCCTGCCACTGGGGCGAGCGCTCCATACGTGCCCGCCGCGCGCCGTCCGCGGCCTGACCCAGCGCCGGCCAGGCCTGGATGGCGACCACCGTCAGCAGCAGGGCCAGCAGCGCCGCCATTCCCATTGCCGCATACGCCAGCCTTCTGCGCCACGTCATGCCGTCCACCCGCGCTCGTCGTTAGGCGGCGATGAATTGACGAAATAGTCCATTTTTGTCAATTTGATCCGCATGGCGGGCACCAGGAGCGAAGAGCGTGATGCGTTGCGCCGGACGGCGATTCTCGACGCCGCCCTGGAGTGCTTCCTGCGCTTCGGCTACGCGAAGACGTCCCTGGATGACATCGCGAAGCGGGCGAACCTGTCGCGGCCGCTCCTGTATCTGAAGTTCAAGAACAAGGAGGGCATCTTCGCGGCCGTCTTCGAATCCCTGTTCGAAGCGCGCTACCCGCGCGTGGAGCAGGTGCTGGCGCGGCCGGGCGCCGCGGGCGACAAACTGCTCCAGGTGTACGAAATCATCCTCCTGGAGCCGTGGGAGTTGATGGCCGGGGCGCCCATGGCGTCCGAGTTCTACACCGCCTGCGAGCGGCTGTTGCCGGAGGTTGAGGCGAGACACCGCCGACGCTGGCTCAAGTACACGCAGGCCGTTCTGGAGTCGCGGCCGCTCGCCGAGGTGTTCTTGCTGGCCGTCGACGGGCTCCAATCCGACCTGCCCACGACGCGGGTGTTGCGTCAGCGCCTGGAGTTGCTCGTCAAGCGCTTCACGGGCTGAGGGCGGCGGATCCGCGGGCCACGCTCGGCGCGCAGCTCCCGCTGTTGTCGGGTGACGCACGGCTGGAGACCGAGGACCTGCTCGCGCGTGTCTCCGCGGCGGTGTCACCCTGCTACCGCTGACCGGGCGCCCCCGGTATCTCCCCAGGGGCGTTCCGACGTGGCGCCGTGCCAGCCTTCATGCCGGCGCGGTGCCAGGGTTCTCGCTACGCCCGTGCAGGGGCCAGCGCCGCGCGCTTGCTGTAGGTGTCGCAGAGCTCCAGGTATTCGTCGCTGTCGATGTCGAGCGCCGCCACCCGCATCTTCTTCGTCTTGGGCTTGTCCAGCGTGGTCTTGATTTGAATCATCTTGAGCGTGGGGATGCCCATGTAGGACTGGCTGTAATAGGTATTCTCGGTCATGTCAGCCCATTCAATCAGCAGGCCATCCTCGAAGCGGATGCCATCCCGGCCGATAATCAGCGCGGGCTTGTCCAGGTTGCCCAGCGGCCTGATGCAGTTGTAGAGCATCCAGAGCATGCAAAGGTTGACCGCCCCGCAGAGGGCCATCACGCCCGGGCTGTCCGCCAGCCGGAAGGTGAGGATGCCACAGAGGCCCGAGGCCACCGTCCAGATGACCGCACCGATGATGAGCTTCGTGCGCGAGTAGTAGACCTCGCGCGGCTTCTGCGTCTTCTGCTTGTTCTGCGAGGAGCTGTAGATTTCCATGAAGTGCGACCTGTGAGGGGAGAGGGGAATCAGTTGGCCAGCCGTTGCGACAGGTAGGCCAGGAGGACGGGCGCGTTGACGATGCGGGCCTCATCAATCTTGAGCGGCTTGCCCTGGGCGGCGATGATCAGTTCGCGGGTGGAGACGCCCTCGCCGAACTCGTCCTGGAAGCGGATGCTCTCGATGTCGTCCCAGCGCATCAGCCGCTTCTTGTGTGTCAGCCCGGCACCACTGAGCGTGAGGGGGCCGAACTGCACCGCCTTGCCGGCGTTGACCTGCCGGTGCACGCCGTCAATCAGCGCATCGACGACATGGTCCGTTACGTGGGCGTACAGCTCGTCCGCGTCGCTCCACAGGTTCAGCCTCAGCCGGTAGGTGCCCCCGCGGTGGCGCAGGACGAGCCGGTCGTGGTTCTGCACCGTGATGATGGCGCTCACGTTCCGCCATGCGATGCGCGTGTCACCCGCGCGCAGGTACTCCTCATCCACCACCAGCTTCGGCGGCGCGGCCAGCCACGCGAACAAGTCGCTGGCCCGCCAGAAGATGAAATAGAGGCCGCAGGGGATGCCCGCCAGCAGGACGATTGGCGCGGAGTTGTAGCGGAAGAGCCCTTTGATGAAGTCCTGCGGGAGCAGGTAAATCTTGCCGAACGAGAGAAACGCCGCGGCCACCACGTAAATCAGGGCGAAGCCAGCGGCGAGCCAGTACAGGACGTGCGTGGGGAATTCCCGGGTGTGCGAGCGCTTCAGTGAAGCCTCCAGAGCCGTATCGAAAAGTACACGCACCTATAAACAATCGCGTGTGTCATTTCGATGAGATTCGCCACTGCGCTCAGGGTGAGACCTGCGTGGCGCATTTTGCCAGGGTCTCATACCCCATGTGATGTTTCAGGGCTGCTCAGGTGCGGCGAATTCGAGAAACAATTGACGTTCTCATGTCGTGAGAAGTCATTGGGTGGGGCTGTGTGAAACACAGCCTTTCCGAGTCTGTCGTGCCTGCGGCATGGCGGACGGCACGCTCGCCCCAGTGGAGAGCGTCGAGTTGGGTGACAAGGTCATCGCCGACGCCAAGGGCACGGTGCTGACCGTCACCGACGTGGCGCGGGGCAACGAGGCCAAGCCGCTCTTCCGTCTGCAGGTGTCGCCCCTCAATCGCCTGCCCAAGGCCTGGCACACGGACTTCCGCAACGGTGTCCGCTCCACCCAGGCGCGCTGAGACTCGCGTCTGGCCGGGCCGGGAGCCGCGCGTCCACGCGGCTTCCGGCCCCGGCCGTCACCCGACGGGAAGCGCGCTGGCCTCGTACTGCTTCGCGAAGTCCTCGCTCGGCGGAATGGGCTTGATGACGTCGATGAGCACCCCGTTGGGGTCCGCGGTGATGAAGTGCCGCTGGCCAAACGCCTCGTCCCTCAGCGGGAGGTGGATGGGCAGGCCGGCGGCCTGCACGTCCCGGTAGACGGCGTCCGGGTCTTCCACTTCGAAGTTCAGGATGGTCCCCGCCACCGTGCCCCGGGCCACCGCCGGCACCGTTTCGTGCCGGCCGTCGAGGATGGCCAGCGCGACATGCTCGGCATCGTCCGATTGGAGGTGGACGTACCAGTCGCTGGTGAAGCGCGGGCTGAAGCCGAAGTGCGCCGTGTAGAACGCCGCCGTACCCGCGACGTCGTTCGTCATGATGACCGGGTAGTAACTGGTGATTTTCATGGGCTCCCGCTCTCCTTCGTGCTTGTCTTTCGATGAGGTAACATACAGGCTGCATGTATGCAGCCAAGGGCACGAAGAAGCAACGATGAGCGCAGCGCGACGACGCGGCAGGCGCTCGTGAGCGCGAGCCGGGCGCTGTTCGTGGAGAAGGGGTACGCGCAGACGTCGACGCCGGAGGTGGTGGCCGCCGCCGCCGTGACGCGCGGGGCGCTCTACCACCACTTCGAGGACAAGCAGGCGCTGCTGCGGGCGGTGCTCGAACGGGAATTCGCCGAGCTGCGCCGTGCCATCGACCAGGCGACGCCGCCGGCCCTGGACGCGCGTGAGGCGCTCATCGCGGGAAGCCTGGCCTACCTCGACGCGATGGCCGTCCCGGGCCGCACGCGCCTGCTCCTCGTGGATGGGCCGGCGGTGTTCGGCCATGCGGAGATGATGGCACTCGACGAGGCCTCCGCCGCGGGCTCGCTGCGAGAAGGGCTCGCCGCCTTGCTGGGGGACGGGCCGCTGGTGCCCGCGCTCGCCAGCCTGTTGTCCGCCGCCTTCGACCGCGCGGCCCTGGCCATCAGCACCGGCGGCGATGCGAAGGCCTACCGCGCGGCGATGCTCGCGCTCATCGAGCGAGTCACCGCTGGCGTCGGTCGTTGAGCGGCAGCGGCTCCAGCGTGTTCGACTCCGTGTCGTCCGACAGGGCCGAGACCAGATGGACCAGGTTGGTTCCGCTCAGGTAGGAGGCGATGATGGCGGAGATGCGCAGCACGAGCAGCGTGGGCTCGAAAGGGAGGATGTCGCGTTCCTGGAGCCAGGCGAGCGTCTGCGGCGCGTAGGCGGCGTTGCAGGCCGCCACCACGCCCAGGAACAGGAACATCTGGACGATGCCCAAGAAGGTGTTGGTCCGGGAGCGGACCAGGCCGGCGAGCCCGCCCAGCCGTTCCATGACCAGCGGCCTGATGAACTTCATCACCAGGATGCCCTGGATGATGCCCACGGCCAGCGGAACGAAGATGTCGGCCAGGGCCATGACTGTCTGGGTTTGGTCGCTCGAACTCATGGCCGCGGACGATGCTCCGTCACGCAAAGCGAATCAACCCGGCCCGCCGGTTGACGGATGCGGCACGCGAGCGTTTCGGACGGCACAGCGGGTCCAGGCATTGCGCCTGAACCCGCCGTGTCACTTTCCGAAAAATCAGACGCCAAGCTCCACGTTCTCCAGCACGCCCAGCGCATCGGGGATGAGCAGCGCCGCGGAGAAGTAGGTGCTGACCAGGTAGTTCGTGATGGCCTTGTCCGTCACATCCATGCGGCGCACGGAGAGGCCGGGCTCGACTTCGTCCGGCAGGCCGGTGCGGCGCAGGCCGATGACGCCCTGGTCCTCCTGGCCGGTGCGCAGCACGAGGATGGAGCTGGTGCGCTGCTCGGTGATGGGAATCTTGTCACACGGCAGCAGGGGGACCCCGCGCCAGGCCATGCACGGCGTGCCCTGGACCTCGACGGGCGTCGGATAGATGCCCCGGCGGGTGCACTCCCGGCCGAACGCCGCGATGGTGCGCGGGTGCGCCAGGAAGAAGCGCGACTTGCGGCGCCGGCTGAGCAGCTCGTCCAGGTCATCGGGCGTGGGCGGCCCGTTGCGGGTGTGGACGCGCTGCTTGAGGTCGGCGTTGTGGAGCAGGCCGAAGTCCCGGTTGTTGATGAGCTCGTGCTCCTGCCGCTCCCGCAGCGCTTCGATGGTCAGCCGCAGCTGCTGCTCCGTCTGGTCCATGGGGTCGCTGAACACGTCGGAGACGCGCGTGTGGACCCGGAGCACCGTCTGGGCCACGCTCAGCTCGTACTCGCGGGGCGTGAGCTCGTAGTCCACGTAGCCGCCCTGGATGTCCGGCTCACCGGAGTGGCCGGCGGCCAGGGGGATGGCGGCCTGCCCCAGCTTGTCCTGGGGCTTCTTCAGGCGCTCCCGGTACCGCTCCACCTGGGCGCGCAGCGTGGCGGACCGGGCAATCAGGTCCTCGAACACCTGCTGCGGCAGGGACAGCACCGTGCATGGCGTGGTGGCCTTGACGGTGAAGGTCCAGACGTCATCCGACTCCGCCACCGCCTGGTCGCCGAAGTGGTCGCCGTCCGCCAGCACGTCCAGGGTGACGGGCGCGCCATACGGGCCTGCGCGGAGCTTGCGCGCCTTGCCGTGGGCCAGCAGGAACACGTGCTCGGCGGGAGTGCCCGCCTCGACGATGACGTCGCCCGCCTTGTACTCCGCCTGGGTGAACCGGCTGGCCAGGGCGGAAATCACCTCGTCGTCGCCGCTCAGGCCCCGCAGCAGCGGCAGCTTGAGCAGCTCCTGCGGGATGATCTGCACCTTCGCGCCGATGTTGCTGAACACGAGGCGGTCATCCGTCACCGCGTAGCTCAGCCGGCGGTTGACCCGGTACGTGCCGCCCGTCACCTCCACCCAGGGCAGCATGCGCAGCAGCCACCGGGGGGTGATGCCCTGCATCTGCGGGACGGTCTTCGTCGTCGTCGCCAGCTGGCGCGCCGCGGCCGTGCCCAGACTCAGCCGCGGGGTGTCGTCGCCACCTGTCTTCACGAAATTCGCCATGTGGATTCCCTCACGTCATTCGAGCGGGAGGAGGACTAGTCGCCGCGGCCGATTTCGACGCTCTCCAGGATGCCCAGCGCGTCGGGCACGAGGACGGCCGCGGAGAAGTAGCTGGTGACCAGGTAGTTGATGATGGCCTTCTCGTTGATGCCCATGAACCGGACGTTGAGGCCGGGCTCGACTTCGTCGGGGATGGTGCCCGGGTGCAGGCCGATGACACCCTGGTTCTTCTCACCCGCGCGCATCAGCATGATGGACGTGGTGCGCGAGTCGCTGACGGGAATCTTGCTGCACGGGAAGATGGGGACGCCGCGCCAGGCGGGCACCATGTTGCCGTTGAAGTCCACGCTGGTGGGGTAGATGCCCTTGCGGCTGCACTCCTGGCCGAAGGCGGCGATGGCGCGCGGGTGGGCCAGGAAGAAGGACGGCTCCTTCCACACGGTGGCCAGCAGCTCGTCCATGTCGTCGGGCGTCGGCGGGCCGTGGCGGGTGTGGATGCGCTGCTTGAGGCCGGCGTTGTGCAGCAGGCCGAACTCGCGGTTGTTGATGAGCTCGTGCTCCTTGCGCTCCTTCAGCGCCTCGATGGTCAGCCGGAGCTGCTGCTCCGTCTGGTTCATGGGCTCGTTGAAGAGGTCCGCCACGCGGGTGTGAATCTGGAGCACCGTCTGCGCCACGCTCAGCTCGTACTCGCGGGGCGACGTCTCGTAGTCCACGTAGGTGCCCGGCAGCACCGGCTCGCCGGTGTGGCCCGCGGCCAGCTCGATTTCGGCCTGGCCCGTGGTGTCCTGCTTCTTCTTCGAGCGCGCCTTGAACCGCTCGACGTGCTTGTGCAGCGAGGGCGACTGGGCCACCACGGCCTCGAAGTCGGACTGCTGAAGCACCAGCACGGTGGTCGCCGTGGCGGCCTTGGCCGTGAACTTCCAGTAGTCCTGCGACTCCAGCAGCGCCTCGTAGCTGTAGTGGTCGCCGTCCGCCAGAACGCCGAGCACGGTGGCGTCACCGTACTTGCCGGCGCCAATCATGTTCACCTTGCCGTGGGCGATGAGGACGATGCAGTCCGCTTCCTTGCCCACCTCGGTGATGACCTCGCCGGCCTTGTACGTCTTCTGCTCGAAGCGGTTGGCCAGCGCCGTCAGCACCTCGACGTCGTCGTAGCTGCGCAGCAGGGGGAGCTCGCACAGTTCCTGCGGGATGACATGCACCTTGGCGCCGGTGGTGGTGAACGTCACGCGGCCATCGCCCACCGCGTAGCTCAGGCGGCGGTTGACGCGGTACACGCCACCGGACACCTGCACCCAGGGCAGCAGCTTGAGCAGCCACCGGGAGGAGATGCCCTGCATCTGCGGGACGGACTTGGTCGTCGTGGCCAGCTGGCGCGCGGCGGCCGTGCCCAAGCTCAACTGGGACTTCTCGGCGTCACCGCCCGGCTTGATGATGTTCGACATGATAGGCCTTTCGAGTGGAATGGAAGATCAGGCGCCGGAGCGCAGGTTTGCGAACAGGGAGGAGATGCGTGCGGCGGAGGTGCCCAGGCCGGTGGGGCCCGACGAGAGCCGCGGCGCCAGCTTGCGGGACGCGCGCAGCTCGAACTCCTTGTAGCGGTCCACCGTCTGGTGCCAGATGAGCACACCGCTCATCCACCACTGCAGCTTCTGGACGTACTGCTTCAGCTTGTCCTGGGCCTTGCCGTCCAGGTTGAAGTTGCGCGCCAGCGGCTCCAGCTCGTTGGCGATGATGTATTCGAACTGCTGCATCCGCGCGGTCATCAAGTCGTTGACGACGGAGACGGCCCGCGCCGGGTCCAGGTCCAGGAAGCGCTGGACGACCAACACGCCGTTGTTGAGCTCACCTTCGAACTCAATCTCCTTCTGGTAGGAGAAGACGTCGTTGATGAGGCAGGCGTAATCCGCCGCGGAGTTCTCCAGGCTGCGGATGGGACGGGTGTGGAAGACTTCAGGCGGTAGCGCGTCGCCATGGGCCAGGCGGGACAGGCTCATGGTGAGGTCCGAGCCGAACGTCTGGCGCCGCATCTCCACGTAGTCGATGGGGTCCGGGATGCGGTTCTGGACTTGATTGGCCAGCTCCCACACCCAGCTCTCCGTCATGTCCAGGATGGCCTTGCGGAACAGGCTCCGTGAGGCGGGCGTCACGCCTTCGGTGGTGCGGGCCCACAGGTCCGCCAGCCCGCGCTCCACCGGGTTGGTGGGGGGCGGAACCACCGTGCCGGCGTCCTCCGGCACGAACAGCGCCAGCCGGGCGTTGAACACCTTGGCGCCGGCCATGTCCTTGGTGTGACCGTAGAAGGCCGGGAAGTAGTCGTCCGCGTAGGTGCCCCAGACGAGCCAGCAGGAGGACAGGTTGAGCTGCGCGGCGGTGGCGTGGGGATGAATCAATGCGCCGCAGAGCGCCACGTCCGCCACGTCGAACTTGTGGTCATCCCAGATGTAGCCGCCGGGGACTCCGGGGAGCACGTCCAGCATGCCCATGCGCCGCGCCCACGCCTTGGAGTCGCGCCGCGCGGCGTCCAGGTGGGGGCTCGGCTTCGTGGAGTACGGCATGTAGAACTTCGGCAGCTTCACCGGGCCCACGGGCTGGTACGGCACGTGGGAGAAGCTCTTGAGGCGGGTGAGCCCCAGGGCCGTGGGCGACTGCGGCAGCCGCGCCGCGGAGGTGCCCAGGCCGTTGGGGCCCAGGAAGAAGCCGCCCGCGCCGCCGGAGCCCTTGTTCATGTAGCGGCTGGAGCGCATGTGCCACTCGTGCCCGCCGGACTGCCAGTCCTGGAGCCCCCGGACGTAGGTGAGCACCTGGGCCTGCTCCACCGGGTTCAGGCCGAACTCGACGAACAGGGACGGCAGCTCCGTCAGGACGGTGTTCTCGAACTGCTGGAGGCGCGAGGTGAGGACCTCGTTGACGAGGTGCGCGGCGCTGGGCGGGGAGATGTCCAGGAACTTCTCCATCACCAGGACGCCGTTGGAGAGCTCGCCTTCCTCCAGAATCTCCCGCTCGTAGGAGAACAGGTCGTTGCGCAGGTGGACCGCGTCGGAGAACGTGTCCTTCAGCACCCGCATGGGGCGGCTGGCGGCGACCCGGTCCGGGACTTCGGCGAAGACGGCGTGCTCCACCAGGTTCGCGGACCAGGGCGCACCGCCGACCTTGCGGCGCATCTCGATGTATTCGATGGGGTTGGAGACGCGGCGGTCGCTGATGTTGGACAGCTCCCAGCTCGACTCGTCCAGCAGGTGCTTGGTGCTCTCGAAGAACCGGCGACGCCACGCCATGGAGCGGCTGGGGACGGTCCGGTTCCACAAATCCAGCAACCCGGCCTCTACCGGGTTGGTCGGAGGCGGAGGCGTGGCCGCCGGGTCGACCGGCATGAACAAGGGCAGACGGTCCAGGTAGGCCTTCGCGCCGACCTGGTCCTGGGAGCGCTTGTAGAGCTCCAGGAAGTGGTCATCGAAGTAGAAGACCCAGACGTACCAGTCGGTGACGAGGTCCAGCTCCGGGCCCGGTGCCTCCGGATGCGTGTAGGCGCAGAGCAGGGCGTAGTCCATGGCATCGAACTTCGCCTCGCTCCAGATTTCCGGAGCGCTGCCATCCTTCGGGCGGCCAATGATTCCCAGCTCGCGTGCCCAGGCCTTCGAATGCACCCGGGCGCCTTCGAGGTTCGGATTCAAGCGCGCCGGCCAGGGAACGTAGAAGTCTGGCAGTTCGAATGGCTGCTTGTTTTTCGCCGTACTCATGGACGCCCCTCGTTGAACTCAGGGGGGCGTTATAGTTAGGCGCTGAACACTTATCCAAGTGTTTCTTGCATAAAAGATTCTCTTGTGAAGTCGCGATTTGCCTGCTGGCGCACGGATTTAGCTCCATCCGTGCGCCGTATTGCTCCCGCGATAAGTCGTGTTTTCATTCACCAGTAGTGCTGGTGACGAACTCCACGCGGCGGTTGGCGCTCCGTCCCTCGGGCGTGTCATTGGACGCAATGGGTTGGGTGGGGCCGTAGCCCTTCGCAGTCAGACGCGAACTCTCAATTCCTTGTTGGATGAGATATTGCCGCACTGCGTCCGCGCGTTCCTGGCTCAGTGTGCGATTGAGCTCCTCGGGGCCGGTGTTGTCCGTGTGTCCTTCGATGCGCAGGGACACGCCCGGGTTGGCCTTCAGGTAGTCCGCGATGGCGTCCAGGTTCCGCCGCTCCGAGTCGGAGAGCGTCGACTGACCCACCGGGAACTGAACGTGGTGCTCGGTCGGCAGCCGCGTCGGCGCCTCGGTGGTGGGGGCCTGGGGCGCGGGCTCGGGAGCGGGCGGCGGTGGCGTGGGCTCCTGCTTGGGTTCGGGGCAGCCACGGTGGGCGGCGACACCGGCCTCGTTCGGGCATGCGTCCTCGCGGTCCACGACGCCGTCGCCATCCGCGTCGGTGTCCGGGCAGCCGTCGTTCTCGGGCGGGCCGGCTTCGAGCGGGCAGCGGTCCTGCCCGTTGGGAACCGTGTCGCCGTCGTCATCCAGCGCGGGGCACTGCTCCGGCGTGTGACTCCGGCCGCTCCGGCACACGTCCTCCCGGGCGGGCGGCTGATGGGCCCAGGCGATGCCCGCGGCCGCGCGGATGGACGGCGTGCCCGGGATGTCCGTGAAGCCGTGTCCTGCGATGGCGAAGGCCTCGAAGCCGCCGCCGACGGGCAGTCGCACGCCGCCCAGCAGCTCCAACGCGAGGTCCGGCTCCACCAGTGACTCCGCGGCTTGCAGCGCGATTTCGCCGCGCAGGCCCTTGCCGCGCGTGGACACGACGATGCCCTGCTCCAACTCGGTGCCGTAGTCGCGTCCGGGCTCGTTCTCCGTGGAGCGGATGCGCACGCCCGCGCTGGCGCCGAGCACGACGGGGCCCAGCTCCCGGCTCACCGCGACCCGGGGCGCGACCTGGAGGCCCGCCCAGCCCTGTTGCCGGCCAAAGGCATCCGCGGTGCCACCGGGCGTTCCCACGTCCAGGCCCAGGCTGAGGAAGACGGGGGCGCCGTCCTCGCGCCGCAGCAGCGCGTAGCGGGCGCCCAGCTCCGGGGTCCCGAGGCCGAAGGCGTCCGGCGCGGAGATGCCGACCAGCGTGTCCGCGCCATTGCCGCCCTGGTGGATGATGACGGGCAGCCGCGCGGACAGCTCCAGTCGGTCGGTGGGAGACCAGGCGCCCGCGAGCCAACCGGAGACGCGGTAGTCGAGGATGGAGCGCTCCTGGCCATCGCTGCCCTTGAGCAGGAGGATGCCGCGCTCATACCCGGCCATGAGCATCAGCCGGTAGGCGCCCTGGGGGAGCACGTGGCCTGTGTCCACGAGCATCGAGTCCGTGGCGGCGGGGGTGAAGCGAAGCCGCTCCAGGTCGATGGGGACGAGCGCGCCCGTGGTGCTTTGTGCCAGGGCATTGGGCGCGATTGAGGAGATGAGCGCGGCCAGCGCCCAACTCCGAGCCTGTGTACGCAAGGTGAAGTCCATTCGCGAAAGAGGGTGACGTGCGGGTCAGTGCGAGGCGTGACGCGAGCGGCGACGCAGTCCGCTCCACGATGCCAGAACCACCAGGATGGCCAGCGACGAGGCAGCGCCACCGCCAGAGGCCTGGCAGCCGCCTCCGGCGATGGAGACGACCGTTGCCTGGACGGTGACCTGGAACGTGCAGCGGGCTTCATTGCCCGCGGCGTCCGTAGCGGTGACAGTGACGGTGTTGTTGCCGTGCCGGAAGGTGCTCCCCGATGCCGGCGAGGACGTGACAGAGGGCGTCGAGACGCCGTCCGTGGCCTCGGGCAACTCGAAGGTCACCGTCGTGCCCGACGCATCATCGGAGGTCGTCCGGATGTCGGCGGGGCACGTCAGCGCGGGCGGGGTGGTGTCCCGCACCTCGACCTGGAACGTGCATGTGACTTGCGTGCCGGATGCGTCCTCCGCGGTGGCGGTGACGGTCGTGGTCCCCAGCGGCAGGGTGCTGCCCTCCGCCGGTGAATAGGTGAGCGTGGCGGGTCCGCCCGCTCCGGGCGTCACGGTGGCGGGGGGCCAGCTGCCTGGAGCGCCGTCGGGCCCTGTTGCCTCGAGGATGGTGTCCTCGGGGCAGGTGATGGCCAGGGGTTGGGTGGCCTCCACCTCGATGTCCACCGAGGGCTCGTTGCTGTCCAGGCCGCAGTCACTGACGCGGTAGGTGAAGCTGTCGGCGCCCACGTAGCCCGGGTCGGGCGTGTACCGGAGGTTCGGCGGCGTGCCGCTCAGCGTTCCATGCAGGGGCGGCGTGACGATGGTCCACGTCAACGTCTGGTCCGCGTCCGGGTCGGTCGCGGTGAGCGTGATGTCCTGCGGGACGCCGGTCATCGTGGCGATGCGCACGGCGTCCGCGGTGGGCGCGGTGTTGGCGCGCACCGTCACCATGCGTCCACCCGGAATGGCGTTGGCGAAGACGGACAGGGCATACGGGCCCGGCGGCGCCTCCGCGGGCACCCGCACCGTCGCGCGCGTGGTGGACATGTCCGTGGCGGGAAGTGTCCAGAGCCGCCCTCCCTCGGCGGCGCGCAGGCGCACCAGGGGGAAGTCCGTTGGCGAGTCCAGGTAGCTGCCGCTGGACGCGCCCGAGATGCCCCGGAAGCCCTGGCCTTCGATGACGGTGGGGCAGGTCTGGTAGAGCGTCTCCGGCGCGGAGATGACCGGACGCCAGGCGGGAGGCGCGAGGACGTCCTCGTAGCGCTGGGCCGTGGTGGCGGCCGTGCCTCCCGCGAGCAGGACCTCGCCCGTGGGCAAGGCAACGGCGACGGCCCCACCCCTCACGTCGGGCGCGATGACCGGTGTCCAGGTCCGCGAGGGGGCGCCGTAGGTTTCGGCCGAGGCCACGTAGGTGTCTGGCGCGCTCAGGCCTCCGGCGACCAGGAGCGTACCGGAGGGCATCAGGGTGGCGGTGTGGCGCCAACGCGCTTGCGTCAGCGGGCTGTCCGGCGTCCAGGTGTTCGCGGCGGCCGAGTACCGCTCCGTGGTGGCGAGCGCCACGCCTCCCGCGGCGCCGCCCGTCGCCAGGAGCTCTCCGGAGGGCAGCAGCGTCAGCGTGAAGCTCTCACGTCCCTGGGCGAGGCCGACGACGGGCGCCCAGGTGTTGGTGGCGGGGTCGTACACCTCCGCCGACGCGAGGGCTGCTCCACCCGCGTCACGTCCTCCCGCGATGAGCACCCGTCCATCGGGCAGCAGGGCGGCGGCGTGCGCGGTGCGCGCCCCGGCCGCGGACGCCGCGGCGGTCCACGCCTGGGTGCCCGGGTCGTACAGCTCCGCGGAGGCGAGCACGTCCGCGCCGTCCTGGCCACCGACGACGAGCACCCGTCCATTCGGCAGGCGCGTCGCGGTGTGCAGGTGTCTCGCGCGGGTGAGTGACGCCGCGGGGCTCCAGGTGTTCGTGGTCGGCGCATAGCGCTCTGCCGTGTTCAGCGTGCCGCCTGCGTTCGTGCCACCCACGACGAGCAGCTCGCCCGAGGCCAGCGTCGTCGCCGTGGCATCCGCTCGCGCGGTGGAGAGGCCCGCGGCCGCGGACCAGGCGTTCGTCGTCCGGTCATACAGCGAGGCGGACGCCAGCGCGGTGCCCGCTCCGTCACGGCCACCCGCCACGAGGACGCGGTCCGTGGGCAGCAGCGCCATCAGCGGGTCAATGCGAGGACCGCCCAGGGTTCCCGCCGCGGCCCAGCCCTGGACGCCAGGGTCATAGACCTCCGTGTCCGCGTAGAACGTGGTTGACGGATTGGAGTGGAAGCCTCCGGTGGTGAGCACCTTGCCGGAGGGGAGCAGGGTCGTCGTGCTGTTCTCCCGGCCAATCGCCATGGAGCCCGCGAGGGTCCACGTGCCGGTGGCGGGGTCGTAGAGTTCTGATGCCGGTTGGGCATCTCGCGCGGCGTTGGAGCCGCCCGCGACGAGCACCCGACCGTCGGGCAGCAGGGTGGCGGTGTGGCCGTTGCGCGCGAAGTTCAGGCCGCCGGTGGCCGTCCAGGTGTTGGCCGTCGGGTCATAGAGCTCGGCATGCGTGGTGACGATACCGCCCGAGGTGAATCCGCCCACGAGCAGCACGCGGCCATCGGGGAGCAGGGTGGCGGTGGCGTAGTGCCTTGGGACCAGGGGCGGCGCGGCGGCGCTCCATGTTCCCGCCACCGGGTCGTAGAGGTCGGCGCCCGGGACTTCGTTGTCCACGTTGTTGAAGCCGCTCACCGCGAGCACCTGCCCGTTCCGCAGCAGCGTGGCGGTGTGGGCGCGCCGGACCCTCAGGAGGCTGCCGGTGGGGAGGAACGTGTTGCTCGCGGGGTCGTACAGTTCGGCGGTCGCGAGATTGCTGCCGCCCGCGATGAGGAATTGACCGGAGTCGAGCCGCGTGAGGGTGGCCAGGGTGCGGGGCGCGGCCATGGGGCCCGTGGCCGACCAGGTGTCCGTCGCGGGGTCGTAGATGCGCCCCGATGTGGAGCCGTCCGCCAGCACGAGCGCACGCCCGTCGGAGAGGCGCGCGGAAAGGGTGACGTTGCCTGAAATCCCGGCGGCGGCCGCCGCGCTCCAGGTGTCGGTGTCGGGGTCGTAGCGTTCGGACGAAGCCACGAAGCCCAGGCGGTTGACGCCACCGACGACCAGCAACTGGCCGGTGCCGAGCAGGAGGCCGGTGTGCTGAGCGCGGGCTTCCGCCATGGTGGCGGTGGAGGACCAGCCTGGGTCGACGACGAGCGGCGCGGTGAGCCCGGCGAGCGAGACCTCGGTCGTGATGCGGACCTGCGCGCCGTGCACGTCGAACACCTGGGTGCGCGGATTCATGCGTCCACCCGCGAGCCGCGTGCTGCCCGCGCGCGAGTGGCCGTTGGCGTCTCGCACCACGGCGGGATGGAAGCGGAGCACGGGTCGCGCGCTTTCATCAAGGAACTGGAGGTAGTCGCCCGTGTCCTGGATGCGCCGGACGGAGGCCGGCAACGTGACGGTGTACTCGGCGCGGTGCGACGGCTTGTCGCCGCGCGCCTCCGGTACCGCGTCCAGGATCCACGCCTCCTCGACCCGCGAGGTGCGCCAGCCCTGTTCGGTGGTCTGCGTGCTTCCCGCGGGCCACCAGAGGTGCCGCTCGCCCTGGAACGCGGCGAAGCGCTCGCGGTGGAGCGTGCCCGGGGTGGAGGCCGCCGGCTGGACCTGGAAGGTCAGTCCGCGCGTGGTCAGCGTCAGCCCGCCGTCATTCCTGAGCTGCGCATCGAGCAGCCGGGCCGAGAGCGCTGAAGGGGCCGGACCCGTTTCAAGGTCGGGGAAGTAGGCCAGCGCCAGCGCCAGCGCGGTGGTGGCGGAAGGGGCCTGCTTCCACTGGGACAGGGCCTGGCCTCGTGTGGCCGCCAGCGCGTCTTCACCTGGAGGCGGCAATCCCTCCTTCCCGCATGACAGGAGGATGACGCTCCCCACGAGTATCAGGCGCCTGCTCCAGACCGCGCGATGTGACTGCATCCAGGAACTCCGGTTCGAAAGGAGCGGCGGGACGGCTCGAGCCGTGAACCCGACGCTGTGAGTCATTTTCAACGGATTATCCGCTGCAGGGTCGGATGGGCAACGTCGACCGTGTCTCAGTTGTGCATTCTGTGCGTCTCCAGGCTCACGGCGCTGGAAGCTTCCGTTCCCCCTGTCGCTTGACGGGGTGGGGGTGGATTCAATACAGCACGGCGGGATGCTCACCTGCATGGTGGGCATGCTTTCCCAGGAACTGGCGCTGTCCAGCGTCACCGTGCGTCAGGCGGGTGAAGGCTACATGGAGGCCTGGGTCGGCGCGGTGGCGGGGCTGCTCACGGAGGCGAAGCGGCTGCATCCGCCGCGCGTGGGCTTCGACCCCAACGCCGTGGCCTGGATGCTCTACAGCACGTGGCAGGGCTCGATGCTGGTGGGCAAGACGCGGCAGCGGCCCGAAATGGTCATCGAGAACCTGCGCCAGATGCGCACGTATCTGGATGGGCTCTTCGCGTCGCCAGTGAAATCAAAGTCCAAGCAATCCAAGCGCGCCTGACGCCGGGCGCATCCTGAACAGAGGAGACCGCACCATGCAGAAGATCACACCCTTCCTGTGGTTCGACGGCAACGCGGAAGAAGCCATGAAGTTCTACGTGTCCGTCTTCAAGAAGGACGCGAAGATTCTCAGTCTCAACCGCGCCGGGGACTCGGACACCGCGCCGGTCGTCTCTGGCACGTTCCAGCTCCATGGACAGCAGTTCATGGCGCTGAACGGAGGGCCTCACTACAAGTTCACCGAGGCCATCTCCCTGTTCGTGGACTGTCAGACGCAGGAAGAGGTGGATGAGCTGTGGTCGAAGCTCCTGGAGGGAGGAGGCCAGACGCAGCAGTGTGGCTGGCTCAAGGACCGCTTCGGCCTGTCCTGGCAAATCATCCCGTCCGTGCTGGGGAAGATGCTGAATGACAAGGACCCGGAGAAGGCGCGCCGGGTCATGGAAGCCATGCTGGGCATGGTGAAGCTCGACATCCAGGGCTTGCAGCGCGCGTACGACGGTGCGGGCAAGTAGGTTGCCCGACGGCACTGTGGTGCCGCCCCCCTGTCCGTACGGGGCAGGGGGCCGCTTTCAACGCATTACTGCCGTACGATCCGGATTCCGTGCCAGCTGCAGCCGACCCTGGCGCGGCCCAGGAAGCTGCCGGCCTTCATGTCGTACGAGTACGTGCTCTGGCCGACCGCCACGTTCCAGTCGAAGGTCCAGCTGTTCTTGTGGCTGTAGCCCCGGTGCTTCTCGGCCTTTCCGAGCGTGATGCGGAACCGGTTCTGCTCTTTCAGTGAGTTGACCTTCTTGGTGTATTCCGCGTACCGGTTGATGTAGGTCGGGTCGATTGCGTTGATGATTCCTCGTTCGATGCCAGCCCACACGTTGTTGAGTTGGCCTCCGATGAATTGGTTGAGCTGGTTGTTCACAAGATGGAGCGGAACAGAAAGAGGTTGAGCTTCTTCGTCTTGAAGATGAATCGCCGGTCACCGAACTGCGTGGTGCCTTCCTTGTTGAACCCGCTTCCCACCGTCAGCAATTGATAGGCGGGCAGCGGCGGGTTGCACTTGTCGCCACCTGATTCGCCCTTGAGCTGTTCCTGCGCCATCACGGTGGCGAAGGGGGAGTTGGCCACACATTCGAACTCGTCGGTGCCGTCGTAGTCGTCGACGATGAAGCCACAGCCGGCCGTCCGCCAGGCGTTGTTGGGCTTCGAGGAGACGGCGATCTGGCGGATGGCGGTGGAGCCCGGCCAGAACTTCTGGCTGTAGGAGAGGCCGCCGATATTGCAGCCCGAGGTGCAGTCGGGGGCCGCCTGGATGTGGAAATCGCCGGGGCGATGGCGTCTTCAACGTCAGTCGACACCTGCGCGTCAGCCGTGGCCGTTCGCGGGGCCGCGGCTGACGCTCACGCGGCGGGCCACCCGTGCGCGGAGGTTGAAGGGCACGCCCCATTCGCGCGCGAGCTGCCCGGCGCGTGCCAGCAATTCCGAACGGAGGAGCCTGCGCGCATGGGGCAGCCCCACGAGGATGCGGTTGTCCGACGCCTTCACGTCGAAGGCGTAGAGCTGCGGGAAGCTGGCCTTCCACAGCGGGTCCATCAGTGAGCCGGCCCGACCTGACTTCCGGAGCACGTTGCCCACCACCACCCCGTCGGGGGTCAGCCTCGCCAGGGTGGCTTGCACGAACTCCCGCGTCGCCATCGCTGCTGGGATGCTGCGCGTGCCGTAGGCATCCAGGATGATGACGTCATACGGCGCCCCAGGAGATTCAATGAAACGGCGCCCGTCCGTGACATGGGCGTGCAATGCCTCGTCCTCGTGGAAGTCGAAGTAGCGCCGGGCCGCGTCCAGCACCTGCGGCTGGATTTCCACCGCGTCGATGTGCGCCTGGGGGAGCACCGCGCGGAGGAAGGTGGGGATGGTGCCGCCTCCCAGGCCCACGACGAGCAGGCGCTTGGGCGCGGGCGCGAAGGCCAGCGCCGCCGCCACCGCCCGCGTGTAGTCCAACTCCAGGCGCAGCGGGAAACCCGGCCACGCCGCGCTCTGGAAGGCGCCAATCCAACCGAACTGGAGGTAGCGGCGGCCCTCGTCGTCCTCGCTGACGATGATGGGACCACTGGCGGAGCGGGCGACGTGCAGAATCTTTCGCGGATACTCGAAGGCCCGGGAGACTCGCGCCAGGGCCACGACACTCCTGTGGCGCTGCCTCGCTCGTGAAGGCTCCTTCAGTTGCCACCGGGTGGAGCTGGCGAGTGCCGTGTTCCAGGGCTCCGGGCCCCACTCTTGTCCTGCCTGGCGCATCCACCTCACGCCCCGAGCATACGGGCTACTCGGCGCAGGGGAAGGATGTGTCGAGCGTCTTGCTGGCCTTGAGTCCACTGCCCGTCAGGGTGGCCGTCACCTTGACCTTGGACGCGCAGTGGTACGGGAGGATGAAGGGCACCTGCGTGACGCCGTTCTCCGCGAGCACCGCCAGCTCGCGCGTCTGCGTCACCTTCCACGCGGGCCGGTCACCCGCCGCTTCGGAGGACTCCTTGGGCGCGCGGACGGGAAGTGCTGGACCGGGTGCCCCGAGGTTCCGGCGCGCTGAGTGTAGCTGGCAACCGCGCACCGCCGCCGCTGTGCCCCGCCGCCAGCTTTACGCAGCTACCAGCGCTGCGCCGCGTCGCGCTTCCGCCTGAGCCCCAGGACGCTGAGGAGCGCGAGCACCAGGGGACCCGCGAGGCTTGCTCCGGATGCCGCGCAGCCACCAGCGCCCTCGTCGTCATCCGGCTGCTGGGGTGTCGTGCCCGCGTCGGGCTCGGTGCCCGTGCCTGCGTCCGGCGTCTCTGTCCCAGGCGCGGAGGCATCCCCAAACGCGCCGATGTGGGCCGGGCTCACCTGGGCTCGCGGCTCACTTGCCGTATGCTTCACGTACTGCAAGGTGACTGGCTCGCTGCCGGTCTCGGCGGGGAGCGCCACCGCCTGACTCCGTAGGGCGGAGCCGGTGGTCAGATGGAAGTCCTGTCCGGCGAGGTTGATGAACCCCGGGTCGGTGCCGGTGAGATTCCCACCTGCGTCCACCACTGCGCCGGTGAGCGTGCCGAAGGTGCTGACGTAGCCAGGCTTGTACCAGTTGCCACCGTGCCGGAGCGTGCCCGCCTCGTCTGTGAGGGACAGCGTATTGCCATTGGCCGCGGCCACCAGCACCACGTTGTTCGTCACATGCGCCGTCTGGTTCTGGTGCGACAGCCGCAACAGCGTGGTCCGGTCCGTGCGGCTGGACACCACGGTGTTGTGGAAGAAGTAGAGCGTGCCCCGGTAGTTGGCTGTGTTGCCGGAGTCACCACCGAAGTGGACGATTTGCCGGTTGCCCGCGCCCTCGGGCTCCAGCAGCACATTGCCGTAGACGAAGGTCCGCGCATACGACGGCGCCGCGCGCAGCGCGTCGCTGGTCGAGTCCACCAGGTCGAGCTGCCGGTTGCCTCCCTCAATCCAGTTGTACCGGATGAGACTGCCCGCCGAGCGGTCCTTCAGGTTGTTGCCCAGACAGCCGGTGCAGAGCGGACCGAAGCGATTGAACTGGTAGGTGATGCCCAGCGCTTCGGTGTACGCGTTGTGCTCGAGGATGCTGCCGGTGTTGCCGTTGCCCAGGATGTGGCTGTGCTCGACGGTGACATTCGACGCCTGATTGGCGATGAACAGGCCGTTGCCGCTGTCTTCGAGCACGCAGCCCCGGATGGTGATGTGTTCGCCCTTCTCGATGAAGATGGCGGCGGCGTTGTCCAGGTAGGTGGACGCGCCATTGCGGCCGGTGAAGGCGCCGCGTGCCCGGCGCAGGTGGAGGTTCTCCACCACCAGGTGCGCGGGCATTGTGTCCGCGGGCCGGTTGGAGCCACCAATCTTCAGGATGCCGCGCTCCTCACCCCAATAGTTGAGCTGCGAGCGCGTGGTGGCGTTCTCGCCGACGATGATGGGCAGGTTGCCCTGCGCGTCCTTCACGCCGCGCACGGTGATGGGCGCGGCGGCCGTGCCCCGGCGGCCCAGAACCCACTTCTCCGCGTAGGGCGTGGGCCGTGCGTGGACGAAAACGGTGTCTCCGGGCTCGAGTGACTCCCAGGGCACGTCACCCAGGCGGGTGTACTGCTGGTCGGGGCCCACGCGGTATTCCGCGGCCTGGGCGGCCAGCGGCTGGAGCAGGACGAGGAGGGCGGCTCGCGAGAGGTTCATGTCTCGCAGTCTGACGGCTCCACCCAGTCCAGGTCCACGAGGGCGGAGACTCCCCTTGGGCTCTGGTGAAGTGCTCCGGGAAATTGCTGCCCGGGGGACAACCGCGTGCTGCAACGGTAGCGGCGCCCCGCCGGGCCCTGATAGGATTCACCACGGGGCGGCCCTGGGTGTGCTTCCTTCTCACTCCTGAGGTAGCGGATCCGCTCTCCGCCCCGTTTTTTCCTCTCGCTTGGAGTCACCATGGGCTCCCCTTCGCTCGACGTGATGGGCGATACCGCCGCGTTGCTGCTCCGGACCACGGGGCTTGTCTTCCTCCCCTCAGGACTTGCTCCCAGCGGTGACTCGCAGGCGCGGGAGCAGGGCATGGATGCCCTGGAGGCAGACCTCGCGGGGGTGGGCTACACGCTGGACGGCGCGCTCCGGGAGGCGCTGCTCGCGCTGCCCACCGAGGTCATGGCGGCTTCCGGCCGCTTCATCTACGACAACTGCGCGGCGCTCCGGGGGACCAACCGGCCCTTCGTTCCATTGTTCCGGAACTTCCCCGAGAGCGTGCCGCACGACACCCGGCAGTTGTACGTGCAGCGGATGCTGGGCTGGTTGTTCCAGTCGCCGGAACAGCCGTGCATCCACTGCGGCGCGCAGGGCACGGTGCGTGCGCTGTCGCCGTGCGCCCACCTGGTCTGCGAGCGGTGTTACGACGGAAGCGACTACAGCGCGTGTCCCATCTGTCACCGTCGCTTGTCTCCGTCCGAGCCATTCCTCAAGCCCACGGCGCTCAAGGCCGCCGAGCGCGTGTATGCACTGGCCGTCAACCGGCTGACGCGGCTGTCCTTGGGGACCGACCCGGATGCCGCGGGGAGAGAGGTCATGCGGCGCCTGGTGTCCCGATCCACGGTGCTGCGCCCCTCCGAGGTGATGTTGCTGAAGATGCTCGTCTCCGCCACGGGGGTGCGCATCCTGGGGTGGCTCCCACCGAGCATTCCGGTGAAGGAGACGCTGGCGCAGGTCATGGGCTTGCTGCTTCAGGATGCCCGCACGGCGGGAGATGTGCTGGCCAGCGCCGCAGCATACGTGAAGACCGCCACGGATGTGCTCCGGATACTCGTCGCGTGGGCGGGCGGCAACCCCGACCTCACCGTCAAGATTCCGCTGAAGAGCCCTCCGCGTCCGGTACGGCGCGCCGTCCTGCGGATGCTGGAAGGCTTCTCCGTGCTGAACCTCACCGAGGACCTCCGGCGCCACCCCGGCTTGTGGAAGGCCCAGGCGAAGCTCCTGCATGTCTTCGAGGAGTGGCAGCGCCATCCGAAGGTCGCGCTCGCGTTCGCTGTCTTGCGCGAGACGGTGTTGGTGTCGGAGACACCGTTCGGAGCATCCGCGCTGAGTCTGGCCAGCGAGCATCCGGCGGCCTTTCACAGGCTGGAGGCCGACGGAGGCGTCCGCATTGGCTTCCGCTCCTTTGCCTCACACGTCGAAGCGGCGCTGGACGCGCGCGATGTCCGCGGCGCGCTGCGGCTGCTGCGGCAGCGGCCCGGCGAGCTGCTGCGCCGGTTGGACCATGTGAGCCGCCTGTCGGTGGCCCAGTCGAACTCCGCCGCGCTCGACCCGGAGTTGCTCGGGGTGCTCGGTGCGGTGCTGCCTCGGGGCGCGCCTGGGCTGCTGCTCACCGCGGCGGCGCACCTGCGTCAGCGGCACAGGCCGTTCGCCAGGCGCGTGTTCTTTCCCAAGGGCGAGGCCACCCACGCCTGGGGCATGGAGGACCGGCGCCCCTTGCTCCCCGGTGATGCCATTGGCCAATTGGTGGCGCCGCTGGAGCGGGAGCTGCTGCGCCGGGCGGAGGCTCTGCCGGCCTTCCCTCAAGCGGTGCTCGACGAGGCCCTGGCCGACCTGATGGTTCCGTTGGCGGAGAAGACGGCCTCTCGGGCGTTGGTGGCGGTTCCGCGTGGAAGCCTGCTGCCGCTGCCGGAAGGGAAGACCTTGCGCTTCTTCGTCCACTGGACGGAGCCCAAGGGGACGCGGGTGGACCTCGACTTGTCGGTGGCCTTCTACGACAAGGATTGGTGGTTGGTGGACCTGTGTGACTTCACGAACCTGCGGCTGGCGGACGACGCCGCGGTGCATTCGGGGGATGTCACCTCCGGGCCCCTGCCGACGGGAGGCGCCGAGTTCCTGGATGTCCATGCGCCACGGCTGCTGGCGCAGGGCGTTCGCTACGCCATCCCAGTGGTGTTCTCCTACAACAGCGTCTCGTTCGACCGCATGGAGGACGCGTTCGCGGGCTTCATGGTCCGGGACGGGGAGGGCGGGCCCCACTTCGATGCGCGCGCGGTGGAGCAGCGCTTCGACCTGCAGGGGAGCGGGCAGATTTCCGTGCCGCTCGTCATCGACCTCGTCGAGAAGCAGCTCCGTTGGGTGGATGTGAAGGTTCCTCCCGAGGATGGCTTCCAGAGCGTGCACAGCTCGCGAGGCGAGCTCGCGAACCTTGGAAAGGACACCCTGGCCTATTTCGGAACCGGCGCCCGCCCCACGCTCTGGGAGCTGGCCTGCCTTCACGCCGCCGCGCGCAGCCGCACGGTGCAGGTCCGGCGACGGGATGGCACTGTGTCCGTCCTGAATCGGGGCTCGGGCGAGGACACCGCCGCCTTCCTGCGCAGGCTGCGTGGCATTGAAGCGGATGCCACCACCTTCGACTTCTCGCCCGGCACGGCGCCTACGTTCTTCGCGGGGATGACGGACCTCCCCTCGCTCCCGGCCGGCAGCGAGGGCTATGCGCTGCGCTTCCTCCACACCTCCGCGGAGTCCGTTTCACGGCTGGCCGCGGGTGACCTGGTGTCCGCGCTGAAGGCATAGCTCGGTCCAGGTTCGCCTGGATGCTGCGCACCTTACGTCACGATGAGCGAGAGCCCGGTGCCGACCCGGCTGAGGCCGTCGCCCGGCAGTAGCCGCCAGGGCGGTAGAGGTGGGGCCCTGACGCGTCGTGTGCGGGGTTCCTCCCTCTGGGATGTTGCTCCAGGCGCACTTTAATAGGAGGGGCGGAAAGTGCGATAGTTGTGACGGCAACCAACGCCTTCACGGGGAGCGACTGACGTGCCTTTGTACTACGTGCAGAACTTCACTTACGACGGTCCTGGCAGCTCGAAGATGTATGGCGCCATGGGGGCCCACAACCACAGCCAGGCCAATCAGTTCTCCACGGACTGTCTCGCCTACCTGGCGGCCATTGGGTGCACGAACGTGACGGCGACGGGCAGCTTCGCGAGCAACCAGGCCGAGCCGCTCCATGGCAAGGAGATGCGCTGGGACGTGCTCCTAAGCAAGTGGGTGAAAGCTTAGCGGTGCTCGCGGGCGTGCCTCTCCTCGCGGGCCGAGGCACGCCGCCGCGTCCGGAGGCTCAGGGCGCATCCATCGCGTGCGTCAGGCGCCTGCCGTCCTTGGGCGCGGCGAACCGGGCCTCGTCGCGCGAGAAGCGGTACTTCTTCATGGCAGAGAAGTCCCCCTTCATCCGAGGGAATTCGAGGTCCATGACGACCCGTCCTTCCTTCACGAAGACGAGCAGGCATTCCGATTCATAGATGTCTCGCGCGCCGGACCAGTCGTTGCCGAGCGATTGGCGGATTTCCTCCGCGACCACGTAGGGCGTGAAGACGTGGAGGGTGTCCCAGTCGAAGCCCGTCACCTCCGACAGGTGGAAGGCATCTCCTGCCTCCGTGGCGGAGCGGATGCGCTGCTCCAGCTTCGTGGCGAGCGCCGCGCGCTCCTTGCCCCTTCCACAGCCGCTCATCGCCACGCCGCAGGCGAGCCAAAGCGTCACCGCAATCACTGACGTGCCTGCCCAGTTTCTGTGTCCGCGCATGCGCGGCACTCTAACGGTCTGTCTGGCTAGAAGTCCCGGAGCAGGGGCCGTCCGTGGGACAAGCCGGGCCAGGGAATGGCCAGTGCGACGAACAGCATGGCCAGCAGGAGCCCCACCGCCCAGGTGCGGTGCTTGGATTGAGCGGGCGCCTCCCGCCGCGTCATCGCGGAGGTGGCGTGCGCGGCCGTGAGGGCCAGGAGCATCAGCAGTGGGTGCTCCAGGCTGAAGAAGCGCAGGTGGCCGATGGACATGCTCATCCGCAGCGCGTCCAGGCTCCGGGGCGTGACGGGGCTGAGCGCGAAGTAGAGCGTTATCCCCAGCAACATCTGGATATCGAAGGCGGAGACGAAGAAGACCTGGAGCCGCCGGTCGCCGGGCGTCCAGTCACGGGCTCGCGCCCAGCCCACCAGTGCCCTCACGAGCGCGAGCACTCCCAGCACCACCACCGCCCAGCGCAGCCAGGAGTGGAGGAGCAACACCCCCGAGTAGAGCATGGCGCCTACCCCTCCTTCTTCGCGGGCATCGCTTCAATCCAGCGCTGGATGAGCGCCCGACCCTGTTCATCCACCATGCGGGTGCCCAGGGGTGGCATTTGCATGAAGTCCCCGCGCTGGCCCATCCGGTAGAGCAGCGAGCTGTGCTGGACGTCACCCGGCGCGACGCGCTGCGAGCTCTTCCCGAACATGCCCGACGTCTGGATGAGCGCCTTCACATTCACGGACGTGCGCCAGGTGTCAGTCTCCTGCACGGAGCCGAGCTCGCCCGCTTCCAGGCGCAGGTGCAGGCCGGAGCCGCTGCCCAGCGCCATGCGGTTGGCGCTGTGGCACGACACGCCGCAGTTCATGTGCAGGTAGCCCAGGGCGGCCTGCTCCACCGGCGTGCCAGGAATGCGGGGCACCTGCGCGGGCGGGTGGCTCAGGAGTCCCTCTTCCACCAGCTTCGCCAGCGTGAGGCCCTTCGCGCCGTCGTGGGCCAACGCGACGGCCTCGAAGCCGAGCACCTCGTCGCCGCGCCCTCGGTGGCAGGACTGGCAGTCCTGCTGGCTGGGGATTTCGTAGCCCTCCGTGCCGGGCACGTCCTTCTCACCGCTGGTCAACTCGAGCGCCGTCTTCCCGTCGTCGCTCCAGCGGTAGGTGGTCCGCAGCCAGCTCCCGTCCGGACGCTTCCAGAGGAAGCGCGTCTCGATGGGCCGCCCCTTCCAACTGAACTCCTTCCAGAGCTTCGTGCCCACGGGGAAGCGCCACTCGTCGCTCTTGGACGTGTCCACCTTCGTGCCGGGCGGCAGGTAGATGAAGCGCGTCTTGTCCAGGCCGTCGCTCCAGAGCTGGAGGCCGGGCTCATAGGGGCGTACCTCAGGGGGAATCGCCCGGGTCGCCCACCCGGTGCCGCCCTCGCCGTAGAGGCCCGTGCAGGCCAGGTGCTGGAGCTTCTGGCACTGGATGCCGCCGTTGGCTTCCTTCCGGCCCTCCTCGGTGGGCGTCTTGGTACAGCCTCCGGCGGACACCATGATGGTGAGCAGCAGCGCACTCGCGCGTGGCGGGGACATCGGGCCTCCTGACGCCTTCCACCCTACCGGCTTGGGCGCAGCGTTTCGTGCGTCTTGCTGACGCACCCCGGGGGCTCACTTGGGAACGGGGTACTTGGACAGCTTGCGTTGCAGGCTCCGCCGCTGGATGCGCAGCAACCGGGCGGCCTGGGAGATGTTGCCCCCGCAGTCGGCGAGCACGCGCTGGATGTGCTCCCACTCCGCGCGCGCCAGGGAGGGCACCTCGTGGGTGAGCGCGGCCTCCTGCCCGGAGGGGAGGGTGGCGCCGGCGAAGGCCAGCAGGATGTCGTCCACGTCCGCGGGCTTGGCCAGGTAGTGCGTGGCGCCTCGCCGGACGGCCTCCACCGCCGTGGCGATGCTGCCGTAGCCCGTCAGCACCACGACGGTGGTGCTCGCGTCCAGGGCCTTCAGTTCGCGCACCAACTCCAGGCCGGAACCGTCGGGCAGGCGCAGGTCGACGACGGCGTAACCCGGACGCAACGCCCGCGCGGCATCGAGCGCCGCTTGCGCGCTGGCCGCGCCGTGGGCCTGGAAGCCGTGCCGCACGAAGGCGCGCACCAGCCGCTCTCGGAATCGCTCGTCGTCGTCGATGACGAGCACCGTGGCGGGGGCTTCACCTGGTGGCATCGGACGACTCCTTCCTCAAGGGCAGCTCCAGCGTCACGCGCGTTCCGTGTCCCTCCTCGGAGCTGAGCTCCAGGCGGCCTCCACACAGCTCGGCGTACGTCTGGGTGAGGAACAGGCCAAGCCCCATGCCCTGGCCCGCGGGCTTGGTGGTGAAGAAGGGCTCGCCCAGCCGGGGCAGCAGCGCGCGCGGGATGCCGGTGCCCCGGTCCTCCACGATGAAGCGCAGGCGGTCCACCTCGTGGTGCGCGGACACCACGACGTTCGCTCCGGTGGCCTCGCTGGCATGCAGCCCGTTGCGCACCAGGTTCGTCAGGACCTGCACCAGTCCTCGCACGGGGCACCAGAAGGGCACGTCCGGGCCGGGCTCGAGTTGGAGGCGCGCCTGGTCGGTGGTGCCCAGTTGTTCCCGGAGGCGGGCGAGCACGTCGCTCGGCGTCGTCCGTTCGGGGACCTCGCCCAGCGTTTGTCCGGCGCGGGCGCTCATGCGCTCCAGGATGTCCCGGCAGCGCTCCACCTCGTCCCGGATGAGGCGGGCGTCCTCCAGCGCTTCCTGGGGCGCCTCCAGGATGAGCGCGTCCAGTTCGTTGGCCGCGATGGCGATGGTGCCCAGCGGCGTGCCCAGTTCGTGTGCCGCGCCGGCCGCCAGCGTGGACAGCGACGCCAGCTTCTCCGCGCGCGCCGCCAGCCGTTGCGTGCGCGCCAGCGCGGCATGCCGGTCTCTCAGCGCGGCGGCCACGCGGGCGACGACGAAGGCGATGATGAGCGCCGTCAGCGTGAAGGCGACCCACATGCCCACGACGTGGAGCGAGTCCAGGCCGTGGCTGCCCGGCGGGTTCACCGTGTCGGGCAGGGGGACGTGGCAGGCGAAGAGGCTGGTCGAGCCCAGCACCGACAGCAGCGCGATGAGCGTCGTCCAGCGGGGGCCCAGCACGATGGCCGCCAGCGTCACGTGGACGAGATACAGCATGGCGAACGGGTTGGCCGGGCCACCGGACAGCGCGAGCAGCCCCGTCAGCAACGCGGTGTCGAACGCGAGCACGGCGCCCAGCAGGCCGGGACGGACCTCGGGCTCGCGGCGGAGCCAGAGCGAGAGGAGCAGGTTGGACACCGCCGTCGTGGCCACCAGGGCCAGCAGGGGCGCCACGGGCAGCTCCAGCTCCAGCACCCGGACGGCGACGCCCACCGTCAGCGCTTGTCCGGCGACGGCGTGCCAGCGCAGGCGGACCAGCCACCCGAGCGCGATGTCGCTGGAGGACAACCGCGCCGCCATGTCCCCGGTGGAGCGTCGGAAGGCGGAGCGCGGCAGCGAGGACAGGACGTCAGGCGACGGCGCCTCGGTGTGAGTCGGCGCGGTGGACACCCGCACGTCATATCCCGGTGATGGCAGTGGAGTGTGCGTCAAGTTGACGCATTGGCCTGCCGGGCCGGTGCCTGGCCCTGGAGCGTGCTTCGCAGCCGGGAGATGTCTCGCGAGGGCGGCGCGCCAAACAGCCGGCTGTACTCCCGGCTGGACTGCGAGGGGCTCTCATCGCCCACCGAGTGCCCCGGCCAGCTCGGCCTCCGGGTAGGGGACGGTGATGCTGTCGATGCGGCTGGGCGTCGTGGCGGACAGGAGTCTGGGTCTTGATTGACGGCCTGCCTTACGTTTAGTAATCGCGTAAAAGCAGTGAATATTGAAATAGCGGAAATCGTTGAGTGACGTCATGAAGCTGGCAACGGGAAAGCTGTTCTGCGCCATCGCCACGGTGTTGATGGCGGCGAGCGCGGGTGCACAGCCCATCGCTGGCGTCTATCGCGGCGAAATCTACTTCACGCCGACGTTGGTGATTCCCATCGCGCGGCCGACCGGGACGTACCGCGTGGACACGCTCGTCTACACGTCCAACGGGTCCCAGATGTTGCTGTACCGGAACGACACGACCTTCACCGCGAACAGAGTGAAGGCTGGCACGGCCCTTTCTTCACGTGGGAAGGGCAGCGCCGGGGTGCCGTGACTTGCGGGCTGCCTCATCGCGGGGATGAGGCAGCCCGTATTTTTTCGCGGCTCAGGCCCGTTCCACGCGGATGCGCGCGGGCAGGCCGTTGATGCTGGCTTCTTCTTCCGTGCCGGTGAGGCCCTCGGGGCCCACGAGGATGCTGGAGGCCAGCGTCTCCCGCGCGATCAGCTCCCGCGCTTCGTCCGTCACGCGCTTCACGCGCGCGTCGCCGTCTACCCAGAGCTGGATGCGGTCGGTGTAGCCCAGCTCCATGTCCTTGCGCGCGCCCTGCACGCGGGCGAGCAGTTCGCGCACCAGGCCCTCATCCACCAGGGACTCGGTCAGCTCGGTGTGGAGCACCACCACGCCCACGCCCATGCCCGCGGCGGCGTAGCCGGGGTTGGCCTCCACCAGCGTCTCCAACTCCTCGGCGGTGAAGACCAGGTCCTCGCCGGCCACCGTCATGGCCACGCGGCCCGTCTGGAGCAACTCGCGGTGCAGCGCGGCGCCGTCACCCGTGTCGAAGGCCTTGCGCACCGGGGCCAGCTTGGGGCCCAGCCGTCCCCCCACCGCGCGCAGGTTGGGCCGGACGCGGAAGCGCACCACGTCCGCCTCCGGGCTTCCCGGCTCCACGAAGCGCACCTCGTGGACGTTCAGCTCGTCCGCGATGAGGTCGCGGTACACCGCCACGCGGTCCGTCAGCTCCTTGCGCGCCAGGATGACGTCCGCGCGCGACAGCGGCTGGCGCACCTTGAGGCGGTTGTCCGTGCGCACCTTGAGGCCCAGGGAGACCAAGTCCCGCACCGCGCCCATCTCCGCCGCGAGCCCCTCGTCGATGAGGGACGCATCCACAGTGGGGAAGCGCGCCAGGTGGACGCTCTCCGGCTGCGTGGTGGGCCAGGGCTTGCGCACCAGGTTGCCCCACATCTCATCGGCGAAGAAGGGGATGAAGGGCGCGGACAGCGAGGCGATGGTGGTGAGCGCCTCGTAGAGCGTGAAGTACGCGTCCTGCTTGTCCTGTTCGAAGCCCGGCGCCCAGAAGCGCGAGCGGCTGCGGCGCAGGTACCAGTTGGACAGCGCGTCCACCAGCGCCACCATCCGCTGGGCCGCGTCGTAGACCTGGTAGGTGTCCAGCGCGCGGGTGACGTCGCGCAGGGTGAGGTGGACCTCGGACAGAATCCAGCGGTCCAGCACCGGCCGCGCCTTCACCTCGCGCCAGCCCTGGCTGCGGCGGATGGCTTCCCACGGCGAGTCGGACGCGTCCGTGTTGCCGGCCGCGGGGTTGAAGCCGTCGATGTTCGCGTAGATGGTGAAGAACGAGTAGACGTTGCGCAGCTTGACCTGGAAGTCCTTCTGCAACAGCCGCACGTTGCTCAGCGAGTGCCGCGTGTTCGACCAGGTGGGGCTCGCCGCGTAGAAGAACCAGCGGAACGCGTCCGCGCCCGGCGCCTTGGCGGCGGGGTCCTTCAGCACCACGCGCTCGGAAGGCGCCAACCGGGGCACCTCCACCGGCATGACACTGGCGCCACGCGCGGAGGGCGCCACGTCCAGCGTCTGCAGGTCAGCGGGCGCCAGCAGCAGCACGCGGCGCTTGAGCTTCTTGTGCGCCTTCACCGTCGCGGTGATGACCACGTCCGGACGGTCTGGCCGGAAGAGCTGCACCTTGGCGCCCTCCTGGATGTCCAAGCCCTCCAGGTCCTCGCGAGCGATGAGCGCCACGCCCGGCTCACCCGGAACGCCGGCCTCCGTGGCCGTCAGGACCGCGAAGTCCATGCGCACTTCGTCCAGGATGATTTCCGGCGGCGTGTAGTTGCCCTTGGACTTGGACTCCTTGCGGCCCTCCTTGTCGGAGACGTGGCCCAGCACGATGCAGCTCTTGTACGGCTGCGGCCAGCCGCGCTGGGGTGACAGGCCCATGCGCGCCTGCGTCTCCTCGTCGAAGATGAGCGTGCTCACCATCAGCAGCGAGTAGAACCATCCACGCGTCTGGTCGATGGCCTCGGAGATGAAGTCCGCGGGGAAGGCGCGGTTGAAGATCTCCCGCGAGCCCGGCGCGTGCGGGAAGCCCCACTGCGCGAAGGGCATGCAACCGGAGTCGAACCACACGTCGACGACTTCGGGCACGCGCTGGAAGCGCCCCGGGGTGCCGGGCTTCTCGAACGTCACCTTGTCGATCCACGGCTTGTGGACGATGAGGTGCTTCGCGTTGGCCTCGTGCGGTTTGCCCGCGAGGAAGGCATTCAGCTCCGCCTCCACCGCGGCCACGTTGTTGCCCGGCTTCTCGCGCAGCGCCTGGAGCGAGGGGACGGCCTCCACCTCACCCGTCTCCGAGTGCACCCATAGCGGCAGCGGCGTGCCCCAGTAGCGCTCGCGCGACAGGGCCCAGTCCACGTTGTTGGCCAGGAAGTCGCCGAAGCGGCCTTCCTTGATGTGCTCGGGCACCCAGTTGACGGCGCGGTTGTTGGCAATCGCCTCGTCCTTCACGGACGTGGTGCGGATGTACCAGGCGGGCCGGGCGAACTGGATGAGCGGGTCGTCGTCCGCGCGCCAGCAGAAGGGGTACTCGTGCTTGTACTGCTCCGTGAAGAGGACCAGCCCGCGCTCCTTCAGGTGGCGCTGGATGTCCTTGTCCGCCTCCTTCACGAAGCGCCCCGCGACGAGCGGCACGTCGTCGGAGAAGGTGCCGTCCGGCTTCACCGCGCAGAACAGCTCCAGCGCCTCCGGCTGGGCGAAGCGGGCCTTGTCCTTGCGGAAGGCCTCGTAGTCGTCCTCGCCAAAAGCCGGGGCGATGTGGACGATGCCCGTGCCGCTGTCGAGCGTCACGAAGTCCGCGCCCAGCACGCGCCAGGCCTGCACGTCTTCACCGCCGTCCTTCAGCGGCAGCCGCGTGTCGCCCGCGCGCTGGTGGTAGAGGTCGAAGGGCGGCTGGTAGCGCTGGCCCACCAGGTCGCTGCCCTTCTGCGTGGCGAGCACCGGCAGGTCCTGCTTGAGCTTCTTCGCCAGCGCCTCGCGCAGCGCCGCGGCGACGATGAGCTTGCGCTCGCCCGCGTCCACGGTGACGTAGTCCACGCCCGGGTTGACGGCCGCGTACATGTTGGACGGCAGCGTCCAGGGCGTGGTCGTCCACACCACCAGCGCGGTGTCCGGCGTGTCGCGCAGCGGGAAGGCGACGTAGACGCTCGGGTCGTCCACTGTCTTGTAGCCCAGGCCCACCTCCGCGGCGCTCAGCGCGGTGCCGCCCTGCGGCCACCACCACACCACCTTGTGGCCCTGGTACAGCAGGCCCTTGCGGTGCAGCTCCGCCAGCGCCCACCACACGCTCTCCACGAACGGACGGTGGTAGGTGACGTAGGCCTGATTCAGGTCCACCCAGAAGCCGATGCGCTCGGTGAGCCGTTCCCACTCGGAGGTGTAGCGGAAGACGGATTCGATGCAGCGCTCGGTGAAGGGCTCCACGCCGTAGCGTTCAATCTCCGCCTTGCCGTGGATGCGCAGTTCCTTCTCGACCTCCACCTCCACGGGCAGGCCGTGGGTGTCCCAGCCGGCCTTGCGGGGGACGTAGTGGCCCGTCATCGTCTTGTAGCGGGGGAACAGGTCCTTGATGACGCGCGTGAGGACGTGGCCGTTGTGCGGCAGGCCGTTGGCGGTCGGCGGGCCCTCGTAGAAGACGAAGCTGGGGGCATCCTCACGCGTTTCGAGCGAGCGCTCGAAGATGCGGCGGTCCTTCCAGAAGGCCTGGATGCGGCGCTCGTCGGAAGGAAAGTCCATCTCCGCGGGCACCGCATCGAACAGGGAAGGGGGCGTTTCAGGCATGGTGCGGTGCTTGATAGCACCGCCCGCGCCGGGGATGGATGCCCGTCCTGTGAATCAGTACAGCGGACAGATGACCGGCCCGTTGCGGCCACAGACGTTGCGGTCGATGTAGTAGCCCCAGTCCGGGCTGTAGTAGGCGTACATCGTCGGACCGCTGCTGCAGGACACGTACTGGGACGAGACCAGGCAGTGGATGTCCGGGTTGTACTCCGGGTAAAGCGCCTGGGACGTGGACTCCGTCGCGGAAGGCTCCGCCGTGGCTTCGTCCATGGCGCCACCACAGCCACCCATCAGCAGGGCGGCAATGCACATCAGGGTTGCGCGATTCTGGGGCATGGGTCTCTCCTGAGAGCGGCGTCCATCGCCGGGGTGTCGAGCCTAAGCTGGGATGGTATTGATTTCAGGGTAAGCATGTTGACGCCCGTGTGTGCGTGTTTCTAGATTCTCGGGCGTTGAGAATTTCCGCGCTCCTGGAATCGAGAGAGACATGAGAAGGCTGCTGCTCTGTGCCCTGTCGCTGGCTGTCGTGGTGGGTTGTTCCGACGCGCCGCCTGGACAGTCCATCGAGCAGGAGGGCTTCAAGGTCCTCCAGCACGACGCGACGACGCTGGAGGCCACGTACGGCTCCGGGGGCGCTGTGGTGCGGATGCTCGCGGTGGAGACGCAGGCCAACGTCGTCGAAGTGACGTACGACTTTGGCGACCCCGTCATCGGGTTCCACATCGACTTCAATCAGGGCGTAGGCCAGTTCATGCCGTCGGGCAGCCCGCTCGACGCGACCCATTCGCACCTGCTCGCGTCGCTGATGGAGGGGCTTGCCCGCGAGCTTCCCGAAGAGGGCCGCACCCGCGTCGAGGACGCCGCCGAGCGCCAGACGAGCTTCATGCAGATCGTCCCCGTGGGCGAGGTCCTCACGGCGTACGAGTACGTGTCCGAGCGCGGCTGGACGCACATCTCCTGCTCCTGCGGCCGGCAGTACATCGGCTCCGGCTACTACCGCACGGCGGGCATGGGCTGCGGCTGCACCGGCGGCTCGGGCAACGGCTGCAAGGGCCGCTGCGGGCAGGGCTGCGGCGTCACCAGCCTGCCGCGTTGCGTGGGCACCACGGCCTACACGCAGGACTGCGCCAAGCACGACTACGGCCTGGGCAGCTTCGCGGCGGCGTCGGATGACTACTCGTTCGCGGGCAACAACTGCAGCTGCAGCGGCGTGGGTTCGTGCAGTTGAAGAAGCGCGTGCTGACAGGTGCGGCGTTGGTGCTCGTCGCGGGGATGGCCCTGGGCTGCAACCGGGCTTCCGGGCCTTGTCCCGATGGCGCGCGGCTCCAGGGCCGTGCGCCGCCCGACGGGGTCCTCCAGTGGTGCGCCCAACTCGACGGCAAGAAGCACGGCCGTTGGGCGGAGTGGCACGCCACCGGGAAGCTGAAGACGGAGGGCACCTACGTCGACGGGAAGATGGAGGGCCGCTGGGTCAGCTACTTCGAGGACGGCGTGAAGCAGTTCGAAGGTGACTATCGTGGCGGGCTCAAGCAGGGCCTGTGGACCCTCTACTACGAGGAGGGACAGAAGAACCGCGAGGAGCTCCATTCACCCGGCTCCGGCCCGGTGAAGTGGACCGCTTGGCGCTCGGACGGCTCGAAGTGGGCGGAAGGGACGCTGGCGGGGCATCGCTCGCAGGGGGCTTATTCGGAGTGGCACCCCCATGGCGCGCTGGCCGTGCAGGGCCAGTACGAGAAGGGGGAGAAGACGGGTGAGTGGAAGTACTGGGACGTCGCGGGCGCCGCCACGGACGTTCCGCAGGGCGACTTCGACAGCGAGTGACGTCACGTCCGCCGCCGTGGGACTCCTGCTGGCGGCGGGAGCGTGCGGTCCTCCTGTTGTCCCCGTCTCTCAGGAGACGCTTACCCCGGCGCGGCAGGCCGTGGTGGGCGGAGCGCCCGAGCCGGGCTTCCCCGCGGTGGCCGCCATCGTTCCCGTCTCGCCCTTCTGTGGGGAGCCTGACGAGGTGGCTCGCGTGCTCTGCACGGGCACGTTGGTGGCGCCTCGGGTGGTGCTGACGGCGGCGCACTGCGTGGAGAACGCGGATGCTCCGCGGGTGTTCTCGGTGGTGTTCGCCGCGGAGACAGCCCGTGCCTCCGCCGCACAGCGCATCCGCGTGGTGGAGGGCCGGCTCCATCCCGCGTGGCGCCCGGGCGTGAGTGACCTGGGCGTGTTGATTCTCGCCAGCGATGCGCCGGTCGCTCCGCTGGCCTGGGCAGCGCAGGCGTTTCCCGCTGACGGCGTGGGGCGGCTGGCGCGGGTGGTGGGCTTTGGCGTGGACGGGGAGGGCGGCTCGGGCCTGCGACGTGGCGGCCTGTCCCGAATCACGTCGGTTGAAGCGGACGCGTTCTCCATCGAAGCGGCGCCAGCGATGTCGTGCGGCGGGGACAGCGGTGGCCCGGTGTTCATCGAACTGGACGGCCTCGAGCGCCTGGTCGGTGTGACTTCGTTTGGTGACCTCTCCTGCACCACGGGGACGAACAGCCGCGTCGACGTGCACGCGGACTTCATCCAGGTCGCCATTGAGGACGCCTCACGAGGCGCGCCCGTCCGGACGCCGGTGGACCCGGACGTGGACGCCTGCGCGCAGTGGTGCCGTGCGCATGCGGACTGCTCCGTGGGCATGGCGTGTGTCGCGCGGGCGGACGGCACCCGGAGTTGCGCGGTGGCGGGGCTCGAGGCGGGCCACTTCGGGCCTGCCTGCACCAGCGCGCGGGGTGAGCATCCGTGTGTGAAGGCGGGCTCGGCGTGCCGGCTGTGGCTGCCCTGCTCCGAGCCGCGGGATGCAACAGCGCAGGGAGGGTGCGCGGCGGCAGGGGGCGGAAACCCCGGCTTGATTCCGCTGGGGCTTCTGGCCTGGTCCTGGGGACGCGGCCGTCGCGCGAAGGGCGGGTAGTCCGCGAGCGCCTTCTGCTGCCCGCCTGCCCACCCCTCTGGCATGTTGTTTAACTGAGTGGTTTAGTTTAGGGCGGAGGTCGTTATGGTCACCCCCATGGTTCAGCAACGTTCCGAGCAACTCGACGCGGTCTTCCACGCGCTTTCCGACCCGACGCGGCGGGAGATGCTGCGCAGCCTGTCCTCCGGACCGAGGAGCATTGGCGAACTGGCGGCGCCGTTCAGCATGTCCTTCGCGGGCGCTTCCAAGCACGTCAAGACGCTGGAGCGTGCGGGGTTGGTGAACAGGTCGGTGGAGGGGCGCACGCATCGGTGCAGCCTCGCGCCGGCGCCGCTGGCCGGAGCGGCCGACTGGCTGCGTTTCTACGAGCGCTTCTGGAATGACCGGCTGGATGCCCTGGAGCGGGAGCTCCGCAAGCCCGAGCGCGGCAGCGCCAGGAAGGGCGCGCGACACGAGTGAGGGCCGGATGTGTCCGGCCGTCCTGTCGCATGCGACGTCCACCCGCGAGGAGGTGGACGCCATTCTCCAGCGCATGGGCTTGGGGCCCTGGCGTCCCGCTCAGCGGTGGGGCCAGAAGCGCGTCACGAAGGGAGCCGTGTTGGACGAGCCTTCGTCGGCGCGGAGGCCCGCCACGCACATCGAGCCATCAGTGTCGAGCGCGGCGGCGAGGGCAACCTCGGCTCCCGGCAGGTTGGTGCGGTGCGTCCGCAAGGCGGTCTTCCCATCCGAGGACAGCTGGATGAGGCCGATGCCATCCGTGGCGCCATTGATGGTGCTGGCCACCACCAGGACCAACTCGCCGCCATGCAGGATGCCCGTGCCCACCAGCCGCTCCTGCTGGGTTCCTGGCGCGGACCAGTGGGTGACGCTCTCGCCATCCCAGCCGAAGCTCGTATCAGGGCTGCCGCTCGCATGGACCCGTGTCACCGCGCCGCTGTTGGGGGAATCGGTGCCCGCATTCAACCGCGCGCTGCCGCCCACCAGCAACTTGCCCCCGTCCAGCAGATGCAGGGTCCGGGGGGTGAGGCGAGGCCAATCCGACGTGCTGCGGTACGTGAAGCTCGAGTCGGGCGTGCCGTTGATGTTGTAGCGACGCAAGGCCATGCGATTGCGGCTGGCATTCGTGGTTCCCGCCACCACGATGCGGTCGTCGGCCAGGGTGACAACGGCCAGGCCGTCCTCGTCTTCGCCCAGGTCATCCCAGGCCAGTCCATCCGAGCTGAAGGTCGTATCGGCGGCGCCCGTGGGCGTCAGGCGCATGATGACGAAGTCCAGGTCATCGTGCTGCACGGTGCCGGCGCCGACGATGCGTCCCCTCGAATCCACCGTGACGGCATGCAGCGCGGCGTTGCCCGCGGACATCTGGAAGGTACGCACCCCCGTGTCGCCAAAGGTGGTGTCCAGGTCGCCCGCCGAGGTGTACCGGGCGAAGAGCAGGCTCTGGTACTGCCTCCCCGAGCAGCTCCCAGGACCCGCGATGGCGCCCCCCGCGACGACGATTTTCCCGTCGGACAGCACGGTGACGGCGTCCACGTAGTCATCGCCGCCACAGACGTCCAGGGTGACGGTGCCCTGGGTGCCAAAGGCAGGGTCCAACGTCCCGTTCGCGAGCAGACGCGCCACCAGGACGTCGCGCATGCCGGTGGAGCCCGTGGCGCCCGCCAGGATCCACTTGCCGTCCGGCTGCGGCGCCAGGGCGTGGATGCGCACCTCCGGGTGGCCGAAGGCGGGCATCGCCACGCCATTGCCGCCGAACGACGAGTCCAGCGCCGCCGGGCCGGGCCGGATGACGAGGTTCAGGGGATGCTCGACGCGAGTCCCACCGCCGCTCGCGACCAGCGTCACGGGCACACTGCCGTAGCGGGCGAACTCCTGGGCGGCGAGCGAGAGCGTGGCTTGGGACTCCGTGTCGGCGATGACGGCGGTGGTCACGTGCACATGCTCGGGAAGCCCCTCGATGGAGAGGTGCACGGCATCGGTGAACGTGGGCTCGCGGGTGATGGTGACGTTCAGCCCCGCGCTTGCCTCCGGGATGAACCGGAGTGTCACTTCGGACGCGGTTTGGAGCGTGAAGCCGGGAGGCCGCTCTCCCGCGTCGGGGTCCTCCGTGCCGGCATCCGTGCCCGCGTCGTTCGTCGATGCCCCCGCGTCCGGCCGCTGGGTGCCCGCATCGGGTCTGGGGGAGGGCGACGGCTCCGACCCACCACAGCCCCAGGTGACGGGGGCCAGGCACAGGAGCATCAACGCCAGGAGCGACTTCCCGCGCGGCGATGGGAAGCCCATGACATCGGAGGAACCTCGACGGCGTGAATGTGCACTGTCCGTGGAAATCATATGAGCCGGCCTCATAAGCGAGGACTCGGCGATTCGTAAAGACAGACGCCTCAGGGTTCGCCGTGTTCTCGCGGTGCGTCATCCGTCCCGGGCCGTGTGCCCCGGAGCCGCCTGAGCAGGTGGCGCGGCCAGAAGAACAGCGCCATTCCGGCCATGACGAGGAAGAGGATGACGAAGGGCAGCACGAGCACGCCGCCGACGAAGCCGGCAGCCATGCCGCCCAGTCCCCACAGCAGGCCATGGGGAAACCCCAGGACGGCTCCGGTGAGGGTGCCCACCACCGCGCCCGCCAGGACACAGGGCTCGATGAGGTTCACTATGTGCTCCCACGTTGATGCTCGTCACGAGCCTGGGCAGGAACACGCATGAGCAAGTCGCGACGCAAGGTGGTCCTCATCACTGGCGCATCCTCTGGCATCGGTCAGGCCTGCGCGGAGCTCCTGGGGGCACATGGCCACGCCGTCCATGGTACCAGCCGCCATCCCCGCGCGGATGGTGCCCACCACCGGATGGCCGTGTTGGACGTCACGGATGAGGATTCCGTTCAGCGCGCGGTGGCGTCGGTGCTCGCGGCCGAGGGCCAGCTCGACGTGGTGGTGAACTGCGCGGGCTTCGTGATGGCCGGCGCCGTGGAGGACGTGTCCGTCGAAGAAGCCCAGCGGCAGATGGACACCAACTTCTTCGGCGCGCTGCGCGTCTGCCGGGCGGTGCTTCCCACGATGCGCGCGCAGCGGTCGGGCCTCATCGTCAACATCAGCTCCATGGGCGGCGCCGCCGGGCTTCCCTTCCAGGGGCTCTACAGCGCCAGCAAGTTCGCCCTGGAGGGAATGACGGAGAGCCTCCGGCAGGAAGTCGCCGCCTTCGGAATCGAGGCCACGCTGCTGCAGCCCGGGGATGTCCTCACGCGCGTGCGCGAGTACCGGCAGCGCGCCCGGCAGTCCGGTCCCGGGTCCGCCTACCAGGAGGCCTTCGAGCGCGTCATGAACCTGGTGGAGTCAGGAGAAGGCGCGGGCGTTCCTCCCGAGCAGGTCGCCCGGAAGCTCCTGGCCCTGGTGGAGCGGCAGCGTGTGGACGTGCGCTACTCCGTGGGGCACCTGTCGCAGCGCGTCGGCCTGGTGTCGAAGCGCCTGCTGCCCGGGCGCACCTTCGAGCACATCGTGATGGCGCTCCACGGCATGTCGCGGCGCTGAGCCGGGCCCGGCGGGTTGTACATTCCTGACATAGGACTGTCAGGGGCGGGTCGCAGGATGGCGTCCACGAAGCCCCTTGGGTTCTCCCGACCCAGGGGCGTTCGCATCCCACCTCCAGGTGCCACCCGACATGATTCCCTTCTTGATGATGTTGCCGATGCTCGTCCCCGCGGGTGTCAAACGTGGACGCTCCAGCAAGGCACGGAGGGAAGGGGGGCTGAGTCCAGTGCCTTCACCCACGAAGGAATCAGGAAGCGCGCCGCCTGTCCGTGCCTCCTCGCGGCGGCGGAGGCTGCCGGCCCAGGTCCTGGGGCAGCGGGCCCTCAACCGGGCCCTGCTCCAGCGTCAGTGGCTGTTGCAGCGCTCCCGGGCGGGCGTGATGGAGGCGCTGGAGCACCTGGTGGGGCTTCAAGCCCAGGTCACCCATCCTCCCTACGGCGCATTGTGGACGCGGCTAAGCGGCTTCCAGCAAGAGGCGCTGACCCGGCTCATGACCGAGCGCCAGGTGGTGCGCGCCGGGATGATGCGCGGGACGTTGCACCTGGTGACCGCGCGCGACTGCCTCGCGCTGCGTCCCGTGCTGCAACCCGCGCTGGACAGGGGGCTGAAGCACTCCTCCCATGGCAAGCAGTTGGCGGGCGTGGAGGTCCAGGCGCTGGTGGCGGAGGGACGGGCGCTGCTGGAGGCACGTCCCAGTCCCCGGGGCGAGCTGGGCCTGCGGCTCCAGGAGAAGTGGCCCGGCCATGATGCGAGCGCCCTGAGCATGGGCTTCTCGAGCCTGGAGCCGCTCGTTGCGGTGCCACCCTGTGGAACGTGGGGCCATGGCGAGCGGATGGTGTACGCCACCGCCGAGTCCTGGCTCGGCCAGCGCTTCGAGCCCGCCGCGCCGCCAGACGCGCTGGTGATGCGCTACCTCGCCGCGTTTGGCCCCGCGAGCGCCAAGGACCTGCAGGCCTGGTCGGGCCTGTCACGCATGGGTGCTGTCCTGGAGCGGTTGAGGCCTGAACTGCGCGCCTTCCGTGACGAGCACGGCGTCGAGCTGTTCGACATCCCGAATGCCCGGAGGTCCGACCCGGACACGCCCGCGCCCGTCCGCTTCCTGTCCGAATTCGACAGCGTGTTGCTGGCCCACGCGGACCGTACGCGCATCATCTCCGATGCCGCCCGCAAGCGAGTCTTCACCATCAATGGCATCGTGCGCGCCACCATCCTCGTCGATGGCTTCGTTCGAGGAACCTGGCGCATCGAACGTGCGCGCGGCACCGCGACCTTGTGCATTACGCCCTTCGCGCGGCTGTCGCGTGAGGACCGCGCCGCGCTGAGCGACGAGGGCGGGCGGCTGCTCGCCTTCGCCGCCGCGGATGGCCAGCACGCCGACATTCGCTTCGAGCGGGTGGGGTGAGGCTCAGGCGTTGAGCGTGCTCTCGTCGACGCCGGCCTCGGCCATCAGCGTGGCCAGCGCGAGCTTGAGCTTGTCCTTCGCCCGAATCTCCAGCTGACGGGCGCGCTCGCGGGAGAATCCGAAGTGCTCGCCCAGCTCGCTGAGCGTCATCTCCGCGTCACCCATGACGCGCTGCTCGATGATGAAGCGCTCGCGCGGGTCCAGGCGGCGCAGGGCGCGCTGCACGAGCTCGCGGGTGAGGTTGGCCTGCTGCCGGTCGGCGACCTCGTCCACCGCGGAGGTGGACTCGGACTCCACGAAGTCCAGGTGCGTGGCGTCGCCGTCCTCGCCCATGGGCGCGTCCAGGGACAGGTCGCGGCCACCCATGCGCTGCTCCATCTCGCGCACTTCGGAGGCCTTCACGTTCAGCTTGCGCGCAATCTCCTCGGCGTTGACGACGTTCGCGTCGCCGGCGCCCATCTTCTCCAACTCGCGGCGCGTGCGGGCCAGGCTGAAAAAGAGGCGGCGCTGCGCCTGCGTGGTGCCCAGCTTTACCAGGCTCCAGTTCTTCAGGATGCAGTTCTGGATGTACGCGCGAATCCACCAGACGGCGTAGGAGATGAGGCGAATGCCCTTGTCCGGATCGAACTTCTGCACGGCCTTCATCAGGCCGATGTTCGCCTCCTGGATGAGGTCCGACATCTTCAGGCCGTAGGAGCGGTACTCGTAGGCCACCTTCACCACGAAGCGGAGGTTCGCCGTCACCAGATGGTGGCCCGCGGCCAGGTCCCCCGCGCGGAAGCGCTTCGACAGCTCCTGCTCCTGTGGCTGGGTGAGCAGCGGGTACTGGTTGATCTCCGACAGGTAGGTGGAGAGCGAATCAGGGGAGGAGAAGGAGTTGGAAGCCTGCATGGTGTCTCTCGGGGAAAAAGAGATCTGGTTGGGGGACCGCGATGTCGCTACGGGGGGTTGCCCTTTGCGACCCACGTGCCAAGGGGTGGCACCATCGTTTCCAAGTGAATCCAGGGGTTTGCATCCAATCCGGCCCATGCATAAGGGCGGTAATCGGTCGTTTTTACAGCCAGCCCCACGGAAGTCTCTTCCGAGCGTCGACTGGCCAACGGCGTCGTTGGCGCCGGGGGGCAGGCAGGGGGAGCGGG
>NZ_JAAEAH010000041.1 GCF_010998615.1 Myxococcus sp. CA023 | reverse complement strand
GGGCGAGGGGATGGGTGTTCCTCCTGGGATGCCCTCGCGGCCATTGGCGCAGCCGGGAGCTCCGGTGCCTCCGGGGATGATGGGGGCTCGGCCTCCGTCGTCTCCTGGGCCTCAGGCGGTGGCGGGACCTCCGGGCATGGTGGGCGCGCCGCCTGGGCCGGGTGCGTCGATGCCGCCGGAGGGGGCCGGAGTTCGGCCGCCCTCAGCGACGGGACTGCCTGCGGTGCATGGAGCGCCGAGCGTGGGGACTGCTGGTCCGCAGGTTCCTCCGGGGATGCTGGGCGCATCGCCGTCGTCCGCGCCCGGAGGGATGGCTGTTCCACCAGGGATGATGGCGGTACGTCCTCCGTCCGCGACGGGACTGCCCGCGGTTCCTGGGCCACACGGTCCGGTGCCACCAGGCATGGCGGGCGCACGGCCTCCGTCCAAGACGGGTGTACCGGCAGTGCCGGGGCCTCATGGGCCGGTGCCACCGGGGATGATGGGAGCACCGCCTCCGGCGACGGTTTCGGCGGGGGCTCCGGTGCCACCGGGGATGATGGGCGCACAGCCTCCGGCGATGGTTGGAGCGGGTGCTCCGGTGCCTCCAGGAATGATGGGGCATCGGCCTCCGTCCGCGACGGGACTGCCTGCGGTGTCGGGACCTCCTGGCATGGCGGGTGGTGCGTCCGGACCTGCTGTGCCAGTTCCTCCCGGGATGATGGGACATCGCCCGCCGTCCGCGACGGGGCTGCCCGCGGTGCCGGGGACTCATGGGCCGGTGCCGCCGGGAATGATGGGAGCACGGCCTCCTCCCGCGCCCGGCCTGTCCTCCGCGCCCGGGCCACAGGGGCCGGTCCCTCCCGGGATGATGGGACATCGTCCGCCGTCCGCGACGGGCCTGCCCGCGGTGCCGGGGCCTCATGGACCGGTGTCACCGGGAATGGTGGGAGCACGCCCCTCGTCGTCGGGCCTGCCTGCGACGCCCGGGCCTCATGGGGGGCCGGTGCCACCGGGAATGATGGGAGCACGGCCTCTGCCCGCGCCCGGATTGCCAGGGTCGCATGGGCCGGTGCCTGCGGGGATGATGGGAGCACGGCCGCAACCTGCGCCTGGGCTGCCTGTGCCTCACGGGCCGGTGCCTCCGGGGATGATGGGCGCGCGACCGCCGTCGTCGCCGGGACTGCCTGCGGTGCCGGGGGCTCGCGGGGCGATGCCACCGGGAATGACGGGCGCACCGCCTTCATCCGTGCACAGGGTGGCCCAGGCTCCTGGGCCTCACGGGACGATGCCCCCGAGAATGACGGGCGCACCGCCTCCGTCCGTGCACGGGGTGCCCGATGCCCCTGTGCCCCCCGGGGCGGTACCACCGGGAATGAGGGGCGCATCGCCTGCGACTGCGCACGGGGTGCCCCATGCCCCCGTGGCTCTCGGAGCATTGCCTCCGGAGATGACTGCTGGGGCTCGGGCTGTCGCCGGGCCGGGGATGCCCCGTCCTCACTCGCCTCACGGACAGACGCCTCCGGGCACAGTGCCCGTACCTCCGGCCGCCGGTGGCCCGCCTGTGGCCTTGCAGGGCGCACCCACGCCGGGCATGGCGCAGGGCCTGTTGAGTGGACCGCCCGCGCAAGTGTCCCCGACGCCGCCTTCAGGCGTGGTCGCTGCGCATCCAGCGGGCATGCCGTCGCAGCTCCCCAGGGGGATGACGCCTCCCGGAGCGATGCCGCCTCCCGCGTCACTGGGGGATGCACGGCCCGTGGAAGCGAACATGCCAGTCCCTGGCAATGCCGCTGCGGAAGCTCCACGGACCGATGAGCCAGCCGAGACTCCTCCAGCGGAAGCACGCGCTGCCCCGTCCTCGGCTGCCGCGGATGGAACGGAACGTCCGTTCCACCTCGAGCCAGCCCTGGGGGCTTCGGTGTCGAGCGGTGTTTCCTTGGCGCCGGACCTCGATTCAAGCCGGATGCCGGTTCCTCCCGGAATGTCGCCCGCGGTTCATCGCGGGCACGGTGTCTCGCCTGCTCCCATCGCGACTGAAGGACGAGAGTCCCCCCACGAGCGCGGCGCGGCGCCTCAACAGGGTGGCATCCCTGCTGAGGTGCCGGGTCAAGAGCACGTGCCGTCTGCCGTCGACACGAGTGGGGCTCCTGCGCGGACGTTGCCCACGGACTCTGACGTGGTGTTGGACGTGGATGCCGTCGCCGTTACGGCTTCCGACGTGGTGTCGGCGACCCCTGTCGCGACCGAAGGTGCGTCGTCGGTGGACGTGGAGGTGCCTCCCGAGACGCCAGGCCGCACAGATGCCACGGTCGTGGTTGAGCCGGTCATTGACACCGACGCTGCAGTTGGGCTTCAGGCAGTAGACGAAGCCGCTGTGGTGATGGCAGAGGGCACCGGCGCGGCATCGGGTGGCGTCGCAAGCAAAGCCGTTGGAGTGACGGCAGCGGACGTCAGTGTGGAATCGGGCGCAGTGGAAACCGAAGCCGTCGCGGTTTCGTCGGACACTGCGGTCGCTGCGGACGCGGTCCTTGATGCCACTGCAGTCGGTGCCGCTGACTCAGCGCCAGATGTCACCGTTGAGGCAACTGCGACTTCCGAGGCACCGGAGAGCGGCGTTGCGTCCGTTGTGGCGCATGCCGTCGATGTGGCGGTTGCGGCTTCCGAGGCTCAGGCAATTGTGCTGGAGGCAGCAGATGTATCAGGTGCTCGGGCCGAGGAACCGTCGGCCAGCCCCATTCACGACGAACCGAAAGCAGTTGTTGAGGCATCGGTAGCAGGCGCGGCTACCGCTGAGTCGGAAGCAGCCAGTGTTGCGAGTCCGGACGTTGAAGCTGTAGCCGCATCCGCTGTGTTGGACGCTGCCAATGTCGCCACCTCAGGCGTCGATGACTCGGCGGCGGGTGCATCCTCCTCCGCGCAGGATGTTGCTGGTGATGCGAATGCGGTCTTGGCCGTATCGGCGGCCGGTGCCGTTTTGGCACAGCCGGACGACTCCGTTGGGCCAGGTGCGAGCGTTGATACTCCCGCCGCAACCACCGAGGCCAACTCGACCTCGGATGCACATGGTGCCGCTGCTGCCGCGCCGGATGTCTCCGGTGGTTCGAGTGGCATTCGTTCGGTTGGCGCCGAGCCGCAGGCTGCCGGTGTGAACGATGCGGCACCCGAAGCGTCCGCCCTTGGCGAGTCGTCGACGGCATTGGGTCCTCAGGGAACCGTGGAAACAGCAGCAGCGGCCCTCGACCGTGAGCACGCTCCGTCGTCCACGAATGAAGGTGTTGCCGTTGCTGAACCGGCCCCGGGACAGGCAGCAATCCAGGCCGAGACGGTCTCGTCTGACACGGAGATTGCTGCCGATGCTGTCCTCGCCTCGTCCTCGAATGTGGAAGGTGCAGCGGTTCCCTTGCCGGGCGTTGACGCACATCCGACCGCAGAAGTGGTGTCGACCGCCGAGCTGACGGATGCGTCCGCTCCAGGGCCGGATGCTGGGGCCTCTCAGCACGCGGCCGCCTCTCCAACTGGGTCGCCGAACGCTGACGCTTTGAGCGCGGCGGGCTCGACGTCGCCCGATGATGTCGCGTCCGCGGATTCGATTCCCGAACCGGAAGGGACTGAGCAGCCTCCCAGTGTGGAAGCGCTGCCGGAGGCCTCGCAGGCCCACTCCGGTCCAGTCCTCGCGGGAGAATCCGTGGAGGTCGCGTCGTCGTTGGCGTCCACGACGCCAGCCGAAGCGCAGCGTTCAGCCGAGCCCGTCATCGTGGCCGATGCCGTTGGTCATCCCACGGCTCAATCCGCTGCAACCGAAACGCTGGCAGGCACGGAGCCTTCCGAAACCGCAGCGGCGAACTCGGAACTCTCGAGCGATTCAGCCTCACCGGCCCCGCAGGAGCCAGTCGCGGTCAGCCCGTCTGCGGAGGCGACTCCGACTGCCACCGTAGACACCCCAACCGCCGTGACACCGAGCGATGCGCCTGACGGCTTCGCGGAGGCGGCTGCGGCAACCACAGAAGCCGAGCCAACTCCGTTCATCGATTCCGCTCCCACCGCCATGCCATCCACGGGCGAACGGGCCGCGCTGCCCTTCGGCGAGGTGACGCAGCCATTCGGCCTCAAGTTGGACCTGGCGGCCATCGCCAGCGAGTCCGACCCGACGGCGGAGGATGCTTCAACAGGCAAGCACGCGGATACGCCAACGCAGGACACCCCGGCGCCGCGCAAGGCACGTGGCTTCGTCGTCGCGGAGCATGGCGAACTGCTCACCACCCCTGTTGCCCCCGCGGCCAGCCTCGACGCCACGGAGCCCGCCGCGCATGGCGGCGCTCCCTCGCCCTTCGTCGAGACACCCGAATTCACGCCTCCACCCGTCGCCCCCACGCCCCGGGCGCCCATTGAACTGGATGACCTGTCCGGCGCATCCGACGAGCCGATGCAGCTCGCCTCGACGTGGGAGTTCGTGGGTTGGCAGGGCGGCGATGACGCGGGCTCCATTGGCCACGTCCCGGAGACGACCTGGGCGGACCGCGTTGTGGACCTCGACGGCCCGGCCATATCGCCCACGGCGACCGAAGTGCCTCTGGCCTCGGCGTGGGACTTCATCGAGCAGCCATGGCAGCCCACTGCGGCGGATCCTTCGGAAGTCATCACCACGCTCCTGGCCTCGGCGGCCAGCGCGGCCACGGAAGGGCCCGTGGGTGGCCCTTCCGTGACGGCGGAGCACGTGTTGTCGGCGCTCGACGTCGTGAGTACCCAGGGTGCGCTCGGCAGGGTGGTGCTGGCGTACTGCGCGGGCCGTTTTCAGCGCGCCTTCCTCCTGGGCGAAAGCCTCGGCCTCGCGCGGGTGGGGCATGCCTGGGGCCCGGGCAGTGACAGCGCGGCGGTCGCCGGACTCAAGGTCGACCTCGAAGCACCGTCCCTGCTGCACACCGCGATGACGTCCGTGGGTGCCAGCGTCTTCGAAGCACCGGCCTGTCCCCAGGACGAGGCCATCTTCGCCGCGCTGGGCGGTGAGGGAGCTTCGCGCCTGGCCGTCATCGCCATTCGGAACCGGGGCCAGGCGGTGGCGTTCATCGTCGCGGACCATGGCGCGGAGCCCATCGCCGCGCCCGCGCTCGATGAACTCACCCTCATCGCGCAGAAGGCCTCCGAGGCCTTCTCCCGTCTCCCCACCCGGAGCGCCTGAGCGCGAGCCGGAGGAGGGGAGACGCAAAAAGGGCTCCGGAGCCAGGTGCTCCGGAGCCCTCTTCACTTCAAGAACGGCGCGTCGCGCTCAGCTGCAGCCGCTGGTCGCGCCGCAGTTGCTGCATTTGTAGCAAGCACCGCTGCGCACCATGATGGCGCCGCAGGTGTGGCATGGCGGAGCATCCGCCTGATTCAGCCAGGTGGACCGCTTCGAGGCGTGGGCGTCGGACCGCTGCACCGAAGCCGTCTGCGCGGGCAGGGCTTCCCGCTTCGGTTGCACGTCCACCCGGTCCAGCACCGCGTCCTCTTCCTCGTTCGGCAGGAACTTCAGCTCCAGCCAGCGGAAGATGTAGTCGGTGATGGACTTGGCGATGGGGATGTCCGGGTTGCCGGTGAAGCCGCTGGGCTCGAAGCGGGTGTGGCTGAGCTTGTCGACCAGCACCTTCAACGGCACGCCGTACTGGAGCGCCAGCGACACGCTGGTGGCGAAGCTGTCCATCAGCCCGCTCACCACCGAGCCTTCCTTCGCCATGACGATGAACAGCTCGCCCGGCAGGCCGTCCTCGTACATGCCCACCGTCAGGTAGCCCTCGTGGCCGCCGATGGAGAACTTGTGCGTGATGGAGCGGCGCTCGTCCGGCAGGCGTCGGCGGACCGCGCGGGGCTCCGGCTGGACGGCGGGGGCGGGCTCGGGGGCCACGGTGGCCTTGGCGGCGCGCGTGTCCTTCACCGTCTCCTTCGACGTGTTCAGCGGCTGCGTCCGCTTGCACCCGTCGCGGTACACGGCGATGGCCTTGAGGCCGCGCTTCCATGCCTCCAGGTACGCCTTCTCGATGTCCTCCACCGTCGCGTCCGACGGCATGTTCACCGTCTTGGAGATGGCGCCGGAGAGGAACGGCTGGCAGGCCTCCATCATCTGGATGTGGCCCATCCAGTGGATGCTGCGCTCGCCCTGGGCCGGCTTGAAGGCGCAGTCGAACACCGGGAGGTGCTCGGGCTTCAGGTGCGGCGCGCCCTCAATGGTGTCCTGCTTGTCCAGGTAGCTGATGATGTCCTGGGACTGCGTCTGCGGGTACCCCAGCTTCTCCAGCGCCAGCGGCACCGTCTGGTTGACGATCTTCAGCATGCCGCCGCCCACCAGCTTCTTGTACTTGATGAGCGCGATGTCCGGCTCGATGCCGGTGGTGTCGCAGTCCATCATGAAGCCAATGGTCCCCGTGGGGGCCAGCACCGTCACCTGGCTGTTGCGGAAGCCGTGTTCCTCACCCAGCGCGAGCGCGCGGTCCCACGCGTCCTTCTGCGCGGAGAACAGGCCCTGGCTCACACCCTCCGGGGCGATGTGGTACGCGGCCTTGCGGTGCTTGCGGATGACGCCCAGCATCGGCTCCGTGTTCTTCGCGTAGCCAGCGAAGGGGCCCTGCTTCTCCGCCAGGCGGGCGCTCATCGCGTAGGCCTCGCCGCACATCAGCGAGGTAATCGCGCCCGCGTAGTTGCGGCCCGCGGGCGAGTCATACGGCAGGCCGGACGCCATCAGCAGCGCGCCCAGGTTGGCGTAGCCCAGGCCCAGCGGCCGGTAGTCGTGGCTGTTCTTCTCGATGCGCTCGGTGGGGTAGCGCGAGTTGCCGACGATGATCTCCTGCGCCATCAGCAGGATGTCGACCGCGTGGCGGAACGCCGTCACGTCGAAGTCGCCGTCGATGGTGCGGAAGTGCATCAGGTTCAGGGACGCCAGGTTGCAGGCAGAGTCGTCCAGGAACATGTACTCCGAGCACGGATTGGACGCGTTGATGCGCGCCGTCGTCGAACACGTGTGCCAGCTGTTCACCGTGGTGTCGAACTGCATGCCCGGGTCGCCGCACAGGTGCGCGGCCTCGGAGATCTCCCGGAACAGGTCGCGCGCCTGGTAGGTGTCCAGCGGCTGGCCATCGCGCACCGACCGTGTCGTCCAGGTGGCGTCATCCACCACCGCCTTCATGAACGCGTCGGTGACGCGCACCGAGTTGTTCGAGTTCTGGAAGAACACCGACGAGTACGCCTCGCCGTTGAAGGACGGGTCGTAGCCGGCCTCGATGAGCGCCCAGGCCTTCTTCTCCTCGCTCGACTTGCAGCGGATGAACTCGAGGATGTCCGGGTGCTCGGCGTTGAGGATGACCATCTTCGCCGCGCGGCGCGTCTTGCCGCCGCTCTTGATGACACCGGCGAAGGCGTCGAAGCCGCGCATGAACGACACCGGGCCGGAAGCGGTGCCACCACCCGCCAGTAGCTCCTTGCTGCCGCGGATGGTGGACAGGTTGCTGCCCGTGCCGCTGCCGTACTTGAAGAGCATTCCCTCCGTGCGCGCCAGCGTGAGGATGGAGTCCATGTTGTCCTCCACGCTGTTGATGAAGCACGCGGAGCACTGGGGCTGTGCCTCCACGCCAACGTTGAACCACACGGGCGAGTTGAAGGACGCCTTCTGGCGCAGCAGCAGGTGCGTCAGCTCCGCGTGGAAGGCCTCGCGGTCCGCGTCCCGCGTGAAGTAGCCACCTTCCACACCCCAGTGGGTGAGGGTGTCCACCACACGCGCCACCAGCTTGCGCACGCTCGTCTCACGCTCCGGCGTGCCCGGCGTGCCGCGGAAGTACTTCGACGCCACGACGTTCGTCGCCAGCATCGACCAGGACTTCGGTACCTCGATGTCCTTCTGCTCGAAGACGGCCTTGCCATCCTCGCCGGTGATGCTGGCGCTGCGGTATTCCCACGCCAGCTCATCCGCGGGATCCACGCCCGGTGTCGTGAAGAAGCGCTCCACCGTCAAGCCCGTCGCCGCCACGCGCGCCTTGCGCCCGCCGCGCCGCTCCTTCCCGTTCACCGTGGACTTCGAGCTCAGCTCTTTATCCATGTCGCCACCCTCCGCGAGTTCACTGCGAGTTCTGATGCAAAATTTGCAAAACGCTAACGTCGCGAGATCCCGATGGATCTGATGGATCAGCCCGACGTGAAACGCGGGTGACATCAGAGCGGATTCGCGACGACGAAGCAGGGGCGCGCCCGGCCCCTCGGCTGTTCTTGGGAGATGCCCGCCAGACTGCCGGACGAGGCCATGGATAGACTCCTGTAGCACCTCCGTCAAAGATTCTATCGATACAACAGATGGTGTCCGTAAAGGTCATGCCCACCATGAATTGTGTACAGCCGTGAAGTGGGCGTCCGGTGTCTGCCTGCCTGCCCTGCTGCTACTGTGTTCAGCGAGGGAGCCCGATCTAGAGGGCCGCGCCTGCCCTGGCAACACATGCTTTGCAGTGCCTGAATCCAGATGGCGAGCCATGTATTGTCACTTCGAGCCAAGCGAGCGTGATCACTGGGAGACGTTTGCTGTGAGTCTGTGCACGACTCGGGAGGGTGCAACCGTGTTGATCCGCTAGGGGTGGTGGATCAGCCCCGTTGGCGGTCCGTTGGTGAACGAGGTCGTCGATTTTGGCCCGGACGCGCGTTAGGAGGCGGACATGGCTCCTCCCTTCCAGCGCCACGTCTTCGTCTGTACCAACCGTCGCCCGGACGGAAATCCCAAGGGGTGTTGCGCCTCCAAGGGCGCGGAGGAAGTCCGCGCCGCCTTCAAGGCGGAGCTCGACAAGCGGGGCCTCAAGGGGAGCATGCGCGCCAACGCGGCGGGATGCCTGGACACGTGCAGCTTCGGTGTCGCCGTCGTCGTCTACCCGGAAGGCACCTGGTATGGCGGCGTCAAGGTGGAGGACGTGAAGGACATCGTCGAGCAGCACCTGATGGAAGGCCGCCCCGTGGAGCGGCTGCTGATGCCCTTCTCCCGCAAGGCCGTCACTCCGGGCTGAAGCGCGTTTCTCGGTATTAACCCGAAATAGTCGACGCCTGCCTCTGTCTGCGTGAACCCGCAGACGAGCCGCGTGGAACCCTTGTCGAGAAGCCCGGGGCAGGCCTGCACCGGGCTTGGGCTCGGCATGTGTCCAGCGCGGCGAGGAGCACATGCATGCGTCGCAGTTGGTGGGCCTCTGGCCTGATCGCTACAGCCTTGTCCGTGGCTGGCTGTGATTCCGAAGTGCCGTCGTCTCACGTCCGGGACATGACGGCGTTCCAGGATGCGGCCCTGGCCGCGGAGTGGGTCGTGGGCGTCGCGTACTCCGTGGGAACGCGCGTCACTTATCAAGGGCGCCTCTATGAGTGCCGTCAGCCGCACACGTCCCAGGCGGACTGGACACCGGTGGCGGTGGCCGCGCTGTGGTTGGACCTGGGGCCCGCGGGCGGTGGTGAGCCGGACGCGGGCAGCGGCGGAACGGACGCGGGCACGGGCGGGGACGTCACCGCGCCCACCGTGGGCTTGAGTGCCAGTGCCTCGCGCATCATCGCCGCAGGGCCGTTGAGCCTGACGGCCACGGCGACGGACGACGTGGGCGTGACGCGGGTGGAGATTCTGGAGAACGGTGCCGTCGTCGCCACCGGCTCGCAGTTCAGCCGGGCCTTCAGCGGTTGGGAGCAGAACGGCACGTATGTCTACGCGGTGCGCGCCTATGACGCCGCGGGCAATGTGGGGACCACCACGCTCACCGTCGTCGTGGAGATTCCGGGCGGGCCGCCGCCAGGAGGAAAGCGCATCGTTGGTTACTTCACCGCGTGGGGCATCTACGCGCGCAACTACCACGTGTCCAACGTGCAGCCGTCCAAGCTCACGCACATCAACTACGCGTTCTCCAACATCTCCGGGGACGGACGCTGCATCCTCGGCGACCCGTTCGCGGACATCGACAAGAGCGGCGGCTGGCAGGGTGAGTGGGATCCCGGTCAGCTGCGAGGCAACTTCCGCGCGTTCAAGGAGATGAAGCGGCAGAACCCGCACCTGAAGCTGCTCATCTCCGTGGGCGGCTGGTCCTGGTCCACGCACTTCTCCACCGTGGCGTCCTCGCCTACCTCGCGCGCGGCCTTCGTGAAGTCCTGCGTGGACCTCTACATCCGTGGCCAGTACCCCGGCGTGGACCCCGTCAACGGCGAGGGCGTGTTCGACGGCATCGACATCGACTGGGAGTACCCGGTCGGCGGCGGCCTGCCAGGCAACAGCAACAGCCCCGCTGACAAGCAGAACTACACGCTGCTGATGCAGGAGTTCCGCAGTCAGCTCAACGCCGTCACCACGCAGACGGGCAAGCCGTACCTGCTCACCATCGCCACGGGCGCGTCGCCAGACCTGCTGGAGAACAAGCAGGAGACGAAGAAGCTGGCCGACGTGCTCGATTGGATCAACGTGATGTCCTACGACTACCACGGGGCCTTCGAGAGCACGGTGAACTTCCACTCGGCGCTCAATCGCGTCACGGGTGACCCGGGCGCGGCCACGGGTTTCTACACGGATGGCTCGGTGTCGAAGATGCTGGCGCTGGGCGTTCCGCCCGCGAAGATTGTCGTCGGCGTGCCCTTCTACGGCCGGGGTTGGGGCAGCGTGCCCAACGTGAACAACGGCCTGTTCCAGAGCGGCGTGCCCACGCGCGGCACCTGGGATGACGGCTCGTCGGGCCTGACGGGTGTGTTCGACTTCAAGGACATCAAAGCCAACTACGAGCGCTCCGGTTCCGGCTACACGAAGTTCTTCCACCCGGAGGCGAAGCAGGCCTACGTCTACAACCCTGCCACGGGCATCTGGATTGGGTATGACGACGTGCAGAGCATGAACGCCAAGGCGGACTACATCCTGAACAAGAACCTGGGCGGCGCGATGTTCTGGGAGTTGAGCGGTGATGACGGCTCGCTGCTCGATGCACTGGCACGGAAGCTGCGCTGACCCGGGCTGAACCTCTGACAGGCATTGTCGGCGTGTCGTGAAGCCATACGCCGAGGGACTTCTGTTCCCCGGCGTCATGGCGTTAGGGTTTGCCGCATGTCCTTCGCGGCAGCCGTCCTGCTGGTGGCGCTCTCCAGCTCTTCCGTGGCCGCCGAGCCGTGGACCGCCGTCGTCCGGGTGGCGTCCGACGAGGACACCTCCTTGCTCGTGCGAGTGAGGGGGCAGAGCAGCGATCTGCTCGTGCATCTCGAGGTCTCGTCCGGAGCGCCGCTCGGAGAATTTCGCGAGGGCCCATGGCTCGCGGCGGAACGGCTGGCCGGGCGCCACCAGGCCCGCGCTGTCCTCTGGTTCGTGCGAGAGGGCAGCGACGTTCGCGTCCAGGTGGCGGAGTTCGACAGTCGGCGTCTGTTCTCCCGGGCCGCGCGGATGGGGCAGTCGCCAGGCTCCCTGGAATGGTCCACGGGGGCGGAGGCGCTGGCGCTGGCTGCTCGCTCCGCACTGCGCGCGGTGGAGGCCGGCGCGCCGCTGGGTGACGTGGTGGAGGTGGCGCTGCCGCGACATGCGTCGAACGGCGAGGAGGTTGGACCCGGGGATGACACCGTGGTGGCCCGTCACATCGGGGAGGTGGCCTCCGGTGATGGGGCCGCGCTGAGGCCGCCCACGTCCACGTCCCCGGGTGAGGCCGTTGCACTCGCGGAGAAAGGGGCCTCGGCTTCCGCGCGGGAAGGCGTGGCGTCACCTCGCGAGGGATTGCGTCCGGCTTCGGCCGAGGAGCACCGAGCGCACCAGATGTGGCTCTCGTTGGGGGGCCATGCCGCGCTGGATGGGTACACGCGCACGGGCCACCAGGGGTTGGTGGTGGGCGTGGGATGGCAGCCGGGCTGGTGGCGGCTGCGAGCGCAAGTCCTGGCCAGTGTGCCGACCCGGCTTCGCGATGCCCGGACGGAGTTGACGCTGGGGCAGCATGCGGCGTCGGTGTGGGCGGGGCTGCCCTGGGCGGCGGCGGAGCGACTGGACGTGGAGGCTGGGCTGGGCGCGGGCGCGGTGGTCTTCACCCGTCGGACGCAAGCGCTGACGGAGGAGGTGGAGGCGGCGCCTCCGGGCACGATGCTGGCCCTGCTCATGGGCCCCGAGCTCCGCGCCCGTTGGCGGATGGGGGCGCGTGTCGGCCTGGAGGCGAGCATGGCCGCGGAGGTCCTCCTGGGCCGGCCCGAGCTTCGCTACGCCATCGACGGAAACTTCGTGTCACGCGGTGCGGGTTGGGCCGTCCGCCCCCGGCTGGGGTTGGCGATGGTGGTTTTTCTGTGAGCGCCGATGACCCGGTGGGCCGGGTGCCGTCCTCCATGGCGGCAATGAGGAGCTCGGGCTCACACGCAGCGGACCCACGTCGTGCGGCGGAAGACCCTCGCATCCAGGCGGCCATCCAGGGCGAGCGAGAGGCGACCGGGGCTTTGTTGATGGAGCTGCTCCCTCGGGTTCGCAACCTCGTGCGCTACCTGGTGCGCGGGGATGGGGACGTGGAGGACATCGCCCAGGAGGCACTCATCGCCCTGGTGCGAGGGCTGCCGTCGTACCGCGCCGAAGGCCGCTTCCAGTCCTGGGCGGACCGGGTGGTGGCGCGGACGACGTTCGCGTGGCTGAAGCGCTCCCGAGGCCGGGATGCCCAGCACGCGGATGCGCCGGTGGAGCTGGTCGCGGTTCCCTCCGAGGATGCCCTGCCGGACGAGTATGTGCATCGCCGGCACATGGTGACACTCCTGGATCGGCTTTCGAATGAGCAGCGGCATGCACTGGTGTTGCATCACGTGCTGGAGTTGAGCGTGCCGGAGATTTCGACGGAGCTGGGCATTCCCTTCGAGACGGTGCGCAGCCGGCTCCGCTTGGGGCGGACGGCGCTGCGCTCGCTGGCGACCGCGGAGGGAGACGGAGGGGAGGAGCGGGGATGAGTGACTTCAGGGAAGAGAGGGATGACGCCCTGAACGCGCTGGTCCTGCCGTTGGACGAAGGCGCGGGGCCGGCCCGACGCATCTCCCGGGAGCGGTCGGCGCGGATGGTGCTGACCGCGTTGGAGGCAGGCACGTTGGTGGCGCGGCCCGCGCCCCGGCCACGCGGCAAGCGGCCTCCCGTGTGGTTGATGACGGGCGCGCTCCTCGTCGCGGGCGCCGCCGCGGCAGCGGTCTGGAGCTTCACACGCCCGAGCCGGGCGTCGACGACGCGGGCTGAGACGGCTGCGCTCACGGAGCCCCTGCGGTTGGACACGGAGTCACAACGGAGCGGCAGCGGAGCGGTTGACGCGGCCCCCTCGCGGTTGGATACCGTGTCAGACGAGGCTGCGCCCGAAACGCCGGTGGTGCCTGCCGCGTCCATCGCTGAAGCCGAGGGAGCGGTCGAGCCGGTGCGTCCTCGCGCGCCACCGGCCACCGTGAAGTCGGCTGCGCCGGAAGACCTCTTGCTCAAGGCAAATGGGCTCCGTTCCGAAGGGCGGTGGAAGGAAGCCGAGGCGCTCTACTTACGCATCATTCGCGCCGAGCCATCATCGCTCGCGTCATACGTCGCGCGCGTCGCCTCGGGCTCGCTTCGACTGGAGCACCTGGGGGACGCGCGAGGCGCCCTGCGTCAGTTCAAGGCGGCGCTTCGCATCCAGCCGCGCGGTGTGCTCGACCAGGAAGCGCAGCACGGAATCGCCGAAGCGCACCGTGTTCTCGGCAACCGGGACGCGGAGCGCAGCGCGCTGGAGTCCTTCCTCTCCACTCATCCGGATTCGCCGCTCGTGCCGTCGGCTCGCGCGCGCGTTCGAGAGCTCACCGCGCCATGAACGGGCGATGGACGTTGGCGGTGCTACTGGCGGCCTCGATGGGGAACTGCACCCGTGGGGACCTGGTAGCCACCGTCCAGTCGCCGGACGCAGGACACGTGGGTTCCTCGGCGGATGCCGGTGGGCCCGATGGCGGTGAGCCGCCCGCTGACTGGGAGGCGTACTGCGCGGGGCGTGGGCCTCCGGTCGTCGTGGGCGATGCCGATACCGATTCGCAGGTGTGCAGTGGGCGTCTGGCGGAGCGAACCTTCCGTCACGCGCTGTGCACCTGCGAGGGGCTCGCCCTGGGGGCGTCCTTCGAAACGGATGCCTTTCACGGCACCACGGGGACGTATCAGTCAGGAGGCGCGGGGGGCGATGTCGGGGTGAATGGCGCGCTGTCGGCCAATGACGCGGTGTCGGTGGGAGGCTCGCTGAGTATTGGCGGCGCGGGAGGAGCCCAGCTCGGGCAGACGTTTCGCGTGGGCGAGGCGTTGCACTGCGGTGGTCCGCTTACCGGCAACCCAGTCTCGGCCACCGTAGTGAGAGACGCCCGCGTACGCGGTGACGTCGCGTTGCCCGCCTTCAGCGTCGGTGGCGTGCTCACGGTTCCAGCGGGCCACACGTTGGGGCCGGTGCAGGCCGCCGAGGTCCGTCGCGAACCCGTGGACCCGGTCAGCCCCTGTGCGTGTGATGCGGCGTCACAGGTGGATGTCTCCGGCCTCATCGCCCGGCACGTGCTCGACAATGACAACGCGGCCATCGGCCTCGATGCCACGGCGATGGAGGACATCGAAGGCGAGCGTGCGCTGGAGCTGCCGTGTGGCCGCTTCCTCCTGACGCGCATCACCGGGACGGGCCGCGCCACGCTCACGATTCGCGCGCGCACGGCCCTCTTCGTCGAGGACGTCGTCGACCTGGGCGAAGGACTGTCAGTAGACGTCCAGGCGCCTGGAGAGCTGGACCTGTTCCTCGGGGGCGCTGTCGCGTTGGCGGGACCGCTCACGTTGGGGTCCACCGCCACGCCTTCTCGCGTGCGAGTGTACGTCGCGGGCTCGAACGTGTTGGCGCTGTCCGCGGGCAGCATCCTCGCGGGCAATCTCTATGCGCCCCGCGCCGCACTCAGCCTGAGCGGGGGGGCCGAGGTCTTCGGTTCCGTGTTCGTCCGTCAAGTCGAGGCTTCCGGGCCGCTCCGACTGCACTACGACGCGGACATTCGCGATGCAGGCGCCGAGTGCAGGGACGACTGAGACGCACGCCACCGGCCCTGCGTATCCGTGCCAAGCCGCCGTCGTTTGTTCGAAGGCCCTGAGCCCTGGAGTCCGGCATCGCGCGCGCAGGGGCGGCGGCTCGATGCTCCTGTCCACCGCCTTATTCGGACTGCACCCCACGGGTGGCTGGTGACGAGCGTGTAGGTCCCCAGCTTTGGTCCAGTGTTCGCGAAGGGGAGGCTGCACATGAGGCGGGAAGTGAAGGCTGGCATCGCCGGGCTGGTGTTCGGGTCCATGCTGGTTGGCTGCGGGGTGGCGCCGGAACAAGAAGAACTGGGCGGCGTGGAGGACGTGACGGCGGAGTCGGAGGCAGAGGCGCAAATGAGCGCCGAGACCGGGCTCGAGGAACACCAGAGCAGAGCCAGGCCCGCTGCGCTGGCGAGATTCGGGCCGGCGGTCGCGTTCGGTGGGGGCAAGTTCCTCGCTGTCTGGACCGACGTGCGGACCGGCGGCATCTACGGCACCCGGGTGAAGCCGGATGGCACCGTGCTCGACAAGGAGGGCATCCGCATCAACATCGGAGACGTCGAAGGATTCCGGCCCGGCATCGCCTTCAACGGGACGCACTTCTTCGTCGTCTGGGAGAGCGTGGATGGTATCGACGCTGTGCGCGTGAAGCCGGACGGCACCGTGGTGGGCCCGGTGTTCAACGTCAAGCAGTCTGGCGAAACGGTCGGTCCGGCGCGAGTCGCCTGCTCCCCGAAAATCTGCCTGGTGACGTACACCGTCTCCGGTGACTTCTCGAACATCTTCTTCACGCGGGTGACGAAGGATGGCGTCGTCCTCGATACGGCCGACGAGTCGCTCAGCGCCTCAGACACCTTCGCGAATGACGCGTCGCCGACCTGGAACAACAAGACGAAGGAGTTCCTGGTCGTCTGGTCCGACGAGCACGGCGAGGGCCCGGAGAACGCAGACATCTACGGCAACAGGGTGAGGGAGGACGGTACCATCCTCGATGGCGACGGCTTCCCCATCTCCCAGGCGGAGGGCGCCCAGACGACGCCTGACGTGGAGTGGACGCACAAGAACTACCAGGTGGTCTGGACCGATGACCGGAATGGGAACCCGGACATCTTCGGCGCGCGCGTAAGCAAGACAGGCATGGTGAAGGACCCCGACGGCATCCCCATCTCCACCGCAGAGGGCGCGCAGGCCGAACCGCGTCTTGCCCACCACAACGACAAGTCCCTGGTCGTCTGGGACGACACGCGCGACGGCCCGCACCGCGTCTGGGGTGCGCGGTGGGGCGAGAACGGGGACGTGCGGGACCCCTCGGGCTTCCCTATCTCCACCGGGGACCTGCCACAGGAGTACCTGCCGGATGTCGCCTATGGGGGCGGAAAGTTCTTCGTTGTCTACTCGGGCCAGGAGACGTTCGAGCCCTTCGAACCGCACTTCATCCTGGGCACGCGGGTGACCCACCAGGCGCAGGTGAAGGACGTGCCCGCCCTGCCGCTCACGCTCCAGCGCTGAGTTGTTGAAGGAGAGGCCAGCTCCGCTGGCCGACCACCACGCGGACCGCTGCCTTCGGTCCGCGTGCGAGGCGACTCGTCTCAGGGACTTGGGCCGGCGCATCCACGCCGGCCTGGGCGGCGCGCTCAGTTGTTCAGGCCGAGCGCGCGGTTCTCCAGCGACGTCAGCCGCGCGGAGTCGTACACGCTTCGGAGGGCGGGGTTGGAGATGGCCTCTGTCAGGCCCGTGCCTGGCGCGTAGTGCAGTGTCGACCTGGGCGAAGGGCTGTTGGTAGACGTCCAGGCGCCCCGTGCCAAGCCGCCGTCGTTTGTTCGAAGGCCCTGAGCCCCGGAGTCCGGCATCGCGCGCGCAGGGGCGGCGGCTCGATGCTCCTGTCCACCGCCTTATCCGGACTGCACCCCACGGGAGGCTGGTGACGTGCGTGTAGGTCCCCAGCTTTGCGCCGTTGTTCGCGAAGGGGAGGCTGCACATGAAGCGGGAAGTGAATGCCGGCATTGCCGGGCTGGTGTTCGGGTCCATGCTGGTCGGCTGTGGGGTGGCGCCGGAACAAGGAGAACTGGGCGGCGTGGAGGACGTGACGGCGGAGGCGCCAGCGAGCGCCGAGACCGGGCTCGATGCAAACCGTGGCTCCTCCACGCCCGTGGCGGTGGCGCTCTACGGGCCCGCGGTCGCGTACGGCGACGGCAAGTACTTCGCGGTCTGGACCGACGTGCGGACCGGCGGCATCTACGGCACCCGGGTGAAGCCCGACGGCACCGTGCTCGACACCGCGGGCATCCGCATCAACATCGGAGATGAGAATGGAGTGCGGCCGGCCATCGCTTTCAATGGGGAGTACTTTTTCGTCGTTTGGGAGTCCCGGGACGGTGTCGACGGCGTGCGCGTGAAGCCGGATGGCACCGTGGTGGGCCCGGTGTTCCGCGCCATCCAGACGGGCGAGGCCTTCGGCCCGGTGCGAGTCGCCTGCTCTCCGAAAATCTGCCTGGTGACGTACACCATCTCCGGTGACTTCTCGGTCATCTACTTCACGCGGGTGACGAAGGAGGGCGTCGTCCTCTCAACGGCCGACCGGACGCTCAGCGCCTCCGCCACCTTCGCATATGACGCGTCGTCGACCTGGAACAACAGCAAGAAGGAGTTCTTGGTCGTCTGGTCCGACGAGCACGGCGAGGGCCCGGAGAACGCGGACATCTACGGCAACAGGGTGAAGGAGGACGGCACCATCCTCGACGGCAACGGCTTCCCCATCTCCGAGGCGGAGGGCGCCCAGTCGTCGCCTGACGTGGAGTGGACGCACAAGAACTACCAGGTGGTCTGGTCCGATGACCGGAATGGGAACCCGGACATCTACGGCACGCGCGTGAGCAAGACAGGCATGGTGAAGGACCCCGACGGCATCCCCATCTCCACCGCCGCGGGCGCGCAGACCGTTCCGCGCATCGCCCACCACAACAACAAGTCCCTGGTCGTCTGGGACGATACGCGCGACGGCCCGCACCGCATCTGGGGCGCGCGGTGGGACGAGGATGGGGACGTGTGGGACGGCTCGGGCTTCCCCATTTCAAGCAACGGCCTGCCAGAGCAGTACCTGCCGGACGTCGCCTACGGGGCTGACAAGTTCTTCACCGTCTACGCCGCCCAGTCCGTCTACGACCCCTTCGAGCCGCATTACATCGTGGGCACGCGGGTGACGCACCAGGCGCAGGTGAAGGACGTGCCCGCCTTGCCGCTCACGCGCTAGCGCTGAGCCGTTGAGGGAGAGGGCCTCGCCGCGTGCGAGGCGGCGTTCCCCAGATGCCCGGGCCGGCGCATGCACGCCGGCCCGGGCCTTGCGCGTAGGCTCAGTGGTTCATGCCGAGCTCGCGGTTCTCCAACGACGTCATCCGGGCGGAGTCGTACACGCTGCGGAGGGCGGGGTTGGAGATGCTCTCCCCGAAGCGCATTGGGGCGATGGCAGGGGCGGCGGCTCGATGCTCCTGTCCACCTCCTTATCCGAACTGCGCCCCACGGGTGGCTGGTGACGGGCGTGTAGGTCCCCAGCTTTGCGCCGCTGTTCGCGAAGGGGAGGCTGCACATGAAGCGGGAAGTGAAGGCTGGCATTGCCGGGCTGGTGTTCGGGTCCATGCTGGTCGGCTGCGGGGTGGCGCCGGAACAGGAAGAGCTGGGCGGCGTGGAGGACGTGACGACGGAGTCGGAGGCCGAGGCGCAAATGAGCGCCGAGAACGTGCTTGAGGAAAGCCGGGGGTACGCCAAGCCCGCCCCGCTGGCGCGCTTCTTGCCAGCGGTTGAGTACGGTGGGGGCAAGTTCCTCGCTGTCTGGACCGACGTGCGAACCGGCGGCATCTACGGCACTCGGGTGAAGCCGGATGGCACCGTGCTCGACAAGGATGACATCCGCATCAACATCGGAGATGTCGAAGGATTCCGGCCCGGCATCGGTTTCAACGGGACGCACTTCTTCGTCGTCTGGGAGAGCCTGAATGGTGTCGACGCTGTGCGCGTGAAGCCCGACGGCACCGTGGTGGGCCCGGTGTTCAACGTCATCTCGACGGACGAATCCTTCGGCCCGGTGCGAGTCGCCTGCTCCCCGAAAATCTGCCTGGTGACGTACACCATCTCCGGTGACGACGAGAGGGTCATCTACTTCACGCGGGTGACGAAGGATGGCGTCGTCCTCGATACGGCCGACCAGACGCTCAGCGCCTTCCCCAACTTCGCGAATGACGCGTCTCCGACCTGGAACAACAAGACGAAGGAGTTCCTGGTCGTCTGGTCCGACGAGCACGGCCAAGGCCCGGAGAACGCGGACATCTACGGCAACAGGGTGAAGGAGGACGGCACCATCCTCGACGGCACCGGCTTCCCCATCTCCCAGGCGGAGGGCGCCCAGACGACGCCTGACGTGGAGTGGACGCACAAGAACTACCAGGTGGTCTGGACCGATGAGCGGAATGGGAACCCGGACATCTTCGGCGCGCGCGTAAGCAAGACAGGCATGGTGAAGGACCCCGACGGCATCCCCATCTCCACCGCCGCGGGCGCGCAGGCCGAACCGCGTCTTGCCCACCACAACGACAAGTCCCTGGTCGTCTGGGACGACAGGCGCGACGGCCCGCACGCCGTCTGGGGTGCGCGGTGGGGCGAGAACGGGGACGTGTGGGACCCCTCGGGCTTCCCTATCTCCACCGGGGACCTGCCACAGGAGTACCTGCCGGATGTCGCCTATGGGGGCGGCAAGTTCTTCGTTGTCTACTCGGGCCAGGAGACGTTCGATCCCCTCGAACCGCACTTCATCCTGGGCACGCGGGTGACGCACCAGGCGCAGGTGAAGGACGTGCCCGCCCTGCCGCTCACGCGCCAGCGCTGATGCGTTGATGGAACACGCCTCGCCGGTGGTGGTCCGCGGGCGAGGCGGCGTTTCTCAAGGGCATGGGCCGGCGCCTGCACGCCGGCCCAGGTCCCGCGCGGGCTCTAGGGAATGCGCTCCCACGCGTCCTGCCAGTTCAAGCCCGTGCCCGGCGCGTAATGCAGCGCGGAGCCCTTGCACCAGCCAGAGTAGGGGAAGGGCTTGCAACGATAGCGCAGCCCGTCGGTGCCCCGCACCACGGTGCCCGCGGCATAGCCCTCAATCCCAGACGGGTAGACAGGCTCGCCACCGCCACCCGGCGGCGGCTTCATGATGTCGACCTGGAAGGTGTAGCCTGTCTCACGCGCGTAGACGCGGTTGCCCAGCGCGTCCTTCACGGGATTCACGCGTCCCGAAGCGTCGAGCACGCCCACCTGCACGCGGCTGGACGCGCCGTTCACCCGCTGCGCCAGCGCATGAATCCACTGGGCCGCCGGCGTGGCCGTGGCCAGGGGATGCACATGGGATTCGGCGTCAGCGCCCTGCGCGTCGAACACGCGCAGCGTCACCGAACTCCCCGCGGGCAGGTCTTCACGCGCCTGCACCTGGCCCAGCTCCTTCCACGACGAGGGCGGCGGCGGGGTGTTGCTGAACTTCACATCGGTGCAGGCGTAGAAGGCCTCCGGGCTGTCCGAGCGCTGCCATATGCCGTAGATGACATGCGCGCCCGTCTTCCCTTGAGGGAAGGGGCAGTTGAGCCGGTAGCGGTTGTTCTGGGCGGAGACGTGGGTGATGGAGCAGAAGGGATTCGCTTCCAGGTCCGACCACTTGAGCGGGAGCGCCGGGTTGTAGCCCTCGCGCGTGACGTAGAGGCGGAAGTAGCCGGTGGCGTGCACGGCGGTCGCGTGGAAGACGAACTCGAAGCGGCCCTGGGTGTCCGGGGTGATGAGCGTGGAGGGCCAGTCCATGCGCGCGAGGTCCAGGCCCCGGTGGCTTTCATTCGCGGCGCTGCAGAGCTTTCCGTCTGGAATGATGTCGCGGTGCCTGTCGTTGGCGTTGCCCTGCCGCACGCCATTCCAGTCGTAGAGCGCCTGCGTGCCACCGGCCTGGATGAGCGCCTTGCACGCGTCGGACTTCGGCGTCTCCGGCCCTTCCTTGAAGCAGCTGTAGACGCGGCTGAGAGGTACTTCCATGGAGCCGTGCGCCAGGGCCACGCTGGCGCACAACATGGACACGACGGCGAGCGACGCGCCGAGACACCGCTGCACTGCTGAGGTCATCCCTTCCTCCTGTGGTGTGAGGAGGGAGGGCGCGGCCCCTGAAATCGGGTCAACGGCCTAGAAGGCCTTCCACGCCATCAGGAGCTTGGAGGCGACTTCAGAGGTGATGAGCGGCAACACCCCGCCACCGCCGACGATGTTGACGATTTCCGACATGGACCCGCGGCACACACCGCCCCACGCGGGCTGCCGCGCCAGGCCCACGGAGGCATAGGCGGAGTAGTCCACGAAGAAGGACGTGGGCCGCACGGTGCCGTTGGGCTCGCAGAGCAGGTGCTCCTCAGTCGGCGAGTCCACCACCTCTTGCACCACGAAGCCTCCGCCGGCCGTGTCCGCCGCCGTTCGCGCGCACAGCTCCGCCCACGTCATCGGCGCGCCATAGGCCGCCTGCACCCGCTCCGTGTAGGGGACGGTGCCCGCGGAGCGGCCCAGGAAGACGGCTCGGCCGCCATAGTCCCAGGCCCGCTTGAGCACGAAGCGCGCCGGCGTCGCGGCGACCAGGGCCACCAGGTCCTCCACGCGTTCGCCGTCGGGGCCCTGCGTCGGGCCGGGTTGGAACGTTCGCGTCCACGGCACGGACGCGCGCACCGCCTCCAACTCCTCGCCGGTGAGTCGCGCGGCTTCCGCCAGTGCGGGCTCGGCCAGGGCCTGCGACAGGCGGGCGAAAGTCAGCTTCACCTCCACCTGCGAGGCGGGGGGATTGAGGAACACCGCCTTCTTGCCGGGCACGGTGCCCAGGAAGTCCTCGACCCAGGGGGAGGGGGACTCCTCCAGGCGCCGGACGAAGAGGTGCCGGTACACCAGGTCGTACTTCTTGCCGTGGGCCACGAAGGCGTCGTCACCGGACACCTCGTCCGGATGGACCAGGTCCGCGTCCGCGCCGAACTCGCGGAAGCGCTCGCACAGCCAGCGCAGCTCCGTGATTTGGGCGTCGTTGCGGCGGCACAGCAGGGCCACCGTGTCCGGCATCCGGCCGTTGCGCTCGGCCGCGTAGCCGTCCAGCAGCGCCCGGTACAACGCCAGCGCGTTGCTGCCGTTGAGCGACAGCAGGGCGTGCAGGGACTTCTCCGGATAGCGGAAGTAGCGGCCCACCACCTCGATGAAGGTGCGGGCCGCGATGTCGGAGTACCCCTGCATGGCGGGGATGGTGGCGTTGACCTCCAACGCCCACGGCGTGCCGCCCGCGACGAAGTAGTCCACGCGCGTGGTGGCCAGCCGGGTGGACTGGCGCCAGGTGCGCTCGGCGAGCACGCGCTCGAGAGGGGAGAGGGCGCCCAGCAGGGACTCCGCGTCCGCGCCCTGGAGCTGCGCCTGCGCCATCTTCACCGTGGCGGAGGACAGGCGGGCGGACAGCTCCGAGCGGCGGCGAATCTCCGCGGCGTCCAGCACCACGGGCGTGGCGGTGATGGGGATGGGGTGGGTGGTCCCGTCCGGTCGCGTGACGGCGAGGCCCCGCTGGTAGGCGATTCGCGCCAGGTCGGGTGCGATGTGGCGTGCCTGGCTCCGGAGCGCGTCGATGAACTCTTGCACGAAGTCGTGACCTCGATGGTACGCCCGGGCGTCTTCCGGGCGGCGCGCACCCTACGCCTGGACGGGTCCACCGGTCCACGGGCCCGGTGCCTCCCGTCGGAACAGGACCCCCCCCTCGGTGGCTTTTGGCCGCCCGCCGGGCCTGGGACCGGCCTCTCCGGGGCACACCCGGACAGCGGCGCTGGACAGGGCTCTCTGGTTGCTTTTGTTGCTGGGTTGCTGTTGCTTGTTCGCCGGGGGGATGTTTCCTGGCGAATGTTGCGTGAGACAGTCTGGCTTGCGTGAACGGCCTGTCTGGCTTACAACCGCAGACGCCGTTCGACCGGGAATGCCCTGACGTGAGCCGCTCCACCTATCACCAGCCCGTGAGTTCCGTCCGGTCGCGCCGGCTGGCGCTGCCGTTCGCGCTCGTGTGCGTGCTGGCGTACATGGGGAGCGTGATGCACTTCGCCCTGGTCCAGCACGCCACGTGCCTGGAGCATGGTGAGGTGATGCACGTGGAGGCTGGTGACGCCCACGTCGCCGGTCACGTCGAGGCGTCCTTCGACGACGTGCGGCTCGCCTCCAAGAGCACGGAGGCGGACTCCCACGGCTCCGACGCCCACTGTGTCCACGCCTTCTTCCGGCGGGAGGCTCCGCCTCCGCAGCAGGACACGCCGTCCCTCCTGGTCGCGCCCGCTCGCTCCGAGCCCGCGCTGGCGGTGTTCCGCTTCCACGCGGAGCCCGTCGCCCGTCTGTACCTGGCTCCCAAGGCGTCTCCGCCGCGCGCGTGAGGCCCGGGAGTTTGCTCGCTCAGGCGGCCTGTTGCGCCGTGTGAGGTTGCCCGTCCGCTAAAGTCAGACAGACTCCGTCCGCTCCGCGCGGGCTGTGAGTCATTGCGGCTTTGCGCCCACGCCGGCTGAGCTGTCTCACGGCGCCTGTGTTTCGTGCTCCGCGCACGCTCCTTCCATTCCCACGCACCCGTGGCGGCCCCTCCATGTCCTGGCGGTGTCCGTTGCTGGCGCGCGGGCGTGGCACACCCGCAGTCCAATCCCGTGGAGTAGCACCATGACGAAGAAGCTCCTTGCCGCGTTCCTGCTGACCACCGCGCTCGTCTCCGCCGGCTGCGGCGACGACCATCCCGAAGAAGAGGGCGTCGACGCCGAGGCGTGCGAGCACCTCCAGAATGGGCCTGCCACTTCTGTCTTCGCCTGGCCAGGCACCAACAACCCGCCCTCCGAGATTCACGCGGACCACCGTCGCTACGACATCACCCTGATGAGTGGCCCGGACGGGAATTCGGGCTTCGTGTTGTTCGCCGCGAGCGAGGCCGCCGACTACGTCATCTACACCAACGCGGACGTGCCCCTTTCCATCACCACCGCCAGCGGTGAGGCGGTGGACATCGAGGAGAGCACCAGCAGTTCGAGGGGCTGCACCGACATCAAGGGCCGCCACGTCGTGCCTCTCACGGTGGGCACGCACTACCTGACCTTCGGCCCCACGTCCGTCGCGACTGTCGGCGTCCTCGTCGAGGAGTCGCACGGCGGCCACGGCCACGAGCACTGACGCTGTTCCCGGGCCCCTGGCCCGTTCATCCGGGGGCCGGTGCTCCAGTTCCGGCCCCTCGTTCCCCGAAGAGAGAAGACCATGGGTTCCTTCCAGCAGTTCCTGACGGACAAGAACATCCCCTCCGAGAAGCTCCTCCGCCTGTCGCGCCAGCTCGAGTCCTACGGCTCCGAGGGCCGCACCCTCTTGAAGAAGCGGAGCGCCCGTCGCCGTGACAAGGACACGCAGGGCAAAAGCTACGAGTCGCTGTCCATCGGCAAGCCGACGAGCGGCCGGGGCATCAGCGCCCAGCAGCTCCAGGCCGCGCTGGGAGACCTGCCACTGACGGCCAGCGTGCGCGGGAAGCTGGTGCGCGCCGTCAACGCGGTGCTGGGCAAGCAGGGCGGAAGCCCGGTGAACGCGCCCGCGCTCTTTGGCGCCAGCCCCGTGCGCCGCGGCGCCACGGCGAAGAAGTCCGCGAGCTGAGAGGAGCGCGCGCCCATGTCCGGCAATGCCATGTCCACCGTGCTTCCCTGTGAGCTGCGACGCGATGGAGACCGGCTGTTCGACGTCTCCATGTGGTGCCTCGGGCGGGATGTCCTCTGCCCGGAGGGAAACCTCCTCGTTCGACGAGGACTCGTGCGCCACGCGCGCCCCGAAGGCGCGGAGGGACAGAGCCCCTACACGGTGGGTCTTCGGGATGGTGGGCGCCTGGCGCTGTGGGGCTTCGGCGCGCTGTGTGAGTGCGGCGAAGCCATCTTCGTCCCTCGGGCGGGCTTCGCACCCGTCCTGCTGGAGGGGGTGCCGGGCCGTTTGCCGTTTCGCGCGGAGGAACTGGGCCCGGCGCGCTTGCCGACCACGGGGCATGAGCGGCGGGCGCTGCGCGCGGGGCTCGCCTCGCTGGCGGGGTGGCTGGCCGAGCACGAGGACTGGATTGCCTCCGAGATGGGGCCGTCCTGGCGCCGTGAGTGCTTCGGGGCACGCCGCAAAGCGGCTCCCGTCGAGGCGGACGGACTGGCCTCGGCGTGGCGGCGCTTCGCTTCCCGCCTTCGTTCCCTGGATTCTGGATTCAACGTCTGCACCGCCCCGGTCGCCGGGGCCTGAGGAGGCCATCATGTTGGCGCGACTGCTCCGAGCCGATGAACCTTCCGTCCATGCCCGCGCGCCGTGGGAGGATGTCGCGGATGACGCGCTCCCCACGCCGCTCCTGCGCGAGGGCCTGGGTAACGCACACCTGGGCGTCACCACTGCATGGCCCCAGGCCCAGGCCTGGTTCGATCAGGGACTGCGGCTGTTGCACCTGGGGTGGGGCGGTGAGGCCCGCCGCGCCTTCGCGCAGGCCACGCGCGAGGATCCGTCGCTGGCCATGGCCTGGTGGGGGCTCGCCCTCACGCGAGGCTCCGGTGCCCGCTTCGCCACCGCCCGCGCGGAGGCCATGGGCCGCGCGCTGGCCCTGAGCGAGGGCACCACGGACCGCGAGCAGCGCTACATCGTCGCGGGCAGTCTGCTGGCGGAGAAGGGGCCGGCCAATGGGCGCCACGCCTTCGTGCGTGACATGGAGTGTCTCATCGACCGCTATCCCGAGGACGCCGACGCGCGGCTGCTGCTCGCGGGCTTCCTCCTGGACGGCTACGAGCCGGATGGCCGGCCCGGGCAGGGGCAGCCGTATGCGCAGGCCCTGCTGCGCGAACTGCTGCGCTCACACCCGGACCACGCGGGCGTCCACCATGCATGGGTGCAGGCCATGCTGAACAGCGGCCGGCCCGAGGCTGCCCGTGACAGTGCTCACCGCTTGGTGACGCTGGCGCCTCGTGCCGGCCCCGCGCTGCTCTCCGCGGGGCGCCTGCTTCAGCGGGTCGGGCTGGTGGCGGAGGCCCAGCGCGTGCTGGAGGCCACTGTGGCCGCGGATGATGCGTACCTGGCCGAGGAAGGACTGCACACCGCCGACGCGCCGAGTGCCGAGGCGGCCATGCGGCTGCTCAGCCAGGGCTGCGCCGAAGCGGGCCAGTACGGCGAGTCCCAGGCGTGGGCCCGTCGCCTGCGGCAGCGGGTGGAAGGTGCTGGAGGCGACGACCAGGCGCTGCTGTTCGCCGCCGCCACGATGGTGTCCGCGCACCTGCGCTTCGGCTTCTGGCGTGCGGCGGCGGACGTGCCCATGGAGCTGTCTGATACGGCCAGCCCGGCGGAGCGGGCGCTGCGGGACGGGATGCGCCAGTACACGAGAGGACTCAGCCTGCTCGAGGCCGCGCGGCTGGGCGATGTGGAGCGGGCATGCAATTCACTGGATGCGCAGCATGCGCTCCTCGCGGAGGCTTGCCGCTCGGAGGACCTGGCTCTGTGTCCACGAGATGTGGCGCGGGTGGTGGAGGTGGCCGCTCAGGAGCTGCGTGGCGCGCTGGAGGTTCGCAGGGGCGAGGTGGGCCGCGCCGAGGCCACGCTGACACGTGCGTGGCGGCTGGAGCGGCGGCTTCGGGCTGCAGGGCCCGCGGCCTTCTCCCGGCCCGCGCGCGAGGCACTGGTCCGGCTGCGTCTGCGCACTGAACGCGTGGACAAGGCGGTGGGGCTGGCGAAGACGCTGGTGGCGGAGCGGCCTGGGTGCGGGCACTTGCGACTGCTGTCCGCGGAGTCCCAGGTGGCGCTCGGCGCTTGGGACTCCGCGGTGGAGGACTTCACCGCGTTCCTCGACTGCTGGCGTGACGCGGACCCGCATCAGCCGGAGCTTCGCCGCGCTCGGGCCTCCATCGCCGGGCGGGGGCGTCTGCTGCGGCTCGTGCGCCCGCCGGAGCTCCTCGCCCTGCGGGAGACCGGGGCTCCGGCCCTTGCCGCGCATGGGACGGTGTCCTGCTGAGCGGTGCCCGAATGGCACGGGGGCTGCCGCCTGTTCGCGGTCCGTCAGGCGCCCCATCAAGCGTGCGCCCCGTCCACGGGGCTCATTGCCCGCGCGTCGCGGGTTGACTGTCACCCGCTGGAAGTCCTCGCCGTGCGGGCGTCCACCAGCCGCGCTGGCGTCTCCCGCCGCTTGACGGGCCCTCGCCGTTCGCGCGAGGAGGGGGCATGCCCACCTTCCGCCTCAAGCAGGACCAGGCCGCGTTGCTCGTCGTGGACATCCAGGAGCGACTGTGTGCCGCCATGGATCGGGACGCGCTGGACCGGATGCTCAGCCGCACCGCCGCGGCCATCGAGGGCGCTCGCGCGCTGGGCCTCCCCATCCTCCTCACCGAGCAGTACCCCCAGGGCCTGGGGCCCACGCATTCGCTGCTGCGGATGCGGGTGCTGAAGGACGTCAAGGCGGTGGAGAAGCTGGAGTTCAGCGCCGCCGTGCCAGACGTGCTGGCCGCGCTCGGCGGGCGCACGCAGGTGCTGGTGGCGGGCATGGAGACACACATCTGTGTCTTCCAGACGGTGCGCGACCTGGCCGAACGTGGCCTGTCCCCGTTCCTGCTCACGGACGCCGTGCTGTCCCGCGCGCAGGAGGACCGGCAGGTGGGCCTCCAGCTGTGCCGCGACGCGGGCGCTCACGTCGTCACGGTGGAGGCCGCGCTGTTCGACCTGCTCGGGCGCGCCGGCACGCCCGAGTTCAAGCAGGTCTCCGCTGCGGTCCGCTGACCCTCAGCGCGCCTTCTGCACCGCGTGGACGAGCATCCGCAGGACGGTCGCCACGGCCACCATGGCCGCGGCGAACACCGTCTGCGAGCCGCCCACGGGGAAGTCGTAGAAGAACGCGAAGAGATAGCCGCCCACGCCCGCGATGGCGCCGAAGAGCGTGGCGACGAAGAAGGTCCACGGCAGCCGCAGCTCCAACATCAGCGCGGCGATGGCGGACAGCGTGGAGAAGGCGAACACCGGCAGCGCGCCCAGCGCCCGGGCGCATACGCCCACCATGACGCCGATGCTGACCATCAGCACGCCGTCCAGCAGGCGCACCGGCAGCCCCTGCACCAGCGCTCCCGTCCGGTCGAAGCTGGCGAAGGTGATGCCCCGGTACCACCACAGTTGGATGAACATGATGGCCCCGCCTGCGATGGCCACCGTGTAGAGCTGCTCGGGCGTCACCAGTACCGCCGTGCCGAAGAGGATGCTCTGGATGTCGTGCGCCTCCTGCGCGATGCGGTCTCCCACGAGCACCGCGGCGCCGCCTGCCAGCGCATAGGCCAGGCCCAGCAGGCTCTCTCGCGTGAGGCGCAGCTTCGCCGGCTCCGTCATCAGCAACATTGTGGCCAGCAGCGCCAGGGTGGTGGCGCCCAGCACGGGCTCCACATGCGTGCCCAGGTGGATGGCCGCGTAGAACGCCAGCGCCACGCCCAGGCCCGCGGATTGGGCCACCGCGGCGCTGACGAACACCATGCGCCGCAGCACCACGTACACGCTCAGGAAGCCCAGCACGCCGCCCGCGATGAGCGCGCACAGCAGCGGGTCCCTGAACAAATCGAACGCCAGGTGGAACTGCTCCCACTTGGACGGTTCAGCGAGCGTCGTTTCCACGGTGAGGTCCCAGGGGCGCGCGTTGGCAGTACTCGTCGCCGTACTGGCGGCGGAAGGCGGGGTGACAGAAGACGGTGCGGGCATCGCCCACGACGAAGGCGGACGTCTCGCGGTCCACGAAGACGAGCACGTCCGCGTGCTCGGCGGCGACCTCCAGGTCGTGGCACACCACCACCACGCCCAGGCCCCGCTCACGCGACAGCGTGCACAGTCGCTGCATCGTTTCGTGCTCGGCGACGGCGTCCATGGCGGCGGTGGGCTCGTCCAGGAGCACCAGGTCCGCCTCGGTGGCCACCAGCCGCGCCAGCAGCGTGCGCTGCTTCTGGCCCTCGGACAGCTCGCGGTAGGGCCGCGAGGCGAAGGCCTTCGCGCCGGCCGTCTCCAGCGCGCTCTGCACGGCCTGCCGGTCCGCCTTCCGGGCGAAGGGCCACAGGAAGCTCCAGCCGCGCAGGCGTCCCCACGCCGTCAGCTCGCCCGCGCGCAGTGGCAGCAGCGAGTCGATGGCGGACGTCTGCGGCACATAAGCACTGCGCACCTGCGCGGAGGCGCGGGAGATGGTGCCCGACACCGGCGGCTGCATGCCCAGCAGCGTCCGGAACCAGGTGCTCTTGCCGGAGCCGTTGCGGCCCACCACCGCCACGAACTGGCCGCGGCGAATGGTCAGGTCGATGGGCGGCAGGATGGCCTTGCCGTCGTATCCGATGACGAGCTTCTCGCAGGTGAGCAACGCGTCACCCGGCGCGAAGGTGGCGGGCACCGCGTGCGCGCCGTCTGTGGGCTCAACGGTCTTCACGTCGGACCTCCGCCTGTGGCTCCAAGGTGGCCAGTGCTTCCACCATCGCGGTCCGGATGGCGGCGTTCTCGGGTGCGTTCAGGTCCACCACGCCGTCAGGACCCGGCGTGGTGGCCGCCCAGTCCAGCGAGTCGAACAGCGTGGGCGCCAGCGCCAGGCGCAGGGCGAGCTTCACGCGCGGCTTGTTCTCGCGGTCCGCGGGAATGTCCACCGTGCCGCGCAGCACCATCAGCGGCGTGGCCTCCTCCGCCGCCGCCAACGCAAGCCGGAAGCGGCGCTCATCGTTGAAGCGCGGCGTGGCGCGGCTGTCGCGTACCGCGCCTTCCAGGTTTACCGACGACACGTCCCACTGGTAGCGGCTGACGTGGGTGCGGCCCAACTCGCAGGACGGCTCGCAGCCGGGCGACAGCGTCTGGTCCGCCAGCAGGTCCAGGTCCGCGTCCACGTGCAGGCTGGCCACCGTGGCCTCCGCGCCGCCACCACCGCCATCCAGCTCCGCCTGGATGTCCTCGTAGTCCACCAGCGCGCCATCGTCGTGGTGGCAGTGGCCGTTGTGGCAGTTGGTGTAGCCCGGCGGCGGGTTGGCCGGGTCGAAGGTGGTGGGGCCGCGGGTGCCGCCGCCGCCCACCAGGTCGATGTGGTCCACGCCCAGCGCGGCGCCGTCCAGGCGCAGCTCGAAGTCGGAGGCGAGCCGTTGGAAGCCGTTGCCCACGTCGCGCCCGGCCACCGGCGTGTAGTCCGCGCGGACGGCGGGCTCCAGCACCGCGAAGCTCTCACCGGGCTCCAGCGCGCAGCCGGACACGAAGAGCAGGGGAAGGAGGAGGCGGGTCCGCATGGCTCAGGTCCCCTTGCCGGCGAGCCCCTTTTCCAGGCGCTCGACCATTTCGTTGATGTGCTGGAGGTACGTCTCCTTCGCCTTGAAGTCCGTGCCGCCGTGCAGGGTGACGAGCGGCGCGGGAATCTTCGAGGCCACCAGCCGCGCGGTGGTGTCCGGGTAGTAGCTCTCCATCAGCACCATGCGCGCCTTTCGCTGACGGCCCTGGGCCAGGACGCTCGCGACGTGCGACGGGTTGGGCGGGATGCCGGGCTTGGGCTCCAGGTAGGCGATGGTGTCGAAGCCCAGCCAGTCCGCCAGGTACGCCATGGTCCGGTGGTAGGCGATGACGGGCTGGCCACGCAGCGGCGCCAGCCGCTTCTCCCAGTCCGCGCGCGACTTCTCCAACTCGGTGGTGAAGGTGGCGAGGTTGTCGCGGTAGGCCTGCGCGTTCTTCGGATCCAACTGCGCCAGCCGGTCGGTGATGGCGCGCGCGACGGACAGCGCCTGGCGCGGGTCATAGAGGAAGTGCGGGTTGCCGCCCGGGTGGACGTCGCCCTGTCCCCGGTCCACCTGCGCCGTGGGGACCTCCAGCAGCTTCACGAACTGCGAGGCCACCAGGTAGCCCGGGTTGCCCACGAGGATTTTCGGGTTGCGCGCGCCCACCTGGAGCGTGGGCAGCCAGCCGATCTCCAGGTCCAGGCCCACCGCGATGAGCAGGTCCGCGCGGTTGAGCGCCAGGGCGAGGTTCGGCTTGGCATCGACGAAGTGCGGGTCCTGGCTGGACAGCGCCAGGGCCTGCACTTTGACGTGGTCGCCGCCCACGGCCTTCGTCAACGCGGCCAGGTCCGGCAGGGTGGTGACGACGTTGAGGTCCGCGCGAGCGGGGGACGCGACGAAGAGGGTGAAGGCGGCGCACACGGCCGCGAACAGACGGGAGAGACGCATGGTCATGGCTCCTTCGAAAGGGTTTAGAACGCGTGGGCGCCGTGGGCGCCGGTCACCAGCTCGAGCGCGAGCATCAGGGAGTAGCCGGCCTCATCCCGCCACCCGGCATGGTCCCTGGCGCCCTGGAGGCGCAGCCGGGAGAACTCGGTGGGCCAGAAGGTGACGTTGGCGGACACGCGGTTGCGTGACTCCGTCCAGTCCGGGTCCAACGGGTCGATGACGCGCTCGCCGCCTTCGCCTCGCGCCGCCGTTCCCAGTTCGTAGCGCAGCGCGGTGGCCCACCGCGGCGAGAAGCGCCACGCGGCCTGCGCGTAGGTGTTGAAGTCCGTCAGCACGTCCCCGGGCACCTGGCGGCGGCGGTAGTAGGCCTCCGCCTGGAACGTGATGAGCGTGGTGTTGTAGGCCTGGGTGATGGGCCGGTAGCGCAGGTACAGGTCCGTTCCGAACACGTCCGTGCGGTTGCGGTAGCCGGTGGGATTGGGACCGGTGGCGGTGGACAGGCCCCACATGAGGGACAGGTCATCCGACAGCGGGAAGAACTGCTTCACCGCACCGGTGAGCTGCAAGTCGAACGGAGACTGCACACGTTCGCTGGTGGCGCCCAGGAAGCTGCGTGCGGTGGCCTCGCCGGTGGCGTCGGTGGTACTGCCAATCACCTCCACGTACCAGGGCAGGGGAGCCAGCCAGGACACCTCGGCGCCCAGTCCGCGGTTGCTTTCGCCTCCGAAGATGCGGCCCACGGCGAAGGGCTGGTCCACGAAGTCCCACGAATGCGGGTGCGTGGGGTTGATGCGGCCGAAGCGCGTGAGGAACTGACCGGCGCGCACCTGGAGGTTGTAGGGCAGCGCCAGCGTGGTGCCGTAGGCCTCTTCGATTTCCACGCCGAACTGGCTGAAGACGATGTTGGCGTCGAACCGGAAGTAGGGGTCCACCACCGAGCCGATGGACAGCTCCAACTGCTGCAGGTTGAAGCCGTTGCGCGTGGGGTCGTGCGCGCCGCTCTGCAGGGGCTCCTTGTCCGTGAAGGCCGCGGCGGCCACGTCCAGGATGAAGCTCAGGTCCAGGAAGTTCGTGCCCGTGTTGGGATTGTTCACCCCGGGGATGGAGAGCGCGGAGCCACCGCCAGGCATGGAGGCCGGCGGCGCCGCGGTACCGGTGGGCGCGTTCTGCTGCGCGGACGCGGCATCGCTGCCAAGCGCCTTCTCAATCTCCTCCAACTCCTCGGGCGTGAGCGCGGGCGCGGCGTCTTCCCGCGGCTCCTGCACGGGGGCGTCCGCCGGAGGCGCGGAGGCGTCCTGGGCGCGGGCGCCGCTGGCGAACAGCAAGGGCGTGAGTGAAACGACCATGAGAGCGCCGTGAGCACGGCGCGAACGGGTTGCCACCTGGAATGCTCCTCGAACGGGGCGGCCGCGAAGCGGTCACGCCCACCAATGACCTGAAAGACCTCGGACGACGCACGTCACGCGTGCGCGGGAGGAGAGGCCTTGGGGGCGGTATCGAGGATGGAGAGGGGGGCCTGGACGCGAGGCGGCGCGGTGGCCGGACGGCTCACGGCGAGCAGCGTCAGCACCAGTGTCGTGCGGTAGGGCGTCAGGAGCTCCGGGCGGGAGCCGGACGTCACCAGCGGACATTCCTCATGGGTGAGGGCGGCCGAGTCCGTGACGGCTTCGGGCAGGGCGGACAGCTGCGGACTCTGCTCGATGGCGAGCCGGGACAGCCGCGCGCCCGTGCCGAGCGCTGTCTCCTCGAACGTCTGATGCTGCGGACAGAACCGGTGCGCGTGCTCGTCCCTCGCGTGCATCAGCGCGTCCAGCGGCTGACACAGCCACAGCGCGACGAGCAGCGTCGCGGTGCAGCGGGCGAAGGTGTGGGCTCGCTGATTCATCGGAAGGGGCGGTTGCCCGGGTGCTCTAATGACGCGGCACGGCGGGTGTCAAGGGACGGTATCACGCTCTGTTTCGTCCGGGTGGGGATGTGTCGGCCCCGGCCGGGCGTTGGGGAACATCGGGATGAACGGACAGATGGACGGAGGATTCATTCCAGTGGCGACGCTGGACGTACTCGACGCGCGGGGCCGCGCGGTGGTGCAGGTGGACGGTGTCGCGGTGGCCCTCTTCCGCGTGAATGGGGAGCTCCATGCGGTGGCGGACGCATGCCCCCACCGGGCCGGGCCCCTGTCCGAGGGGGACCTGGTGGGATACGTGGTGCACTGTCCGTTGCACACTTGGCCGTTCGACGTCCGGACGGGGCAGTGCCCGCGGCATCCGGGGGTGCAGGTCCGCACCTATGCGGTGCGTGTGCAGGGACAGCACATCCTCGTGGCCGCATCAGGTAGGGTCCACGCCCCCTGAGTGCCGGCCCCTTCCAGGAGCGATTCCACTGTGACTTCGTCCCGAGCCCGCCGCAAAGCCCCTGCCGCTGCCGCCCCCGCCGCTGTCCCCGATACCTCGGCCATGGCGCGTGCCGTGGCGGACTTCCTGCGCGCCGCCGGTCTGAACCTCCAGGACGTCCACCTCGCGGACACCCCCGCGCGCGTGGCCGAAGCCTGGACGGCCGAGTTCCTCGACGGCTACAGCCGCACCCCAGAGCAGGCGCTGGGGGAGACGTTCCCCGCGCCGCCGGGCTCCTCCGGCGAGCTGGTGGTGGTGACGGACCTGCGCTTCCACTCCATGTGTCCGCACCACCTGCTGCCGCTCACCGGGCGGGCCCACGTGGCCTACGTGCCGGGCAAGCGGGTGGTGGGCTTTGGCCGGCTGTCATCGCTGGTGGACTGCTTCGCGCACCGGCTCATCCTTCAGGAAGACATGGCGCGGGAAGTGGCGCGTTCCCTGGCCCAGGTGCTGGGCAGCCCCGCCACCGCATGCATCATCGAGGCGGAGCAGGCGTGCCTGCGCCTGCGCGGGGACAAGCAGCGCGACGCCGTCACCCACGCGGAGGCCTATGAAGGCACCCTGCGGCGCGACGGCCCCCTGCGCCGTGAGCTGTGGGCCCGGTTGGGGGCCCGGCGATGAGCGCGCCCCTGCCGCGAGTGGGGCCCAGGCGCGTGGCCCGCGTGCGCGAGGCGCTGGCCGCCGTTCTGGCTCCGGAGCAGCTGCGCGTGGATGACGCCGCGCTGGCCGCCTACGCCCGTGACGAGTCCGACAGTGGCGTCCACGCGCCCGACCTCGTCGTCTTCCCCGCGGACACGCGACAGGTGTCGCAGGTCTTCAAGGCGTGCGCGGTGCACGGCGTGCCCTTCACCCCCTGTGGTGCGCGCAGCGGCAAGAGCGGCGGCTCGCTGCCCTTGCACGGTGGGGTGGCGGTGAGCCTGGAGCGGATGAACCGCATCCTCTCCATCTCCCCCGAGGACCTCACCGCGGTGGTGCAGCCCGGCGTCATCACCGGCGACCTGATGAAGGCCGTGGAAGCGGTAGGGCTCTTCTATCCACCGGACCCGAACTCCTGGGAGGTGTGCACGCTGGGCGGCAACGTGGCGGAGAACGCCGGTGGGCCCCGCGCGCTCAAATACGGTGTCACGCGCGACTACGTCATCGGGTTGGAGTGGGTGCTCCCGGACGGCGAGGTGGTGCGGGTGGGCCGGCGCACCATCAAGGGCGTGGCGGGGTATGACCTGGTGGGCCTCTTCGTCGGCTCAGAGGGCACGCTGGGGGTCGCCACCGAAATCACCGTCCAGCTCATCCCGCTGCCGCGCGAGGTGCTGACGGCTCTGGTGGTGTTTCCGTCCGTGCTGCACGCCGCGCGCGCGGTGTCCGCCGTGCTGGCCGCGGGCATCCTCCCGCGTTGCCTGGAACTCATCGATGACGTGGCCCTGCGGGCGGTGAACGGCCGCGGCTTCCAGTTCCCTCCGGGCGCGGGTTCCGCTGTCATCGTAGAGGTGGACGGCAACGGCCGCGAGGGCTTGCTCGCTGAGCTGTCTCAGTTGGGTGACATCTGTGCCGGTCAGGGCGCCACCGAGACGCTGGTGGCCCAGGATGCTTCCCAGCGCGAGAAGCTCTGGGCCGCGCGCAGGGTGATTTCCCCAGCCCTCCGGGCTCTCAAGCCTCACAAGATTTCCGAGGACATCGTCGTGCCCCGCTCGAAGATTCCGGAGGTCATCGAGCGCTTGAAGGCCATGGGCGCGGAGTTGGGACTCACCGTGGCTACGTATGGCCATGCGGGCGACGGGAACCTGCACGCCAACATCCTCTACGAGGGCGCCCACCAACGGCCGCTGGTGGATGAGGCCCTGCGGCGCATGCTGGTGATGACCGTGGAACTGGGCGGTACCATCACAGGCGAGCACGGTGTGGGTTACGCGAAGCGGGAATATCTTTCGCTGGAGCAGTCTCCCGCGCTCATCGACCTGCAGCGCAGGCTCAAGGCCTTCTTCGATCCATCAGGGTTGCTCAACCCTTCGAAAATCTTCCCCGCGCTCATGCGTTCTTGATTCGTGGCCGACGCGGCTCGTTTTTGTCCCGGCGTCGAGCGGCTTACCGTCCAAAGCGTGGGAAGGGCTGGGAATGTCGCGCGAAATGCCTAATCGGACCTGGAATGAGAAACCCTTTCGCTCGTTGCGCGTCTTAGTTGCAGGTGGACGCGAGGCGGCGGGGGGAGAGCGCGTCCGGCATCGAACGGAGGACGGGAAATCATGGCCAATTCGACGAAGTACGCAGCCGAAGGCCTGTCGCACTACCTTCGGAACCTGGGCGGGCACCAGCAGCTGACGCGTGAGCAGGAGTACGAGCTTGCGCGCCGCGCCCGCAAGGGTGACGAGTCCGCGCGGCAGACGCTTGCCAGCTCCAATCTGGCCTTCGTTGTCGCCGTGGCGAAGAAGTTCGCCAATCGCGGCGCGCGACTGGATGACCTCATCCAGGAGGGCAACGTTGGTCTCATGAAGGCGATCGAGCACTTCGATCCAAAGAAGAACGTGCGCTTCGCCACCTACGCGGTGTGGTGGATTCGCGCCTACATCACCCGGTACCTGAAGGACAACCGCAGCCAGGTGCGCGGTGGTGAGGCCGAGCGCGGCAGCATGGTGGACTTCTCGCTGGACGCCACCATCGACGAGGACGGCGAGACGACCTTCCTCGACCGGCTGGAGGACAACAGCCCTTCGCCTCAGCAGGTGTACCTGTCGCACGAGCAGGACACGGAGATTCAGGAGGCGCTCGCCAAGGTGCGCAAGCGCATTGGTGATCTGGGCTGGGACATCCTCACGGAGCGGCTGACGCAGGACAAGCCACTGACGCTGGAGGAGCTGGGCCAGCGGTGGGGCGTGTCGCGCGAGCGCGTGCGTCAGGTGGAGCTGAAGACGAAGAACTTCCTGGAGCGCTACCTGTCGGCGTTCAACGAGAACGAGGAGCACCTGGGCGAGCAGGCTGCCGACGCCGCGTGAGCGCCCGAACAGGAGCCGTCCCACCTGGGAGGGCGCGTCATCGAGGCGGGACGGACCGAGTCTTTTCGGGCCGCTCCCGCCTCTTGTCGTTTGGCGGATGGTTGGCCGCCGATGGTTTGCTACCGGGCAAAAGTGCGTGCTAAGCCCGGCGCTTATGCGCTTGATTTCATTTGCTTTGAGCCTCCTCCTGAGCCTGCCTGCCTGGGGGGCTGAGGCCTCCCTGCTGTCCGAGCTTGACGCGCTGTACGCGAAGCGCGGCGAGTCCGGTGGGGAGAAGGCCTACGAGGGTGCCTTGAAGACGGCGCTGGACGCCGCGCCGGAGGATTACGAGCTGGTCTGGCGCAAGGCGCGCATCCTCCAGTGGCAGGCGGACGGGGCGGCCAACGAGAAGCTCAAGAAGGTGCTGGGCCGTCAGACGTGGGATTGGGGTGAGAAGGCAGTGAAGCTCAACCCCGCCCGGGTGGAGGGCCACTACTACGCGGCCACCGGCATCGGCGCCTACTCCCAGGCCGTGGGCATCATGAAGGCGCTGGGCGAGGGGCTCGAGGGCAAGTTCAACGAGCGGCTCGACAAGGCCATCCAGATTGACCCGGGTTACGACCGGGGCGCGCCGCTGCTGGCCAAGGGCCGTTACCACTACGAGCTGCCCTGGCCCAAGCGCGACCTGGCGAAGTCCGCCAGCCTCTACGAAAAGTCCATCGCGAAGCACCCGCACATGCTGCGCGCCTACTACTTCCTGGCGGAGACGCTCCTCAAGGACGGCAAGGCCGCGAAGGCGCGCGAGGCCATTCAAAAGGTGAAGCAAGGCAGCATCGCGTACGACCCCGCGGAAGGGCGGCGCGTGCAGGAGTGGTCCAAGAAAGTCGAAGCCGATATCGAGAAGGAGCTCAGATGAGGGCAGAGAATCAGGTAGCGGCTCCCGCTACCGCGGGGGGTGATGCGACGCTGGTCCAACTGCTCATTCAGCGCGCGAAGAACGCGTCGACGGTGGGCGCAAGCCACAAGAAGGACGGCCGCTGGCAGGACGTCACCTTCGCCCAGTTCCTGGACGAGGTGAAAGCGCTCTCCGCGGGCCTGGTTGCCCAGGGGGTGAAGCCCGGGGACCGGGTGGCGATTTTCGCGAACACCAGTCTGCAGTGGCTCATCTGCGATGTGGCCATCAGCGCCGCGCAGGCCATCACCGTCCCCATCTATGCGTCCAACACGCCGGATGAGTGCCGGTACATCCTCAACCACTCCGAGACGACGCTCGTCTTCGTGGACAACGACGAGAAGGACGCCCGGCAGGCGGGCCGGCTCACGCGCCTGCGCCAGAAGCTGGCGGAGTGTCCGGCGCTCCGCCGCATCGTCGCCTTCGAGGGCCCCGTCGCCGGTGGCACCGAGCTGTCACTCGCCGACGTCGTCGCCCAGGGCCGCGCCGAGCACGCCGCCCGTCCGGACGACTTCGAGGCGCGGGTGGCGGGCGTGTCCATGGAGGACACCTCCACCATCATCTACACGTCCGGCACCACGGGGGACCCCAAGGGCGTCATCCTCACGCACCGCAACTGGGCCTTCGAGGCGAAGGCCGCCCAGTCGGTGGGGATGATGGTGCCTTCTGACTCGGTGATGCTGTTCCTGCCGCTGGCGCACGTCTTCGCGCAGGTGGTGAAGGCCGCCTGGCTGAGCATGGGTTACCGGCTCGTCGTCGCGGAGTCGGTGGACAAGCTGCTCGCCAACCTGGTGGAGACGCGTCCCTCGGTGCTGCCGTCGGTGCCGCGCGTCTTCGAGAAGGTCTACAACAACGTGGTGGCCAACGGCTCGGCGGCCCCGGGGCTCAAGGGCCGGCTCTTCCGCTGGGCCTTCAAGCTGTTCGACGAGTACGTCGAGGCACGCAGCCAGGGGCGCGAGTACGCCACCCTGGGCTTCGCGTTGGCGAAGAAGCTGGTGTTCTCCAAGGTGCACGCGGCCATCAGCGAGAAGCTGGGCGGCAACATGCGCGTGTTCATCTCCGGCGGCGCGCCCCTGTCGCCGAAGATCGGCTACTTCTTCGACCTGCTGGGCCTCAAGGTGCTGGAGGGCTACGGCCTGACGGAGACGTGCGCCGGCACCACCGTCAATCGCGAGCACAAGATCAAGATTGGCAGCGTGGGCGCGCCCGTGCCGGGCATGGAGGTGATGATTGCCTCCGACGGCGAAATCCTCATCCGCGGCCCGGCCGTCATGAAGGGGTACTACAAGAACCCCGAGGCCACGGCGGAGGCCATCGACGCGGAGAACTGGTTCCACACCGGTGACATCGGCGAGCTGGACGCGGACAACTACCTGCGCATCACCGACCGCAAGAAGGACCTCATCGTCACCGCGGGCGGGAAGAACGTGGCGCCGCAGAATCTTGAGAACGCCCTCAAGACGCACGCCATCATCAGTCAGGCCATGGTGTACGGCGACAAGCGGCCGTACCTGGTGGTGCTCATCACCGTGTCGGAGGAGGGCGCGCGCAAGCTCCTCCTGGACCAGGGCGCCCCCGTGGGAAGCTACGCGGACAATGCCCGTCGTCCGGAGGTCCAGGCGGCGGTGAAGGCCGCGGTGGATCAGCTCAACACGCAGCAGCCGCCCTACGCCACGCTCAAGCGCTTCACCGTGCTGGAGAACGACTTCAGCCAGGAGACGGAGGAGCTGACGCCCAAGCTCAGCGTGAAGCGGAAGGTCTGCACCCAGAAGTACAAGGCGCAGCTCGACCGGATGTACGAAGGCACCACCGTGGTCGACTGAGGCCCACGCCACGCACAGGGCAAAAGCGAACGCCCGGCCCACCCCTTGTTCCAGGGGGCGGCTCGGGCGTTGCGCGTTTCAGGGCACTGCTCACGTCCTGCCGGGAGGCACGGCCACCCGGCGGCGGATCAGACGTGGCCGCTGGGCGTCTGGCTCTTGGTGACGTCGTTCTGCACGCCGGTGCTGCTGGAGAGCGTCCCGGAGCCCTTCTTGTCCCCAGGGGCCGCTGCTTCCTCGCCCTCACCGCCAAAGCCGCGCTTGAAGTTGCGGATCGCACTTCCCAGCGAAGAGCCCAGCTGTGGCAGGCGCGACGCTCCGAACAGGAGCAGCAGCACCCCCATGATCAGCAGGATTTCCATTCCCTTCAAACCCATCACTCGGCTCCTTCGCGAAGACGCCAAAGAGCATACCGATGGGCGCCGCCGACCGCCAGCAAGACCGGCGGGCGATTCAAGCCTGCATGGTTGCTGGAGAACCGAGCGCCGCGACGGGGGCCTGGGGCAGGGTGAGGAAGAGGGTGCTGCCACCTTGGTCCGACTCGACGCCCACGCTGCCCCCGTGGGCCTCCACCTCCTGCCGGGCCAGGTAGACGCGCAAGGGGTCCTCCAGCCGCTTCTCCCGGAAGGCGCGCTCCTCGCGCTGGAAGACGGCGGCGGCGTCCTCCTCCGTCAGGGGTGCCCCGTCCCGGCGGACCTCCACGCGCACCCGGGGAGCGAAGTCGCGGATGCCCAAGCGGATGACCTCACCCGGTTGGGCGCGGGCCAACTGGTACTGAATGAACGACTCCACGGCGTGTTGGATGCGGGCCCCGTCCACGATGACCTCGGGCACCGCCTGTGCCGGATTCAGGCCCAACACGAGCGCCACCTGGGCCGCTGAGGCCGCGGCGCGCTGCCGCTCCACCGCCGCGTCCAGCAGGGGCAGCAGGGATTGGCGCTCCTGCTCGCAGGGCAGGGAGCCCAGGTCCGCCCGGCTGGCGTCGAAGAAGTCCTGGGAGAAGGCCAGCGAGCGGTCCGCGTTGCGGAGGATGGTCTCCAGGCCGCGCTGCACCTTGGCCTCCAGGGGCACGCGGCCGTTGAGCAGCAGGGCCGCGTACGAGCGCACGTTGGCCAGTGAGCCGCGCAGGTCATGCGACGCCATGGACAGGTAGCGCACGCGCCGGCGCACCCCGGCCTCGTCCCACGCCAGGGGCGACGTCCACAGCAGCAGTGCGCCGTCCTCCAGCGTCTCCGCGCCCGCCATCAGCACCTGGCCGTCCCGCTCCCAGAGGCTGCCGCTACCAGCGCGCCGCTGGAAGCCCGCCGCCGCCATGAGCTCCGGCAGGGAGCCCACGTGGCTGGGGAGCGCCTCCAGGCCGAGCTGCCCCAGCAGCGAGCGTCCGAGCAGGCGCGGGCTGCCTCCGCGAGGCAGGAGCAGAAGCCCTGGTGCCGCCATGTCGCCTGCTTTCAGCTCCCCCTCGCTCGCCACGTTCCACACCCCCAGTCCATCAGGTCACGGAAAGGGTGGGCAGCGACTGTCGGTTTTGCAACGTGGGCCCATGTCTGGCGGCGTGGGCGCATTTTCTTGCGCGGCCGTGTGGGAGGATGGTTGAAGAATCCCAGCGTCGCACCTCGGGAGACTGCTCTGACCTTGCACAATGCACAGCATGCGAGGGCCCCTGTGGTCCTGGTCGTCGATGACGACCCGGACATCCTGGAGGCCCTTTCAGAGATTCTGGAAGCCGAAGGCTTCGAAATCCGCCGGGCGCGGAACGGGAAGGAGGCGTTGGACCGGCTCGAACCCGAACCGCCCAACCTCATCCTGTTGGACCTGATGATGCCGGTGATGGACGGTTGGGAGTTCGCCCAGCGGATGCGGCAGAAGCCGCCCGAGGTGGCGAGCATCCCCCTCATCGTCCTGAGCGCGGACCGCAATGTGGGCAGCAAGGCCGCCGACATTGGCGCGGTGGGGCATCTGGCCAAGCCGTTCGAACTCAACGATTTGTTGGACATGGTTCGCCGCTCGCTGAATCCCGCCGCCGCGTCCACCATCGCGTGACAGATGCCGCATCCGTGTCTTGACCTGCCAGGGGGGCGCCATTACGGTCCCCCTGTCTTTGATTTTCAAATCAACGATCAGGCCAAGGAGTGTGTCGTGAGCGCGAAGGACATCATCGAGAACCAGATTCCGGAGACCCTCAAGGCGAAGCCGGAGCTGGCGAAGGAAATCAACGCCGTCATCGTCTTTGACGTGTCGGGTGAGGGCGGCGGGAAGTGGACGCTGGACGCCACCAAGTCCGAGGGCTGGGTGACGGAAGGTGCGGTCGAGGGCGCGAAGATGACCATCTCCGTGAGCAACGACGACTTCGTGAAGATTCGCGAGAAGAAGCTCAACGCTCAGATGGCGGCCATGCAGGGCAAGCTGAAGTTCAAGCCCATGGACATGGGCCTCGCGATGAAGCTCGCGAAGCTGCTCTAATTTCCGGCGGACCGGAGCGCTGCGGGCGGACTCCGCCCGCTGGCTTCTGTCGCACGCGGCGCGTCTCCTTCACAGGGGCGCGCCGCAGTCGTTTCCACACCCCCCGACGCTCGCTCCGAGGAATGCCCATGTCGTCGCTCCCGCTTACCGGCTTGCGCGTGCTGGACTTGTCGCGCCTGCTGCCCGGCCCCTACGCCACCCTGGTGCTGGCAGACCTGGGCGCCACCGTGGACAAGGTGGAGGAGCCGGAGGGCGGGGACTACATCCGCCAGATGCCGCCTCTGCGGGAGGACGTCAGCGGCCTGTTCTACGGCCTCAACCGGAACAAGCGCTCCCTGACGCTGAACCTGAAGCAGCCCGAGGGCCGCGAGGCGCTGAAGCGGCTGGTGCGCCACTACGACGTGCTGGTGGAGAGCTTCCGCCCCGGCGTCATGGACAAGCTGGGCGTGGGCGAGTCCGTGCTGCGCTCGGAGAACCCCCGGCTCATCTACTGCGCCATCTCCGGCTACGGGCAGACGGGGCCGGACCGGCTGAAGGCGGGGCATGACTTGAACTACGCGGCCCGCGCCGGCCTGCTGGGCTACGGCGGTGAGGCCGGCGGCGCGCCCGCGTTTCCCGGCGTGCAGATGGGGGACATTGGCGGCGGCAGCCTCTTCGCGCTGGTGGGCATCCTGGCTGCGCTGCACGAGCGTGAGCGCACGGGGCAGGGGCGCTTCGTGGACGTGTCCATGACGGACGGCGCGCTGGCCTTCCTGCACATGCACCTGGCGTCGCGCCTCTTCATGGGGACGGAAGGCGCCGCCCTTCAGCGGGGCACGGAGGCGCTCAACGGTGGCTACGCGTGCTACGGCCTGTACCGCACGGCGGATGACCGGTGGCTCGCGGTGGGCGCGCTGGAGCCCAAGTTCTTCGCGGGCGTGTGTGAGCGGCTGGGGCGTCCGGAGCTGCTGGAGGACGCCTACGCTCCGGGCGAGCCCGGCGCGCGCGTGAAGGCGGAGCTGACGCGCCTGTTCGCCGAGCACCCACTGGCGTACTGGCAGGAGCGCTTCGCGGGCTCCGACCTCTGCATCGAGCCCGTGGCGGAAGGGGACGACGTGCTGAAGGACCCGCAGCTCCAGGCCCGGGGCCTCTTCGTGGAGACGGAGGACGCGGCGCTGGGCCGCAAGGTGACGCACCTGCTGACGCCACTGCGCATGGGCGAGACGCCGCTGCGCGCGCCGCCCGCGCTGGGGCAGCACTCGCGGGAGATTCTGGAAGCGGCGGGCTTTACCGCGCAGGAGCTTGCGCGGCTGGGGCACTGACGGCGGGCGTCCGCCACAGGGCCTCGCCGCGCGCGGCGTGGCAGGTGTCACCCAACAAGTCCAACGCGAGCTGCGGCTGCCGTTCGGCCAGCGCTGGCCACCCGTCGAAGGCGCCACCGGCTTCCAGCCGGCGCACGGTGTGCTCCAGGGCCGTGCGCGCTCGCTCCACCGTCTGCTGCTGGGCCTTCGTGGGCCGCCACCGGGTGTCGTCGCGGTAGCGGCCGAGCGTCTCCAGCAGGTGGCCCTGGAACTTCAGCATCTGCACCAGCAGGGGCAGCCGATGCGCGAACGGCGCGTCGGCCAGAGCCGCCTCGTACTGCCGGCCTTCCGAGTCCAGCCGGTACAGCAGCACGTCCACCTGCGCGTCCAGCCGCTTGCGCCACGCCTTGCGCACGGAGGCATGCCGGGCCCAGCCCGCCACGGCCTGGAAGTAGTGAAGCCCGCCGCACGGGTGGGCGTAGATGCCTTGCTTTCGCTTGGGGACCTGCGGCCGCCCCGCGCGCATCGCCGCGGACAGCTCGGCCTGGGCGGCTTCGAGCGTGGCGAGCGCGTTCCGCATCACCGTGTCGATGTGGACCGTCGTGCCCTCGCTGTTGCGGAACGTGGCGCCGGGCTCCATCGCCAGGGACAGGGCGTCCAGCGCCCAGGCACCCTCGGGATGGGCCACGAGTGAGGGGCGGAAATCGAGCTGCAGTTGCTCCACCAGCGCCTGCACCATGACGGGGCCCCAGGACGCGTTGAAGCGGTGGCGCACCGGGTAGCCCGCGTGCAGCAGGCTCTTGAGCTGAAGGGCGGGGTGGGGCTCCACCGGCGTGCCGTTGGCGGTTCGGCTGTCGAAGAAGAGCCGCTGGGCGGCGGCGGGGGAGTGGGACGGGGGAGGTGTCCGGCGCAGGTAGCGCGCGATGATGGTGTCCGCCGCGGGCTGACCGTCGCGGGTGCGGAAGTCCCGGCCGTCCAGCGCCAGGCCATGGGCCAGCGCCCAGGGGTTGTCGGGCGTGGCGGCCCACTGCCTGCACCGGGAGGCCAGCAGCGAGGACACGTCGGACGGAGGCGCCGCACTCCCGGGGGCACGCAGTTGGACGGTGGACGGCGCCACCGCGGGCCACGTCACCTCCGCACGCGCGCCAGCCGGGGCGGCGGCGCCCAGTCCCATGGTGAGGCTCACGAGGAGGATGGCGGTCATCGTCATGCGGTGGGCAGCCGGGGGGAGCTTATGCGCTCGGTCGCGCCAGCGACACCCGCGGCGTCCTACGCGCGCCGACCCGAATCATGGGCCGGCGCGCGTGAGGGTAAAGCTCAGCTCGCCTGGGTGTCGCCGCTGGCCGATTCCGCCTCGGCCGTCAGGCGCGCCAGCATCCGCTCCAGGATGCCGAATACGGCGTCGCGGTCCTCGGAGCTCATCAGGCTCAGCACGCGCCGCAGGCTCGCGTCCATGCCCCGGTCGATGCGGGCGAAGACGCCGCTGCCCTGCTCGGTGAGGCGCACGACGACGGCGCGCCGGTCCTCCACGTCCCGGGTCCGCTCCACCAGACCCATGCTCTCCAGGCGGTCCACCACACCGGTGATGGTCTTCCGGGTGATGCCCACCCGCAGGGCCAGGACGCCCACCTGCACCGGACCGTCGTTCCCCAGCCACGACAACGCATGCATCTGCGTGGGCGTGAGCTGGAGGTCCTCGCAGATGCCCGCCAGCGGGTTCTTCAGAGAGCGGTAGCGGCTGAACTCAATCAGCAACTCGTGGAGGCGCCGCGACTCGGGCGTGGAGGCTTCGACGTCTTCCTCCATCAGACCGTGGCTCTCCTCGGAGCCACCGTCCTCGGGAGGGTCCTGGCCTTCCGCGCCCGGGGCGCCGCGCCGATTCGCGAGCGCGGCCGGCTTGTCATCCGGCCGCCGCATCAGGCGGTCTCCACCCGGGCCGCTGCGGCCACGGAAGGCGACTCGGCGCCGTGCTGCGGACCCACCGCGTGCGGCGTACCGGAGGTCGCGTCCGGACCCTTGCGCCGCTTGAACTTCTCGGTGAGCTGATCCATCAGCGAGTACACCACCGGCACCACGCCCAGGGTGAGGAACGTGGACGTCACCAGACCGCCGATGATGGTGATGGCCATGGGCGCGCGCGTCTCCGCGCCGTCACCCTTGGCGACCGCCACCGGAATCATGCCGGCGATCATCGCGATGGTCGTCATCAGGATGGGACGCAGACGCACGGGAGCGGCCTGGAGCAGGGCTTCCGTCGCCGTCTTGCCTTCCTCACGCAGCTGCAGCGTGAAGTCCACCAGGAGGATGCCGTTCTTCACCACCAGACCCATGAGCATGATGACGCCGATGAGGGCGAACATCGACATGGCCTGACCGGTGACGAGCAGACCGCCAATGGCGCCGATGAGGGCGAAGGGCAGCGACATCATGATGGTGAAGGGGTGGATGAAGCTCTCGAACTGCGCCGCGAGAATCATGTAGATGAGGATGATGCCCAGCAGCAGGGCGGAGCCGAAGGCCGCCACGGCCTTGCCCATCTCCTTCGCGTTACCCTCGAAGTCGTAGATGACCGTCTTGGGCAGCTCCTTCTCCGCGTACGCGTTGAGGAAGTTGATACCGTCGCTCAGCGCGTAGCCCGAGGCCAGGTTCGCCAGCAGGGTGATCTGCCGCTTCTGCGACTCGCGGTCGATCTGCACCGGACCGTCGGCGGGGGTGATGGTCGCGAAGTTGCGCAGCTCCACCAACTGGCCCGTCATGCTGCGCACGGTCAGCTTGCCCAGCGCGTCGGCGGAGGCCAGCGTCTGCGGCGGCAGGGCCACCTTGATTTCGTACGTCTCGCCACCCTCGCGGTAGTCGCCGAACTTGTCGCGGCCCAGGAAGGCACGCAGCGTGGCGCCCAGCGAGGCCGCCGGGACGCCCAGGCTGGCCGCGCGCTCGCGGTCCACCTTGACGTCGTACTGCGGCTTGCCGGAGCGGAACGTCATGTCCACGTCCACCAGGCCCTGATTCTGGCGCATGGCGGCCTGCACCTTCTCGGCGGCCTTGATGACCTCGTCCCAGTTGTCGCCGCGGAGGTTGAACTGGATCTGCTGCGTGCGGGCACCGCCGCCGCCCACGGCCGCGATGTCCTGCACCGTGACGGTGACGCCGCTGCGAGGGGTGATGGCGCCGCGCAGGTACGTCTTCAGCTCGCCCTGGTTGAAGGCGCGGTCCTTCAGCGGCACCAGGTTGATGAGCAGCTCGCCCTTGTGCACTTCCTCCTGCACGCCGCCACCGGCGGTGGCGAAGGTGGAGTCGATGCCGGGCAGGGCGCGGACCTGCGCGTCCAGCGCGTCCAGCTCCGCCTGCGTCTCCTGCAGCGTGGAGCCGATGGGCAGCTCCACCGCCAGCTTGATGTTGCCGTTGTCCTGCTCCGGGATGAACGTGAACTTCAGGAAGCTGGCCATGAAGAGGGTGAGGAAGAGCACCACCACGGCGATCACCAGGGTGATGGCCCGGTGCCGCAGGATGCTGGCCAGGATGTTCCGGTAGCCCGTCTCCGTGGCGACCAGCACCTTCTCCACCGCAGCGGAGATGCCCGTGGGGTTGCCATGGTGGCTCAGCATGCGCGCCGACAGCATGGGCGTGAGCGTCATGGACACGGCGTAGGAGATGAGCACCGCCACGGCCACCGTGACGCCGAACTGGTAGAAGAACATGCCCATCGTTCCGTCCATGAAGGCCACGGGGATGAACACGGCGACGATGGCGAGCGTCACGGCGAACACCGCGAGCGCGATCTGGCTGGCGCCCTCGAGCGCCGCCTGCATGGGCGTCTTTCCCTCTTCCAGGTGACGGACGATGTTCTCGATGACCACGATGGCGTCGTCGATGAGCAGACCGATGGACAGCGTCAGCGCCAGCATCGTGACGACGTTGAACGTGAAGCCCAGGGCCGCCATGACGGCGAAGGTACCGACGACGGACACCGGCAGCGCGACGGCGGCCACCAGCGTGGAGTTCAGGTTGCGCAGGAACACCAGCACGATGAGCACCGCGAGGAAGCCACCGAGCACCAGGTCGAACTGCACCGCGGCGATGGACGAGCGGATGAACCGCGAGTTGTCCGTCACCATCTCCGTGCGCACGCCCTCGGGCAGCAGGCTGTTGACCTCTCCCAGGGACTCCTTGATGGACTCGGCCACCTGCACCGTGTTGGAGCCGGACTGCTTGCGCACCACCAGCGCCACCGCGCTGCGGTCACCGCTCTTGGCGCTGGATCGCGCCTCTTCGGGACCGTCCACCACGTCGGCCACGTCACGCACGCGCACCGGCGCGCCGTTGGGGCTGGCGATGATGATGTTGCGCAGCTCGTCCACGCTCTTGGCCTCGGACGTCAGGCGCACCACGCGCTCACGGCCGCGGTCCATGGTGCGGCCACCCGGGACGTCCAGGTTCTGCGCCTGCACGGCCTGGCTCACGTCGCTGACGGCCAGCCCGAAGCCACGCAGCCGCTCCGGATCCACGACGATCTGGATTTCGCGCTCGCGGCCACCGACCACGTCGATGCTGCCCACGCCCGGCTGACGCTGGAGGGCGGGCTTCACGACGTCCTCGGCGACGCGCGTCATCTCTTCAATGGGGAGCGCGCCGGACAGCGACAGCGTCATGATGGGCGCCGCGCCGATGTCGAACTTCTCCACCACCGGCGTCTCGATTTCCGTCGGCAGCTTGCTCAGCGTGGCCTGGACGCGGTCCCGCACGTCCTGCGACGCCACGTCCACCTTGGTGTCCAGGGTGAAGCGGACGACGATCTGGGACACGCTCTCCAGGTTGATGGAGCGCAGCTGCTCCACGCCGTTGAGGGTGTTGAGCGCCTCCTCCAGCGGGTCACTGACGTTCTTCTCCATCGACTCCGGGTCCGCGCCGGGCAGCACCGTGGTGACGGTGACGACGGGGAACTCGACGTCGGGGAACTGGTCCACGCCGATGCGTGGGTAGGCATTGATGCCAAAAACGACCACCGCGAGCATCAGCATCGCGGTGAACACAGGGCGGGTGATGAATGTCTTGAGCATTCAGGAACTCCAAACTTGAAAGGGGAGGGCAGGCGTCACTGCACTACGCGGACGGCCGTGCCCTCCTTCACGTCCAGGGAGGAGTCGGCGAGCACGCGCTCGTCGGCGCCCAGTCCCTGGAGGATGCGGACGTAACCCGGCAGCACTCGCTCGACGCGCACATCCCGCTTGCGCACCGTGCCGTCCTGCACCACCCACACGAATCCCTCCTGGCCCCGGGCGCTGACGGCCTGGGTGGGGAGGAAGAGGCCCTTGTCGTCGTCGGCCTGACCCACGGTCGAGAAGTCCAGCTCCACCAGGGCGCCGGGACGCAGCGCCGTGGACGGCTCACCGACCACGTCCGCCAGCACCTCCACCGTGCGGTTGGAGGCGTCCACCACCGCGCCCACGACGGACACCTGCACGTCGAAGCGCGCGCCGCTGGGGCTCAGCGTGCCCTGCGTCTTGGTGCCCACGCGGACCTTGTCCACCACGGACTCGGAGACCTGCGCGCGCACTTCCAGCCCCGTCGTGTCGACGATGCTGAACACGGGCGTGGAGGGCGTCATCGCCACCGAGTCACCGATGTTCTTCGTGCGGGCCGTGATGACGCCGTCGAAGGGGGCGATGATGGAGTGGTCGCGCAGCATCTCCTCCGCCAGCCGCAGCCCGGCGGCGGCCTGGGCGGCCTGGGCGGCGGCCTGCTTCTGGCCAATCACGGCCTGATCCAGCCCCGCGGCGGCCACGCCACCGGACTCCGCCACCTTCCGGGTACGCTCCAGGGAGGACGTGGCCAGCTCCAGCGCCGCGTCCGCCGCCTGCTTCACGGCGCGCGCCTGCTCCACGCTGATGGCGACGTTGGAGGCGTCCAGCACCGCCAGCACCTGGCCCTTCTTCACCTTGTCGCCCACCCGCACGTTCATCTTCGAGATGGTGCCCGTCGCCTGGGGCCCCAGGACCGCCTCGTTCTTCGAGCGGATCTGCCCCGTCACGCGGGTGACGTCGGCGCTCAACTCCGTGGCCGGAGTGATGGCGCGCACGCCCAATGCCGCGGGACCCGTCTGCTCCGGGAGGGCCGGCTTGTTGCTGGCCTTGCCACAGCCCGTCGTCACCACCGCTGCCATTGCCGCGGCCATCCACATGCGTCGAATCACGGTCGTCCTGCTCCTGCCGGTCACGGGGCGCTTGTCCCCTGGAGACACTTCCGGGCCGGCTTCTACATGGAAAGTCTGCGGCCCGGAAACTACAGCCTCTGAACTGTCTGTCAAGAGGATACTCCGGAGTGCGGACTATCTTTCCCCGGCTCGTCTAACGGCCGTCCGCTCAGCGGGCAGGTGAAAATGACACGACGCGGTGCGTCCGTCCTCTGGCCTCAAGGAGGGGAACTGTGTGCCTGGGCGGCGGTGCTTGTGGCACCTAGAGGCCCCTGTTATTGATTCAAGAATCAATCCTTTCGTGCCGAGGACCCCCATGCCCCACCCATTCACCGAGGAACACGAGGCCTTCCGCAACACGGTGCGCAGCTTCGTGGAGAAGGAGATGACCCCGCACGGCCTCGAGTGGGACCGGGCGGGCATCTTCCCCAAGGAGCTGTTCCGCAAGGCGGGGGACCTGGGCTTCCTGGGCATCAACCACGACCCGAAGTACGGCGGTAGCGGGCTGGACTACTGGTACGTGACGGTGTTCGCGGAGGAGCTGAGCCGCAGCCTCAACGCGGGTGTGAACATGGCGCTGCTGGTGCAGAGCCAGATGGCCACGCCCATCATCAACGAGATTGGAACGGACGAGCAGAAGCGCGAGTTCCTGGAGCCGGCGCTCAAGGGCGAGAAGATCGCCGCGCTGGGCGTGAGCGAGCCGGGATGCGGTTCGGACGTGGCCAGCATCAAGACGATGGCGCGCCGGGACGGGGATGACTACGTCATCAACGGCTCGAAGATGTGGATCACCAACGGCACGCGGGCGGACTTCATCACCCTGGCGGTGCGCACGGGCGAGGCCGGCTACGGCGGCATCTCCCTGGTGACGTTCCCCACGGACGTGAAGGGCTTCGGCGTCTCCAAGAAGCTGGACAAGGTGGGCAACCTGTCCTCGGACACCGCCGTCCTCTACTTCGAGGACTGCCGGATTCCGGCCCGCTACGTGCTGGGCGAGGAGAACGAAGGCTTCTACCACATCATGACCAACTTCCAGGGTGAGCGCCTGGTGGGCGCCATCACCACGGTGGCGGCCATGGAGCGGATGGTGGAGGACTCCATCCGCTACGGCAACGAGCGCGAGGCCTTCGGCCGGCCGCTGATGAAGTTCCAGGTGTGGCGCCACAAGTTCGTGGAGCACCTGACGGCCATCGAAGCGGCCAAGCGCCTGACGTACCACGCGGTGGACCTCTTCGACCGGAAGGAGAACCCGGTGAAGGAGGTCTCCATGGCGAAGCTGTTCGCGGGCGACCTGGCCCAGCGCGTGGCCTACGACTGCCAGCAGTTCTACGGCGGCATGGGCTACGTGGAGGAGACCTCCATCGCCCGCATGTGGCGCGACGTGCGCCTCATCACCATCGGCGGCGGCACCTCCGAGGTGATGAAGGAGATCATCTCGAAGCTCTACGGCTTCTAGCGCCGCGCACTCAGGTGCCGTGGCCCAGGCTCATCCCTTCCAGGGGCTTGGGCCCGCTGTCGAGCTCGGCGTGCATGACGGTGTCGTCACGCACGCCCTCCCACTTGGACACCACCAGCGTCGCCACCGTGTTGCCGATGACGTTGGTGATGGCCCGGGCCTCGGACATGAAGCGGTCCACGCCCAGCAGCAGGGCCACGCCTTCCACGGGCACCTTGCCGTTGAGCGCCGCCAGCGTGGCCATCAGCGTGATGAAGCCCGAACCCGTCACGCCCGCCGCGCCCTTCGACGTCAGCAGCAGCACGCCCAGCAAGGTGAGCTCCTCGCCCAGCGTGAGGTCCACGTTCACCGCCTGGGCGATGAAGATGGCCGCCATCGTCAGGTAGATGCACGTCCCGTCCAGGTTGAACGAGTACCCGGTGGGCAGCACCAGCCCCACGGCGCCCCGGTCGCAGCCCAGCGTCTCCAGCCGCTTGAGCAGCCGTGGCAGCGCGGACTCCGATGACGACGTCCCCAGCACGAGCAACAGCTCGCTGCGCATGTAGCGCAGCAGCTTCCACAGCGAGAAGCCGGACAGCCGCGCCACCAGCCCCAGCACCAGGAACACGAAGAGGGCGCAGGTGATGTAGACGGCGATGAGCAGCCGGCCCAGGGAGCTGAGCGATTCGACACCGAACTTGCCCACGGTGAAGGCCATGGCGCCGAAGGCGCCCAGCGGCGCCAGCTTCATGATCATCCCGACGATGCCGAAGAAGACCTGCGCCAGGTCATCCGACAAGTCGAGCACGCGCTGTCCCATGGGCCCCAGGCGGGTGAGCGCCACGCCCGTCAGCACGGCGACGAGCAGCACCTGGAGCAGCTTCCCCTCGGTGAAGGCCGACAGGAAGTCATGCGGGATGATGTCCAGGAGGAAGGGGATGGTGCCCTGCTGCGACGCGGACGCGCGGTACTGGGTGATGCCGGAGGTGTCGATCTGCGCCGGGTCGATGTTCATCCCCGCGCCGGGCTTCAGGGTGTTCACCACCACCATGCCCACGACGAGCGCCAGCGTCGTCAGGACTTCGAAGTAGATGAGCGCTTTGAGGCCGATGCGGCCCACGTGCTTGAGGTCGCCCATCTTCGCGATGCCCGCGACGATGGTGAGGAAGATGACCGGTGCGATGATCATCTTCACCAGTTTGATGAAGCCGTCGCCCAGGGGCTTCATGGACTCGCCCAGGTCCGGCCGCAGCCAGCCGAGGATGACGCCCACCGCGATGGCCAGCAGCACCTGGACGTACAGATTCTTCAACCACCGCATCCGCACCCCTCTCTCGGGAGTCCGCGGACTATAGCGCCCCGGTTCGGCGCTTCGTTGGCGCCAGGCGCCGGGGGACAGCGGGGGCTTCGGGTGGCGGGCTGCGTCACTTCTTGCGGAACAGCGCCTCCGCGGCGTTCAGCAGGGCGTCCCGGCTCTCCTTCTCATGGATGCCGCCTTCGCCAATCTGGAACAGCTCACAGAAGTTGGCGCCGTCCTTGTCCTTGGGCACCTCGGCGAAGGGCTCCTTGCACTCCTTCGCCACGCCCAGGTCGAAGTGACGGCAGTTGCGGCACGAACGGATGTCCTCGCCGCAGTGGGGGCAATCGTCACGCCGGCCCACCTGATTCGCGATGATGTCCAACCGGTGTCCACAGTGCGCGCAGCCGGGCATGGCCTCCTCCAAGAATCGGGGACGCCATTGTGCCAGCGGGCCGCGCCCGGCGGCGAGCGCTCAACGCTGCGGACTGGGCATCAACGCCTGGACGGGCTCCGGGGAGGCGGACTCCCGGGCGGTGCCTTCGTATGCCCCGCCGCCCGTCGCATCGAGCAGTTGGTCGTTCAGCCGCTTGAGGAGGAACAGGAGGTACGCGGAGAGGGTGGCCAGCGCAGCGAGCAGCACGCCCAGCAGCATCCCGCGCTGCCATACGTGTGCCTTCTCCAGGATGGCCCGGCGCTCCGCGAACGTCTTCAGCTGGGCGTCCGCTGCGGCGCCGTCGAACCGGGCCGCGTAGTCCTCCGCCTGGGCGGTGCCGCGCTCCATCAGCCACTGGCCCTGCACCTGGAGGGCGTCCGCGCGGGTGTAGCAGTAGGCGGCGCCCCCAGCCGACAACAGGGAGATGCACAGCGCCGTCATCACGCTCCGGGTCGTGCCCATCCTACGTCCTCCGGACTGGCCGTTGCACGGGGAGTGACACCCGCGACTGCTCCGGCTTCCCGAAGACAGTAGCGGATGCTAGGGAGCCCCCCTGACATGGGCAAGCCCTACCGTCCTAAAGACCACTATTTCCAGAAGGCCAAGCAAGAGGGCCTGCGGGCACGTTCGGCCTTCAAGGTTGATGAACTCATCAAGCGCTTCCCCATGGTGAAGAAGGGGCACGTGGTGCTTGACCTGGGGGCGGCGCCCGGAGGTTTCCTCCAGATATTGGCGGACGCCGTGGGGCCGAAGGGCCGCGTCATCGGCGTGGACATCGTCGCCATCCGTCCCTTCAGCCAGCCCTTCGTGCAGACGGCGGTGCTGGACGTGCTCGCGGACGACTTCGACGCGAAGCTGACCGAGCTCCATGACGGCCCGTTCGACGCCGTCATCTCCGACATGGCCCCCAAGACGAGCGGCATCAAGGCCACCGACGAGGCGCGCAGCCTGCGGCTGGCGGGCAAGGCGCTGGAGTTGGCCGCGGCGCGGGGTCGGCCCGGCTCGTCCTTCGTGGCCAAGGTCTTCATGGGCCGGGACTTCGAGGACTTCCGCAACCAGATCCGCGCCCTCTTCGAAGAGGTGAAGGTGGTCCGGCCGGAAGCCACCCGCGGCGCCAGCATGGAGGTCTACCTGGTGGGTCTTCGTCGCCGTGCGCCAGAGACCCCGGAGGCGAACTGACGTTCATTGTGGAACGTTTGGGTGCTCAGCTGTGTCTAGAGTGCCGACATGTATCGGACCCCCTGGACCCGCGCACCCTTTGTTCGCTTCTGGCTGTTCGCCCTATTGCTGCTGACCTCGCCCGTGCTGGGGCAGGGCAAGGCGCCGCCTTCGTGGAAGGCCATCGAGGGGATGGTCGAAGCGCAGAAGCTGGAGGCCGCCGCCCAGGGCGCCGAGGCCCGTCTGGCGCAGGCGAAGTCCAAGGGCGACGAGGCCGAGTGGACGCGCGCGCTGGTGCGCACGGTGCAACTGCGCACCGAATTGCATGGCTACGAGACGGCGGTGCGCTTCCTGCGCGAGCAGCCCTGGCCCAAGGGCACGTTGCCTCGCGCGACGCTGAACCTCTACTACGCGACCGCGCTCGTCACCTATGCGCAAGCCTACGGCTGGGAGGTGCGCCAGCGCGAGTCCGTGGCGTCCTCCGGGCCGGTGGACCTCAAGGCGTGGACCTACGAGGAGATTCTGAGCGAGGCCCAGCGGGCCTACGAGGAGGTGTGGAAGCAGCGGCAGCAACTGGGCGGTGAGCCCCTGAAGGCGCTGTCCGAGTACGTGAAGCCCAACACCTACCCGGTGGGGCTGCGCTCCACGCTGCGGGATGCCGTGTCGTACCTGCGCGTGTCGCTGCTGGCGGACAGCTCGCACTGGCGGCCCGAGCAGGCCAATGAGGCGTACCGGCTGGACCTGGGCGCGCTCCTGGAGGGGACGCCCAAGGTGGCGCTGACGGACCCCGGCGTCCATCCGCTGGTGAAGGTGGCGGCGGTGCTCGGGGACCTGGAGGCGTGGCACCAGTCCGCGGGACGGCGCGAGTCGGCGCTGGAGGCCCGGCTGCAGCGCTACACGGTGCTGCACCAGCACTTCACGGACACGGCCGACCGGACCCGCATCCGGCAACACCTGGCCGCCTTGCTGCCCGCGTTCCGCGACGTGCCGTGGTCGACCATGGGGCAGGCCCAGCTCGTGGAGATGGAGCGAGCGGCGGACCACGCCGTGCGTGCCCACTCGCTGGCGAAGGCGTGCGCGGCCACCTACCCCCAGTCCACGGGAGCGCAGCGCTGTCGCGTGCTCATGGCCGCCATCGAGGCGCCCGAGTTCAGCATGGGCTCGCTGGCGTCGGACGGGCCGGGCCGCCGCTCCGTCGAGGTCACCCACCGCAACGTGTCCATGCTGCACTTCCGTGCGTACTCCGTGGACCTGGAGAAGCGGCTGGCCCAGGTGGATGACTACAACCTCATGCCGGACAGTGCGCCGTTGAAGGCCCTGGTGAAGGGCCAGCGCCCGGTGGCCACCTGGAGCGTGCCGCTGCCGAAGACGGAGGACTTCCGGGAGCACCGAACCTTCGTCACGCCGCCGCTCACGGCCCGGGGGACGTACGTCATCATGGCCTCCGCCCACGAGGACTTCCGCGCGACGAACAACCGCATCGTCGCGGTGTACCTGACGGTGACGCCTTGGGTCATCGTCACGCGGCCCTCGAACGGGGACCTGCTGGAGGTGCGGCTGGTGGACGGTGACACCGGCGAGCCTGTGCCGAAGGTTCCCCTGCGCCTCATCCGCGTCGACTACAGACAGGGCTTCAAGGAGGCGGCGCGCATCCTCTCGGACGCGGACGGCGCGGCCACCTTCGACTCGGTCCCGGGCGATGGCTACCGCAGCTACGTCCTGGTGGCTGGCGTCGGACGGAACGCGCTGCTGCACCCGGGCCAGGTACCGTTCTACAAGCGCCATCAGCCCGGGGACGTCCAATCGGCGCTCGTCTTCACCGATCGCGCGGTGTACCGGCCCCAGCAGAAGGTGCTGTGGAAGGCGGTGGCCTTCAGCGGCCGGGGCGAGCAGGCGCGCTACCAGACGCTGGCGGACCGCCCGCTCCAGGTGACGCTGTTCGACCCGAACCACCAGGTGGTGGAGTCCCGGGAGGTCCGCACCAACGACTTCGGCTCCGCCGCGGGCGAGTTCACGATTCCCACCGGCCGGATGCTGGGGGCGTGGTCCGTGATTGTGAGCGCGGGGGGCCGCGCGGCGATTCGCGTGGAGGAGTACAAGCGGCCCACCTTCGAGGTGACGCTGAAGGACGCGAAGGCGCAGCTGCGCCTCAACCAGCCCGCGACGTTCCAGGGCGAGGCTCGCTACTACTTCGGCATGCCGGTGACGTCCGGCTCCGTGCGGTGGCGTGCGTACCGCGAGCCGGTGCTGCCCTGGTGGTGGTGGGGCTCGCCGTCCGGGGCCTCGCAGCGGCAGGTGGTGGCGACGGGCACGTCGCCGCTGGGCGCGGACGGAGGCTTCACCATCGGCTTCACGCCAGAGGCGGATGAGCGGTCCGCGGCCACCCCGGGGCTGACGTGGAACTACCGCATCGAGGCGGACGCGACGGACGAAGGCGGTGAGACGCGCTCGGCCAGCCGGGCCTTCCGGCTGGGCTTCGTCGCCGTGGAGGCGCGTGTGGACCTGGACACGGGGTTCCTCCGCGAGGGCGCCGCGGCCGAGGTTCGGCTGACGCGCTCCACGCTGGATGGCGCGCCGCAGCCGGGGACGGGCAAATGGCGGCTGGTGGCGCTGAAGCAGCCCGCGCAGCCCCTGCTGCCCGCGGACGAGCCCTACGGCCTGCCGGAGTACAAGGACCCCGAGGCGGTGTTCACGCCCACGCCGGGAGACAATCTGCGTCCTCGGTGGTTCGGGGCGTATTCGCCGGAGTCCACCATTCGCGGCTGGACGGATGGGGCCGAGCAGGCGACCGGCTCGGTGCAGCACGACACCGAGGGCCTGGCCGTGCTCAAGCTGCCGTCGCTCAAGGCGGGCGCGTACCGGCTCCACTACGAGACGACGGACGCCTTCGGTCAGACGTACACCGTGGGGCGCGAGCTGGTGGTGGCCGGGAAGACGACGCCCCTCGCGGTGCCCGCGATGCTGGTGGCCGAGCGGGAGACGGCGCGGGTGGGGGAGGTGGTGCGGTTGATGGCCGTCTCGGGGTTCAAGGGACAGCCGCTGCTGCTCGACATCTACCAGGGAGAGCGGCGCATCTCCCGGCGCAAGCTCACCGCGGGCCAGTCTTCCGGCGTGGTGGAGGTGCCGGTGACGGCGGAGCTGCGCGGCGGCTTCACCGTGGCGCTGTCCACGGTGCGTGACTACCAGTTCCTGCTCTTCTCGAAGTCCATCTTCGTGCCCTGGGACGACAAGGAGCTGCAGCTGGAGTTCGCCACCTTCCGCGACACGCTGCGCCCGGGCGCGAAGGAGACCTGGCGCGTGACGGTGAAGGGGCCGAAGGGCGCGAAGGTGGAGGCGGGCACTGCCGAACTGCTCGCGTACATGTATGACCAGTCACTGGACCTGTTCGCGAAGCAGACGCCGCCCAGCGTGGCGTCGCTGTATCCCCAGTGGCACGCCTCCGTGGACATGCAGTCGTCGGCGAGCATGGGTGACACCCGGTGGGTGGTGAACGCGCGATATGGCGAGGTGCCGAGCTGGTCACCGCCTGAGCCTGACGCCTTGCTCTTCGGGGATGGCTTTGGGGTGGGAGGCCCAGGCCGGCGGCGGATGCGGCAGATGGTTCGTGGTGAGATGGGCGGCATGCGGGAGGGCGCCGCGCCAAGGGCCACCATGTCCATGGCACCGGCTCCGGGCGCGCCGCCCCCGCCGCCCGCCGAGGCGCCTGCCCGGGCCGAGGCGAAGATGCAGGCGGACAAGGAAGAGCGCTTTGGCAGCGGGGGAGCGACCCCGGACGCGCCACAGCCGCTGCGCTCCAATTTCGCGGAGACCGCGTTCTGGGCGCCCCAGGTGCTCACCGGGGCGGATGGCTCGGCGACGCTGGAGTTCACCGTGCCGGACTCGGTGACGGCGTGGAGCGTCTGGGTGCACGCCGTCACGCGTGACTTGAAGGGCGGCTCACTGCAGCGCACCTCCCGGAGCGTGAAGGAGCTGATGGTGCGCCCCTATGTGCCGCGCTTCCTGCGCGAGGGCGACCGCGCGGTGTTGGAGGTGATGGTGAACAACGCGGCGTCGCGCCCGATGCAGGGCACGCTCACGTTGGACATCCAGGACCTGGAGCTGCAGAAGAGCGTGCTGTCGGACTTCGGCGTCCAGAAGGCGTCGCAGTCCTTCCGCGTGGAGGCGGGGAAGGGGACGCGCCTGCGCTTCCCGCTCACCACGCCCACGCGGGTGGGGCCCGTTGCCTTCCGGGTGGTGGCGCGCTCGGAGAATCACAGTGATGGTGAGCTGCGCCCGCTGCCGGTGTTGCCGGGCCGGATGCACCTAGCGCAGTCGCGCTTCGTGACGCTGAAGGGCAAGGACTCCAAGACGATGCAGTTCGAGGACCTGCGCGCGGGCGGCGACCCGACGCGGGTGAACGAGCAGCTGGTCGTCACGGTGGACACGCAACTGTTCTATTCGGCGCTCCAGGCGCTGCCGTACCTGGTGGACTACCCCTACGAGTGCACGGAGCAGACGCTCAACCGCTTCGTGTCGACGGGCATCCTGTCCAGCCTGTACGGGCAGTACCCGTCGGTGGCGCGGATGGCCAAACAGCTGAGCGAGCGCCCCACCCAGTTGGAGACGTGGGACGCGGTGGACCCCAACCGGAAGATGGCGCTGGAGGAGACGCCCTGGCTGGAGATGGCGAAGGGCGGCGCCGGGCCGGAGGCCGGTCTGGTGAAGGTGTTGGACCCGAAGGTCGCCGCCGCCGAGCGCACGTCCGCGCTGGCGAAGCTCCGCAAGGCGCAGACGTCCAGCGGCGGCTTCCCCTGGTGGCCGGGTGGTCCGCCGTCGCCGTACATGACGCTCTACATCGTGCATGGCCTCTCCCGCGCGATGGAGTTCGGCGTGGAAGTCCCGCCGGAAATCACCCGGGGCGCCTGGGGCTACCTGGCGCGGCACTTCCGCGAGGAGTACGCGACGAAGCTGATGAAGGAGGAGCGCGGCTGGGAGTTCCTCACGTTCCTCAACTACACGGCCTCCGCGTATCCGAACGCGAGCTACACCGGTGATGCCCTCACCGAGGCGGAGCGGACGCGGATGCTCGCGTTCAGCTACAAGCACTGGAAGAAGCACTCGCCCTACCTCAAGGGCTACCTGGCGCTGACACTGAAGCGCGCGGGGCGCGGCGCGGATGCCAACCGCGTCTGGGAGAGTGTCATGGACTCGGCGAAGACGAGTCCCGAGCTGGGCACCTACTGGGCGCAGGAGGACCGCAGTTGGCTCTGGTACAACGACACCACGGAGACGCACGCCTTCGCGCTGCGCACGCTGACGGAGCTCAATCCGAAGGACGCGCGCCGCGAGGGCCTGGTCCAGTGGCTGCTGCTGAACAAGAAGCTCAACCACTGGAAGTCCACTCGCGCCACGGCGGAGTCGGTGTACGCGCTGGTGAAGTACCTTCAGGCGGAAGGCGCGCTGGGCGTGCGCGAGGACGCCCAGGTGACGGTGGGCCCGCGCGTGGTGCGCATGTCCTTCGCCCCGGACGAGTACACGGGCAAGAAGAACCAGGTCGTCGTGCCCGGGCCGGAGTTGAATCCGGCGACGATGAGCTCGGTGGTGGTGGAGAAGACGACGCCGGGCTTCGCCTTCGCATCCGCGACGTGGCACTTCTCCACGGAGAAGCTGCCGGACAGCGACCGAGGGGACTTCTTCCAGGTGTCGCGGCGCTACTTCCTGCGTGAGCGGCAGGGGAAGGACGCCAGGCTCGTGCCGCTGGCCGAGGGCGCCGTGGTGCTCCCCGGAGACGAAGTGGAGGTGCAGCTCTCCCTGCGCGCGAAGCACGCGGCGGAGTACGTGCACCTGAGAGATCCGCGCGCCGCGGGCCTGGAGCCGGAGAACGTGCAGTCCCGCCACCGCTGGGACCTGGGCATCGTCTGGTACGAGGAGACGCGGGACTCCGGCACCAACTTCTTCTTCGAGCAGTTGCCCGCGGGTGAGTACACCTTCAAGTACCGGCTGCGCGCCAACATGGCCGGCCAGTTCAAGGTGGGCCCCGCCACGGTGCAGTCCATGTACGCGCCGGAGTTCACCGCGTACTCGGCCGGGGCGGTGCTCACGGTGGGCGCGGCGAAGTAGCGCGGTCCACCACGGGGAGTGGGCCCTTCAGCCCGGGCTCATTCCCCGCAGGTGGCCTTGTCGTCCGTGGGATGCAGGGTGGCGATGCCGTAGGTGCCATTGCGCGTGCCGCACCAGATGCGCCAGTTCGTCCCGCCCAGGTCCGGCGCCGAGTACACGCCGCCTTCCTTCTTGGCCCCGCCGCGCGCGCAGCACCGGGCGAAGGCGCGCGTGCCAATGGACATCAGGCCCACCGCGTCCGGCCCGCGTGAGAAGCCGCCGACGCGCTTCTCACCGCAGGACCAGGGCGCCACGCCCTTGAAGCGGATGAGGTAGGCGTCACCCTTCAAGGCCGCGGCACCGCGTACCGGGCCCTGGTAGCAGAGGCGGCCCTCCGCCTCGAGCTGGGCATAACGCGGCAGGAAGTGCAGGCCGCCAATGGGGCCTCGCTGCCAGTCGTCGCCGCAGAAGACGTGCGTGAAGGCGTTGCGAGGTCCGGTGCTGACCCAGAGGCCCGTGAGCCAGTCGATGTTGGCCTGCCGCGCGCCGGGCCGGCCCGCCACGGACAGGGCCCGCTGGAGGCGCGGGTCGTCGTAGTGGCGCGAGAGGAATCGCCGCACGTCGCCTTCACTCACGCTGACGTCGGGACGCGCGGGGCACAGGTCCAACACCTCCCGGTCCATGGCGGACAAGGGCGGCGGCTTCGCGAACAGTGGTGCGCTGTCACACGTCGTCGCGCAGCCGGTGGCCGGCTTCCAGCTCGCGGAGCCGGCCAGTTCCTCGTCGCCGTCGTTGTCAGCGTCACGCGCGGCCACGCTGCCCGCGGGGCCCCGCATCTCCACCTGCCGCGCCGAGTGGGCCCGGTCCGCGGCCACCAGGGCCGCCGCGCTCGGAGCGGCGGGCGCAGTGGACTCCGGCGCGCCTTCGCACAACACCCAGCCTTCGGCGGACGCGCCGCTCAGCTTGCACCAGGCGCGGTTGGGGCCGCCCTTCTTCAGCAGGGGGTAGGGCCTCCCGGCCTCCACCGTGAAGACGACCTTGCGGGACTCGGGCTGCTCGAGGGCGTCCACCGCGACGTCGGACACGAAGACGCCGCGGCCCGCGAGGGCGGGCAGCGAGGCGCCCAGCAACAGGGCGAGACAGGGGAGGGAAAGACGCATGGCGCACGGGAGTCTACAGCAGTCCCCGCCGTGCCCCTCAGAGGAGGGGCAGGGGGGCATGTCCTGCGCCTGCGACGGCCGTCACCGGCCGGAGATTCAACCGAGCTTCACGCGGGCTGCCTTCAGTTTGCCCACCTGCACCGTGTACTCGCCGGCGCCCAGCTCCGCCTTGGCGTCCTGCACCTTCTCGCCGTTGATGCGCACGCCGCCCTGCGCCATCAGCTTGCGCGCCTCGGTGGCGGACGCGACCAGCTTCGACTCCGGCAGCAGCTTCGTCACCGGCAGCTTCTCCGCGCCGCCCAGGGACACCTCCACCAGGGGCAGCTCGTCCGTGGACAGCTCCTTCTTCGCGAAGCGCTTCTCGAAGTCCTCGGCGGCCTTCTTCCCGGCCTCCTCGCCCTGGAAGCGCGCCGTCATCTCCTGCGCGAAGCCGACCTTCACCGCCTTGGGGTGCAGCGCGCCGGACTCCACCTGGGCGCGCATCTCCGCCAGCTCCGTCCGCGTCTTCGCGGAGAGCAGCTCGTAGTACCGCCACATCAGGTCGTCGGTGATGCTCATCAACTTGCCGAAGATGGTGTCCGCCGGCTCGTCGATGCCCACGTAGTTGTCCAGGCTCTTGGACATCTTGTCGCCGACAATCTTCCCGTCGACCGCCTTCGCGTTGAGGCCCTCCAGGATGGGGCCCGTCATGATGACCTGGGGCGCCATGCCCTCTTCCTTCATCAACTGGCGGCCCACTAGCAGGTTGAAGAGCTGGTCCGTCGCGCCCAGCTCCACGTCCGCCTTGAGCACCACCGAGTCGTAGCCCTGCAGGAGCGGGTAGAGGAACTCGTGGATGGAGATGGAGACCTCGCCGCGGAAGCGCTTCTTGAAGTCGTCGCGCTCCAGCATGCGCTGCACGGAGTAGCGCGAGGCCAGGCGGATCATCCCTTCCGTCCCCAGCGAGTCCAGCCAGCTGGAGTTGAAGCGCACCTGCGTCTTGGACTCGTCCAACACCTTGAAGACCTGCTTCTTGTAGGTCTCCGCGTTGGCCTTCACCTCGTCGCGCGTGAGCGCCGGACGCGTGGCGTTGCGGCCCGTCGGGTCTCCAATCAACCCCGTGAAGTCACCGATGAGGAACACCACCGTGTGGCCGAACTCCTGGAAGCGCCGCATGCGCGTGAGCAGCAGCGAGTGGCCCAGGTGCAGGTCCGGCCGGCTCGGGTCGAAGCCCGCCTTGATGACCAGCGGCTTGCCCGTGTCATACGAGTACTGAAGCTTCTTCTTCAGGTCCTCGGGCACGTGGAGGTCCACCGTGCCACGGGTCACTTCTTCGAACTGCTCCTCGGGGGTCGCCTTGCGCAGCGCGTCCGGATTCATGACGCCGCAAGCTACCCGAAGTGCGCCAGCCGTGGACGCACTTCCTCCACCGGGGGTCAGGTGCCTGGCAGGTGCTCACGCACGCGGTGGATGCTCCGGCCTCGTCCGGTGGCGTCGTCGATGTCCACCACCACGCCTTGCAGGTAGACGAGCCGCTCCGCCACCTCATAGGGCGCCGGCTTGCCCAGAAAGCGCGTCAGCGAGGACTCCTTCTTCATGCCGATGACGGAGTCCAACGGCCCGCACATGCCGACATCCGTGATGAAGGCCGTGCCACCGGGGAGGATGCGCTCATCCGCTGTCTGCACGTGCGTGTGCGTCCCCACCACCACGGACACCCGCCCATCCAGGTGGACGCCCATGGCGTTCTTCTCACTGGACGCCTCGCAGTGCATGTCCACCAGGATGCAGGGCGTCTGCTGGCGCAGCTCCTCCACCAGCCCTTCCACCACCTCGAAGGGGCTGGCCTCGGTGCGCATGAAGACGCGCCCCTCCAGGTTGATGACGCCCAGCGCGCGCCCATCCGGCAGCTTCACCACGCTGTGGCCCTTGCCCGGCGTGCCCTTGGGGTAGTTGGCCGGACGCAAGAGCAGGTCCGGATGCTCCTTCACCCAGGGGAGGATGGCTTTCTTGGAGTAGAAATGATTACCGCTCGTCAGCAGCTGAACGCCGCTGTCGAGCAGGTAGTGGGCCGTCTCTGAAGTGATGCCCGAGCCCTGGTCGCTGTTTTCCGCGTTGGCGACCACCACGTCCACGCCGTGTTGCGCGCGGACCCTCGGAAGGAGCGTGCGGACCGCCTGAAGACCCGGGCGGCCCACCACGTCCCCCATGAAGAGGACTTTCACGTATCGAGGAAGTCCCAGTCGCGGTACAGGCCGCGCAGGGACTCAGACTCCGTTACGACCAGGTCCATGTCGACGTCATCCCCGGTCGTGGGCAGCACGGGGATGACCTGGTCATTGAAGGCCAGGCCCACCCGACGACTGCGCTGACTGGCCGCGCGGAGGGTGGCGTCGTAGTAACCGCCCCCGCGCCCCAGCCGCTTGCCTTCCCGGGTGAAGCCCAGGCCCGGCACCACGAAGAGGTCAATCTGGTCCACCGCGATGAGGTCCGCGGAGTTGGTGGGCTCACGCACCCCCAAACGTCCCGGTTCCAGCTCGCTTTCCGACTTGATGGCACGGAACGAAAGAATCCGCCCGTGAACATGTGAGAGCGGGTAGCAGACAATCTTGCCGTCTTGCAACGCCGCAATCAGGATATCCCGGGTTGGCACTTCCCCCCGAATGGGGGCGTACAGCGCCACCGTGCGCGCCTTCTGATAATACGGCGCCGCCAGAAACCGAGACTGAACCTTGAGACCCCGCGTATCGATGAGGTCCGGCGTCATCGCCTTCCGGCGCGCCGTGAGCTCCTCTCGTAGGGTCTGCTTCCTCGCCGCCGCCTCTTCCACCACCGTCTCGCTCACCGACGCCGCTCCAAAGAAAAAGTCCCCCGCAGCATGGCCGTGTGCCCGGCGTCCATTGAACCCTCAAAAGCCAGGTGGGGACCGAAGTCATGCCTCCGCAGGCTTCCCTCATCCCCCGTGAGGAGGGAGGGCTTGCACATGGAGACCGAAACGGACCCCGGAATGGACGTATCGGTTCGAATTTCTGCCGAGCATCACGCGCCCCGCAGGGGACAGCCCTTGAACAAAGCTACAGTGCTTCCAAATCCTCGAATCTATTGGGAATTCCCGCCAGAGTCTTTGGAAATGATAAGGACGGGGGGCGGCGGGGTCAAGGCATCCTCGCGCGTTTACAAGGCAGGCGCGGGACCTCTATGATGGAAAGAGCCCGAATCCACCCACATATGCCGCCCTCGCTATTGAACAAGGGTCTTGCGACGGTTCTTTCCGTTGCCTCCGGCCTCGCGTGGGCGGGACCGCCCACGGTGTCGAGCTCCTATCAAGGGGACTCCTATGGCGTGGTGTCCCTGCGCATGCAGGGAGACCAACTGGTGGGGGTCGCGACTGGCGGACCCTGCGGATTCGAACCCGATACGGAGGTGCTCTCTGGCGAGTTCCAGGACAACGTCCTGGTGGGACAGGTGTTGCTCTGTCAGTTGGGGCCCCACTGTGAGCCGCGGGTGAATCAGCCCGCGCTGGTCGTGTTCAACCCGGAAGATGGGGTGATGACGGCCCTGTTCCGGCTGAAGGACGGTTGCCGCTCGCCGGTGTTGAAGAACGACTCCCTCCTGCTGCTGCGGCCGTTGTCCCGGGACGCGGTGGCGCCGGCGCGCGCGGCTTCGGCGACCACGGCCGTGGCTGCCTCGGCCACGGCGGACGGCGCGAACTCGTCCGCGGCGCAGGTGGCCGCGGGACTGGGCCGGCAGGGCGAGGTGTCACCCTTGGAGGAGGGGCAGCGTCAGCTGGCTGCGGGCAACGCGGGCGTGGCGCAGCGCCACTTCGAGCTGGCCCTGTCGAAGGACCCCCGCAGCGCCGCCGCGGTGGTGGGCCTGGGGGCCAGCCAGCTGATGCTCAATGACGTGAGCCGCGCGGTGAAGACGCTGGAGGCGGGCAGGGGGTTGGGGCGCGCGGACGTCCACCTGTGGCTGGCCTACGCGTATCAGCGCGAAGGCAACCGCAACCGCTCGCGCGAGTCGCTGCGCAAGGCCTTCGATCAGGGCTGGATGCCCGCGGGCCGCGCGACGGAAGCGGTGGCGGAGCAGGCGCTGCGCGAGGACATCAAGGACATCGAAACGCTCATGCAACAGCAGCGGACCCGGAAGCGGGTTCCCGTCCGCCCGCCGGCGGGGGCTGGAAACACCACGCCGTGAGCCAGCCGACTTCCCCGCAGAAGACCACGCGGGTCTTCGGCAACTACGAAGTCCTCTCCGTGCTGGGCAAGGGCGGGATGGCGGAGGTGTACCGGGCCCGGGTGTTGTCCGGCCCACGTGAGGGCTGGACGGTGGCGCTCAAGCGCCTGTTGCCCGCGCTGACGCGGGATCCGGAGTCCGTGTCGCTCTTCGCCCGCGAGGCGCAGCTGTCCAAGCAGCTCCACCACCCCAACATCGTCACGGTGCTGGATGCCGGCGCGCTGGAGGGCATCTACTTCATCGTGATGGAACTGGTGGACGGCCGCGACCTGGGGCAGATCCTCCGGCGCTGCAAGGTGCGCGGGATTCCACTGCCGCTCGACTTCGCGGTGTACCTGGGCAAGGTGCTGCTGGAGGCGCTCGCGTACGCGCACTCCGCCACGGGGCCCCAGGGCGAGCGGCTGGGCATCGTCCACTGCGACGTGTCGCCGTCCAACCTCTTCATCTCCCGCGTGGGCGAAATCAAGCTGGGCGACTTCGGCGTGTCGCGCGTGCTGGTGGACGGCAAGCTCCAGGGTGGCGAGGTGCTGGGCAAGCCCTACTACCTGTCCCCCGAATCGCTGCTCGGCGAGGTGAACCCGGAGGCCGACCTGTGGGCCGCCACGGTGGTGCTCTACGAGCTGCTGACGCTGGAGCGCCCCTTCGCCGGCACGACGCCGGATGCCGTGTTCAACGCCATCCGCGCCCGGCAGTACCGGCCCTTGCGCGAGCTGCGGCCCGACATCCCGGAGGCGCTGGAGGCCGTGGTGGCCCGGGCCTTCGCGGAGCGTCCCGAGGACCGCTTCCCGACAGCCGAGGAGTTCGCCCAGGCGCTGACGCCTCACTACGACGAACGCGTGGGTACGCCGCTGGCCATCGCCGCCGTGGTGCGCGGTCTCTTCGGCGCCAGTGACGAGGTGCCCGCCGCGCCGTCGCCCAGCGGGACGCCGCCGACGCCGGGCTCGCGCGCGGGGTAGGGGAGCGGGCACCCTGTTGTCCACTCCACCGTCCCTGCCCACCTTCCAGGACGATGACGACCTTTCCTTCCGCCGCGCGCGGTGTCGCGTGGGGGGAGGAATCCAGATGGCCAACGAGCCCAAGCAGCCGAAGCCGGAGCAGTCCACACCCAAGCCCGAGGAGCGCCCGCGTCCGCGGATCTCCAAGGCGGACGAAGCCCGGGAAGACGGGATGCCCGGTTACGGGCAACCCGACGCGGACGTTCGCGAGCAGCCGCTTCCGGAGCAGTCCTGGTAGGGGGCGACCTTCCACCTTCGGCTGCCCCTGAGCCGGCGTTCCGTGTCCTAGCCGGCCAGCGCGCGGACGTGCGGCACGTGCCGCACGAGCGCGTCCACCACTCGCGCCACGTCCGCTTCCGTCGTGCCGGGGCCCATGCTGAAGCGAAGGCTGCCTCGGGCCTGCGCGGGCGACAGGCCCATGGCCCGCAGGACATGCGACGGCGTCAGCGTGCCGGACGCGCAGGCGGCGCCGGAGGACACGCAGATGCCCTCCAAATCCAGAGCGATGAGCAGCGACTCACCCTCCACGCCGTCGAAGCGCAGGTTGCTGGTGTTGGGCACACGCGGGGCCGCGCCGCCGTTGATGTGCACGCCGGGCAGTCGCGCCGTCACCTCCCGTTCGAATGCATCGCGGAGCGTGGTCAGCCGCGCCGTTGTCTCAGGCAGCTCCGCGTGGGCCAACGCGAGCGCCAGCGCCAGCGCCTCCGCGTAGGGCACGTTCTGCGTCCCTCCGCGACGGCCGCCTTCCTGGTGGCCCGGCGTGAGCGCGCGGACGTCCACGCTCTTGCGAACCATCAGCACGCCCACGCCCGGAGGGCCGCCGAACTTGTGCGCGGACAGGGACAACAGGTCAGCGTCCACCTCGCGCAGGGACAGGGGCACCTTGCCCGCGGCCTGCACCGCGTCCGTGTGGAACAGCACGCCGCGCTGCCGGCACGCGAGCGCCACCTCCCTCGCGGGTTGGAGCACGCCCGTCTCGTTGTTGGCCCACATCAACGAGCACAAGGCCGCGTCCGACGTCAGGGCCGCCAGCATGTCGGCTTCACGCACGCGCCCGTCCGGACCGGGCGCCACCCGCACGATGTGGGCGCCCTCCCGCTCCAACTGCGCCACCGCGCCCAGCAGGGCGGGGTGCTCCACCGCGGACGTCACCACCCGCCGCCGCTCGGGCTGGGGCCGCATGTGCCAGGCGCCCACGAGCGCCAGCGCGTCCGCCTCGCTGCCAGAGCCGGTGAAGCTGACTTCCTTCGGCTCGCAGCCGAGCACGCGGGCCACCTTCGCCCGTGCCGCGTCCAACCGGGCCCGTGCCGCGCGGCCCTCCTGGTGCACGCTGGACGCATTGCCATAACCGCTCGACGCGAAGGCGCGCGACAGCAGCGTCGCCACCTCCGCTCGCACCGGCGCGGCCGCGTTGTAGTCCCAGTACGTCACGAGTCCTGCGCGTACAGCAGCGACACCGGCCGCTCGTCGGCGACGCCGAACGCCTCCAGGAACTTGGCCACCAGCTCGCGCTTGAGTGCTTTGCGCTGCGCCAGCTTCCCAGACAGCGGCAGCCGCGCTCCGGCCATGCTGCCGTGGCCGCCGGACGAGCCGCCGTAGTCCTCACAGATTTCGCGGATGAGGCGCCCCGCGTTCATCCGCCGGTCCTTGACGCGCAAGCTGAGGAAGAGCTGGTTGCGGTACGTCCCGAAGGCCAGCGACCACTTCATGCCTTCGAGGAACATCAGCCGCTCGGCCACCTCCGCCACCATGTCCGGGGAGTAGACCTCCTCCAGGTCGGTGACGATGGCCGTCCCGTACACCTTCGCCCGCTCGTAGGCCGTGTGGTACAGCTGGAAGTAGCGCGCGGGCAGCTCGGGGTGCTCAATCTGCGCCAGCAGCGTCTTGTCCATGCGCGGGAACAGCCACAGGTAGCTGTCCACGTCCGTGGGCGTCGTCTCCCGGCCCAGGTCGCGCGTGTCCGCCTTGATGCCGTAGAACAGGCCGGTGGCCACCTCCACGGAGGGCTCCAACCGAGCCGCGCGCAGGTACTCCACCAGCATGGTGGACGTGGCTCCAAATGCGCCGCCCACGTCCGCGAAAGGGGCCTCCAGGCTCTCCTGGCGCAGCGGATGGTGGTCCACCACCAGGTGCGCTTCCAGCCGCGCGGGCAGGGAGTGGTTGCCCACGTTGGGTTGCGTGTCCACCAGCCCGAAGAGGTCGTACTCGTCGAAGTCGATGGTCGACACGTGTGAGACGGGCAGGCGCAGCACCTTCACGAAGGCGATGTTCTCCGCCCGGCCGATGATGCCGCCGTAGCCGATGTGGGCCTTCAGGCCCGCCTTGCGCTCGAGCAGGTGCGCCAGGGCCACCGCCGCCGCCAGCGAGTCCGGGTCCGGATTGTCGTGGGTGAGGATGAGCGCCTTGTGGTGGCCCTGGGCCACTCGCAGGAGTCGCTCCAGCTTGTCACGGGCTGGCATATGGGCCAGCCGCGGTGGCGGGGGCTCCGTCAGCTCGCCTCCCGAGCTTCCGGTTCCGCGGCGGCTGTTGAGGGACTGTGTCACGGGCATGGGTATTCTTCTTACTTCCTCCCGTCCAGGGATTCGAGGATCCGGGGTCTGTTGCCAACACACCAATGGTGTCGACGGACCCCGCATCCTTCACGACGCGCGAGAGGAGCGTGAGCCTGCGCGCTCCCTCGCCGGGCCGCCGCGGGACGTGGGCTAGCTGTTCAGGGCCTTGTACTTGCGCCCCAGGTCCCGGAAGTACTTCATGCCGTTGTCGAGCGAGTTCTCCATCGCGTCCATCAGCACCGTCCGGAAGCCGGCCACGGGTCCCCGGAAGGACTCGTAGTAGCGCTGCCGGTCGATGGAGTGGATGACGGCGGGCATGTAGCCGTTGCGCAGCAGGATGAGGTTGCTGCACATGCGCCCCACCTTCCCGCTGTGCTCAGTGAAGGGGAAGATCTGCACGAACTTGTGCTGGACCGTGGCCGCCTGCTTGATGGGGTGGAACTCCCGGAACTCGGCGCTGGCCGTGTAGTCCACGAGCTTCTCCAACTCCGGTTGGATCTTCGCCGGCTGGGAGATGTCGTGGAAGTACGTGCGGTGCAGCGGCATGTCCTTGCGCAGCCCGGACCTGTCGCGTTCCTTGGCCAGCTCCTTCTCCGTGCGCTCGCGGCGCTCCATGCGCGCGCGCTCCGTCTGAGCCTCCGGCGTGTTGCCCAGGAAGAGGTCATGCATCCGCTTGATGGTGGTCAGCGTGATTTGCGCCTGCTTCTTCGCGCCCGCTGCCTCCTCACGGATGAAGTCACAGACGGCCTTGTGGTTCCGGATTTCGAGGACCACCGGAATCATGGAGGCTTCCGCGCTGGTTCGATGAGGGAACAGCGCGGCCATCAGTTCCTGATGCGTGTAGACGACTCCCTCTAGCGCGGCGTCGTGGTAGATCCACGACATCTCCATCTTGTCCAAGAACTCGCGCGCGTCCGGCTTGTCCTTGTAGATGTCGAGGTACCCACGCAGCGTTTCGTTCTTCTCGTCGATGTCCTGGTAGCGTTCCTTCACGGACTGCGGCTCCTTCTCGCTGCGGGTCCGCCGCGGGCGGTACTCGAAGCATGCGGCCGAGCGGTACAACGGCGCGTGGATTCTAGAAATTCCGCGCGGTTGTAACAACGAAATCATCACAGATTGACGAGGAACACCTCGCACGCCTGGTCGAGCAGGTCCTTGGAGAGCGCTGGAGGTATCTGCCGGTAGCGTGCCGCGTCCCGGATGAGGCTCACCAGGTCCCGAGGGTGGCACGAGCGAAGCTCCATGCTCCGCGGCTTGTAGTAGTGCTCGATGAGGTACGTGACGGCCTGGTCCACGTACGGGATTCCCGCTGCCTCGCAGACGCGACTGAAGATTTCCCGGTAAGCCTCTTCGTCGGGGTTCCCGACCTCAATCTTGTACTTGATGCGGCGCAGGAAGGCCTCGTCCACCAGTTCCTTGGGGTCCAGGTTGGTGGAGAAGACGAGGAGCTGGTCGAAGGGGATTTCGAACTTCTTGCCAGTGTGGAGGGTGAGGAAGTCCACCCGTTTCTCCAGGGGGACAATCCACCGGTTGAGCAGGTCCGTGGGGTGGACCTTCTGGCGGCCGAAGTCGTCGATGAGGAGCATGCCGCCGTTGGCCTTCACCTGGAACGGGGCCTCGTAGAAGCGGGTGCTCTCCGAATAGATGAGGTCCAGCATCGCCAGCGTCAGCTCGCCGCCCACGACGACGGAGGGCCGGCGGCACACGAGCCACCGGTTGTCCATTTCGAAGGTCTGCCGGCGGCCAGAGGCATCCCGGCCGACCTCCAGCGACACCGGCGTGTGGATGAGCCGGTCGTGGACCTGGATGATCTGATTCCCAATCTCCAGGCAGTGGGGGACGAACACCTCGCCGCCGAACATGTTGGAGACGGCCTCGGCCAGGCTCGTCTTGCCGTTGCCGGGGGAGCCGTAGAGGAACAGCGAGCGGCCGGAGTTCACCGCCGGGCCCAGCTTGTCCATCAGCTCCGCGGGGACGGTGAGGTGGCTGAGCGCCATCACCAGCTCCTCCTGGCTGACGACGGGCGTCTCCTCCGTCTGGCTGGTGATGAGCGCGTTGTACTGCTCAATCGGTACCGGCGCGGGGCCCACGTAGGTGGTGCGGGTGAGGGCGTCTCGCGCGTACTCGCGGCCCTTCTCCGACAGGATGAACTCCACTGACGCGCGGCCAAAGCCCTTGCCGCCGCGCAGGTCCACCAGCTTCTCCGTGGCGAGGAAGTCCACCACGTGCTCGATGACGCCTGGCCACGGCAGCCGCATCTCGTCCGCGATGCCCATGCCCGTGCCCGTGCCTGCGTAATAGAGGTACTTCAGGGCGATGTCGGACAGGATGCCCATCTTGAGCCCCGTGTCCTCCACCGACTTCGGCTCCGGTGGAGCGATGTCGAGGATGGATGGGTTCTCGAGCTTGAACGGATTGTCGTCGTAGTCGTAGCCAGCGGGAGGAGCCATCAAGCCCCGTTCTAGCCCATTCGATGGGCGGTCGGGCGCGGGACGTGGCCTCTTCCCTGGCTGCCCGCCCCCCTCTCATGCCGAAGAGGGGGGCGAAGCGGGGTGGCTCAGATGTACGTGAGCCAGTCCGCGTAGCGCGGCTCCTGGCCACGCACGATGCGGAAGTACATGTCCTGCACGTACCGGGTGATGGGGCCGGGCTTGCCGTCGGCCACCTGGCGGTTGTCCACCTCGCGCACGGGGGTGATCTCCGCCGCCGTGCCGCAGAGGAAGATCTCATTGGTGATGTAGAGCGCGTCGCGGGTGAAGGTGACCTCCTCCACCGTGCGGCCGCTGTCGCGCAGGATGTGCAGCACCGTGTCGCGGGTGATGCCGTCCAGGATGGGGCCGGACAGCGGGGGCGTCTTGATGATGCCCTTCTTGTTCACCTGGAAGATGTTCTCTCCGGAGGCCTCGGCCACGAAGCCGCTGATGTCCAGGAGGATGGCCTCGTCGTAGCCCGCCAGCACCGCCTCGCGCTTGGCGAGGATGGAGTTGACGTACTGGCCGGTAATCTTCCCGCGCACCATGTTCACGTTGACGTGCATGCGCGTGTACGAGCTGACCTTGGCGCGGATGCCTTCCTTGATGCCCTTGTCGCCCAGGTACGCGCCCCAGTCCCACGCCGTCACGGCCGTGCGGGTGGGGTTCACCGCGCCCAGGCCCATGGCCCCGTCGCCCATGAAGGCCACCGGCCGCAGGTACGCGCCGTTGGCGAACAGGTCCTTCTGCGCGCGAAGCAGATTCACGCACGCGTCGAAGAGCTCGTCCTCGGTGTACGGAATCTTCAGCATGATGATGTGGGCCGAGTCGAGCAGCCGGCGGACGTGCTCACGCAGCCGGAAGACGGCCAGCCGTCCGTCGTGCGTCTTGTATGCGCGGATGCCCTCGAAGACACCCAGGCCATAGTGAAGCGCGTGCGTCATCAGATGCACGTGGCCCTCGTCCCATTTCATCAGTCGGCCGTCGAGCCAGATTTGCTCGGCGCGCACTCCACTACTCGAGGTCGAGCTCATTCGATGTTCCTTCGCCTGGATGTTTGAGAGGACAGCCCGGGCCTTCTAGTCAGCGAAACCTATGAGGTCAAAGCGTGTTTCTCGTCCCGAACCCGTCACAGCACCGGTGGCAGGGGGGCAAGCATCCGACGGAGGAACGGGAGGTCCTCCGCCAGTGCCGTCCTGCCGAATTGTAACGCCTTCGAGGCCAGTTCCACCGACGGTACGACGTCCAGCGGTGACAGTGTTCGCGGAAAGCGTTTGACGTGGTGCGTATAAGGAAGGTTCGGTGCCACCGTCATCGCGGCCAGCCGCTGGAGAGGCAGCCAGATGGGCGTGGTCAGCTTCGGGGCGAAGCCGTCGAGCGCGAGGATGAACGCGTTGCGCGTGCCGATGCGGCCTCGGGCCACTGCCTTCCACGCGGCCTTCGCTGGCAGGTTGTCCACCAGTCCTCCGTCGATGAGCCTCGCGATGCCGTGCTGGCCCATGAGTCCTTCCACCAACGTGTGCATGCCGGGGTCCTCGCGCAGCACGTCGTAGTGGATGACGCCGGGCAGCGCGGATGAGAAGCCCGCGGCGTCGAGCGCGTCGAAGTCGCCAGTGGTGTCGTCCGCGCCGAGGTAGAGGCGGGCGGTGATTTCGGGGCGGGTGAAGAGCTCGGCCATGGCGCCCATGGCGGCCTGGATGCGGCGTGCCACGCCCACGGGGTTGAGCAGGCCCAGCGGACTGGTGCCCAGCAGGCGCTCGTAATACTCCAGCGGCCGGGGAAGCATGCCGCGGCGGATGCCGCCCACGGCGATGAGCGTCGGCACCGGCAAGTCCTTGAGCCGCATGCCGCTGTTCTCCGGTCCCGCGCTGAAGAAGCGGCCCAGCCCCGCGCGCAGAAACAGCCTCAGCGCGGCGGGCAGGCCATAGCGGCTCTCCGTGGAGATGAATCGGAAGAGCTTCCGGAAGGACAGCCCGCGGACGATGTTGATCATGTCCGTGGCGTCGAAGCGCGTCAGGCGCGAGCGCATGATGGCGAGGATGGCGCCCATGGACGTCCCGGCGAGCAGGCGCGGCTCCAGGCCGTATTCGTCCAGGAGGCTCATCACCCCCAGGTAGACGTAGGCCGTTCCGCCGCCGCCGCCGGTGACCAGCACCAGTTCCTTGTGCCGGATTTCCCGGTCCAGTGCCTCGGGGGGAACGCGCCCGCGCAGCCGCTGCGCCACCATGTCGCGCGCCTTGGCGGCGTGCTGGCGCAGGTCCTTCACGTGCGGCATCAGCCGGTCCCGCGTGGGCGGGAAGGGGGCTTGGAGGACGGGGCCCAGGCGGCGCTCCACCTCCTCGCGAAACGGAGTGAGCAGCGCGCCCACGCCTACGTCGCGTTCGCCGTGCCGCACCTTGTAGAGGCGCGCCAGCGACAGGGCGGTGCGGAGGATGGCTTCCTCGCGCGGGTCGACCAGGGCCGCGTTGGCCAGCGACGCGCGCACGAGGCGGAGCTCCATCTCCTCGAGCGGCCGGGTGATCTGGAAGCGTTCCTTCAGCAGCACGCGCTTCGAGGGCCCGTCAGGCCTGGGCAATCTGCGAGAGGTTGGCCTTCGCCTTTTCGATGTCGCCTTCGTACTTGAGGACGAGGTTCAGCGTGGAGGCCACCACGTCGGCGGTGAGCTGCTCCGCGTTCAGCAGCGCCAGGCTCTGGGCCCAGTCGAGCGTCTCGCTGATGGAGGGCGCCTTCTTCAGGTCGAGCGAACGGATGGCGGCCACCGCTTCCACCACCTGCTCCGCCAGCACCTGGGGCACCTGGGGCAGTCGCGAGCGGACGATGCGCAGCTCGCGCTCGCGGTCCGGGAAGTCGATGTGCAGGTGGAGGCAGCGGCGCTTGAGCGCGTCGGACAGCTCGCGCGCGGCGTTGGAGGTGAGCAGCACGCGGGGGATGTGCTTCGCCCGGAAGGTGCCCAGCTCGGGGATGGTGACGGCGTTGTCGGAGAGCACCTCCAGCAGGAAGGCCTCGAACTCCGGGTCCGCCTTGTCGATTTCGTCCACCAGCAGCAGGGCGGGGCGCTCGGAGAGCTGGGCCTTCAGCACCGGGCGGGGCAGCAGGAAGCGTTCGGAGAAGAACACCGCGTCGCTGGAGGCCAGCCGGTCCGCCGCCTGCGCCAGCGTGGTGGTGCCCTGCACCATGTCCCCAATCTTGTCCTTGAGGAGCTGGGTGTAGAGCAACTGCTTGGCGTACTCCCACTCGTAGAGGGCCTTCGCCTCGTCCAGGCCTTCGTAGCACTGGAGCCGGATGAACTCGCGGCCCAGCGCCTGGGCCAGGGCCTTGGCCAGCTCTGTCTTGCCGACGCCAGCGGGGCCTTCCACCAGGATGGGCTTGTCCATCCGGTCCGCCAGGAAGGCCGCCGTGGCGATCTCCGGCGAGGATAGATAGCCCACCTGCTCCAGGCGCTTCTCCGCGTCCTCCACGCTGGTGAAGGCGTGGCTCTCAACCGTCGAAGGGGTGCTCACCCGGTGAACTTAACCGACGCCCTCCTGGCGACTGCGGCAAAAATGCCAGGGTTCCGGTGTCGTCACCGTGGCCCGTTCGCCCCGCTGCCTGGCAAACCCGCGTAATTCCGGAGGGAAATTTTCTGCGCAACGTGGGCACACGTCGTGCATCTCATTGTTTCCAATCGGTATTCAGGGAGGTGAGCGGTCATGGTGTGGGCGTGGTTGCGGATGGTGATGATGGTGGCAGTGGTCCTGCTTCCGGGCGGCTTCCCGCTTCTGCTGGCCTATGTCGCCTTGCGTACACTCCGCAGCAGTTGGCGCCGTGCCCAGGAGGAGGCCCAGATAGGGGGCCGCGTGGTGTCGCTCCGGGACGTCGTCTCCACGCTCCACTTCAAGGAGCTGGTCCGCGAGGCACGCGCCGCGCTCTGAGCGCGGATGGAACCGCTCGACGCTTCCTGGGTTGGAACTGAGACGGCCCTGACACACCTGCCCGGCTAGGGCACGGATGTCAGGGCCGTTTCATTGAGACCTCGGGGTTTCGAGGCCGAGGCCGTCGGGATTCCGGCGGGGTGCCGGAATCCCGACGCCGTTACGTTACTTGTCCAGCTCGTCCACCAGGGCCGTCCAGTCGTCGTCTTCCTTGGCCGTGGGCAGCTGGATGACCAGGGTCCGGTCGGTGGGCTCGGACTCGTCACTCAGCGCCGCCGGCGGGGCGGGAGCCGGGGCAGGGGCCTTCTTCGCGGCGGCCTGGGCCGCAGGCTTTGCGGCCGGCTTCTTCGCCGGGGCCTGGGCCGCAGCGGGCGCGATGACCTGGTTGAGCTGCGTCCTCACGGCCAGCTCGTCGTCCTCGGCCGCCGCGGGCTTGGCGGCGGCCTTGGCCGGGGTGGCCACGGTGGCGGACTTGCTCTTGTAGCGGGCCAGCTCCAGCTCGGCGACCTTGAGGGCCTTGCTCTTCTCCTGGACGGACTGCTGCAGGCGGGCGACCTCCTGCGCCTTGATGGCGTCGCGACGCTCCAGCTCCGCCTTCTGCTTGGCGGTGAGGTCTTCCTGCTCCTTGGCGTGCCGCGCCTCCAGGTCCTTGCGCTCCTTCTGCGCGGCGGCCAGGCGGGTGGATGCCTCGTGGGCCTTGCTCTCGGCGGCGGCCACCTTGGCGTTGAGCTCCTTCTCCGCGCGGGACTTGGCGCCCTGCGCGTTCTCCACCGCCAGCTCCAGGTCCTGAATCTTCTTCGCCCGCGCGCTCAGCTGGCCCTGCAGGTCCTTGGCCCTGGCGTCGGACTCGGTGGCCTGCGTCTGGGCGTCCTGCGCGAACTGGGCGATGCGCTGCTCGGCCTTGGCCAGCTTCGCGGCCAGTTCGTCCGCCGCGCGCTTGGCGTCGGCACGTTCCTGGTTCGCCTGCTGGACCTGCTGCTGGAGCCGGGCCTCGGCCTGCTGGACCTGGCCCGCGAGGCCGTCCCGCTCGGCGGTGAGTTTCTGCTGGGCAGCGCCCGCGGCGCGCAGCTGGTCCTCTCGGCCCGCCTGCACCTTGCGGCCCTGTTCGAGCTGCTCGTTGAGACCGGTAATCTGCTGCCCCAGGCCCTCGGCTTGACGGCGGGCCTCGGTGGCCTGCGTCTGGAGCTTGGCCTCCAGGGCCTTGAGCTGCTCGGTGCGGGTGGCGACCTCGCGGTTGAGCACCTCCGCCTGACGCATCTTCTCCTGCGTCACGTGGGTGAGCTTGCGGAGCGTGTCCGACAGCTCGGTGCCCTTCTGCGTCAGGTCGTTCTGGAGGAGCTCCTCGCGGCGCTGCGACTCCTCGGTGAGCGTGTGCAGCCGCTCCTCGAGGTGGGCCCGGGTGTTCTCCGTCTGCGCCAGCGTGGCGGTGAGCTGCGTCAGCTCGGCGACGCGTGTGCCCAGCTCGTGCTTGGTGAGGGTGAGGTGCTCGCCCAGGTCCTCGCCATGGGCACGCGCCTCGGCCAGCTGGCCTTCCAGCGCGGCCTGGGTGCTCGCGGCGGCCTTCCGGCTCTCCTGGTGCGCGTGCTGCTCGCGCGCCAGCGCGTCGCGGGTGGCGGCGAGCTGGCCGTGGGTCTGCTCCAGCGTCTGACTGGTGGCCTCCAGCTCGGAGCGGAGTCCGTCGCGCTCACTGGTGAGGTCACCGATGTGCGCGCTCGTCTCCGCGGCCAGCTTCTCGTGCGCGGCCCGCTCGGCCTCGTAGTTGCCCTGCGTCTCGGACAGCTCGCTGCGGAGATGACCAATCTGCCCGGTGAGGTCCTGCTCCAGCGCGTCCTTCGCGGCGCCCAGGTCCGCCAGCTCCGCGATGCGCTGGTCGCGCTCGCGGGTGGTGTGCGCCAGCGTGTCGCTGGTCTCCTGGAGCGCGCCGCGCGTGTCCTCCAGCGCCGCATGCGTCTGCTGGAGCGTCTGGGAGGTGGCCTCCAGCTCGCCGCGCGTCTCCGCCAGCGTGCCTTCGGTGCTGGCGAGCGTGTTCTGCGTGTCGGCGAGCTGCTGCTCCGTCTGCGCCAGCGTCTGCTGTGTCTGCTGGAGCGTCTGGGAGGTGGCATCCAGCTCGCCGCGCGTCTCGGCCAGCGCGCCTTCCGTCTGCGCCAGCGCCTGCTGTGTCTGCTGGAGCGTCTGGGAGGTGGCATCCAGCTCGCCACGCGTCTCCGCCAGCGCTCCTTCCGTGTCGGAGAGGGTCTGCTGCGTCTGGGTCAGCGTCTGGCTGGTGGCGTCCAGCTCGCCGCGCGTCTGCGCCAGCGTGCCCTCGGTGTCGGAGAGGCGCGCCTGCGTATCCACCAGCGTCTGGCTGGTGGCGTCCAGTTCGCCGCGCGTCTCCGCCAGCGTGCCTTCGGTGCTGGCGAGGGTGTTCTGCGTGTCGGCGAGCTGCTGCTCCGTCTGCGCCAGCGTCTGCTGCGTCTGCTGGAGCGTCTGGCTGGTGGCCTCCAGGTCTCCGCTCAGCTCGGAGATGCGCTGGTCGCGCGCGGCCACGTCCCCTTGCAGGGATTCGATGGTGGACTCCCGCTGGGAGACGGTGTCCTCCAACTGGGCCACGCGCGCGGAGAGCTGTTCGCCGGTCCGCTGCGAGTCATCGAGCTGCCGCTGCGTCTCCTCGAGCTGCGAGGTGAGCGCTTGAATCTGGCCGGTGAGGTCCGCTTCGAGCTCGGCCTTGGCGGAGCGCAGCTCCTCCAACTGACGGGAGAGGTCCGCCTCCAGCGCGTCCTTCGCCTGGGAGAGGGCCTGGAGCCGGTCGTTGAGGTCCGTCTCCAGCTCGTCCTTGGCCTGTCCCAGCGCCTGGAGCTCCGCGGTCAGCTCATTCTCGCGGTCCTCCAGGTGCGTCTTGACAGCCTCGACTTCGCCCTCGAGCTCGCCGATGCGCTCCAGCTGCTGCTGGATGTTGGCGTTGAGCTCCGCCTCGGTGTGCTCGTTCCGCGCGATGGTCTCCGACAGCTCGCGCTCGAGCGTGCCGAGCTTCGCGTCACGCTCCTCGACGCGCTGGGTGAGCTCGGCCTCCTGGGCGTCCTTGTCCAGCCGGAGCTGGTCGCGCTCGCCCGTGGTTCGCGCGAGGTCCGCCTCCAGGTCCGCGACCTGCTGGCTGAGCTTCGCCTCCAGCGCATCGCGCTCGGCGTTGAGCCGGTGGATTTCCGCGTCAGCCTGGGTGCCGTGCTCCTCGGCACGGGCAGCGCGGGCTTCCAGGCCGCGCACGGTGGTGTCGCGCTCCTGCTCGGTCTGCTGCAGCCGCTCCTGGAGGGCCTGGATTTCACCGTCCAGCTCGGCGAAGCGCTGGTCACGCTCGCTGATGGTGCGGCTCAGCTCGGCCTCGAAGTCGTCACCGCGCTTCGTCAGCCGCGCGATTTCGCCTTCATTCGCGAGGACGGTGTCCTGGAGCTTCTGCTCCTTGACCTCGAACTCGAGTGTGACGACGCCGAGGTGCTTCTCCAGCTTGTCGTACTCGTTGCGGCCGTGCTCCAGCTCGCCGGCGCGGCGGCTCAGCTCCTCCTCGGCGCGGGAGACTTCCCGGCGCAGGAGGTTGATGTCCTTCTCCTTGGAGGCGACGACCTCGATGAGGTCCTTCTCCGCGGAGAACTTCTGGAGGAGCAGGTCGTCGACGGTGGCGCCGTGCTCGCGCTCCTTCTGGATGGTGGACTGCTGGGCCTCGTTGAAGCGGCGCAGCAGGTCGTCCACCTGCATCTTCAGGCCCTGCAGCTCCACGTCCTTCTCGTGGATGCGGTCCTCGCCGGAGAGCAGCTCGCGCTCGCGCACGTTCCAGATTTCGGAGAGGCGGGCGAGCTGGGCCTCGCGCGTCTTCAGCTCGTCGCGGAGGATCTGAATCTTGCCCTCGGGCGTGCCCATCAGCTCGCGCCGCGGTGGCGGACGCTTGAGCTGGCGGGACTCGGCGAGCAGCTCCGCCTTGCGGTCCGCGATGGACTGGAACGTGCGGTCGAGGAACGCGCGGTCCTCTTCCGTCATCGCGCTGCGGCGCTCGCGCTTGGGCAGCTTCGGCGGCCCCCCCGCGGCGGCCTTGAGCGACGGAGGCATGGGCGGCGGTGCTTCGCGCGTCCCGTTCAGCGCGGCATCCAGCGACGCGCCGGTGTCATCCGTGCCCGGCGGCACGATGCCGTGGCTCAGGGCGGCCAGCTCGCCCATCTCGAACGGGATGGCGAGGTAGCCGTCCGCCGCCTGCGGCGTCTGACGATGCTGCGCCAGGCCATCCACGCCGCTCTCGGAGGAGAGCAGCAGGACCTTGAGATTCTGACCCCACTTGCCCTTCTTGATGTTGCCGCAGAGGACGAAGCCGGACTGATCCTTCAGCTCCGCGCGGAGGACGACCAGGTCTGGCCGGCGCTTCTCCAGCTCACGCTGTGCGTCAGCCGCCGTCTCAGCCAAGGCTGTCTGGTATCCCGCGCCCTTGAGCACGGTGGCCATACTGAGCGCAAAATCATGCTCGCTTTCGACGATGAGGACCCGACGCTCCATGAAGCCCTTTGTCCCGGAAAAAGTGCTGTGAAAACCGGAACATCCTATCGGGCGCTTGCGACCGTTGGAAAGTTTCCAGGAGCAGCTCGGTTGGCTGCCTCACGAGCCCTTGCCGCGGACGACGACTTCCGAACGGCCTGAGGGGGCCGGGTGGGCGGGGTTCGTGGGCTCGTCGCGACCGGGGAACGTCGTTGGGGGCGTGTGCCGGTCGAAGCGGATTCCGTCGGGGGGGCAGTACCCGTGCGCGAGCTGGGCGAACCACGGGTTCAGCGTCGAGGGAACCGGCTCCGGAGCGGGGCCGTCGTCGTGTGGCTCGGGGGCCACGTCGGCGTCGGCTTCCTCGAGGTCGTCGTCCGATTCGATGAGCTGCGCTGCACTGCTGGCGGAAATCTCCGCTTCCTCCACCTCGTCGCTGCTGATTTCGTCCGGCTCCTCGGGTTGGGGCCGCGCGCGGGAGTGGCTGTCGTCGTCCCCCTCGTCGATGGACTGGGCTTCGTCCTCGGAGATTTCCTCGGGCTCTTCGTCCTCGCCGCTGGGGACCGAGGCCGAGGCCTTGAACGCCTGCGGGCTGACGGGTTCGAGCCGGGGGGGGCCGTCCAC